>NZ_FQXM01000023.1 GCF_900129965.1 Clostridium grantii DSM 8605 | reverse complement strand
AGAACGTTCTAATAAACGTGAAAAAATAGATTATCACTTAGAAGATGGTCGCCATCGTTCTACTAAAATGTGGTATATCCGTACTTATGCAATCATGATGTGCCAGCACATTGATGCTTGGCAGAGCCATAATAATGATTCTTTAGATCTTAAAAAAATTATTTTTAACTAATCTATGGTTTTAAAGAATTTAAAAAAAATTCAACCTCGTAGGTTTATTTGCCATGCCCTTTTTTACAAATTGAATACTAAATTAAGCTACTTTTAGAACACAAATAGAATTCCCAGTTAATTTATTACTTTTTTTAATGTTATTTTCAATTTATTCCGAGAGTCTATTTAGAAATAAATTTTTCAGCCATTAAGGCTGCAATAGTACCGTCCCCTACCGCTGTAGTTATTTGTCTAAATCTTTTATGTCTTATATCTCCGGCAGCATACACACCTTTAATATTTGTTTCCATATCTTCATTTGTTATAATATAGCCATATTCATCTCTCTCAATATAATTTTTAAACAATTCACCCATTGGTTCAGTTCCAACATAAACAAAAGCTCCTTGGGCTTTTATTGAACTAGTTTCTCCTGAATCTGAGTTTTTTATGTTAAATCCTTCTACAAAATCTTCTCCTATAACATTTTCTATAACTGTGTTGATTATTATATCAATATTTTCTTCCTTAAATAACTTTTCTTGATTTGCTTTATCTGCTTTAAGAGTACTTCCTCTATTAATAATAGTAATTTTATTAGCTATTTTTTTCAAATAAAGTGCTGCCTCTACTGCGGAATTACCTCCACCAACAATAACTAATTCCTTACCTTCATACATACTTCCATCACATAATTCACAATAATGAATCCCTTTGCCATGATATTTCTCTTCTTCTGCAATTGGTAACCTTTTTCTTTGAGAACCTGTTGTTATTATAACCGATTTAGGTAAATATATGAAATTATCTGTTTCGATATATTTTTTATCATCTTTTAAATTTATACAAAGAATTCTATCGAATTCATCAATTACTGCTCCTTGTTCTGTTGCTTGCTCACTCATTTTTTCTGATAAATCAAGTCCACTTACTTTAATAAATCCAGGATAATTCTCTATTTCATAAGAATCCTTTACCTGTCCTCCAATAAGTCCCTCTTCTAATGTTAGTGTATTTAACTTAGCTCTTGCTGCATATATTGAAGCCGTAAGTCCTGCAGGACCTGCACCTATTATTAATAAATCTATTTTTTTAACTTTTTTATCCATAAATTCCACTTCCAATTTCATCTTTAATTTTAAATTATATAATATATTATTACCCTATATCTATATAATATAATATTTGACTCATTTTGTAAAGAATATTTTTTAATAATAATTATTAATTAACTTTTAACCTAGAATTAATTAATTTATGTAATTGTTCTGTATCCTTTGAATCCTTTAAATTGAGGATAATAATATCTTTCGTATAAATGTAGATACATGTTTTTCTGGAACTCAAAAACAAATTAACTTTTCCTACATCCTTTACTTCGAACTTTCCTTTTAAATTATCCCCAAAATCAAACCCATTTAATTTTCTTAAAACAACTGGAGTTTCATTTTCTAGTTTAATATCCTTTATATCACTAAACAAAATTTCTCTTCCATACATACCGCTTATAACAACTTTATCTTGTTCTACACTGATAATTGATGCTCTTCCTAAATAAAAAATACTAGCTGTAACTGTAAAGAATAAAATTATAATTCCTACTAATATAATTTTGACACTCTTTTTCATTTTTCCATCTTCATCATAATTATTCATATCATATTTTTGAGCTAAAATTAGCATAATGATTATATTTATCAAAAATAGCACCAAAGATATTTCAGTTCCGTAAGGTATTTTAATTAAAGACATAAATATTCCTACAAAAAATATGAGTGCACTAGAGTATAAAAATGTACTAAGCAACTTAGCAAGATTTTCAATATCAACCTTTTCTTTTTTCTCCTTTGACATAGTATTATATCCCGATATAAGCCAATACAATTTAAATTTATCAATTAATATTCCAAAAAATATTAAACCAATAGCAGTTAATGCAAATATTAAATTCATTTATAATCACCCTTCAACTTTTAATAATGTTTTTATATCACTATTATAGCAAATTACTTATGTTTATCAAATAACTTCTTAAAAATTAACGGCATGCAAAAATATGATTAACAAATCTAATGATTTGTTAATCATATTTTCTATTATTATCTTCTTTAGATGCAGCCTTTAAAAGGGCAAATGTTTGTATATAACAATATGTCAATAAAATACCTATAATTATCAGTTTCATTTTATCCTCCTGATTATATAGTTATTATTCTCAATAATTTTCAAATTATTCTTTTTTTGGATTTAAAATATAAGTTTCCCAGTGGGATCCCTATAATTGCTCCATAAACCTAATTTTTTTCTGAACTTCTTCTCTTAATTTTAATGTTTTCAGTAGTTTTTCCCCACAATTATATGCTTCAATCATAGTATCTTCATGATTTTTTGCTTCTTTCCTTGAAAATAACTTTAAAGCTTTAACTACATCTACAACTCTATATCCCAATGCTTGAAGAGTTTTTTCCATAGATATTGCTGTATATCCCATATCTTTTTCATCATTCTGTTCACAAACAGCTACTACTGCAGCATATTTTACACCAAAAGCTTCATTTAATCCCATCCAAACAGAACGATCCTCTTCATGAAATACTTCATAACAATATAATCTATCCAAGAAAGCTTTCATATCAGCAGTCATATTATAAAAATATGTTGGAGAACCTATTATCAAAGCATCTGCTTCCATAACTTTTGGATATATCTTCTGCATGTCATCTTTTATAGCACATTTAAATGTATCTTTGCATCCCTCACACCCAATACAATCTTTATATTGGTAATCACTCAAATAAATCAATTCAATATCAAAAGCTTCTTTTTCAAAAGGTTTTAAAGCTTCTTTAATTAATGTTGCTGTATTTCCATTTTTTCTGCTACTTCCTACAACTGCTAATAATTTCATTTGAAACTCCTTTAAATATTATTTTTATTAAGCTCATGCTAATTTGTCATATAATTCTTCTATTGATTCAACTATATAAGTTGGATTTAACTGTTGTAATTCTTCTAAAGAACCATAGCCATATAGTACTCCAATACAATTTAAATTATTTAAATTTGCACCTTCTATATCGTGTTTTCTATCTCCAATCATTACAATATCTTCATTTCCATTCATACCTATTTCTTTTAATAAATATTCAATTACCTCTGCTTTAGAATTTCTAGTTCCATCTAAATTTGAACCAACTATTTTGTGAAAGTATTTTTCAATATGAAAGTGATTAATTATTCTTTCTGCATATACCGTTGGTTTTGATGTAGCTATAGAAATAGTATATCCTTTTTCTTTTAAATCATTTAATAACTCAAGTACACCTGCATATAAATTGTTTTCATATATTCCTGTATCAGAAAAATATTCTCTAAAATTATTTATAGCTCTTTCTGTTGTGATTTCATCAAAATTAAAATCCTTACTAAATGTTTCATTTAGTGGTGGACCAACAAGTTTTTCTAATTTGCTCAAATCAATTTCTTCAATTCCCTCTTTATTCAAAGCATATTGTATAGCTTTTGTTATGCCCAGCTTGGAATCCGTAAGTGTTCCATCTAAATCAAAAAAAATATGTTTATACATTATTATCACCTGTTCTTTTCAGTAATATAACTATTAAAATGTTTTTTCTCTAGCAAATCCTTTATATCTAGTACCTTGAAATGTCAATTTACCTTTATCATTTTCAATAAGTTGTCCATATTCTATACCCTGAACTTCTAGCTCAATTCGATCCTTGCTCTCAACTTCGAAAGTTACATAATATGAGGTTCTTGTATGCTCATGACCAGATACTTTTGTTCTTTTAGCTATAACAATAGCTTCCACACTTAGAATAGGTTGTTGATTATTATAATTGTTTTGTTTAATTCCCTTTACAAAGGTATAAATTATCATAGAAGATATAAATATAAAAAAGAACATAAATATTATTGTAAAACCGCCAAAAAACATATCCCCAAAGTAAAATGACATTTTCTAAACCTCCATTATTCTTATTTATTTAAGTAAATTTAATTACTATTATAGCATATTTTAAATAATTTCGGAAAAATATTAAGAAGTAACTTAATGTATTTTTCTATATTTATCCAAAATCACAAATGAAATACTAGGATAAAACTAAGCTTGTTGCACAAAATAATAGAGAAATAAAACAACAATTCTTCAATTAAGGATGGTGAAAGTAATGAAAGATGGTTTAATCCCAACAGCTTTAGGTACTGCTGTAACATTAGGTGCTGCTACTATGAGGAAAAGAGAAATAGATAATCATCCTGTACGAAAAAAAGATGTAGCTCCTATGATTGAAACTGCTTTAATAGGCTTTGGATTAGCTCATATAGTTCTTGGTGCCATTGAATTATGGAATGAATAAATGAAATAAGTAAAAGCTTTTTTCACAAGAGTTGTAGTTTTACTTGTGAAAAAAGCTTTTTTCAACTATTCAAAACTGTTAATCAAAAAGTATCCAAATAGAATTTGATATATAAATATAACGTCCCCCATTAGTGTTATTATTGAAGTTATATTATATAACATTTTTATAATACTATCACTAAAAGGCAAATAATTCACAAGAGAAGATAATGATAAAAACAAACATGGTACTACTAACAATATCATATTGGAAAAATTCATTTTTCTTTTTCTCTTATATTGACTACCATTAATTAAAGCTATCATAACCCCAAGAGAAGAATAAAACACAAAATCCAGTAATACCATCATATAATGAGTTTTATCCCATATTTCTTTTAATTTAAGTTCATTGATAAAACTTTTCACACTGACTGCAATAATTAGATAAATAGATATGATTATTAATTTCTTAAAACTTTTTTTCCAAGTATTTCTCATTTTCTCTTTCCTCTCTTTAAAGTTCTTTTGCAAAGACTGTTCTTTAAAATATTATACCATATTTTTCTAAAAATCTCTTCTGTTTTATTTCCATTTAATGTAATCGAGCATTTTCAAAGGTTTTTATAGTAAATTACCTACTTTTAATGTTATAATAATTAATTGAGTCCTTTATTATATGGAACCCAATGTGAAACTTAATTAATAGTTGAACTGGGATACCTATATTTGGATTCAAAGAATTTTAAAGGTGGTTAATATGCTAAAAAATAATTTTTTACCAATAAATAAAGAAGATATGATTGAAAGAGGCTGGGATGAATTAGATTTTATAATGGTTACAGCTGACGCTTATGTAGATCATCACAGTTTTGGAACTGCTATAATTTCAAGAGTTCTTGAAGCTGAGGGTTATAAAGTTGGAATTATTGCTCAACCAAAATGGGACAGTACAGATGATTTTAAAAAACTTGGAGCTCCTCGACTAGGTTTCTTAGTTAATGGAGGAAATATGGACCCTATGGTTAATCATTATACTGTAAGCAAAAGACTAAGAACAACAGATGCTTATTCTCCAGGTGGAGAAATGGGTTTAAGACCTGATAGATCAACTATTGTATATTGCAATAAAATTAGAGAAGCATTTAAAAATGCAACTATCATAATCGGAGGGCTTGAGGCTAGTTTAAGAAGATTTGCTCATTACGATTATTGGAGTGATAAAGTAAGAAAATCAATTTTATTTGATAGCGGAGCTGATTTATTAATATTTGGAATGGGTGAAAGACCAGTTGTGGAAATCGCCAAAAATCTTGAAGACGGTTTAGAAGCAAAATATATACGTCATATCCCTGGAACTTGTTATATTGCAGATTCTAAAGATGAAATATATGATTATATGGAGATTCCTTCTTATAAAGAGGTTTCCACTGATAAAGTTAAATATGCAGAAGCCGCAAGAATTCAATATAAAGAACAAGATCCTATAAGAGGTAATGTATTGGTACAAGAACATAATGGAAAATACGTAGTGCAAAATTTGCCTATTTTTCCTCTTTCAAGAAAAGAATTAGATAAAGTTTACGATTTACCTTATACAAAAAATTACCATCCTAGCTATGAAGCTGCTGGTGGCATACCTGCTATAACTGAAGTTAAATTCAGCTTGGTTAGTTCTAGAGGGTGCTTTGGTAATTGTTCCTTTTGTGCTATAACTTTTCATCAAGGTAGAATCGTTCAAAGCAGAAGTGAAGAATCCATCGTAAAAGAAGCTGAAGAAATGGTGAATTTTGAAGATTTCAAAGGCTATATTCATGATTTAGGTGGTCCTACAGCAGACTTTAGACAGCCTTCCTGCAAAAAGCAATTAAAAGAAGGTACTTGTAAAAACAAGCAGTGCTTGTTTCCAAATCCTTGTGCAAATTTAGATGTGGATCATATGGAATATTTAAATATTCTAAGAAAGTTAAGAAAAATACCAAAAGTGAAGAAAGTATTTGTTCGTTCTGGCCTTAGATATGATTATATGATGGCTGATAAGGATAACACTTTTTTTAAAGAACTTATTGAGCATCATGTTAGTGGCCAATTAAAAGTAGCTCCTGAACATGTTTCTTCCGATGTTTTAAAATATATGGGTAAGCCATCTGGAAAAACATATGATAATTTTACAAAAAAATTCGAAAAATTTACTGAAAGAGCTGGTAAGAAACAATATATTATTCCTTATTTAATGTCTAGTCATCCAGGAAGCACATTAGCTTCTGCTATAGAGCTTGCAGAATATTTAAGAGATATAAGTTATCAACCTGAGCAAGTTCAAGATTTTTATCCAACACCTGGTTCACTGTCCACTGCAATGTTTTATACTGGACTTGATCCATTAACTATGAAAGAAGTTTATATTCCAAGAACTAAAAACGAAAAAGCTATGCAAAGAGCCTTACTTCAGTTTAGAAATCCAAAAAAGTATGATATTGTTCGAGCTGCTTTAGTTGAAGCCAATAGAGAAGACTTAATAGGATTTGGTCCAAAGTGTTTAATAAAACCCAAAGAAAAGAAAGTGGATTTTGAAAGAAATCACCCTAGGTCTAAAAAACCTTCAACTTCATCAACTAAAACAAATTCAAAAAACACTTCAAATAAAAATAGTAAAAATAGCGATTTTGATATTACCAATGAAGATTTGCTTTACGCAGAAAGAAAATCTTCTAAAAGTAAAAAATCAACTAAATCTAAATCAAATAAAAGTTTTAGTAAAGATAGTTCTAAACCAACTTCAAAAGCTAAAAAATCCAATAGTAAGAATAACTCTAAGCCTAGTGGAAAAAGCAGCTATGGCAAGAATCCAGCTGGAAAGAAAAATACTAGAGCTGTTCCTACTAGAAAAGGCAAGTAATTTTTAAGGGATAGAGAAATACTTAAATATAGTATTTTTCTATCCCTTTACTTTTTATTTTATTACAGTTTAATTAGCATCGTCCATTTCTCTATAGTTTCAAATCCTAATTTATGATAAACTTTTCCTGCTTCTGGATTATCATAGAATAAACATAAAGTTTTTCCCTCATTTAATAAATCTAAGCAAAGTTTTGATAAACATTGACTCATAAAACCTTTGTGTCGGTATTCTTTAATTGTTGCAACTCCAACTACCATTGCGGAATATCTATTTTCTGCATCGGTTTGAGCCACACTAATTGCTTCTTCATGTTCATTCTTCATAAAGTATATACGTCCAGATTTTGCTTTAAGCTTATTCTCAATTCTTTCAATAGAATTTGTATCCGTTGCATTGAATTCATCTATTGTTTCCAATAAATTATAAATTTTTTCTGCATCTTCAATCTGAGCTATTTCTATGCTCTCACATTCATTTAGCAGTTTATCTTTATTTCTAAGCTCACAAAAATATGTTGATTTCTTTGTAGCCTCAGGTAAAATATCCTTAAAATTTTCTACAACACTTTCTTTACCTGACAAAATCACTTTACCTTTATTACTAAGAATTATATCCTTAAATCCTTTGCAATCAAAGCTTTTATCTTTATAGTAAGGTATAAAACTTTCATGATATCGTAGTAAAACTCCTTGAATTTTTTCTTCATTATTGAAACTTCCCCATAACTCTTGGAAGTCCTGATCAAATCCAAAATTCTCAATATCCCCTATTATGAATAAATTTATAGCAGCTTCCTGGCTTAAAAATTCTAAAACTATTTGTCTATCATTTTCAGTTAATTTTCTAATCATCTTGTCCCCATCCTCTATAAGTTATAACTAATTCAATTCATTCAAATAAGTGTTAATTTGCAGCAGATGCTGCAGCTGTTGATGCTGTAATTGCTGCTATTGTAGCAGAGGTTTGCGCTGCTATTATTGCTTCTATAGATATGCTTAAGGTTGTTTGTATCAATTCATTGTTGTTTTTATTATCATTAATATATTCTTGGCTAACTAATGCGGAAGCTATTAATACATTCATTCCTTTTCCTAGCCACTTATATTTTTTTAGTTTATTTAAATACAACGCTACCTCAACTAAATCCTCTGCTATAGTTCCCTCTTTATCTAACAATGATACTAGTCCAAGTGATGCATAAAAATCTGAATATATTTTTAACTTATTTTCCTTTAATCTATCATAGCCTTTCTTACATCTCTCAGTTATTACTTTAACATCCTCATTACTGAATGATAAAATATGGGATAATAACTGCAAACCATTACCCTTGCCAAACCCCAAATTATTCAAACTTTGATAATATTCTTCTATTGTACTAACTGATTTATTATATTTAGAAAGTAAAATACTTAAAGCATAATCATCCCCACTAGTTAGCCATGGATGATTTTTCTTCATTTCACAGTATAATTCATATGCCTGCTTTACTTTACTATCAACAAAATCACCTTCACTTGTAATTAGCAAGGCATAATTTGCAATAGGCAAATACATACTGTTTTTAAAGCCAGCTTTTTTTAATTTATCCTCATTATCCATCATTCTAGAGAATTCATCTTCAGGGTTCTCATATTCACTACATAAAAGCATTGCAATAATGAAGGATGAAGTTCCTCTATAGTATGAGAAAATCCCCGTCTTGGACTTTATAAATTTAATCATATTTTGTATTTTTTCTTTATCAAATTTTCTATCTTTTTGAATATATGTCAAGGCAGCGAAGTGTTTTAACAAACTGTGTTCCCATTTGAATTGCTTTTCAATATCCAAATATAATTCCAACATGTTATCTACTTTAATTTTTAGTGATTCTCTCATTTATTCACCCCTTTTTTAAAGTTACAACTATTAATTCTGGCTTATTGTTAATTCTTAAATTTAAATGTGAATTCCCTAGGCCTCTACTTACTATCATCTTATTTCCATTATTCTCATATACCCCATTATCATATTTAGGAAAAAACCTTCTATCAGGCGAGAGAAGACCACCCAAATATGGTAGTCTTATTATACCTCCGTGCACATGTCCGGAAAAAATCAAATCTGCTCCCCAATTACTATACTTTTCAAAGTATTTTGGATTGTGTACTAAAAGTATATTCACATCTTTTTTTCACATAGGCCTAACTTTTTATTAATATAATAATCAGGAAATATTTCATTACTATTTTTTTTATAAGTTGTTTTCCAATAAAAGCTTGGATTTAATGTCAGTCCCCATAAGTTTATTTTATCATTTCCTTTTTTTATTGATATTTTAAAATTGTCCAGAATTATGGTTTTTAATCTTATTAATTCACTGATATATTTTGAATACACCTCACCATTAAGTTCTTTTACTTGATGCTCATGATTTCCTAAAACAAAATAAACAGGGTACTTATGGTTTAATTTCTTAATAATATTTATAAAAACGCTACCATCATCCTTTTGTGAATTTATCATATCTCCAGTGATAACAATTATGTCCGGATTGCTTTCATTAATTAGATTTATTAAAATTTCATTGCTTGCGTTAAAAATCCGGCTATGCAAATCACTTAGTTGAAGGATTTTGAATCCATGAAAGCTATAGGGCAACTTAGATAATTCTATGGAATAAGCTGTATTTTGTATTTTATTTGAATCTTTCATAGCAAATTCTCACCTTTACTTAAAATCATTAAATTACTCTTCTATTAACAAAGAATCAACATCCTTTTGCTTAACAATCATTACTAAATAGATAATCATAATTACAAAAGGAATAACCCAATAATGTGGAATTTGAATATTTGTAAAAGAAATTGCTAGTTTTATAATCTTTGGAACTGTTGATGCATAAATTGAAGCACTTGCTAGTTCTACAAAGCTAAGATTTGATTTCATTATGGCCTTTATTATTAATCCAATTACCCCGTATATTAAAGATAAGGCTAAAAACGATACTAATGAAAAAATAAAATAACCAATATAAATAGCTATATAAGCAATTACTTTATATCCCTTAATTTTTGGATATATTTTATCCACATCATCTTTAGTAAAATCACCTGCTCCAAATTGTGAAAATTCATAAGTCTCTGTTTTTATAGCTGTCTTTTGTATTGCTTTATCCCTAAACAAAAAGAATCCTTCTTCATAATTATCTACAATTGTTTGATCTGCTTCCTTCCTTGTATCTATATAAAGCATACCACTATCATCACCTGTAGAATAAGGTTGTTCAGTATCCACATCTAGTTCTCCATCATGGAATTCAAAATATGGTACCTCAGAATTATAAAAATTAGTCATTTCTTTTACTCCATCATTTAATACAAATCCAACTTTTATGGTTACAATAAAGGATAATATCAAAGAAAAGAAAACAGCATAAAGAATTGCAGCACCATAACTTCTTTTAATCATCTTCCTGTACTCAGGAAAATTGTAAAAACTATTCTTTAAATCATTAAAAAATTTCATAATAAACCCCCATATACTAATTTTATTAATTGCTAATTATATCATATAATAATTCCATATCATAAAGGTTAAAATATGGTAACAAAATAAATTTATATATTAGTAGTCCCTACTACAACTTTCTGTTCTTTTTCCTCATAAAATTTAACCATATAAATAATTCCTAAAATAATTACTGCTGTGGCAATTAATCCACCTTCTGGTCCAAATGCTCCCCCATTCATAATATTTGGTGAAAGAACTTTTGTACTATATATACCATGAATATCTAATCCACTAACATTCATTCCATATATAGTGCCTTGAAAATAATTCCAAGTTATATGATACCCTATTGGCATCCAAAGATTCCCACTTTTTAAAAACATTATTGCAAACAAAATTCCCACCAAAAATATATTTGCTAATCCCAAATAACTTTTATTAGGATTTAATAAATGCATACCTGAAAAAATCAAAGCTGGAACTAATATTATAACCCATTTATTTTTTGTTTGTTTAAGCACTGTCATACAATAGCCTCTAGCGAAAAACTCTTCGTTTATGCCTACTAAAATAAATAAAAACAAATCAATAATAATCCATTTAGTGAAATTAGGTTCTGAAAATTTATTTACCACTTGAATTTGTCCAGATAAAAGCAAAACAACAAAAACTAAAGTAATTGATATTATTCCAAAAAATAAGCCCCCTGATAATTTTTTAATACTTTTAAATGGATTAGTTAATCCCAAATCTTTAATAGGTCTTTTATCAAATACCTTCCAAAATAAAATTACCCCCAGTATAGTTATTACAGTTTGTAAAATATTCATACTGGTGTTTATAAAGTCATTTGAAACTATCATTTCTTCTATTTCCATTGGGTTTATATTGCCTCCATAGGAAGCCATGATTTTAATTGTGTATACAATACCAAAAATCATACTTACAATTAAACTTGAAATAAAAATTGTTGCGAAGGTGATTAGTATTTTCCATCCTGATCTTACTTGATTGTCTTTGTTTTTAAAGATATTTGCCAAAATTATCTCATCCTCTCTATTTTTAATTATATTGTATTAGTTCTTCTACAATATACCATATACTTCCATGCAAGGCAATACCATCATCCAAGACTCAAAACCTTTAAATAAAGAAAAGCATTAAGTAGCTAAACACCACTTAATGCTTTTTATAATTTTTTGAATACAACTACACAAAAACACATCAGTTTATAAATTATTAGTTTTCCACTACTTATGAATAAAGAAAAACTTTTTTCTTATCTTACTATTAAAGGTTTATCTTCTTTCTTTTTAAATTCGCCGATTATTTGAGATTTTAAAGAAAGTTCATTTAATTCTTGTAACATTTTTTCTGCTTCATGTTTTCTTAGTGCTATTAATAACCCCCCTGATGTTTGAGGATCAAATATAATATGTTCCAACCACTCCTCAACATTTTCCAGTTCATACTTACCACTTAGGTATTCCTTATTTTTGAAGGTTCCACCAGGAACAAGTTTCATCTTTGCATATTCTTTTGCTTCTTTAATATAAGGTATTTTATCTTTATTTAATTCTAAAGTAAGGTTTGAAGCTGAGGCCATTTCGTAAGCATGCCCCATAAGTCCAAAACCTGTTACATCAGTACAAGCATTAACCTTGTATTTAATCATAATTTCCCCTGCATATTTATTCAATGTTGTCATAACTTCAACAGTATTATTATATGCTTCCTTAGATGCTTTTTCTTTTTTTATTGCTGTATTTACTATGCCTGTTCCCAATGGCTTTGTAAGAATAATTAAATCTCCTTCTTTAGCTCCATAATTCTTCATTACCTTATCTGGATGAACTATTCCTGTTACTGACAACCCATACTTAGGCTCATTGTCTTCAACCGAATGTCCCCCAACAACAACAGCTCCAGCTTCTAGGACTTTGTCTGCTCCACCTCTTAGTATTTCTCCTAATATATCTATAGATAAACAATTAGGAAATCCTACTATATTTAATGCAACTGTAGGTTTTCCTCCCATAGCATATACATCGCTTAGTGCATTAGCTGCTGCCACTTGACCAAATATATATGGATCATCCACTACCGGAGTAAAAAAGTCTAAAGTTTGAATTATTGCTATTTCATCACTTAACTTATATACCGCTGCATCATCGCTGGTTTCAATGCCAACCATTAAATTTTTATCTTCCATTTTAGGAAGTTTACTCAAAATTTCTGAAAGAGCCCCCGGCCCTATTTTAGCCGCTCAGCCAGCTTTTTTAGTCATTTCAGTTAATCTTTTATATTTCATAGGCTTTAAATTCACTTGATTTCCTCCTTTACAAAAAACATTAATGCTTTGAAATAATACAAATTTTTCTTACATTATGTATATCATTTTATTACAAGTTTTCATAAAAGTCCATTAACTAAATTTAATTCTTCTAATGCCTAACCAACTAAACCCTAATCACTTCATCTTTCACCTTTATCTTTCATCAAATTATTTAACACAAATATCATCCTTAAACTCCAAAAAAGTTTTATCTCCTATTCCACTAACATTTTTTATATCTTCAATACTTTTAAATAATCCATTTTGTTGTCTATATTCGATTATTTTATCAGCTGTTACTTCTCCGATTCCTTTTAAAGTTATTAATGATGTTTTGTCTGCAGTATTTATATTTATCAGATTTGATTCAGATGTTTTGGTACTTCCCCCTGTAATCTGTACATTATTTTCATTTACGGAAGTACTATTGGTGAATATACTAACCAAATCATCACCCATAGATTTTGCTTCTTCTGAAGAATATACAATTATAGTTTCTTCATCATATAATTTTTCTGCCAAATGAAGATTTTTTGTATATGCTGAAGGCTGAAAACCTCCTGCCATTTGAACTAAATCATAAAGTCTACTTCCTTCTTTTATTGTGTATACATTTGGATTATTAACACACCCTTTAATTTCTACAACAATTTGATTAAAATTTTCTTCATTATTAATTTTGTTTGAATTATCCACAATTATTTCTTCATTAATAGTATCGTTTATTTGTATATTTTCTGTTTGTTCTTCTTGAAATATGTCTTCGTTATTAATATTCTCTTTTTTATAACTTGGAGCTTCACTATTTGTTATAAAATAGCCTACAACTAAAAATATAGTAAATATAATTCCTATAACTATGGAACCAATTGTTTTGTTTTTATCCATTTAACGACAACTCCTACAGATATTTTACCATTCCTTAGTAATTATTAACATTTTTTTCATATAATAAACTGAATTTTTCAAAATGGTTTTGATAAAACAAGTTTTTTTTGATATACTTATACCATAATGGCTAGGAGGTATTATATGCGAAAATCTATAAAATTTATTTTGACTTTAATTCTTGTTATTAATATGTTAGCAACAACTATACTTGCAGCAGGCACTGAGCCTCCCCCAGCATCCGCTGATGGTGTTGTTTTAATGGATGCAAACTCTGGAACTATTATTTATTCTAAAAATATGGATACCCAATATCCGCCCGCTTCAACAACAAAAATCATGACGGCTTTGTTGGCTTTAGAAAAAAGCAACTTAGATGATGAAGTAGTAGTGAGCAAAACAGCTCCTTTTGCAGACGGAAGTAAAATATACATAGAAGAAGACGAAAAATTTACAATGAAAGATTTACTTTATGCTCTTATGCTGCAATCTGCAAACGATGCAGCGGAAGCAATTGCTGAGCATATTTCAGGCTCTACTGAAGAATTTGCAACACTTATGAATGAAAGAGCAAAAGAACTAGGATGCACAAATACAAACTTTGTTAATCCCCATGGGCTTTATGATGAAAATCATAGAACATCAGCTCATGATTTAGCTCTTATATTAAAAGAGCTTTCTTCACACCCTGAATACATAGAAATAGCAAAAACACCAATGTATTATATTGAACCTACAAATAAGCAAACAGAACAACGTCCTATTTGGAATAAGAATAGACTGATTCAATCTAGTGATAAATATTACTACGCAGATGCTTTAGCTGGTAAAACTGGTTACACCGTAGAATCAATGCATTCATTTGTTGCTGTTGCCGAAAGAGATGGGGTTCGATTAATAGCCGTTTTATTACACGACTCAGCTCATACATATTGGGATGATGTAAGATCTCTTTTTGATTGGGGTTTTGATAATTTTTCTCTTGCCACATTTATAAAACAAGATGATTCATTAGGTACTTACAGTGTATCAAACGAAATCTCAATTCCAATTGCTGCTGCTACAGATTTTAATTATTTAAAAGATAATAGTTCAACTGATGTACCAACCTTGAAAATACTGGATAAAGACATATCTCAACAATCTTTTAAAAAAGGTGATTTAATTCTCAAAGGACAGATTCTCTTAGGAGAAGAAAGTCTAGGAGAGCTTGATATTTGTGCAGAAGAAGATTATACTTTCAATTCCTCTATTTTTCAAAAAAATGATTCAGAAGAAAGTAAAAAAGAAAATTCCACAAATATTTTTATGTCAGTTTTAAAATATGTTGGTATTGTTTTATTAATCTTAGTTGTGTTGCTTAGAACTAGAAAAGTTATTATTGATAAAAAAAGAAAAAAAAGAAAACTAGAGACTATGAAAAAAAATATGTACTTTCAAAGATACTATAAAAAATAAAAAAATAAGAAAAAGCACCTTTACTTATAACGGTGCTTTTTCTAATTCTAATTTTTCAATTAAATTTTTCATATCATTTGGAATCTGGCATTTAATTTCCACAATCCTATTTTCTAAAGGATGAGGAAAATTAACATAATAAGCATGTAAAGCTTGTCTATCTATAAATTCTGGTTCTTCTTCACCATACAAACTATCTCCATACAATGGATGACCCACACTACTCATATGAAGCCTTATTTGATGTGTTCTCCCCGTAATAAGGTTAAGTTTAACTAAAGAAGCTTTTTCATTTTTAGAAACCAAGTTATATTCGGTAACACTTTTCTTGCCATTCTCATCTATTATTCTCTTGATACCATCTTCATTTTTGCCAATTGGTTTATCAATTATTTCTTTCGATTTAATTAATGCTCCATGCACAATTGCAATATATTCTTTTTTAAATGATTTATTCTCCATTGCTTTTGCTAGTTTCATATGAGCAAAAGAATTCTTGGCAATTACTATAACCCCAGAAGTATCTCTATCAAGTCTACTTACCAACCTAGGCATAGTTTTTATACCTTTTTCATTAAAATAATAAGCTATCCCATTAAGTAAGGTTTCTCTTGGACACTTTAGTGTTGGATGCACCACCATAAATGGTTTTTTCTCAACAGCAATATATAAATCGTCTTCATAAAGAATATTTAAATCAATTTTGTCTGGTTCTATAATACTTTTATCTTCTTCTGGCAAATCTATTGAAACTGTGTCTCCTTCAAATAACTTAGTATATAAAGTTGCTTTGCCATTATTTATCTTAACTCTTCCTTCTCTAGTAGATTTTGTACAAAATCTACTAGAGAAATCTAATACTTCTCGCATAAACACTTGTAACTTATAGCCATCATACTTTGAATCAACTTTTACATTAATAAAACTATTCAACTATTGCAACCAATTCTATTTCAACTAATGCATCCTTAGGTAATTTAGCAACTTGAACACATGATCTAGCTGGTTGATTTTCAGTAAAGAATTTTGCATAAACTTCATTAAAAGGAACAAAATCATTTAAATCCTTTAAAAATACTGTTGTTTTAATAACATTATCAAAAGAAGTTCCTGCTTCATCTAAAACAGCTTTTAAGTTCAAAAAAACTCTTTCTGCAGCCATTTCTATAGTATCATTTAAATAATCGCCTGTAGCTGGATCTATAGGAATTTGACCTGATGTAAATAGTAAATTACCTACTTTTACTGCTTGTGAGTATGGTCCTAATGCCGCTGGTGCTTTTTCTGTAGTAATAATTTCTTTATTCATAATAACCTCCTAAAGTATGTTTATAATATATTTATTGTTGATTGTAAATGATTAACTACTATATAACCTATTATACTCCAAGAAAATAAAGTTTGCTAGATTATATTTCTTCCTAGTTTCACTATTAAATCATTCCTTGCATTAATAGTATCCTTATGAATTAATTGGCCTCTATCAATAATAAATTTAATGCTATTATCAAAACTAAATAATAATCCTTCATCTAAATTATTATAAGTTTTTTCCCTAAGCAGCTCTATAGTTGGAAATTTTCTTCCTGGTTCAATATAATCCGCAAGGTAGATTATTTTTTCTAACTTGCTCATATTTTTTCTACCTGTTGTATGATAAATAATTGCATTTAAAATATCTTCATCCTCAATGCCCATTTTCTTTTTAGCTATATTTGCCGCGGCCACACCATGTAATAAGGATGGATTTGCTTTAGAAACAGAATCAATTTTATAACCCCATTCTTTGCTATGTTTAATTAAAATTTCATAATCTAAATATTTAGCACAATCATGTACCAAAGCAGCAATAGAAGCTTTTTTCTCGTCTACCCCATATTTTTTTGCAAGGCTAATAGCAGTATCTTTAACCCTTAAACTGTGGTCGTATCTTTGTTTTTTTAATTCACTTTTAATATATTCTGTGATTTTATCTTCACTCCACATAATCTTCACCTACTAATCTATTTATATAATTCTAATTTTTTAATTTCCTTTTGTAAATTCCAAGGCAATAAATAAGATACTTCTTTACCCTCACTTATTTTTTCTCTTATACTGGTAGAGGATATATCAATTATTGGAAGATCCAAAAAAATAATTTCTTTATCATATTTTCTTTCAACTAAGTTTTTTTGTGTTAATAATTCTTCTTTTTTATATCCTGATCTTGTAAAAACTACAAACTTGGAATTCTCAAAAATACCTTCAACATTTTTCCAAGAGTCTAGCTCTATTAAGCAATCCGCACCTGTTATAAAATACCATTCCGTTAAAGGTTCTTCTGCTTTAAAATGTTTAAGAGTTTTGTATGTATAACTATATCCTTCATTCTTAATTTCATAATCGCTAACGGAAAACTTTTTTTCTTTTTCAATAGCTTTTTCTACAAGTGATAATCTTATAGAAGCCTCAGTTACCTCTTTTTCACGTTTATGCGGAGGATTACCTG
This sequence comes from Clostridium grantii DSM 8605, assembly GCF_900129965.1. Classification (GTDB taxonomy): domain Bacteria; phylum Bacillota; class Clostridia; order Clostridiales; family Clostridiaceae; genus Clostridium_AF; species Clostridium_AF grantii. The sequence continues at coordinate 52,102 of NZ_FQXM01000023.1, read as the reverse complement.
AAGGTATAAATAAAATACTATCTAAATCCAACCTATACATAGCTTCATAAGCAATATGAATATGTCCATTATGAATAGGGTCAAACGTTCCTCCTAATATACCTTTTTTCTTCATTGTAGATATCATTCCTTTTTTTCAGGTTTAAGTAATCTTTGTCTTTATAAGTTTCATAGTGGAATCCCTATATTATACCACAAAATGAATTTTGTTTTAATTCTAATAATATATTGCCTATATTTCTAATCCCATATGATATGAACTAAAATACTCTCCATTGATACAGAATTCTCTAGTAACTACTCCCTCTTCCTTAAATCCTAATCTTTTATATAATTTAATAGCTTTATTATTATCTTCTTTTACTCTCAAGTTAATTTTAGTTACAACAGCTCCCGACTTAGCCCATTCTATCAAATATTTAATAAGTTCAAGTGCTATTCCATTACCCCAGTACTTCTTAAGAACGCTTACGCCAAATTCGCCTGTATGCGCAATTCTCGGCCTATTACCTGCTGTAAAATGCAAATTACCTATTATTTTGCCATCAATTACCGCTATAATAAAAAGCTTATTCTCAGTTTTATTTACATTCTGAATAAAATTTTGTTCTTCTTCAATTGTAGTATGAAACTCTCCATGTCCAAAAGTTAAATTATCTGACTCTTCTGCTATGGTATTTATGTATTCTATCATTTCACTTGAGTCCTCAGGTATTCCAGCTCTTATAGAATATTCTTTCCCATCTTTTAAAATATAATTTTTATTCATTTTTATCACCTATTTCATAAATTTATATGGTTTTACATTATCATACCAACCCATTTTTCTCCAATATTCTTTATCAATATGTCCATCTTCAAAACCTTTTGTCATGCCTTTCATCATAGAAAATAATAATTTTGTTTGTATATAATCTCATAGCTTTTTACTATATGCTTTGCGAAAAACATATGGAATGAATACTGTTTTTAGTTTATAATATATAAAGCAATTAAAATTTAATTATTTGCTATACTTTAAACACAAAAATCTGGAGGAAAAATATATGTCTCAAACTTGGTATCCAATAGTTGATTATTCTTTATGCGAAAAGTGCGGAGCTTGCATTGAGATTTGTGAGCATGATGTATATGATAAAGCAAAAACCACTCCTTTTGCAGTTAATGCTGAAAACTGTGTGGATGGATGTAGGGCTTGTTCCATGGTTTGTCCTGTACAAGCTATAGAATATCCTGAAGGATCTAGCGATCATAAATGTAGTGGTTGTGGTTGCTGCTCATAAAACAAACTATAGCTAGCTTTCAGTTGACAATTAACAGTGTACAGTTGACAGTAATGGAAACCTTTCGTTCTGTCAATTGTAAATCGTCAACTGTTTTTTACACTAAAAGACTTATTATCAATAGCTCTCATAACTGCTAATATGCCATCTAAGTGATCATATTCATGTTGTATTAATTCTGATAAATCATCCTCTAATTCTAAAACACAATCTTTCCACTCCATATCTTTATAATGTATATTGCATTTCTTATATCTATTTACTTTAACCAAAAGTCCTGGAAAACTCATGCAATCATCAATAACTACCATAGTTTCATCCCCTATGAATTGAAGGGTTGGATTTATAAATATATAGGGCTTATCCACATTCATATAAATAAGCCTTTTAAATACACCTATTTGTGGTGCTGCTATAGCTCTACCACAATTGTATTTTTCACGAAAATTCATCATAGTATCATGCAAATCCTCTACTATATACTTTATATCCTTTAGCTCTTCCTCTTTTATAACTTCAGATTTATTATACAGTTTTTCATTTCCTAATAATAAAATTTCTTTAGCTGCCATAAATACCCTCCCTTAATACTTGATTCTATTAAACAATTCTAAAAAAATGAAAGTTGATTTTTCTCATAAGGTTGCTTATATGCTTTAATTATATCTTGCATTTTATAAATCATTCCAACTTTTTCGCATTCGCTTTTGAATACTTTCCATAAAAATGCTGCTTTTGGTGAACCACAACTATATTCATTTCCAAATTGCTTTATATATTTTTCTTTCAGCCCCGGAAACTGTTCATCCAGCTTTTTATAATACCAATCTCGTTGGTTTTGTCTTAAAGTTACTCCAAAGGCCCCATAAATGAATTTTGCTCCACTTTCATGGGCTAACTTTACTATACCTTTTATATTTTCTTCATCGTCCTCTAAAAATGGCAATACAGGCATAAGTAATACTCCTGCAAATATTCCTTCTTTTGAAAGTTCCTTGATTCCTTGAAACCTTTTTGATGATAAAGAAACATTAGGCTCTACCTTTTTACACAACTCATCATCGCAAGTAGTTATAGTTATTTTAACTAATACAGGAGAATGGCTTTTTATTTTCTTAAGTATATCTATATCCCTTAGAATCAAATCACTTTTCGTTACAATAGAAACCCCAAAACCATGTTTATTTATTAACTTTAGTGCTCCTCTTGTTAAAAGATATTCTTTTTCAAAGGGATTGTATGGGTCGCTCATGGAGCCTGTACCAATTATTCCTGTTTTACGTTTTGATTTAAGTTCTCTTTCAATTATTGTCAAGGCATTTTCCTTGCCTCTTACTTCATCAAAATTCTCTACTCTATAACACTCACTTCGGCTGTCACAGTAAATACATCCATGACAGCAACCTTTATAAATATTCATATTATAATTATTTCCAAACCATGAACTATTAGCATTGAAATTGGAGATAATTGTTTTTGATTTAATAAACTCCATAAAACAAACCCCTTATAAATAATTTGTTTATTTATTCTTTATGATTTTTTTTCACTAAAAATATTTCTCTATTTCCTTTATATCATTAATTTCAAATATATCTATGGTTATTATATCTATACTATCTTCTGACAAATTTCTGATTTCACTTTCATAATCCTTTGATACCTTACCAAATTTTTTGGTTAATAATTTTATTAAAGTATCTACCTTACCTTTTTTCAATCCTTCTTTTACGCCTTCTTCTTTTCCTTCTCTTATACCTTCTCTTATACCTTCTCTTATGCCTTCTTCTCTAATCATTTTCCCTATTTCTGTCACCGAAAAAACCTCCTTAAATCTTTTTTTGCTTAAATCATCTCCAAATTTTTCTAATAAAGCATATAACAAAGTTAAACTTTGTGTTTTATCTTCACTATCTTTTATTTTATCAGCCAGTTCTATGCTTCTTAATGTTCTTTGGCTTCGACCTTCTTCACTATTCATCAGTGGAAGAAATGTTAGTGTTAGAATATCTTCTCTTGTTAAATTTTCATTTTTCTCGATTTTTTCTTTTAGATATTCTAGTTTTTCATCTCCATCTATCTTTTTCATATAATAAGGTTCTATATTATATTTTATAGTCCCTGCATCAATGAAGGAAACAACATTTTCTATATCCGAGGAATATATAACTATAGTCCTAACTTTTCTCTTTTCTTTATAAAATAAGGAAGCGTCATAATATAAAAATCTTTTTATATCATCTTTTTTATCAGTTGTTTGAAATTCAAAATGAAGATAATTGCCATCATCTGTATGAAATAAATAATCTGTATAATTGGTTTTGATTTCAATATTTTTAATCTCTGTTTCAGCTGGCGCTATTATTTTTGCATCTATTCTAAAAAAATCCACTGCACTTTGCTGAAATATGTCCATAGCTTTTTTCAAAACTGTATCCTCTATTTTATTATAATCCATAATGTACACCTCTTTCCACAAGAAAATTTTTATATTGCTAGTATTTCCATGGTGTAGAATAATATACAATTTTTCGAAACATTTGTTCTTAAATATCTAAAGTAAAAAAGGGATACAGATAGGTTTATTTTTAACAAACTTATCTATATCCCTCTCAGCAATAATATTTGAATTCATTATAGAGAAAAGGGCGGGCATGGAAACCCGCCCCTACAAGTACATATTGATTGTGGTTCTAACAGCTCCTGGTTCTTTTATCATTTTTAAAAACATATTTTCAATCTTATTTCCTAATCCTATCTCATATAAATTAACTCCAAAAATATCTTTATTAGATAGAATCTCACTTAAGTCTGCTGATGTATCCCGCATTTTGATTTTATCCATGGTGTTTTTAAGAGTATCAATCATAGGATCTGAACTCAAAATCATTTCATTTCCTTTATCATCTACACCCATCAAATATCTGCACCAACTAGCTATTGCTAGTGGAATACCCACAAGATTTTTAGCATCAAGAGATTCGTCTTTAACATAAGATTTTATAGTTTCTCCAAATCTTATGCCTACCTTTTGAGATGTATCTGTAGCTATTCTTTGAGGTGTATCTGGAATATATGGATTTGCAAATCTTTCATTTACTACCTCATCAATGAATTTTTTAGGACTTAAAATTTTAGGGTCTAATACTACAGGTAATCCTTCATCATAACCTATCTTTTCAACAAGTTTTTTAAGAGTATCATCCTTCATCTCATCTGCAATTAGAGTATGTCCTAATAAACATCCTGTTACTGCTAATGCCGTGTGAAGCGGATTTAAACAAGTTGTTACCTTCATAGTCTCCACATTATTTACTGTTTCTCTATCTGTAAATAAAATCCCTGATTCTTCAAGGGCTGGTCTTCCATTTGGAAATTTATCTTCTATAACTAAATACTCACATACTTCCGCATTTACAAAAGGAGCCATATAAGTATTTTTAGAAGTTATAACTACCTCTATATCTTCAACCCCATCTTTTTCTAAAGCTTCTTTAACCACCTCTGCAGGCCTTGGAGTTATTTTATCTATCATTGATAAAGGGAATGTTATTTTTTTTTCATCAGTGATATAATCTACAAATCCTTTTTCTACAAAACCTCTATTTTGCCATTCCTTAGCTATAGTAATTACTGCTTCTTTTACTTTATCTCCATTATGAGAGCAATTATCCATGCTTACAAGAGCCATTGGGTATTTTCCTTTTAAGTATCTTTTGTAAACAAGAGCAGTAACAACACTCATGGCATGAGTTGGACTAGCTGGTCCTTTTTCAAGATCACTTTTAACAAAGGAAAAGAATTGTCCTGAAAAATCTTTAAGCGCATAACCTTTTTCAGTAATAGTAAAACTAGCCATTTGCAAACTAGGATTTTCAAAAGCTTTTACAAGCCTATCATAATCTCCATTGTCCATTTTGGTAGTTATACCTTCTACGATACTAGCAACCACAGTTTTATCAAAGCTTCCATCACTATTCATTAGAACAACTAAAGCTAAGTTATCACAAGGTTCATATACCTTTTCAATCACTTCATAATCAAAAGTTTCTACAGCTATTATCCCAGTATCAGCCAATTTTTTATCAAGGAGATTTTGATGTGCTTTAGCCACAAATCCTCTAAATATATTTCCAGCTCCAAAATGAACCCATGTAGGATTTTCTTTTGTACTAGCTTTTATTTTATCATAATCAAATTTTGGCAAAATTATATTTGCTTTTTCCCAACACTGAGTATTTTTTAATTCATTTAAGTTTAGTTTCATTATTTGTTTTTCTCCTTTTCAAGAGTGTCCCATATCCCAAGAAGGTACATAACTCCTAGAGCTCTATCATATAAGCCATATCCTGGTCTACAATTCTTTTCTTCACCCCAAAGATGTCTTCCATGATCAGGTCTAGCATAGCCTTCAAAGCCAATTTCATGATAAGCTTTAACAACTTCTACAATATCTACACTTCCATCACAGGCTCTGTGAGAAGTTTCTATAAAATCTCCATTTTCAAAAACTTTAACATTTCTGATATGAGCAAAGTGAATTCTATCTCCAAATTCTCTTATTATAGCTGGAATATTATTAGAAAGATTAGGACCTAAAGATCCTGTACATAATGTAAGTCCATTATATGGGCTATCTACAAGCTTTAAAAATTTCTCAATATGGTCTCTACTTCTAATGATTCTAGGAAGACCAAATATAGGCCATGGTGGATCATCCGGGTGTATTGCCATTTTAATATCCTCTTCCTGACAAACTGGTATTATTCTTTCAAGAAAATACTTTAAATTATCAAAAAGCATATCTTCACTTATACCACTGTAATCATCAAAAAGTTTTTCAAGGTGGGCAAGTCTTTCTGGTTCCCAACCAGGCATAGTTTTTTCTCCAGCACCTTCTAATATTCTGTCTACAATAGATTGCGGAGAAGCTCCTTCTACTAATTTCTTTTCATAAAACAAAGCATTAGATCCATCCTTTGTTTCTTTATAAAGATCAGTTCTAGTCCAATCAAACACAGGCATAAAGTTATAGCATATTACTTCAACTCCTACTTTTGAAAGTTTTCTTATTGTATCTATATAAATGTCAATATACTTATCTCTTGAAGGTAAGCCCATCTTTATGTCATCGTGAACATTTACACTCTCAACCACAGCTGGGCTAAGTCCTTTTGCTGCTAATTGATCTGCCACCTCTTGTATTCTTTCCATTTCCCATACTTCACCGGCAACTTTATCATGAAGAGACCATACTGCTCCCATAACGCCCGGTATTTGTCTTATATGGTCTAGGGTTATATCATCATTACCTTCCCCATACCATCTCCAGGTCATTTTCATTTTTCTACTCCTTTCACTACTATGATATTTTAAAAATAATGCCTCATTAAAACAATCATTAGTTCAATAGTTCAATCATTAATTCCTAACATCTATGCCAAAATACTCTTTTGCATTATTGAAGCAAATGCCTTTTATTATTTTCTCTAGCATAATATTATCATCAGGATATTCGCCCTTCTCCACCCATTCTCCAATCATATTACATAAAATTCTTCTGAAATATTCATGTCTTGTGTAAGAAAGAAAACTTCTTGAATCAGTTAGCATACCTAAAAATCTTCCTAAAACTCCAAGATTTGAAAGAGCCTTCATTTGGCTTTCCATTCCATCTTTATTATCATTAAACCACCATGCAGTTCCAAATTGAATTTTACCTGGTATTCCATCTCCTTGGAAATTTCCAGCCATTGTACCTAAAACATAATTATCTTTTGGATTCAAAGTGTATAGTATAGTTTTGGGTAAACTATTGCATGAATCCAAGGAATTAAGAAGTTTAGACAAATTTTCTGCAATAGCCAAATCATTTATAGAGTCAAAGCCCACATCAACACCTAATGCATTATACATTTTGCTATTATTGTTTCTCATAGCTCCTAAATGAAGCTGCATAGTCCATTCTTTATTTGAGTACATTCTACCAAGTTCATTCATTGTATAAGTCTTAAATTTTTCTTCCTCTATTTTTTCAACATATTCATTGTTTAAAGCCTTGCTAAATATTTCTTGTATTTCACTGAAAGTTCCTCTCTCATAGAAAACCGCACTTAATGAATGATCAGAAATTCTGCATCCAACTTCATGAAAATACTCAACTCTTGATTTTAATCCATCAATAAATTCATCATAAGTATTTATTTCATTACCCGAAACCTGTGATAATTTCATCACCCATTCCTTAAATAAAGGACTATTTATTTCCAAAGCTTTATCTGGTCTAAAAGTTGGTAAAACTTTAGTTTCAAAATCATCAAGATTAGCTATCTTTTTATGATATGCAAGATCATCTGTAGGATCATCTGTGGTACAAATACCTTTAACTTTTGATTTTTCAATAATCCCTCTTGCACTAAAATGCACTTTTGCTATAACTTCATTAGCTTTATCCCATATAATCTTAGCGTTTTCTTCACACAATACCTCATAAATATCAAAATATCTTTGAAGTTCTAAGTGTGTCCAACTATATAAAGGATTTCCTATAAGGTATGGCATAGTCTTAGCCCATGCCTCAAATTTTTCGTAATCACTTCTATCTCCTGTTATATAATCCTCAGTTACCCCATTACTTCTCATGGCTCTCCATTTATAATGATCCCCATAAAGCCAAGCCTCTGTAATATTGGTAAATCTTTTATCTTCCCATATGTCCTTAGGATCTAAATGGCAATGATAATCGAATATAGACATATCTGCTGCATAATTTTCAAATAACTCAATTGCTTTATTATTATAAAGCAAGAAATTTTTATCCATAAACTTATTCATATCATAATCACCTCTTATGTAAATGGTACCATATAAAACTTTGCTTTATTTGTTTAAAACATTGCAAATATTGCTGTATAATATATGTATATAGAATATCTACAAAGAAAGGTGGATTTTATGGAAACTAATTCTTCACTCCAGCATATTAATAACAATTTATGGTTCCATCATAGTATTGACAATGCCCCTTATGAATATTCCACCCATGTTCACGATGGTTATGAAATATACTTCCTCATTTCAGGAGAGGTTACCTCCTACATTGAGGGAACTTGTTACTCTCTTGTAAAAAATGATATTTTAATTATTAACAACAAAGAACTTCATAGGTTATTTATAAATTCAGACACTATATATGAACGCAAAGTACTTCATTTCAAACCTGAGATTTTAAATATACTTGATTTTAACAAATATAATTTGCTATCTTGCTTTGAAAACAAAAAATTAGGTCACAACAATTTACTTAAGGCAACAAATGAGGATTTAAATGAGCTTGATTATATATTAACTAAAGTTGAAATATGCAGCAAAGTAAATAATATTGAAAACCAGTTACTTTTAAAAACATATCTCATTCAATTGCTTATACTTATAAATAAGCTTTATGCAAAACAAGAAATAGGTTCCAATTTTATATCTAGCGATGATTTAACTTCAAATCTGCTAAATTATATAAATCTAAATCTTGGTTCTAAAATCACCCTTGACTTGCTTGAGGAAAAATTTTTCCTTAATAAATATTATCTAAGTCATTATTTTAAAGATAATACTGGATTTACTTTGATGGAATACTTAACCTATAAAAGAATAATGAAAGCAAAAGAACTTATGTTAAAAAACAAGCCTATTAATCAACTTTATATGACAGTAGGATTTAAGGATTACTCAAATTTCTACAAATCTTTCAAAAAAATAACCGGCTTATCTCCTCGTGAGTACAAGAAAAAAAACTAGTTTAAAGTTAAGTAAAACTTCATTACTAATAACCATTTATCTGTCCCTATCATATTTTAGTATAGATAAAGTTTTTAATACTAAAGGGGCGCTATTTTTATATGAACAATTATTACATTACACTTAACACTTTACCCATTGGTAAAAAATGTAGAGTAAAGAAACTTATTTCTCATGGACTTTTAAGAAGAAGGCTTTTAGACTTGGGATTGATTGATGATACTATTGTAGAAGCTTTGCATAAAAGCCCCTCTGGAGATCCAGTTGCTTATCTTATAAGAGGAACTGTTATCGCTCTTCGTTCTGAAGTAGCTTCAACTATTTTAGTAGAGACCCTTTAATTTATTATTTATACTTCTATTTATAAATTATATAAATATCACTGTTTTTCAGGAGGTAATTTATGGGTCTACCCAATAAAATAAATGAAATAAACGTTCTTGAAAAAGAACTTAGAATTGATAAAACTTCTTCTGAAGATAAAATTATTGCTTTAGGCGGTAATCCAAACGTAGGCAAAAGCACTATTTTTAATAATCTAACAGGTTTAAAACAACACACCGGCAACTGGCCTGGCAAAACTGTTACAAATGCTCAGGGCAATTATGCTTATAAAAATACTAATTTTATTTTAGTTGATATTCCCGGCACCTACTCTTTGATGTCAAATTCCGTTGAAGAAGAAGTTGCTAGAGATTTTATTTGCTTTGGCAATCCAGATGCAACAGTAATTGTAGTAGATTCTACTTGTTTAGAAAGAAATTTAAATCTTGTTTTACAAACACTAGAGATTACTTCTAAAGTTGTTGTATGTGTTAATTTAATGGATGAAGCAAAACGAAAGGGAATATATATTGATTTAGATAATTTATCTAGTCAGCTTGGAGTTCCTGTGGTAGGAACCAGTGCTATTAGTGGCAAAGGATTAAATGAATTAATGGATAAAGTTCTTCTTATTTCATCAAATAAAATCAATCCAAATATTATCAAGATTTGTTATGATTCTTCTATAGAAAAAGCTATAGCTAAGCTTGAAATTGTACTTTCATCTAATCTGCAAAACAAACTTAATGCTAAATGGGTAGCTTTAAAACTTATAGATGGAGATGAAACCTTACTAACTTCTATTAATAAATATCTTAACTTTAATCTTACTAAATATGAGGATATGATGAATGAAGTTTATGAAGCAAGAAATTTTCTTAAATCTGAAGGTATTGATGCTGATGCATTAAGGGACTCCATTGTTTGCCACCTAGTTAAAACGGCTGAAAAAATTAACAGCACTGTGGTTTCTATTAAAGATACAAACTATAATAAAACAGATAGAAAAATAGATAAATATCTAACCTCAAAAAAATTTGGAATTCCAATTATGATTCTTCTTCTTGCTTTAATATTTTGGCTTACTATTACAGGTGCAAACATACCTTCTCAAATAATTTCCAGTGGATTATTTTGGGTAGAGAATAAACTTACAGATTTTTTCACTTGGTTAAATGCACCACCATGGTTACATGGATTATTAGTTGAAGGGATTTATCGAACTCTTGCTTGGGTAATTTCGGTTATGTTACCCCCCATGGCTATTTTCTTTCCCCTCTTCACATTACTAGAAGACCTTGGATATCTACCTAGAGTTGCTTTTAATCTTGATAACTATTTTAAAAAAGCTTGTGCTTGCGGAAAACAAGCTTTAACAATGTGTATGGGTTTTGGGTGTAATGCTGCTGGTATAATAGGGTGTAGAATAATTGATTCTCCTAGAGAAAGGCTAATTGCAATTATAACCAACAACTTTGTTCCTTGCAATGGAAGATTTCCTACACTTATAGCAATTATAATTATGTTTTTTTCAGGGGTAATAAAAGCTCCCTTTCAATCCGTAGTATCTACCTTAATTCTAACTGGAGTAATTCTTCTAGGAATTATGATTACATTAATAATATCCAAAATATTATCAAAAACGATTTTGAAAGGATTGCCCTCCGCTTTCACTTTAGAATTACCTCCCTATAGAAAACCACAGGTAGGTAAAGTTATTGTTAGGTCCATCTTTGATAGAACTTTATTTGTATTGGCCAGAGCAATAGTAGTTGCTGCCCCTGCAGGTCTTGTTATATGGATAATGGCCAATCTTTATATAGGAAACATAAGTATTTTAAGTCACTGTGCTCATTTTCTTGATCCCTTTGCTAAACTTATTGGCTTAGATGGTTATATTTTAATGGCTTTTATTTTAGGATTTCCTGCAAATGAAATAGTTATTCCCATTTTAATTATGAGCTATATGTCAACTGGTTCCTTGCTTGAACTTGACAGTTTTGATCAATTAAGAAGTCTTCTTGTAGCTAATGGTTGGACTCCTTTAACTGCTGTATGTGTAATGCTGTTTTCTTTAATGCATTGGCCTTGTGCTACCACATGTTTAACCATAAAAAAAGAAACTCAGAGTTTTAAATGGACCCTTGTTTCTATTCTGGTGCCTACTGTTACCGGTATTATTATTTGTTTTATAGTTGCAAATACATCAAGGTTAATAGGTTTGATGTAACCTATTAACCTTGATGTATTAATATAATATATCACTCATTATCCTTCGCAGGTTTCTCTTTACACCACTTTTTGCAAAAACCAGCTTTTTTACTGCACATAACTTTGTGGGAGCCACAAATAGGGCAAAGATATTTATCCTGTTCATAATTTATTTCATAAGTATTACCACAAATAAAACATTTAAACTTGCAAAATGTTGCCCTATAATTACCTCCACTAATACTTATAGCATTTCCTTCTGTTAAAGCAATGGCCATTTTTTTTCTTGCACTATCTATAATATTTTGAAAAGTTTGTCTTGATACTTGCATTCTTTCTGCACACTTCTCTTGATTTAAATCCTCAATATCCTTTAATCTCATAGCCTCAAGTTCTTCTACTTTTAAAACTGTTTCCTTCATATTAATTTTTGCTTTTCCTAATGGAATAAAGTAAGTGTTTTCCGGAAAGAATTCTACTCTTCTTGCTTTTGTGGGTCTTGGCATTTTAATCCCTCCCTGCACTTACTACATAATCCTGTGAACATAATATCAGCGTCATTGATTTCTATATCATTTTCCGCTTCGATTTTGCTATTTAATTTTATATAATCAAAATTAATATTTTCACTATATACATCAATTATACTATTACACTTTTCACATTTAAAATGAATATGCAAGGGATTACCACTAAATATTTTCATTTCATAGAAACTTGCTCCATTAATGTTTATCTCTTTTACTATTCCTAATTGATTAAATAATTTTAAGGTCCTATATACTGTAGCAAGTCCTATATTCTCAGATTTTATTTTTTCATATATTTCTTTTACACTTAAGTGGATTTTACTACCTAAAACAATGTTTAAAACCAACTGTCTTTCCTTTGTGAATTTATGCCCATCTCTAGCTAAAATTTTTTTGAACACTTTAGCATTTTGATTTAGGTCACTACCCACTATGACTATCCATTACAATTTCCTTCGTGTTGATGCTCTTTACATACACTTCCAGTTGATTCTAATTCACCTTTTATAAATTTTTGTGCTTGTTCATCACATGATCCTTGTGCTCCAACCACAACTTCAATACCTTTATCGTTAAACAATTGCTGAGCTGTTTCACCCATTCCACCTGCAATAATAACATTTGTATTTAATTCTTTTAAGAATACTGGTAAATATCCTGGTCTATGTCCTGGATTTGCCACAAAATTCTTTGTTAATTCTTTTCCCTCTTCTACTTCATAAACTGTGAACCCTTCACAATGTCCAAAATGTCCACTTACAAAATTTCCATCACTTGCAACTGCTATTTTCATTTAAAATTCCTCCATTATATTTTTATTTTATAAAACACTTTTTATATGGTTCCACATGATTTCAATAGCTTTTTCAGCTATACTATCTTTATAACAAGTTATAGGTTTTAATTCATTAATTGATTTCATAACTGTTTCATCATATGGAATTTTACCAACTAATTTTAAATCCTTACTTGCTACAAAATTCTCAATTTCCATAGCAACTTCTTCATTTATATCGTATTTATTTATACATACCATAGTAAAAATTCCAAAATGCTGGCATAAAGCTACTACTCTCATCAAATCTTCAAGTCCCGATTTTGTAGGTTCTGTAACAACTAAAACTGCATCACTCCCTGTTATAGAAGATATAACTGCACATCCAATGCCTGGCGATCCATCTATTACCGTTAATTTTTCATTATCATTGAATCTTTTACCGTTTTTTCTTAAATGAGTTATTAATTTTCCTGAACCGTCACTACCTATTTCCATTTCTGCTCTTGAAATTATTCCTTTATCCAGCTTAGTAATAAATGTTTCTGCTGTTTTTTCATTTTTTAACTCTATGGCATTTTTGGGACAAACTAATGTGCAAGCACCACACCCTTCGCAAGCAAAAGAATTTATTTTTAAATTCTCTATAGCATGAAATCTGCATATATTTTGACATTTTCCACACTTAACGCAAAGTTCCATATTTATAATGGCTTTTTTGCCACCTATAAATTCTGTTTTTTCGATATCCTTTCCCTTATAAAAAAGATAAAGATTAGGAGCATCCACATCACAATCAATTCTTATAACTTCTTTAGCAAGTTCAGAAATTGCTGTTGCAATGGTAGTTTTCCCTGTGCCACCTTTTCCACTTAAAACAACTAATTCCAAGATAGCACCTCCTTTACTTCCTTTGAAAGTTTATCAAATAGATCTTTATGTTTTGAATCATCATACAGTATTTCTCCTTTAGAATAAAGAATTGCTGTTTCTCTTCTATAAGGGATTACCCCCATCAAATTTATTTTTTCTTCTTTGCAATATTTTTTTATAATATTAGCTTTTCCATCATCTTTATTTATGACTATACCAAAAGGTATATCATACATCTTCACAAGTTCTACAGCCATTTTTAAATCATGGAGTCCAAATTCTGAAGGTTCCGTAACCAGAATAGCCGCATCAGCATATTTCAAAGAATTTACCACATTACAAGAGGTTCCTGGAGGACAATCTATTAAATTAATTTCTCCAGTTAGCTTTGCATGTAACTGTCTTATAACTGGTACTGCCATAGGCTCGCTTATATTCAAAACCCCTCTGCTACAACTTATATTCCTTGTAGTGCCTTTTTCAATCTTACCTATTTCTCTTTTCTTGTAAGTTATAGCTCCATATTTGCACACAATTTCACAAGCACCGCAACCATGACATAATTTTTGAAAAAGTATAATATCCTCTTTTACTTTTGCAAGAGCATTAAACTGACAAGCAGTTACGCAAGCTCCACAAGAAATACACTTATTATCATCAATACTTGGGTACTCAACCATAACCTTTTGTGTTTCCTTTATTTCAGGTTTTAAAAACAAGAAACCATTTGGTTCTTCCACATCACAATCTATATAATTCGACTTTAGCGCAAGAGCAAGATTAGTAGAAACTGTAGTTTTACCGGTTCCCCCTTTTCCACTAAGTACTGCAATATTCACTATATACTCATCTCCAATCTAATGGTTTCCCCCATGATGTGCCGGACCAGAGATACTTATCTCTTCAAGTTCCCCATTATTGTATTTTTCAATAGCAGAAATAATTTCAATACCAGCACACTTATAAGCCTTAATTCCTGCTTTTTCAATAAGTTCAAAAGCATTAGGCCCTAAATTTCCTGTTATAATAGTATCTACTTTTTCCTCAATTAATTGATTAGATGCAACTATACCTGCGCCACCACTAGCATTTTGACCTTCATTTTCTAAAACTTTAACTTCTTTAGTTTCAGTATCATGAATTTGAAAATATTCACATCTTCCAAATCTAATATCTAAGTTATCTTCAGTGGTTTTTCCATTTGCTGAAATTCCTATTTTCATTTTTATTCCTCCATATCTTTTATTATTTTTGTTACTATAGGATTAAAAAATGCTTGAAGACTTTCATCTATTGATCCATATTCTTGCTGAGCCAAATCACTTACACTATTTAACATTGGCAACTCTCCTAAAAGTTTTAAATCCATTTCTTTTAAGAATTTTTGAGTGCTTTCCCCATTAAATAATTGTATTTTTTTACCACAATCTGGACAAGATATATAACTCATATTTTCAATAACCCCTAGTACATTAACATCCATCTTTCTTGCCATTTTTACAGCTTTTGAAACTATCATAGAAACAAGATCTTGAGGTACAGAAACCATTACAATCCCATCTATTGGCATTGTTTGCATTACTGTTAAAGCCACATCCCCAGTTCCAGGCGGCATATCAATTACTAAATAATCTAGTTCTTCCCAATAAACTCCTGTCCAAAACTGTTTAACTATGTTTGAAATTGCAGGACCTCTCCAAATTGCAGGATCATCTTCATTTTCTGTTAATAAATTCAATGATACAACTTTTATACCATCCTTTGTTTCAACTGGAAGCAACATATTCTCTGCTCCAATGGCTTTTTTATCTTTTAATCCAAGCAATCTTGGAACACTTGGTCCTGTTATATCCGCATCTAATACTCCCACACTATATCCCATTTCTTTTAATTGTTTTGCTATAAGTACAGAAATTGAAGATTTACCTACTCCTCCTTTTCCACTCATAACTCCAATTATCTTTTTTACATTGTTTAAAGGATTGTTTTCAATCATACAACTTCCTTTATCCTTTGAACATCCTTCATTTGATGGACATGTATTACATTCTGCCATTAAAATCATCTCCTAATATGTATATGTATATTGGCATTTGCCACTTTCATAATACTCCTATTTTTTCTTATTGTCAAATGCCAATAACCTTTTATTTCATATAACCAAAAGATTATTCCTAAAAAAATCACTAAAATTCACTTATTTTATATAATCATGCTATGAAAATAGGATTTATCTGTTTTTGAAGTCATATAAATGGAAGTCACATAAATTATAAATATATTGACCACATTTTTAGATTATGATAAACTATAGAAAAGGTTTTCTATAGAATTCTAAACAACTTTTAATTAGGAGGATTTGAAATGAATGATTTTACAAAAATTATCTTTTCATCATTTATAATTTTATTTTCTAGTACAATTCAAGGGTTAGTTGGATTTGGATTTGCCTTGATATCACTACCCTTATTAACTCTTATGTTTCCCCTATCAGATATCGTACCACTAATTGTGGTGTGTAGTTTATTTACAAATATAACAGTGGTACTCTCCACATTGAAATTTATAAAGATAAAAGAAATATGGCTAATGATTATAGCTGGCTTAATTGGAATACCAATAGGCGTAATTGGTCTTAAATATCTAAATCCTAATTTGTTAAAAATAGTCATTGGATTTCTTATTGTTACGACTTCAGTAATTATGATGAAAGGATATAAATTAAATTTTAGGAATAAGATGGTTGCATTTTCAATAACAGGACTTATAAGTGGTATCCTTAATGGAGGATTATCAATGAGTGGTCCCCCTGTGGTATTGTTTTTAAGTAACGAAGGATACAATAAAAATAGCTTTAGGGCTAACTTGACATTTTATGCCATTGTTATAAACATATTCACTATTATGACCTTTGCCTATAACGATATGTTGTCAACGGATTTTTTTCATTTATTGAAAACTAATATTGTTGCACTAATAATTGGCTCCTTATTGGGGATAATCATAACAAAAAAAATAAAGGACAAAATTTTTGATAAAATTGTTTTATATCTTATAATAGTTATGGGCTGTATAACTGTTATAACTAATATATTTACAGTATAGATATTTTCAACCAAAAGACTGTGAATAAATTTGGGTTTCAAATTTATCCACAGTCTTAAATTTAATTAGTAATTTGCAATATTTTCATAAGTTTTCTTTTATACTCCAAGAACTCTGAAGTAACAACTATGTCTTTTCCCCTTACCTTTTTCTTTAATAGATGCAAATCCTGAAGTATTGTGTTGAATAATTGCTGCTATACACACTACTGGTGCCTCTTCAAGTCTAGCAAAAGTAACAGCTTCTTGATAACTTATACCAAATTGAGCCGTGTTTGCAGCTGCCATTTTAAAGTATCTAAATTACGTTATACAACTAATTTTCTATTAAAGCAGTAAAATTGAACAAAAAAAGAAACATTATTAGAAACTATCTGTAATATTTCTGGACCTGATTTATTTGGAATAAAATTATCAGTAGAAACTAGATATGTTTCACACATATCAATTATAAACTCACAAAAGAGTTAAAGTATGAAATCATTGCTTCATCAACAATTTCATCCTCGCTATTGGGACTTCTTTTTAAGCATTCTCTAATCCGAACTAAAAACACTTTACTTTCAGAAAATTTTTCTTCTAGTTTTTCTTTTTTATATTTATAATAAACCATTTTTATATTCCTCCATAGATTTTAAATTCAGTTCTTTAATTATTTCTAAATACTCTCTATCTCTCTTAAAACAAGAATATCCAAGTATATAATCTAAATAAGCTTCTTCTAATATAATTATTTTATCTTCACTTTCTATTAAAATTTCACTAAAAGGATATATAAAATCATTAATAAAGGTATAATGTATATCCTTGTGGTTAAAATAACCTGGACTTATATTCAGGTTTGTATAAAGTAAGTTGTTAATTTTAAAAAGAAAAAGATTTTTCCTTCTATTAGCGTTGGAAAAATCTTTTTCTTTTACTTAAAACCTATTAATGTCATATTCTATATTGTATAATAATAAATACTATTATGAATCAACCTATCACCCACCCAAAGTTACATCCTGATCATCATACCACTTTAAAGCGTCATAGAAATGTTGTGGTTTAAAGCTAGGCCAATAGTCGTCTATCACATAAAAGTCTGCATAAATGGATTGTACAGGTAAAAAACCACTAAGTCTTCTCCTCCCTCCCCATCTAATGATAAGATCAACCCTAGAAATATCATTTGACATAATATTATTAGTTATATTCTTATTTTTTTCATCGGCTTTTTTTAAATAATTCAAATCCCACTGCCAACCATAATTAACTAAAAAATTAACTTTAATACCTCCTTTTCCAAAAATTTTTCTTTTTGTATAAGGCAATAATTCTTTAGGAAACATTGTTGATTCTGTATTACCCACTACTAATAATGAAGCATCTTCTTTGGAAAGTAATTTAACCGCATTTATACACGCTTCCGTAAATGCTACTCGTTGCTCTGCTGGTCTTTTTGTATTATCAGTTGTAAAGCCATAAAAAGTAATTTCTTTAACCCCTTCCTTTTGACACAACTTAAACAAAAATAATCCTGGATCAATTCCTATTTCATAGCCTTTATCCTTTGTCATTCCATTTATAACTGCCCACCTTCTATTACCATCTGGAATTATACCGATATGTTCTGGAAGTCTCATAATATCACCTCAATAATAAATGATTTTTGTTAATTATTCCTTAATTCTTTCTTATTTATATTATTAACAATTCTCAAAATATTATTTACAACTATACCATTTTATTCTCTAAAGTGCGCAATAAAAAAAAAGCCGCAGTTATCTGCGGCTATACTGGTAATTCTATTTTTGGTTTGTCTTTTGATTTTTTATAAACTACAAATACGCTTCCAATTGCTTGAACGCCTTCACAATTTATTTTTTTACACAAAATATCTGATGCTTCTCTTGCTTCATAATCAGAGTTATTTAAAACTTTGATTTTTATTAGCTCTCTAGATTCAAGTGCTTGATTAACTCCTTTAAAGAAATTATCATCAAACCCATTTTTGCCTAGGTGAAAAATTGGTTCCAATTTATGTCCAAGACTTCTCAAATAACTACGTTGTTTGTTTGTTAACAATTAAGTTCCTCCTTACATGTATTCAAATTCAAAATCATTTAATCTTACAACATCTCCATCTTGAATTCCCATTTCTACAAGATCGTTTAAAACTCCTTTGTTCTTAAGAACTTTATGGAAATATCTTAATGAATCTGGCTCATTTATATTTATACTCAATAGAGCTCTATCTACAAAACTTCCTGATACAACATAAACGTCATTCACTATATTAATTTCATAAGTAAAGCGTTTTTCTTCTTGCACAAAAAACTCACTTTCATCAATTTCAAGTTGTTTTACCGGAATAGTTGAAAGCAATTCAACTGCTTCTTTCATCAAGTCTTCTACCCCTAGTTTTGTAGCTGCAGAAATCTTAAATACTTTATCATATCCCATTTTATTAAGCTCAGCTTTGAAATTTTCAAAGACTTCTTCGTCAAATAACATATCACTTTTATTTGCTGCTATAATTTGGGGTCTATCTGTTAACTTTATGTCGTAATTATGAAGTTCTTTGTTAATCTTTTTGAAATCTTCTAAAGCATCTCTGCCCTCTATTCCAGATATATCAACCACATGTATTAAAATTCTTGTTCTTTCGATATGTCTTAAGAATTCAATTCCAAGCCCTACACCTTCTGAAGCTCCTTCAATAATACCAGGGATATCTGCCATTACAAATGCTGGTGCTCCCTCTACTTTTACCACTCCAAGATTTGGTTGCAAAGTTGTAAAATGATAGTTTGCAATTTTAGGTCTTGCTTTAGAAACTGCAGAAATAAGAGTTGATTTTCCAACATTAGGGAAACCAAGTAATCCTACATCAGCTAATAGTTTTAATTCTAAAAATATTTCTCTTTCTTCTCCTGGCATTCCAGGTTCACAAAATTCTGGTGCCTGTCTTGTAGGAGTGGCAAAATGTTGATTTCCTCTTCCGCCTCTTCCACCTTTAGCAATTATATATTGATCTCCTTCATTAGCTAAATCAACTATAATTTTCTTAGTGGCATCATCTTTTACTACTGTACCTACAGGAACATATACTAAAAGATCTTCACCTTTTCTTCCTGAGCACTTACTTCTTGATCCATCTACTCCTGTTTCGGCAACAAATTTTCTTTTATATTTAAAATCCAAAAGGGTTGTTAGTCCATTGTCTGCTACAAGGATTACACTTCCGCCCTTTCCACCGTCTCCGCCTTCTGGGCCACCTCTTGAAACATATTTTTCTCTTCTAAATGCAACACATCCATTACCACCATCACCTGATTTAACGAATATTTTGGCTTTATCTAAAAACATTTAGTACACCACCTTTAACTATATTCCATGATATAGTTTAATCTTTTTCAATTTATTTCTCTATCTATATTTAATTATGTCCAATAACAGATAAAAAAGCACCCTAATAAGGGTGCTAATTATTATTCTGCGATTGCTGCTTCAACATCTACTGGATATACACTAGCTTTTTTCTTATCTTTACCAAGTCTTTCGTACTTAACTTTACCATCAACTGTAGCAAATAGTGTATCGTCTCCGCCTCTACCAACATTTGTTCCTGGGTGGATTTTAGTTCCTCTTTGTCTAACAAGAATGCTTCCTGCTAATACAAATTGTCCATCTCCACATTTAACACCAAGTCTTTTAGAATGAGAGTCTCTTCCGTTTTTAGAACTACCCACACCTTTTTTGTGTGCGAATAACTGAAGGTTCATCAATAACATATTTACACCTCCTCAATACTTACTTTTATATAATCTTCGTAGTTTTTCATACTATCAAAACCAACAAGCAAAGTTCTTAATAGAACTTGACTTTTTTCAATATCTTCTTCTGATCTACTTTCTAAATTTATGCTTAAATATCCACTTTCATCATGGATAAAAAAATCAATATTTTGAACTAAATCTATTTTAAGTACTTCAATAATGCCATTTAATATAGTATAGCTCATTGCAGATACAGCACTACATAAAATATCCTGACCTTCCTCGCCGAAACCAGTATGGCCATTTGCAGTAAAAGATATTATATTACCGCCTTTTTTCTTGAACAGAACATTAGTCATTAAGATTACGCCTCAATTTTTTCGATTTGTAATTTAGTGTATGGTTGTCTGTGACCATTCTTTTTTCTGAAGTCAAGCTTAGCTCTATACTTGAATACAACAACTTTTTTCTGTTTTCCTTGCTTTAAAACTTTAGCAACTACTTTAGCGCCTTCAACTAATGGAGTACCAAATTTGAATTCACCTTCGTTACCAACAGCAAGAACTTCATTAAGTTCAATAGTTGTTTCCTCTTCAACGTTCAATTTTTCAACGAATATTACATCGCCTTCTTGAACTTTGTATTGTTTACCACCTGTTTTTACTACAGCGTACATTAAAACACCTCCCTAACCAGTCTCGCCACAATAAGGTACATATAAAATATGTTTAAATTTAAACCCAGAGTGTGCGGCCTACAAAAGCCATTGTATCACAGCAAAATAAGTTTGTAAAGGAGTTTTTACTCATTACAGTCATAAATTTTAAGATGTTTGATTTTATTTATTTGACTATTAAACAAAAGTGGCTCTATTTTATAATTATTTAAATTTTCAATAAAATTTACATATACAGTTTTATCAAAAGCTTTAAGTTGTTTTATAAACTCAACTACATTCCCTTGAACATCTTTTTTGTAAATTTCATCTAATTCAATATAAATATTCTGGAAGTCAAACTTTTCTTCAATATCCACCATCTCATTTTTCATCATATGAAGTAAATAATGTAGTTTTATTCTATTTCCCTTGCCTCTACATAAACCACATTCCTCTTCTATATACTCATATATTGTTTTTCCTCTTCTTTTTCTTGAAATCTGAACTAAATTCAATTTTGTAGGAGGAAATATCATAGTTTTCTTTTTATCATACTTAAAACCATCGATAAGCGCAGCTGATATTTTTTTCATATTATTGAAGTTTGTCATTCTTATAAAATCAATTATAATAATTCCGCTGAGATTTCTTAACATAATTTGTTTAGAAATTTCTTTGGCAGCCTCAAGATTAGTTTCAAAAGCTGTTTTTTCCATATCTTTTTCATTGATATTTGATGCAGAGTTTATATCGATAACATGCATAGCTTCTGTTCTTTCAATTACAATATTCCCCCCATTTTTAAGAGGTACTTTTGTATTTCTTAGTGAAAGAATTTCCTTTTCTATATTATGTTTACAAAATAAATCCACTTTTTCTTCATATAATTCTACATCAACTATTAAATCCGGTTTTCCTATTATATGATTTTTTATATATTTATAATCCTCTAAATTATTAACTACAACCTTGCCAGTATTATCACCTATTATATCCATAAGTATTCTACCTAATATACCTCCACAATCAAATAGGATTCTAGGTTTTAGGGAGTGTTTTCCATCTATCATAATCTTTTCATATATTAAATCCAAATTTCTAACTTCTTCATTTACTGCTTCTATATCAACATTTAAAGAATTAGTTCTTATCATAACTCCTGCCTCTTTTGGCATAAATAAATTAAATTTAATATGTTCTTGATAGTTTTTATCTTCTAAAAGTTTTTTAGAAAAACTAACTCCTTTTTTACTTATCAATACTACATATCTTCCTGGAACACTTATATTTGTGGTTACTTTTGCACCTTTCTCCCCTAAAGCTTCTTTCATGATTTCCACCACAATATAATCTCCGGTTTTAATATTTTTATTAATTTTATTAAGCACCATATAAGCATTCTTTTCATGTCCAATATCTATAAATGCACTATTTAAAGCTGGTATTACATCTTTAACTACACCCACATATATTTGTCCTGGACTAGGTCCACTAAATTCTTCTTCAAATAGACATTCTTTAAGCGTTCCATGTTCTCTTAAAGCAATCCTCAAATTATTATCTTGTCTTTCAATAAATATTTCTTCCAAAAAACCACCTCATTATCAGTCTCATATTTCTTTATGTATACTATATCCATCATTAAACATTTTAATTATAATTTTTATTAACAATTTTGAATCTTCCAAAGCTAAATGTCTTCCAGCAGGTTCAATATCCAAATTATTAAGAGCCTTATCTAATGATACTTTATATTTAAGGTTATAAAATTTTCTATATTCCTCCGCCAAATCAATATAATCATCATACAAAAAAGGATTTTTTATTTTGTTGTCTTCAAAAATCATTTTTATCATTCTATATTCCACCTTGCCCCAAGACATCCAAATTGTATCATAAGGTTTGTAAAGCTTACCTAAATTACTTAAAGCTTTTATTAATTCTGTCCCATTATTAATTTCCTCAACAGTAAACCTATTTGGCATAACACACTTATTTTCTTTATCCTTACATTTCACGAAAGTTTTAGGTTTAACTACTGTGCTATATTCAATTTCTTTTTCGTCACCTTTTAAAATTGCTCCTACCTCTACAATTTCTTGCAAATGGGTTTTAGCCTTATTTTTAATTACTTTAGTGGATACGAATTCGAAATCAATGGCCAATAAATCAAAAGGAACAAAAACCATGTCATCTTCCCTAAAAGTGTAAAAACTCATAAAAGTCCTTCCTTCATTGCATTTTAAATATACTAATATTAATTATAACCTAAATTGTAAATATAAAAAAGGCAATTTTTTCTAGTTTGCATTATGCTTTTCTCTCAAATATAAGACTCTCTAGTTGAAAACCAGAGAGTCTTATAAATATCTACTTTAAAAATTCTATTAAAGGAAGTAATTTCCCTTTTTTAGTTGCATACATTTCTAGTCTACAAATATCTACAAAAGCTTCTTTATCAACAAAATCAGTATTTTCTGCAATGAAATCCGCTAGTAATCTTGCCGATAAATTTTGCTCGCTACCACAAGCCACAAGCACCTCTATAATCAATTGATTTTCTTTCAATTGAAAATCAAACTTATGAATCAAAGGCTTTATATTAACCTCTTTTGTAGTCTTTTTAGACTTCTTTACAATATTCCATTCTGTTTCTTTTACTAATTTTTTTATTTGTTCTTCTGTTTTAACACTATCTTTAATTTTTATTTTAATCCTATAACTAGCCATTTCAACAGCTGCCATAGCTTGAGGCTTTTTCTTTACATTTATAAACTCTTCAATTTTTGTTGCATCTAAAAATCTCATACTATTTGGAGAACTTTGGTTTAAAGAATTAATTAAATCCTCTATTTCCATTTCTTCTGCTAAAGACAAATCCATATATTCCCCTACCGAATAAACCCCAACAGACAAAGGTTGTGCTAAAGACATTACTAAATGAGGGTTAAATCCACGAGAATATTCTGCTGGAATTTCACTTCTTCTAACAGTTCTCTGGATAGTTCTCATAAGCTCTAAATGTCCAACAAATTTAATTTCACCTTCTTTAGTAAACTTAATTAGATATCGCATTTTCAAAGCACACTCCATTTCTAAAGTTTTCATTAGTATTTACACCGCAACTTTGGCAGTCGCCTCTGCAATCCATTGTAAGTTCTTCATTTTTAGCTTTTTCATTCTCTTTTATCAAGAATTCTTTAGTAACACCTATATCAATGAAATCCCATGGAAATACTTCCTCATAAGATCTTTCTCTATGAGCATAAAAGTCTCCATCCACTCCACATTCTTCTAAAGCTTCTCTCCAAATATTAAATTTAAAATGTTCTCCCCATCCATCAAATTTAGCACCTTTTTCGAAGGCTTTTACTAAAACATCACAAAGTCTTCTATCACCTCTAGCAAAAATAGCTTCAAGATAACTTACTGGTGATTCATGCCAATTATAATTTATTGGTTTATCCTTATTAACTGCATTTCTAATAAGTTTAATTTTTTCTTTCGTTACATCCATTCTATCTTGTGCTGCCCATTGGAATGGAGTGAATGCTTTAGGTACAAAAATCGCACTAGAAAGATTAACCTTTAATCCTTTTTTTCTTTCTTCTTTAGGTACACTATAATATTGTGCTACTACTTTTTTGCCAAGGTCAGCAATACCAAGCACATCTTCTTCTCTTTCATAAGGAAGTCCAATCATAAAGTAAAGTTTAATAGTAGACCATCCTGCTTTAAATGCTGCTATTGATGATTCCATTAAATTTTCCTCTGTTACTCCTTTATTAATAATATCTCTCATTCTTTGAGAACCTGCCTCTGGCGCAAAGGTTAATCCAGTTTTTCTAACCTTTTGAATCTCTTTTACCAAATCAACAGAAAAAGAATCTATTCTAATAGACGGAAGTGAAACCCCTACTTTATTATCGCTATGTTTTTCTACTAAAGAAAATACTAAATTTTCAATATCTGAATAATCACAAATGCTCAAAGATACTAATGAAACTTCATCATATCCCGTAGCTTTTATTAGTTCTTCAGATTGTTCAAGTAACTTTTCTGCTTTCTTTTCCCTAAGTGGTCTATAAATCATCCCTGCTTGGCAGAATCTACAGCCTCTTGTACATCCACGGAAGGTTTCAAGAGTTACTCTATCATGAACTACTTCAATGTATGGAACTAATAATTTATCTGGAAAATCAACTTCATTAAAATCAGTAATAAATGCTTTAGTAACAACTGCTGGAACATCTTCATATAATGGCTTGAACTCTTTTATAGTATTATCTTCATTGTAAGTTGTTTCATATAAACTAGGAATATAAATTCCTTTAATACTAGTTGATTTTCTTAAAAATTCTTTTTTAGTAAGCTTTTTTGCTTTACACTCTTTGTACAAATCCATTAATTGATCTAACTGCTCTTCTCCTTCTCCTAAAGCAAATATATCTACTATATCATGTAAAGGTTCTGGATTATAAGCACAAGGTCCTCCGCATAAAACAATAGGGTCATCTTCTGTTCTTTGAGAAGCTCTTATATTTATATCAGCTAAATTTAGCATATTTAAAATATTTGTATAACTCATTTCATACTGCAGTGTAAAAGACACAAAATCAAATTCTTTTATTGAATCTTTAGTTTCCAAAGTGAACATAGGAATATTATTTTTCCTCATTTCTGCTTCCATGTCAGGCCATGGTGCATAAGCTCTTTCAGCATATGTGTCTTCTCTTTGATTTAATGTATAGTATAAAATTTTTGTTCCTAGATGAGACATTCCTACTTCATATACATCGGGAAAACAAAAAGCATATCGTATATCTACTTTTTCTTTATCCTTTATACAAGAATTCAGCTCTCCTCCAATATATCTTGCAGGTTTCTCAACCTTAAATAGTATATCATCAGATACTCTGTTCATTATTCATCCTCCTATGTTTAGTTACATTCCTTATTTTATCATAATGTTTATAAAAGTAAAGAACAAAGACTTTTTTAGTTTTCAGACCATTGCTCCCACTCTTCTATAGCTTTTTCAGAAAGTTTACATAAGTCTTCATTACTTTCTTTTTTTGACAAAAGAATATACTGTTCTATAGAAATATTTCCATTTGATTTTAAAGCAGATATTACCTCTTCTTCATATATCATTCCAAAATACTTCATATCATCATCTAATACAATGAATATATTGTACTTATTTTTATCCAAAATACTCATTGCTTTCAGTAAATCTTCCTTATAATTAATGGATATGCTTTTGTTTTCAATGTACCCTTTGTCTAAAAACCTTACTTTCTTCTTAATAATATCAGCCATAATAATATAAACAATCCTTTCTTTTTCTTTATAAGAAGCATATAAAATAAATATACCCATTACACATATAGATAAATTATCTACTTCAAACAACATCAAAAACGAAAAAGCAAATAAAAATGAAACACCAATAATTTGACTTAGCCCTACTACTATACTATTAGCTTCTTTATAAATTGTTCTTCTCGCTAAAATATCTCTACATATCCTTCCTCCATCCAAAGGGAATGCAGGAATAAGATTAAAGATGCCTAAAGAAAAATTAGTCAAATAAAGTTGTATTAAAAATTCTGATTTATAATAATGATTCATTACAAAAAAAATCAGTCCACAACAAATATTAAACATGGGACCAGCTAATGATATTACTAAATCTTCCATAGGTTCTGCATCATTTAAATCTTTTAACTTTAGCAGGGTTCCAATGGGCATAATTTCGATATAAAAACCATTAAATCCATATCTTTTTGCTGCTAAATAATGAACATATTCATGACATATAACAAAAAACAAAGAAATAAACATGCTCCCTTTAAATCCTAATATAATAAGTAATACTATATATGGTATAAATAGCTTATTTATTTTAATCAATTAATAACCCCCGATAGCCCTATAACTAAGAATAAATTTTCTTTATACTCAATATATGTAATTAAGCTATCACTTGATAAATTGAACTTTTCCTTTATGTTATTCAATATAGGCTCTATTTCTAATGTTTTACTTTTTAAATTATTAAGCCAAATTTCAATTTTAGATGTTATATTTATTTTTGAAGGATCACTTATAATTTCTTGTGCCTTCAATTCTATTGCTTTGAAATCATAACTTTCATTAACAATTGTCTTACAATAATTATATGTAGAAATAGTCCTAGGGGTAGAAAAAGATTTACTTGCTATCACTAACAAAAATAAAATTAAAGTTCCTGCAAATTCCTGAATAATTCTTTTACCAATAGATTTATTACTTCCTATACCAGACCCTAAATGCAATTTATTATTTGTTTTTTTACCTTTTATTTCCAAAGTATTGGTGCCAGTTAAATTTCTATAGTAGTTTTCATATTCAGTATTGTAGTGGCTCATAAAATCCTCCTGTTTAAGTTCTAATATATATATATTTAGAAAAGTCAATTTATATGCAATAAAAAAAGAGCCTAAGGCTCTTTAACTAAACTTCTCTTGTTGTTATAAGTGCTTTAACTACAACTTCAGCTGACCCCAAATTTGTTGCTAATGGGACACAGTGTACATCGCATATTCTTAGTAAAGCACTTACATCTGGTTCGTGTGGTTGTGCTGTTAATGGATCTCTTAAAAATATAATAATATTCATTTGACCTGTAGCTACTGCTGCTCCAATTTGTTGGTCTCCTCCAAGAGGTCCTGATAAAAATCTAGTGATACTAAGTCCTGTAGCTTCATTTATTCTTGTACCTGTTGTTCCAGTTGCGAATAATTCATGCTGTTCAAAAACATTCTTATACCTTTTTACAAAATCAATTAATTCATCTTTTTTTCCATCATGTGCTACTAAAGCAATTTTCACAATTAATCCCCCTAGAATATTATTTTTTTCCTTCTCATTCCAATGTTCAGAACCAATGCAATTCCAATATAATTTGACAATAAAGAACTTCCCCCATAACTCATTAACGGCAAAGTAATTCCAGTAACTGGCATTAAACCAATTGTCATACCTATATTTTGTATTAAAGAAAAAACAAAAGTCGAAACCACCCCTATAGCTACAACTGATCCAAATAAATCTCCAGATTCCTTAGCTATTTTTATCATTCTATAAATTAGAATTCCATATAAAGTAAGAAGGAATAAAGTACCTATAAACCCCCACTCTTCTGCTACAACGGCAAATATAAAATCTGTAAATGCTTCTGGGATAAGATTACCTTCTAATTGAACTCCTTGGCCATAGCCTTCACCAAACAACTTTCCTGAACCTATTCCAATCAAAGACTGTTGTAATTGAAAAGTAGCTCCTTGGCTAAATTCCTCTGGAGTTAAGAAAGATGTTAACCTAGTTTTCCAATATGCAGGCATAATAGAAGAATTCCAAAGAGCAAGTACTAGTCCAATTATTCCTACAAATCCACCAATTATAACCTTCAAATCCAAACCAAAAATAAAGAATATTCCTAACACAATAAAAAAACTTACCATAGTCATACCCATATCTGGTTGAATTACTATTAAAGACATTGGAATAAAAGCGTAAAAAACTAATTTAAAAAAGTTTTTTGGTTCATTTATTTTTCCTTCCATTTGTTCTAGCAGTAAGGCTAACATTAAAATCATGCCTAATTTTGCAAATTCAGAAGGTTGAATAGCCCTAGATCCAATACTTATCCAAGCTGTTGCACCTTTTGTTGTTTTTCCTAAAACAAAATCATTAAGAACCAACAAAAAAACTCCAGTCCAATATATAATTGGAACATAGTTTTTAATCAACTTATAATCAACTAGTAGCGTAAAATAAACCACTGCTAAACTCAGCAATAACCAATTAAATTGCAATTTTGCATAATACATTGTTTTTAAAGCACTGTTAATATTTAAGCATCCAAATAAAACTATAATTATTGTCACAGTTATTAGCACAAAGTCTAAATGGCTTCTTAATTTTTTATTTATGGTTAATTTCTCAAACAAATAAATCCCTCCAATATAAATTTGATTATATCATAAAAGAGGGACTATACAATATATATTTACATTTAATTTACGGTTTATTTACCTTCTAATAGTTTCATTTCTTTTATTGGTATGCTTGCAATTAATGCTGGAAAACACTCTTCTAACTCTTCCATACTTGCAAGTTTTACTTCTACTTCCTCATTATCAATCACTACATATTTTTCTATTACCTCTAATATATCCTTTTTCATCATTTCCAAAACAGCAGGAGATATTTTTGCTCTGTCATGAATAAGAATAAGTTTAAGCCTATCTCTTGCCACATCTTTTGAATTTTTATTAGAAAATACTTTAAACAGCTCCATCATAGCCTCCTCAAGTTTATGCTTATGTTACTTTCCACTATTTATTTATGATTTGAAAATCTTCTTAAATGCTGCTACAAATGCTGAATCCGAACCTTGTAAAGGCATAAAAGGAACTTCTTCTCCAACAACTCTTCTAGCAATATTATTAAATGCTATTCCCGCATTTGCCTTTTCATTTAAAACTACAGGTTCCCCTTTATTTGTTGCTACTGTTATTTGCTCATCTGTTGGAACTACCCCAATCAATTTAATGGCAAGAGAATCAATTATATCACTTACATCTAGCATTTCACCTTTTTTAACCATTCTATAGTCAAGTCTATTTACAATTAATTGATGATTTGCTAACCCTTTAGCATCTAACTTTCCTATAACTCTATCTGCATCCCTTACAGACGTAACTTCTGGATTAACAACAATTAGAGCTCTATCAGCACCAATAACTGCGTTTTCAAAGCCTTGCTCTATACCAGCTGGGCAATCAATTATTACATAATCAAAGTCTTTTTTCAATTCATTTACTAGCTCTAACATTTTATCAGAGCTTACATCAGTTTTATCTCTTGTTTGGGCTGTTGGTAATAAGTATAATTCTTTTACTCTTTTGTCTTTAATAAGAGCTTGATTCAATCTACATCTACCTTCAATAACATCTAATAGTGTAAAAACAATTCTATTTTCTAAGCCCATCAAAACATCTAAGTTTCTAAGACCTGTATCCCCATCTATAACCACTACTTTATTGCCCAATTTCGCTAAGGCCGTTCCTAAGTTTGCAGTGGTTGTTGTTTTACCAACCCCACCTTTTCCTGATGTTATAACTATTGCTTCACTCATTGACATTCCCTCCGTTTAAAAGTATTTATCAGGCAAATAAGGTTCTACAACAATTGTATCCCCTTTTATCTTTGCAATCTCTGGATATTTGGGCTTCTCTCCATCCGGTGATATAGTTAATACCCCCGAAATTTCTAGTAATTGAGGTTGTAAAACAAAGGCTCCTACAACAGACTTCTTTGAACCATTAACCCCTGCATGAACATTTCCTTTCAAACTCCCAAAAACAAAAACATTCCCACCTGCAAAAATTTCTGCACCTGGACTTACATCTCCAATGATAACTAAATTTCCACTATAATTTATCGTTTGACCGCTTCTTATAGAATTTCTTATAAATTTGGTTCTACCTTCATAAATTCCTGAAAAACTCTTTTTGGTTTTCTCCTTGGAATCATCCAAAATACACTCTTTTATAAGAAAATCATTAAATAGCATTTCTTTCAATTTTGATACATTTCTTTCATTTATTAAATTCAAATCAATTGTAATGACAAAAGTGGCATCCTTATAGAATCTTTTACCATTAGAAAGCTTAGTTCTCAAAAAATTCATCATATCATCAAAATCTTTGAATTTGTTCATATCAATAACAGCGTTTAATCCATCTTTATTTCCTTTGATTATCAATCCATCATTTACCATAGAAATCCTCCAATACGCCCTATGTTATAATTTCAACATAAATCTCTTTTTTCCTTCAACAAAATCGAATTTTTTAAAAATTTTAATGAAATTTATATAATTTTATTAATCTTAGGGAGTATTTTTTTCTTATTTTGTTTTAATTTGAAATTTAAGGGTATTATTCAAAATAAAAACCCCTAAAATAATTCTTTAGGAGTTTTTATTTCTAATCTTCACTTATAATTCTAGTTGAACCATTATCATAATTCACCTCAAGGTTATTGTTCGCTTCTGTATTTTCATTTTGAGCTGTTCCATTTGTGGAATTTGTATAATTATAAGTAGGAACATACCCTGGATATTGTGTCTTTAAAGTTTCCTTAAAGTATTCTTCATAAACAGCTTTTGCAATTCCTGCAATTTCACCACCGTGACCCCCGTCGAAAATAACAACCGAAATTGCTATTTCTGGATTTTCAAGTGGTGCAAATCCCACATATACCCCATAAGCAGTTCTTCCTATTTTTTCTTGATATGAAGCAAAGGTTGCAGACCCAGTTTTCCCTGCTGTTTCAATAGGAAAGTTATTAAAAACACTGTAGGCTGTTCCACGTTCTTCTCCATCTACTCTTCTCATACCTTCTTTAACTTCGTTCAAAGTAGACTCACCTATATCAATTTTATTTAGTACCTTTGGTTGAAACTCTTTAATTGTTTCTCCTTGTGGATTAATTATACTATCAACTAAAGATACTTCATATCTGGTTCCTCCATTAGCTATAGCTGCTGTGTAAATAGCCAGTTGAAGAGGGGTGAATTGATTAGTTCCTTGACCAATAGAAGCACTGATTAAATTATTTGAATTGCTTATTTCAGATCTAGCATTGTAAATAGATGAAAATATAGCTGATGATATATAATCAAATTGAGTTGCAACCATTTTATCAAAATCATCATTAGTAGCTTTTTCTTTATCATAAAAGCCTTTAAATTCATTATCAATCTTTATTAAGTCCGTTAATAATTTTTCAATATTCTTTTTTACGGAGCTTTTCTCTCCATTTAATTCTTTTAATGTTCCTTCGTCATTTATTTTTTCTGCTACATAATTCTTTATTTCATCTTTTATCTCAATAATTTTTTCGTCATCATTACTATCCACATTTAGGTTAACCCCAATAAATGTGGGATCACCAGATTCCATACTTCGACCTTGAATCAAATTAGTATCATATAGAGTTTTTATATAAATAGCTTCCATAGTTTTTTTATTACTTGCATAATTATAAACTTGACCAAATTTTTCCGAAATCTCTATTCCTGTATAAGGTGAACCTCCTTGCGGAACCCCCAACCCAAATTGCCAAGCCCATTTTGCAATAGCATCTATACCATTATTTAAATCTTCATCATTCTTATATTTTTCATATAATCTACTGCCCATTTCATAAAAAAACCAGTTGTTTGAAACCTTTAAAGCATCATAAATATTAAAAGATTGACCAGAATGTAAACTTGTATTTTTCTTTGCGGTTTTATCCGCATAATATTTAAGATAATAATGACCATCCCTTATAGTTTCATTAGGCGACACAACATTTTCCTCTAATGCAGCTATTGACATCAATGGTTTAAAAGTAGAACCTGGCGGCGTCAATGCTTGCGTAGCATAATTGAATAAGTATTTAGGAAATATATCAAATTTATCTTGCCTAATACTATCATTGTCTTCTATACTTTCATCTACTGGGAATAATTTATTTACAATTTCAGATACTTCATTACCATTGTAAACCTCTCTTGCTGCAGAACTTCTCTTTAGTAAATTAGTTACATATTCAGTGCCCAAAGCCTCTAAATCTGGATTAAAATACTTTTGTTGTAATTCTGGAGTTAACATACCCGCCGTTGATAAAATATTAGGATCATATCCAGGTTTACTAACCATAGCTAATATCTTCCCTGTATTTACATCAATAACTACCGCTGCTCCTCTAGTAGCATTTGTAGTGTCAACATTATCTGACCCATGAGTTCCCGCTCCTTGTTGAACAGTAAGTGCTTCTTCCAAAGCTTTTTCTGCCACTGTCTGTAGATTCATATCTATAGTTAGTTTTACATCATTACCAGGATAAGCTGGTTTTTCTGCAATTTCTTTTACTATTCTTCCTTGCTTATTTATTTCCGCAAAAACAACGCCTTTTTCTCCTTTAAGAGTAGATTCAAGAGCTCCCTCTATACCTGCTGCTCCAATATAATCAGAATTTGCATCATACCCTTTTTCTTCATACTCCGTTTCCTTCAAAGGGCTTATCTTAGATAAATATCCAATTGCACTTGAGGCCATTTCGCCATATGGATATATCCTATTCATATCAACATCCACCACTATTCCAGGTAAATCAGCATACATTTGATTGATAATAAGCGCAGTTTCTTTATCTATATTGCTTGCAATAGTTACACTCTTACTTCCACTATAACTATTCATTTTTAATCCATCTTTTACTAATAAGTATTCTCTTTTAACTTCATCACTCAAAGTAACATTCTCAATAGAGTATTCATCCAATAATTTTATTAATTCTGTATCTTTTCCATTATTATATAATGCACGAAATAAATTATTCATTTTTTCTTCATTATCTACATTGTTTATTTGGTATTTTTCTAACAGTTCATTTAATATAGTTACATAATTTGTAGATAACTCATCATATAAATTTTTGTATGCTTCTTTCTTTTCCACATACTCTATGCCATAAAGTTCTAACATAAATTGGTAGGTATCTTCTGTTGAAAACTCCAAAACTGCTTTATCTACTATTTTTTCTTCTTCATCTGTTAAATCTTTTATATTTGTTTTACCTTCAATCAATCCACTTTTAACAATAAAATCATCTATTCCTCTGTCTTTTTTAAAACGTAGTTCTCTGGCCTTAATTGTATCAGGATTAGTGCTGTTAAATTCAAATCTAAGAGGATTAACTTTTAACGCCAAAGAATCTTCTATTTTAATATTATGTTCATTTAGAACACCAAATAAAAGTTCCATAGTCTCAAAAATATTTTCTTTACTTTCCTCTGTTTCAGTAAATGTAATAGAATATCCTTGCTTATCTTCTGCAAGAACAATGCCATTTCGATCTAATATAGATCCTCTAGGTGCATCCTGCTGAATCTCCCTATTTATTCTATTAATTGCTTGCTCTCTATATTCATCCCCTCGAACTAATTGTAGAAAAACCAGTCTTGAAATTATAACCACGAAAATTATTACCACTACAATTCCAAACGAAAAATATCTATAATTTTTTTTACCTTTTGTTTTCTTCATTTAAAATCCTCTCTTCTTTATATTCCAATCCTTAGTCATAAAATTCTTTTGACTTAGCTTAAAAATAAAGTTATACATAAAAACAGCCACCATACCTGTATATACACTCCTGTATACAATCAAAGTATTATCCGTTTTTTGATTTATAATAAATAAAAGAATAACCACTAAAACACCTTTAACAAGAGATAAAGAAAAATTAGTTATAATAGGTATTATACTCTTATCCTTATAAATTAAAGCGCCTACATTTGAAGCAACAATACACATCAGCATATTAGTTAATAAATTTATTCCAAATGCATTAGTAAAATAGATATCCTGTAATAATCCAGTAAAAACTCCTATGGTTAAAGCTTCCCATTTTTCATATATAATTGCATAAGATAAAGCAAAAGAAAATAACAAACTTGGATAAACCCCTTTTATAGCTAAAAAGGGCATTAATGAATTATCTAAAATAAATAATAAAAAGCAAATCAAAACTATAATAATTTTTTTTTTCATCCCATCACCTTAATATTCTATATTCCTTGTTTCCTTTGGAACAACCACAAAAATCTCTTCAAGTTTATTAAAATCTACAGCTGGCTCAATTAATGCGTTCTTCAGAAGTTTGCTTTTGTCATCTTCTATACTAATAACCTTGCCAATTATTATATCTTTAGGATAAACTCCTCCAAGTCCTGAAGTAGAAACAATATCATTTATGGCCACTTGAGAATCCATAGGCAAATAATACAGCTTAGCTAGTAAATCATCACTATTTTCTCTATATCCCTTAACAATGGAATCAGTTTCTCTTGTGCTATCTATCAAAGCCGCAACAGCTATATTTTCATTTATTAAAGTTTCAACTATGGCCCAATTAGTTCCAACTGAATTTATCTGACCAACTAGTCCATCTACTGTAATTACCACCATACCTTTAGCTAAATTATCATTAACTCCTTTATTTATTACAAATCCATCCAGCCAATTTTCTCCGCTCTTCCCAATTATATCGCATCCAATGTAGTTAAATTCATCTCTTTGTTCTGCAAAATTAAACATTTTTTTTAAATTCTTATTTTCATTTGCAAGAGAATCATATTTCTTTTCTTTCTCTTTTAAAACACTATTTTCTTTTCTTAATAATTCATTTTCAGCTTTTACTTCATTGAAATTAACAACAAATTGAAAATTAGTAATTATGCCACTGTTTATATTGTAAATAAAACCCTGCACCGGATTGATAAAGGCTCCAATACCATTTTCTATAAAGTTTTTATTACCATTATTTCTTGTATAAACTATGCTACATAAAAAGGTAACTGACAGTACAAGTACAGTTACTGTCAGTTTATTCTTCAAAAATGTCTTCATCATAATATCACTATCTTCTCTTTCTAGATAATTTATTTATACTATCAACATATTTTCCAGCACCCACTGCTACACAATCAAGTGAAGCTTCTGCTATATTTACAGGCATATGGGTTTCTTTATTTATAAGCTTATCAAGTCCTCTAAGCATTGCTCCTCCACCAGTAAGCATAATTCCTTTATCCATAATATCTGCAGCAAGTTCCGGTGGTGTTTTTTCCAAACTAGTTTTTATAGCTTCTACAATAGCATCAACTGGCTCTTTTAAAGCATTTCTAATTTCATTTTCTCCTATAGTAATTACTTTAGGAAGTCCTGTGATTAGATCACGTCCTCTAATATCCATTATTTTTTCTGAATTTATATTATCTTCATTCATATCCATTTCTTCTAAATTGCCTTCACTGTTGTCTTGAGTTGGATAAGCAGATCCAATATTTATTTTAATAGCTTCTGCTGTACGTTCTCCAATCATTAAACTATATTGTTTCTTTATATATGAAATAATTGCAGCATCTAAATCATCTCCTGCAGTTCTCAAAGATTGACTTGTAACTATTCCACCTAATGAAACCACTGCAACTTCTGTTGTTCCACCACCAATATCTACCACCATGCTACCTCTAGGTTCATCAACTGGAAGCCCTGCTCCAATAGCTGCTGCCATAGGTTCTTCCATAAGATAAACTTCTCTAGCCCCTGCTCTTTTTGTTGCTTCTTCAATAGCTCTTTTTTCAACTGCTGTTATTCCTGATGGGTAACACACTACAATTCTAGGGCTAGCAAAAGCTGATTTTGTTATAGCTTTTGTTATAAAATGTCTTAACATTATTTCAGTAATATCAAAATCTGCAATAACTCCATCTTTTAAAGGTCGTATAGCAACAATATTACCAGGAGTTCTACCAATCATTTGCTTAGCATCATCTCCAACTGCCAAAACCTTATTAGTTAATTTATTTATTGCTACAACTGAAGGCTCCCTAATAACAATTCCCTTACCTCTTACAAAAACCAATGTATTTGCTGTTCCTAAATCTATTCCCATGTCCTTTGATATTCCAAATAAACTCACAATAATTCTCCTCTCAAATTAAAAAATCCCTTTTTCTTTTAAACTTATATATATTCCATTACCAATAATCAAATGATCAAGAATTTCAATTCCTAAAAGTTTACCACATTCTATTAATCTTTTCGTAATTTCAATATCCTCTTTACTTGGTGATGGATCCCCTGAAGGGTGATTATGACAAATTATTATAGATGCGCTACTTTTTTTTATTGCATCCAAAAAAACTTCTCTCGGATGTACTATTGAAGAATTTAAGCTTCCTATAGAAACATCTTTCACTGAAATCACAATATTTTTAGTATTCAGCATTATAACTTTTAAATGTTCTTCCCTTAAATATCTCATTTCTTCCATAAGAAAATCAACCGCATCTTTTGGAGATTTTATTTTAATAGTTTCTCCTGATTTAAAAGACTTAAATCTTTTAGATAACTCAGCTATGGATAAAAGCTGAGCCGCTTTCGCTTCACCTATACCATTAATCTCCATAAACTCTTTTACTGAAAAATCCAACAATCCATTTAATCCACCTGTTTCCTTTAATAATCTATTACAAAGATTAATTATATTCTCAGATTTGGTCCCGCATCTTAACACAACCGCTAACAACTCACTATTAGATAGTTCTCCTGCTCCATATCTAATAAGTTTTTCTCTCGGTCTTTCATTACATGGTAAATCAATAATTTTAAGGCTATTATACATAAATACCTCCTTAAAGATTTACCCCCATCCCCTTTAACATACTATTTAGCTTATTTATGGGAAGTCCTACAACACTGTAGTAACAACCTTTAATTTCCTCCACAAAAATACCAGCTATCCCTTGAATTCCATAAGCTCCAGCCTTATCCATAGGATCACCTGTATCCACATATTTTATGATATTTGCTTCACTAATCTGTGAAAACTTAATATGTGTAGTGACAAAATCTGTTGAAATCTTTCCTGTAAAAGAATCTATAATAGCTATTCCTGAACAAACTTGATGAACTTTTCCACTTAAAGATTTAAGCATATTTATTGCTTCTTCTTTACTCTTAGGTTTACCTAATAATTTATCATCAATGGCCACAATTGTATCACAACCAATTATTATTGCTTGTTGTTCAAGTTTATCTAAAACGTCAAGAGCTTTCCCTTTAGCGATTTCCATCACAAAATTTTCTAATTCTCCTGTGAATTCTACACTGCTTTCATCGAAATCACTTACTATTACTGTGAAATTTTCGGTAAGTCTACTTAGTAATTCTCTACGTCTCTCTGAAGCAGATGCTAAAACTATATTCAATATATCACTCCTTGGTAGTACTAGTACTCCTTCAAAGTATAAACCTATTTTGTAATAATATTCATAAAAATCCAATTATAATAACTTTTAAATTCATAAATATTATGATTTCCTACAAATTGCTTTGAAAGTATATCTATTTTCTAGTATAGTTTAACATTTAATAAAATCTTAAACAAGTAGCTATATATAGTTTTTTCAAAAATTTCATAACTTTAATTTATAATGTGTTTTTAATCTACTTCTTAATGAAAAAGTGGTTACTTTTCAAAGTAACCACTTTTCATTAAGTCTTATATTGAATTTTCTACCTTTATAATATACTTATATAAATATTCTTTTAAAGTTTGTATATCTTCTTTCTTTATCTCTTCTGGAAGACTATCACAATAAGTTTTTAATTCATTTAAATTATTATAATTAATTTCAGTTTCCTTTATTTCAGCCAAAGAGTTTAACCAAGTTTTCATACTTTCTGTTTTAATTGCTGTGGCTCCATTTTGCTCAATTTCATTAATCAAACTAAGATTAGCATCTAAAATCAAAGATATTTGATTTTCACAACTATTCTCCTTTGAAAAATTTATATTATGAGTACTAAATTCTATATTTGCACTGGTCAATTTTACTGTTATTGCATCTAGTGTATCCTTTTTATAAACTCCTAGCACAACTTTGTTTATTTCATTTTCGCTTATAATAAAAGCTGCTCCAAATCCATTTAATTCTTCCTTTAACTTCAGGGCATTAGCATTGTCTCCAAAAGCACCGCACTGCAAAATTTTAAACATTCCATCCGACTTACCTGTAGCTGTTGAATCATCTGAGGCATTGTCGCCAGCATCTTTATTACTTTCGTCAATAGGTTTAATAACAGGTTGTCCTTTTTCATCAATTTCGGAACTTTCGGTACCTTCTATTTTATTTTCACTAGTGGAAGATACTTCCCCTCCTGTATTGATAGATGGCATAAAAATTTTAAATAAAACAGTTCCTAAAAGGGTAGAAATAATTATTACTCCAACTAATCCTAATAAAAATCCTGAAAAATCATTTTTCCTTTTATTAAGATCATATCTTGTGTATTTCATTTTATCACTCCTCACAAACAAGAATTTAGCTAGATAATCAAACTTTAACTAAAACCATAGCTATTTATCTATATATAAATACTATTAAAGTGAAGTGAAT
The DNA here is from genome assembly GCF_900129965.1 of Clostridium grantii DSM 8605. Lineage (GTDB taxonomy): Bacteria > Bacillota > Clostridia > Clostridiales > Clostridiaceae > Clostridium_AF > Clostridium_AF grantii. The sequence goes on along the minus strand of NZ_FQXM01000023.1, from coordinate 12,716 downwards.
TTTATGAATAAAAGTAAAAAAAAAAGCCTGAATTTTTCAGGCAATTCCACAACAATGTTTATATAATCATTTAATAAATAATCCTTCTGCCACCACAAAATTTAGCTCCATAGTACGAATCATTTAAACTACTTATTTTAACCACATCTCCAGTTGAAGGTGCATGTATGAAACTACCATTTCCTATGTAAATTCCTACATGAGAATGTGGTCCCGAGGTATTAAAAAACACTAAATCACCCATTTGTAGATTATCTTTTGAAACAGAAGTTCCCATTTCATATTGATATCCCGTATAGTGTCCCAAGTTATACCCAAACTTACCATAAACATAAGCTGTAAGACCTGAGCAATCAAATGAATTAGGTCCTGAAGCACCCCAAACATAAGGTCGTCCAAGAAAATTATAAGCATATTCTACAATGCTAGCTCCTAATGTTTTTCCTCTAGACATCATGGTCCGTTCAACTAATGACTCTGGGACAATTAAAACTCTTTCTGAATTAAGAGTCGTTGACAACATAGACATACTCTTAGATTTATTCATTAACATATCTGCTTTTGCAGTATCAGATCCCAAACCCAAAAAAATTGTAACAGCCATAATAAAAATTGAAGATATAAACATCTTGCTAAAATACTTATTCATTTTTTTCCTCCCATACGTTACTTAAAGCTTGTACATAACAATGTTATGAAAACCAACTCTTATCAAGAGTACTTTACAATACTATTGTTTAACAACCACTTTATAATGGTATATTATTTATTATATATATATATACAAACTTTGTCAAATACTCATTTGTAAACTTTTCCATAAAACATAATAATAAAAAAAGGCAGCCTATTAAAATAAGCTTACCGATTTTTATCATTATTATGATTAATATTCTGAATACATCAGAGTTAATCTAATGATTCTTCTAACAATTTTATTTGAAGCCTCATAAGGTACCCCATACATATTTAAATATCTAAATACACCAGGATTATACCTCCTAATACTTCTCAAAACCATATTAACTTGTCTTTGTGTATCATATTTATCATCATATTTTTTTTTCTTACGCATAGGTTCCACAACTTCATCTTCTGCAATATCTTCATCTAAACCACTTTGCATGTTATATCCTGCCATCTGTTGTGGCATCATTTGATTCAATGCCATATTTTGAAAATTATAAGCATTGATTCTTGACGGGTCCATTTCCTTTCCCATATCCCCCATGTTCATATTAGACATAAAAAAAGGCATCATGGGCATAGGCATCATTTCATACATACTATCAAAATCTTCATTCATTTCCATCTCTTCATTGTAATCTGAATCCATACACAAACCTCCATATAAATTTCTTTATAATTAAATTTATGCACTACTATTAATATAAATACTATTTTATTTTATTTTCTTTTGATGTAAACTCTTCAGGTGCTAAGGTAGACATTGATATTATAGTTTTAATAGCTTCATCAACCGTTATATCAACTTTCTCTACAGAATCTATATCTACAAAAACCAAAAATCCATTTGTAGGATTAGGTGTTGTTGGTATAAAAACTGCCACTTTCTTTTCATCATTTATAGCAATATTGTCATTAGTAATAAAACCCATGCTTTTTATACCATCTTTAGGAAAATCAACCATTACAACCTTTGAAAATCTATTGTTTGATGATGAAGAAAAAGTTTTACTAAGTTCTTTAATTGATGCATATATTGAGTTAACTATAGGCAATTTATTTATTGCTCGTTCAAAATAATCAAATATTTTCTTACCTATTACATTGCTAGTAACAAATCCTATCAAAAGAATAATTCCTATTGTCAGTAGGAAACCAAGTCCAATATAGTATTTTCCAAATACAAAAATTATAATTTTTTTGGAAAAGGAATCTATAAACAGAAATATTGTTTTTAAAATATAATAAGTAATAGCTATAGGTACACTTGCTGCAAGCCCTGATAAAAACAAATTTTTTACTTTTTTCATTTAAGTCACCTTCCGTCAAGATAATTATTATCAATATAAATATATCATATTTTCTCTAAAAATAGAAAATAATAATAATTTAATTTACTAATAAAATTTTAAATTAATCTAAAAAAATAAACCTATAACTAGAAATTTCCCAGCTATAAGTTTATTCTTTTCTATATTTTTAATCCTCTATCAAATATCTTTTCTCTAGCTTTCTAAAAACTATTACTATAAAGAAAGTTAGTGTTAAATAAATAGCTCCAGCCACAACAAATGGGACAATAGTGAAATCCCTATTAACCACTTCTTTAGTAGCTTTCATAATTTCTGGCATACCTATTACCGTCACCAAAGCTGTATCTTTCACCAAATTTATAGCTTCATTACTCATAGATGGAAGTACTCTTCTTATAGTTTGAGGGATAATTATTCTAGTCATTGTTTGTTTATAATCCATCCCTAGCGCCTTTGAAGCCTCATATTGTCCTTTATCAATTGATTCCAATCCTCCACGGAAAATTTCTGTGAAATAAGCTGCATAGTTTAAAATAAACGTAATTGCTGCTGCTGTAAATTGACTTAAACTAATGCCTATAACAGATAATCCGTAGTAAGTGAAATATAATTGCAACAATAAAGGTGTTCCTCTTACAACCGTGGTATAAGCGGTAATAATGCTTGTAATCCATTTTATTTTAGATGTTTTACCTAGTGCAAATATTACCCCTAAAGGTATTGATAATAGTATTGTAATTCCATAAATTTTAAGTGAAAGAGCTGCACCTTTTAATATAAATAAAGTAATATTTAATAAATATGCCACTAATTTTCCTCCTGCTATTTAACGATGTCTTCTCCAAACCACTTTTCAGATATTTTCGCTGAAGTCCCATCTTCTTTCATCTCTTGTAATATTTTATTTACTTCTTCTGCTAAAAGCAACTCGCCTTTTCTAAATCCTATTCCATACTCTTCTCCACCAAAATCTTCAGAAGCAACTTTGTACTCTCCAGCTTTTTTGCTCATGTAATATCTTCCCACTATCTCATCAATTACAACAGCATCTGTTCTTCCTGCACTCAAATCCATCAAAGCTTCTGTATAGTTAGAAAATTCTCTTAATTCTTTAAATGTATCCAAAACATCGCTTTCACCTGAAACAGCGTCTTTACCACTACTACCAGCTTGTACACTAACTACCTTGTCTTTTAAATCTGCCTTAGTATCAATAGTTGAATCTGCTAAAACTATAATTACTTGTCTATTTTCTAAATAAGCATTTGAAAACTCAATATTTTCTTTTCTTTCTTCTGTAATAGTAAGTCCATTCCAAATACAATCTATATCTTTTTTATCTAAACTTAAAACCTTTGAATCCCAGTCTATGGCCTGTAATTTTAGTTCAACACCCATTCTACTTGTAACTTCTTTAGCCATATCTATATCAAATCCAACAATTTCTCCACTTTCATCTTTAAATCCCATTGGTGGAAAACTATCGTCTAATCCCAATATAAATTCTTTCTTTTCTTGAACATACTTCAAAGACTCATCTTCTCCAGAATTTTCACTTTTGCTACATGCTGTAAATATACTTGCTACTGATAATACAATTGCAATACCCAAAACTATTTTTTTCTTCATAATACTTCCCCCTAAATTCATTTCCTTAGTTTTAATTGTAATATATTCTTTTCTTCTGCTTTATTATACTTTAGCGCGCTAAATTTGTAAAGTGTTAATGAAAAAAAAATAAGTCTATTTAGGACTTATTTTTTTCATTTCTTCTTTTTCTTTAATTAATTCTTGTATAAGATCGTAAAATTTCCATTTTATTGAATGGACTGTTATTGATGCAAATATAGGTCTAATCCCAATTTCTTTTTTAAATCCATTCACATAATCGTATATATTCTTATCTGATAAATTACTAAATACCACTACTTTTTCTATAATCACTGGATTATTAAATACATTTGATACTTTTCCATTACCAAGAGCTAAATCTCCTAAAGTGTTTTGCACCATGTTTTTATCTACATAAATTATTTCTTCAATTTTCATTTCACCAGTGAATTTTTTAACCTTTATCAATTCTTCTTCATTGAATCCATATACTAGAATAGATTTTTTGCCTTCAACTGAAGTATCATCTAGCTCATTAACTTTTTTAAAACTCATAAAATCTCATCCTTTCAGCAATATTACCTTAATTATAGTATCCCAGCTCAACTATTAATTTATTATACTACTAATTATTATAAAATATCAAATATTTATTTTTATCTTGTTACCACATAAATAAAGGATAGCCTAAGCTATCCTTTAAGTATTAAATAAAATTTCAATTTACACCATCTCTTTTAGTTTCATCTTTGATAAAACTTAATACCCATCCACACTATTTATCACTGCTTGTTTGTCCATATTTTTAGAACTATCTAAAATTATTTGCATTCTATCAAAGTTAATATGTGGCAAATTATATTTTAATTCTTCTTTGATAGACTCCTTTGTAAAACTACAGCTTGGATTAATTGTGATGTGAATTTTCTTTAAAGTTTTTATGTTTTTTTCTTTGCAGATTTCTTTTACTGAATCTGTAATGTTCTCATGTATCATTGTGCAGTACATAAAATTACCCCCCATTAAATAAACTTCTTTACATTTACTATTATACTACTACTTTTGTATAATATGTATAATTTTTTATATTTTTTTGTATATAGTTCGATAATAAATACAAATCAATTTATTTTAATCAGGTTTTAATTTTTTTCGATTCTTTTAATTCCTTCTTTTTCTATATATTCACTTTTACTAAATCCTTTTTTAAAACATCTAATTTGTTGATATAAAATTCCTTGCCTTTCATACTCTAAAACATCTATTCTATCACCGCTAAAAATTATTGGCTCTTCAATGTTTTTCATAAATACCTTTAATTCCATATTTTGTATTCTCCTTTATTTTCTTCAAATTTTTTCAAGAATTCGCACACCAATTTTTCTTCTATAGGTTTGCTTACATAATATCCTTGCATAAAATCACATTTATACTCCTTTAATTTCATTAACTGCATTGGCATCTCAACACCTTCTGCTATTACCTTTAACCCCACCTTATGTGCAATTAAAATAATAGATTCAGTTAAATCTTTAATAGTGCTTTCATTATCATTTGTTATTATATCATCTATAAATGATTTATCTATTTTCAATGTGTCAATAGGTAAGTTTCTAAGATAATAAAGAGAAGAATATCCTTTCCCAAAATCGTCTAAGGAAACTTTTATTCCCATAGATTTTATTTGTTCAAGTTTAGCTCTATTTAAATCAAAATTTTTCAAGACTGCTGTTTCTGTGATTTCAATAGCTACAAGCTTAGGATCCACTTCAGTTTTTTCAAGTATATTCTTTATATTTTCAAGAAAATCTTTCTGCATCAATTGAACTGCAGAAACATTCACTGAAATAATCAACTTGTTCTCATATTTTTCATTAATCTTTTTACAGAAAATACAGGATTCTTTTAAAACCCAATTACCTATTTGAACTATCCTTCCCATTTCTTCAGCCACTTCAATAAATTCACCCGGAGATACAAAACCCAATTTTGGGTTAATCCATCTAATTAAGGCCTCGAATCCATAAACTCTTCCGGATTCTATGTCAATTTGAGGTTGAAAATTAAGAAAAAACTCTTTGTAAGTGAAAGCATTTACTAATTCACTACGTATTTCCATGTTTCTATTCAATTTAGCATTAATAGATTCATCATAGATAGCACTACAGTTTTTCCCATTTTCCTTCGCCTTATACATAGCCGCATCTGCATTTTTCAATAATTCGGAATAATTTTTCCCATTTTGCGGATATATAGCCACCCCTATACTAGCTGTTATAAAATACTTATTTCCTTCAATATCTATTGCTCTATCAAGTGTTTTTCTTAATTTATCAGTCTTATAATTCAAATCAAAAGTATCTTGATAATCCTCTAAAATTAGTACAAATTCATCTCCACCCAACCTGTAAATTGATGAATTTCCCAAATCTAACTTAATTAATTCCTTGGCAATCTCTTTCAAAACTTTATCTCCTATAGAATGTCCATAAGAATCATTAACAAACTTAAAATTATCCAAATCTAAAAATATCACTGCAAATTGTTTCAAATAATCTGTTTTAATCTGAGTTAGATTTCTTAATTTAATTTTCAAACTAGTTCTATTAGTAAGACCTGTCAAATTATCATAATAAGCATATTTGTGAATCTTTGAATATTGACGTTTTAGCTCATTTTGTGATATTGCCAATTCTTGAAAAGTATCATTTAATTCCTCATTTTTATTAAGTAACTCTTTTTCATGTTTTTTTCTAATATGTATATTAGTCATTAAGTATATTATTAGTAGGGATAAAAATATAAACAAAGCTATTATTCTATTCACTATTTTTTTATTATTTTCGTAAAAAGAAATTTTTTCATTTATTAAAATAGTATTTTTAGGTAATAAATTCATACTTATATTATTCTCTTCTAATTTTTTTACATCAAAGATGTACTTATTATTTTCTTCTGTTATTAAAGGATAGTTTTTTATAGACTCACCATTAAGCACGCTATTAACTATTTTTCCAGCCCTTTTTCCTTGTTCATAATGGCTAATAACCTTTCCTCCCAAAACACCTTCTCCTATTCCATGTTCCCATAAATGATAAATAGGAGCTTGGCAAGATTCATTAATAAGCTCTAAACTTTCATTAAAACTTTTATCATTGCCTAACTTATCTGTATAAGCTGATAAAAGTAATACAATATCATCTTTATTTATTTGTTCTATTTCTCCATAAAACTCTTCAAAAGTCATTTCACTTAAATTTATATCAGTAAATTCATAAGTTTGGAATTCTTTTTTGGTAGTATAATAAAGCTCCAAATCCGACCTGCTAGTTTCGGTTCCATCTGAAAGAGCAATAATCTTTTTTGCACCTTTATTCAATTTAGTTGCTATATCTATTGTGTCAAACATCGATATACACTCTTCAACACCTGTTATATTAGGGTTTATGGATGCATTAACTGCCTTTTGATGATTATTTATACCTAAAAACACTATAGGAGTATCTTTAAATAATTCTTCATTATATTCCATTGCAAAATCTAAAGCATTATCATCGGTAACTATCACCAACTCATATTTTTCTAATTGTTCTAGTTTATATTTAAGGGAATTATAAAAATTAGATAAATTAGTTTCCGTCTCAAATCTTTTAAAATCCATAAACTCTACATCAATTAAAACTTCAGAAGAATTAAGTTGAGATTTCACTCCTTCTATTTGATTTTGGAAGGTGGGAAAACTATAGTTGTATGAACTAATCAAAAGAATTCTTTTGGTATGAATTGCCTTCACCTTTAAACCCGAAAAAATACTAATTATCATTATTACAATTATAAGAACAATAAAGTAATTAATTATCTTTATTTTATTTTTAATCATTAGCTATATTCCAACCCTTCAACTTTTACCCTTTTTTTAATATACCCCCTTATTATAACATATTTTATCACTTTTTGTAATCTGACAGTAATGATTTTCTATATAAATATATTATTATTAATTTTTTTGTTAAATTTTTATTTTGATTGAAAGCTGTCAAAGTTTTTTCTAGCCTGTTTTTCTATCCATATTTTGTAGATATTATACCATTAAACCCATTATTTTTTATGACCTATTTCATATAGATTTTAATTTTTACATTCAAAAAAAAAAAAAAAAAACAAAAGAGAAGGAATAAATCCTTCTCTTCAAAATACATATAATATCTCCGAAAAACCGCTACCCTATAATTGACACCTATCCTCGTGATAGGTGGGTGTTCTCAATGGTGAATCTATCTCTTAAAAGCCGTCTAAGGGTCTCATAATAAGTTCATATTATCATCAAAATATTGAACTCCCTTGCTTGAACTGTAGGTTCAATACAAGAGCTCACGCATAATCCAGAAATTTTAACTATTTAATTTTTGTGTTTCTCTCTATATTTAATATAGCAAACTTTTTTCAAAATTTCAAGTGGAATCTTTTGGTGCAGATGATGGGACTTGAACCCATACGAACATTTGTTCACTACCCCCTCAAGATAGCGCGTCTGCCATTCCGCCACACCTGCATTTAATTCATGTATTTAAGTATATAATTATTATACACCGAAACCCAATTATGTCAACTAATTATCTGAAATATTGAGAGATTATTTTTTCTAAAATATCTCTAAATTCTCCTTGACAATAAAGAAATTTATATACATTATAATTTACTTCTACTCTTTTTATATATTTATCAGTTTCTCCAAATGGTATATTATGAAGTTCCTCACCATCTAAAGAATATTCTTCATTATCTAGCCATTTATTAACATTACCTCTACCACCATTGTATGCTGCTAAAATTAATTTGTTATTATCGCCAAACTCTTTTTTTAAGTTATTTAAGTACCAACAACCCAATTTTATATTAAAATCTGGCTGAAAAAGTTTATCATCCGAGTAATCTTCAGTACCCATTAGCGAGGCTGCCCACTGAGCAGTATCAGGCATAATTTGCATCAAACCTCTAGCTCCTTTAGGTGATTCTGCATTATAATTAAAGTTACTTTCCGCTTTAATTATGGCAAAAACAAAGTAAGGATCAATTTCATATTGCTCTGAATACTCTACTACCCACTCCCAATAAGTTAAAGGATAGAAATACTTAGCTATACTCTTTCCACTAATGCCTACTACCAAGATCATTAATCCAATTATTATTATTCTCTTAAGAAATTTCATTTTTTCACCTTTATTAAATTCTGTTTAATGTTTATCAGAACATTGTTTAATTGTTTTACCGATAAATCCCTTGATCCTGAGTTGTCTATAATATAATCAACAAAAGTTTTTTTATCTTCCATACTCATCTGAGAATTAATTCTATTAATAGTATTTTCTTTGGTAAGGCTATCTCTTATCATAACTCTATTAATTTGAGTTTCCTTGTCTACCCAAACCAAAATATTCACATCCATTGTTTTGTGTAATTCATGTTCTATTAATGTAGGCGCATCAATAACAATAATTTCTGTGTTTATTTTATCATATTCAAGAACTCTTTCATTTATTTCCTTTATTATAAAAGGAATAATAATTTTTTCTAAAGTTTCTTTTCTCTCTTTTTTTTCGAAAATAAAATTACCAAATTCTTGCCTTTTAAGTTGCTTGTCATCATCAAAAAAGCAAGCTCCAAAAGTACTTTTTATATTTATAAGCACTTCTGGATAAAGCCTAAGTACATCTCTAGAAATTATATCTGCATCTATTACAGGTATATTCTTTTCCTTAATCATATTAGAAATGGTGCTTTTTCCACTTCCTATGCCACCCGTCAATCCAACTTTAATCATTTTCCCTTTAAAACTATTTTGTTTCATACCAATTTTCCCCTGTGTTCATATCAACTTCTAAAGGTACTGAAAGCTTTATTACATTCTCCATTTCAACCTTAACAATGTCTTTTACTTTCTCTAACTCATGTCTTTTAACATTTAAAATCAATTCATCATGTACTTGCAGCAATAAAGTAGATTCTAATTTTTCCGTGCTAAGCCTATGGTATACTTTTATCATAGCTAATTTAATAATATCCGCTGCAGATCCTTGGATAGGAGTATTCATTGCTAAACGCTCTCCAAAAGCTTTTACAATTTTACTTGAAGCTTGAATCTCTGGTATCAATCTTCTTCTATTTAAAATAGTAGTAACATATCCGTCCTGAATTGCATTTTTAATAACATTATCAAAATAGCCTTTAATTTTAGGATATCTTTCAAAATAAGTTTCTATATATTCCTTCGCTTCTTTTCTAGAAATATTCAAATCCTCTGATAAGCTAAAAGGCCCTATGCCATAAACTATACCAAAATTAACTGCTTTGGCATTACTTCTAAGCTTTGATGTTACTTCTTCATAAGGTACTTTAAATACTTCTGCCGCAGTTTTTCTGTGAATATCGCTATGGTGAACAAATGCATCTATAAAATTTTCATCCTCAGATATATGAGCAAGAACTCTTAATTCGATTTGCGAATAATCTGCTGATAAAATTATATCTTCTGGATTATCCGACACAAAAACTTTTCTAACTTCTCTCCCCAATTCATATTTTATAGGTATATTTTGCAAATTAGGTTCTGTGCTTGAAAGTCTTCCCGTTGTAGTAACAGTTTGATTAAATGTAGTGTGTATCTTTCCATCTTCTTCAATTACATTTTTTAAACCTTCTACGTAAGTGGAATTTAATTTAGTTATTTGTCTATAATGAGATATTTTATCTATAATAGGGTGTTTATCTCTTAATTTTTCTAGCACTTCTGCATTTGTAGAATATCCCGTTTTAGTTTTTTTGATTACTGGCAAATCTAATTTTTCAAATAATATTTTTCCTAATTGTTTAGGAGAGTTTATATTAAATTTTTCTTCAGATATATCATAAATTTCTTTTTCAACTTTTTCTATCTCTAAGCTTAATTTTACCCCTAAATCATTTAGAATTTCTTCATTAATTCTAAATCCGTTGGCTTCCATTTCTCCTAACACCTTTATTAATGGATGCTCCACATCAAAATAAAGGGAATTCATATCTTTTTCTTTAATATTTCCGAGGTAATACTCATAAAGTTTATCCATATATTTTATTGTTAAAATTTCTCTATTCTCATTTCTTGTAATAATAGCTTCCTCATCTAAATCCTTGTCCTTTGTATTTCTCAAAACAAATTTCTCAAGATCTTCATTGTAGAAACTCTCTAACAAATCCAACAAATCATAAGATTTTCTAGCTGGCTCCAAAAGATAAGCTGCTATTTCCATATCAAATAAACAATTATTAAAATCTACATCTATTTTTCTCAAGATTTTATAAGCATTCTTTGTTCCATGAGATATTATCTTTATATTGGTATTTTGAAAAATACTTTCAGCTAATTTTTTAAACTTTATTTTGATTTTTTCACCATTCTCCAAATTATTTAATTCAGTTTTATTCACTTCATAATATTCTTCTTCAAATTTCAAATAAATTTTGGTGAAATCTGATTTTGTAAAAAAGTTTTCATCATTATAAAAAAAAGAAACAAAAATTACACCTTTAAAATCTTTTATTTTTTCTGTTAATTCCATTAAGCTTTCTTCGCATTGAACTTTCTTAATTGAAATTTCCACATCAATTTCAGAAACACTGTTTTCTTCTGGTTTTATTTCCGCTATATCATTAGAATCTTCCTTATTATCACTTTCAAATCTGCTCAATAAAGATTTAAACTCCAATTTTTTAAAAGTTTCTTTAACTTTGGTAACATCATAGTCCTCTTTTGACTTTATATCCTCCAAAGACATTTCTATAGGAACATTAGTTACAATTGTAGCTAATCTTTTACTTAAAATAGCTTGTTCTGCGTATTCAATCAAGTTTTCCTTTAATTTTTTGCCTTTAATATTTTCCACATCTTCTAAAACTTTTTCTATACACCCATACTCTTTAATCAATTTAAAAGCTGTTTTTTCTCCCACCCCTGGTACTCCAGGTATATTATCAGACTTATCACCCATAAGACCTTTGCAATCTATAAATTCAATAGGCGTAACCCCATATTCCTCTATCATTTTATTTCTATCATAAATTGTTTTGTCAGTCATACCTTTTTTATTGATTACAATTTTAACATTATCTGTTGCAAGTTGAAGTGCATCCCTATCTCCAGTTACAATATAAACCTCTATATTATTTTCCTCTGCATAAACAGATAAAGTACCAATAATATCATCCGCTTCAAAACCATCAATTTCAAAAATATTGATAGCCATATCCTTTAAAATTTCCTTTAAAATAGGAAATTGCTCTCTTAATTCAGAAGGCATTTTCTCTCTTCCAGCCTTATATTCTGCAAAATCCTTTTGCCTAAAAGTAGGAGCTTTTTTATCAAAGGCCGTCACTATATAATCCGGCTTAATTTCATCTTTAATCTTTAACATCATATTTATAAAACCATATATTGCATTTGTGTGAAGTCCTTCTGAATTAGTAAACTGTGGCAACCCAAAAAATGCTCTATACATCAAACTATGTCCATCTAATATTAATAATTTTTCTTTATTCATATGTACCTCCAAAATTTTTTACTACTCTTAGTTTACTCATTTATTTCATTTATATCAAGCCAAATCTTCCAACTCTTCTAGTTCTTCCAACTTATCTAAAAAAAAATTCACATTTTCCCACACGTTTTCAATAATATATGGTAAAATATACCTAGGTTTGTTTTGAATTTTTATACGAGGAGCATTCCTGTTATGAAGTAAAATGAAATTTGAAAAAAAGAGCACCTGCTGATAAAATACGGGGTATAAGACGTTCGAACGTTTATCCCTAATTAAAAATTATCAGTGGAGGTACTCAATATGAATTATACACAAAATGAAAAGATTTTGTCAATTACAGAAAAAACTTTAGTTATAGGAATTGATATCGCAAAGGAAATTCAATATGCGAGAGCATTTGATTACAGGGGTATAGAATTTAGTAAAGTACAACCCTTTGAAAATACTTCACATGGATTTAAAATGTTTGAAGAATGGGCTAAATCAGTAGCTAAGGAAAATCAAAAGAAGACTATAATTGTTGGCTTAGAAC
>NZ_FQXM01000010.1 GCF_900129965.1 Clostridium grantii DSM 8605 | reverse complement strand
TCCTTTCTTACTAGCTTTACCACAAATTTACTACAAATCCTAAAGCATTAATTCCTCTTTAAATCTTATAAAAATATCTAAATCCTTAACTCTTTAAAACCGACTTGCTTAAAAGCTTAATTCTTAATTCTTAATTCTTAATTCTTAATTCTTAATTCTTAATTCTTAATTCTTAATTCTTAATTCTTAAAACATTTACAATGGAAAATTTGAGTATACTTTTTACTTTTTACTTTTTACTTTTTACTTTTTACTTTTTACTTTTTACTTTTTACTTTTTACTTTTTACTTTTTACTTTTACTTTTTACTTTTTGTAAAACATTTTTTGAATTAGAATTTGTGGAAAAGTTATTTCTTTTCTTGTTTTTATTATAACATAAATATATTATAAAATCTATATGTTTTTTGAATTTTCTAAATATTTAGTTAATTGTACTTACATTTTTATTTCAATTGATATAAATGTATATTTATACTATAATTACTCTATTGTTTATACAGGGGGTGTTTTACTATGTTGGGCACAGTAGTTAATTTTTTTGCTATAATTTTAGGAAGCATTTTAGGATTATTTTTCAGAGGTGGCATACCTGATAGATTTAATGAAACAATGGGTAAAGCCATAGCTTTATCTGTACTTCTAGTTGGTATTTTAAATGCAATAAAAGCTGAAAATATCCTTTTAATAATTATCTCCTTATTACTTGGGGCTATAATAGGCGAATTTCTTAAAATAGAAGAAAATCTTGAGAAGTTAGGTAATTACTTAGAAAAAAAATTTGCTAGAAAAGGAAATACCATTGCTGAGGGATTTGTTACTGCAAGTTTACTTTTTTGTATTGGATCTATGGCTATTGTTGGATCCCTTGAAAGTGGGTTAAATAATAATCATGAGACTTTATTCGCAAAATCTGTTTTAGATGGTGTAAGCTCTATAGTTTTTTCTTCAACATTGGGTTTAGGAGTTATGCTCTCCGCTGTTCCTGTTCTCTTATATCAAGGACTAATAACATTATCTGCTTCTTTAATCAAAGAGTTCCTAGTACCTTCCGTAATAACAGACATGTCTGCTGTGGGCGGTCTTTTAATTATTGCTCTAGGTCTAAATATGCTTGAAATAAAAAAAATAAAAGTAGGGAATCTACTTCCTTCAGTATTCATCCCACTTATTTATTATATGATTAGTTTATTATTTTAAAATTTTGAACCAACTATATTATAATATAGTTGGTTTTTATGTTCACAATGAGGTTAAAAAGCGAAGTAACTATTTGTAGGGGCAGGTTTCCATGCCCGCCTGCTGTTTCCCAATAAAATTACAATTACAGTAAAATCGTAATGAAAATAGTATACTACTTTCTGTATTTTATATTTTTTATCAATATTATATATGTAATTTATAGGCATAGCGGGGCGGCGTGGAAACCGCCCCCTACGAGGTAGTTCGTCTTTTTTCTCAAGTATCAATTACCACTAAACTAATTCAAATCCCATTACTTTATTTCCTTAAGCACCTTCAAAAGATATTTCCAAGTTCTTTCCGTAGAAGAAATACTAAGTCTTTCCTCTGGCGTATGAACATCAAACATATTTGGTCCAAAAGAAATCATATCAATGTCTCCTAGTTTTTCTTTTAATAAACCACACTCTAACCCTGCATGGATTGCAGTTATCTTAGGTTTATCGCCATACATTTTTTCATAAACACTACCAAATAAATCTCTTATATAAGAATCTTTTTTATATTGCCACTCTGGATATGATGATACTAATGTTTGTTTTGCTTGATTCACTTTTGCAACTACTTTAATTCTATTTGTAATTTCATCTTTTAGTGATCCTATAGAACTTCTTACTGCACTTTCAAACATAACACAATCCTCTTCAGTTGAAACTACGCCTAAATTAGTTGAACTTTGTACCAATCCGCATATATCATTGCTCATAGTTTGAACTCCTTGAGGCATTGTAGTCAGAATATTTATTACCCTATTTCTAGTTTTTTTAGAAAAAACCTTTTTTGATTTTTCCTCTAAAATATTCATTTCTAACAATACGTCATCATCTATCCCTTTTAATTCATTCTTAAAAATTTCATTCCACTTATCAACTAATTCTGATAGTTTTTTAACTTCTATATCACTTATTAATAAAGTTGCTTCTGCATTTCTTGGTATGGCGTTCATTTTGGCTCCAGCTTTAATACTTGATAAATAAAATTCGATATCTTTTGCTATATCAAAAAGTACTCTGCCAATCAATTTTGATGCTACTCCTCTACCTTTGACAATCTCCATTCCTGAATGGCCGCCTTTTAAACCTTTTATTTTAAGCATTACAAATTTATATTCACTTTGTAATTCCACCCAGTTTATAGGAAGTTTAACTTTACTTCTAACTCCTCCAGCGCAACTAGTAAGTAATTCTCCTTCTTCTTCTGAATCTATATTTATTAAAATCTTACCCTCTAACATGTTTCCATCTAGATTTGCTGCTCCACCCATTCCTGTTTCTTCTTCTGTAGTTATTAAAACCTCTATAGGTGGGTGTTGAATATCCTTACTTGCTAATATA
The DNA here is from genome assembly GCF_900129965.1 of Clostridium grantii DSM 8605. Taxonomy (GTDB): domain Bacteria; phylum Bacillota; class Clostridia; order Clostridiales; family Clostridiaceae; genus Clostridium_AF; species Clostridium_AF grantii. The sequence goes on along the minus strand of NZ_FQXM01000010.1, from coordinate 148,544 downwards.
GCCAGTGCATAAGCTACAGCTATTCCGTTATCTGCTCCAAGTGTTGTTCCTGTAGCTTTAACAAAATCTTCATTGATTCTTAATTTTAATGGGTCCTTTAAAAAGTCATGATATATTTCTTCACTTTTTTCACAAACTATATCCATATGTCCCTGTAATATAACAATAGGTGAATTTTCATATCCATTTGTTCCTGGTTTTTTTATTATTACATTTAAAAATTCATCCTGAAAATATTCTAAATTATTATTTTTTGCAAATTGAACAAGATAATTTGATATTTCCTGTTCATTTCCTGATCCTCTTGGTATTTCACTTATTTCTTCAAAATAATGAAATACTTCTTTAGGCTTTAAATTTGATAAAATTCTATTCATGCAAACCATTCCTCTCATTGTCTAATAATATTATTTTCTTATTAATTCCCCCAGCATAACCTACAAGACTTCCCTTAGCCCCTACCACTCTATGGCAAGGAATTATTATGGGTATTTTGTTTTTATTATTTGCCCCTCCAACAGCTCTACTAGCTTTAGGACTCCCTATTCTAACAGCTATATCTTTGTAACTACAAGTTTCTCCATAAGGAATATTCATAAGCTCTTTCCAAACTTTCTTTTGAAAATCAGTACCTTCCATTATTATATTTACATCAAAAGATTTTCTTTTTCCTTCAAAATATTCTTCAATCTCTTTAATGCATTGTTTTATAATGGCTACTTCATTTAAAATTTCATAACTCTCATCAGTTAAACTTTCCATAAATTCTATTGAAATTATACCTATATCATTTGCTTGTATCTTCAAAAATCCTATTTTAGAATTATATATACTCGTATAAATCAAAAAAAATCACTCCATATCCTAAATATTTACTTGTGGTAACTCTATGTATATTATACCATCTTAGCTGAAAATAGGAATAGAAAAGGACACTCTTTTAAGTGTCCTTTTCTCAACTATTTAATTTCCATTAAGTTATACGGTGTCTTTTGATAAACATAGTAATTTAACCAATTAGAAAACAAAAGATTTGCACCGCTTCTCCAAGTAACCATAGGCTCTTTGGTTGGGTCATCATCTTCAAAATAATTTACTGGTACTTCTATTAAATGTCCGTTATTTATATCTCTGTCATATTCTAATTTTAAAGTATCTGCATCGTATTCTGAATGTCCAGTAACAAATATTTGTCTTCCCTCTTCTGACATAGCTATATAAACTCCAGCTTCTTTAGATTCAGCTATAAGCTCCACATCAGGATGATTTAAAATATCTTTTCTATCAACACCTGTATGTCTTGAATGTGGCGCATTAAAAAAATCATCGAACCCTCTCATCAACTCACATTTTTTATTATTTACTTTGTGAGTGAATACTCCAAACATTTTTTTATCTAGCATATGCTTTCCTATACCATAGTGATAATAAAGTCCTGCTTGAGCTCCCCAACAAATATGAAGAGTTGAAGTTACATTATGTTTTGAATATTCCATAATTTCTTTTAATTCTTCCCAATAGTCCACTTCTTCAAAATCCATTTTTTCTACTGGTGCTCCCGTTATTATCATTCCATCAAATTTCTCATGTTTTATTTCATCAAAGGTTTTGTAAAAAGCGTTTAAATGTTCATAAGAGGTATTAGTACTCTCATGAGTCTTAGTATTAAGCAATACCATTTCAACTTGCAAAGCAGTATTCCCTATTAATCTTACTAATTGAGTTTCAGTATTTATTTTTGTAGGCATAAGGTTTAAAATAAGAATTCTAAGTGGCCTTATATCTTGATGTGTTGCTCTTTCATCAGTCATAACAAATATATTTTCTTCTTTTAATATATCTACTGCTGGCAAATTTTCAGGTACGACTATAGACATATACTACTCCTTCCCTTCTAGCAATTATTTAATGCTTGATCAAAATCCTCTATTAAATCTCTTATATCTTCTATACCAACGGAAACCCTCATCATATCAGGAAGTACTCCTGACGCCTTTTGCGCTTCTTCACTTAATTGTCTGTGAGTTGTACTAGCTGGATGAAGTACTGAAGTTCTAGCATCACCTAAATGAACTACTAGTGCTGCTATTTTTAAGCTTCTAGTGAACGTTTTAGAAGCTTCTAACCCACCTTTTATTCCAAAAGTCATTATTCCACTAGCTCCAATTGGTAAGTATTTATCACTTAATTCTTTGCTTTTATGGCTTTCTAGTTTAGGATAGCTTACCCAATTTACCTTAGGGTGATTCTCTAAAAATTCAGCTAACTTTAAAGCATTTTCACTATGTCTTTCCATTCTTAAGTGTAAAGTTTCAAGACCTGTATGCATAATAAAAGCATTAAATGGACTTAAACAACATCCTAAATCCCTTAGTAGTTGAACTCTAGCTTTAGTTATATAAGCGGCTTTACCAAAAGTTTCAACATACTTAACTCCATGATAACTTTCATCTGGTTCAGTTAATTCTGGATATTTACCGTTATCCCAATTAAAATTACCTCCATCAACAATAATCCCACCAATACTTGTAGCATGGCCATCAATATATTTTGTTGCAGAATGAACAACTATATTTGCTCCATGTTTTAATGGGTTACATAAATATGGAGTAGCTAAGGTATTGTCAACTATAAAAGGTACTTCCATAGCTTCTGCAACTTTAGCAAATTTCTCAAAATCCAACACATTTAATCCTGGATTTCCTATAGTTTCTCCAAATAAAGCTCTAGTATTGTCTTTAAATTTGCTTATAATTTCATCTTCACTAGCATCTGGATCTACAAAAGTTACTTCTAAACCTAATTTTTTTAATGTAGCTGCTAATAAGTTAGTGGTACCTCCATAAATTGTTGAAGCTGCCACTATATGCTCCCCACTTTGGCAAATATTTAGAAATGTTACAAGAGATGCAGATTGACCTGATGAAACCGCTAGCGCCCCTACTCCACCTTCTAGTAAATTTACTTTGTCTTCTAAAGCTCCAACTGTCGGATTACTTATCCTAGAATACATGTGACCCTCTCTTTTTAAATCAAATAGCTCCGCTACTTCATCTGGATCAGAGTATTTATAGGTTGTGCTTTGATAAATAGGCAGTACCCTTGGTTCCCCTGATTTAGGATTGTAATTACCTTGTATACATATAGTCCCTTTTCTAAATTCTTTTTGCAAAAAAAAGCCCCCTTTTTATTTGTTTACTATAATAAAAACCACCTCTTTAAATTAAGAAGTGGTAGAATATACTTTTAGTATTTCATAATTACCTCTCCTTATCCCTCAGGTTTTATCCTGCAAGATTTAGCACAATTCTAATTATATATGATAATTAGCTGTTGCTGGGTTTCAACGGGCTCGTCCCTCCACCACTCTTGATAAGAATTTTTTATTAAATTAAAGATATTTTACATCCTTTCACTTAAAAATTCAAGCTATATTTGAAATATTATACTCTTTATTAAGATTCACTCTCTAAAAATTCTAATGTTTCTTCTATCATTATTTTTTGTTGTTCTTCTCTTGTAATCTCCGCAGGATTATCTCCCTTTTGAACCTGTCCATCACCATAAACTCCAAATTGAGTATGATCTCCCCCTTTTATTTCAACATAAATAGTATCCGATGGCATATATTTCTTTCCTTCATTTATTTTCTCTTTAGTTGCTAACCCATCTAATTCTGCTGAAATAGATTTCACTTTTATATCTGTTTGCGAAAGATCGTATTTTTCTGTAGTATAACCCGCATATAATATTAGCCCTTGTAGTTTTGCAAAATTTTCTTTTGCATATACACAAGACATAGCCCCACCCAAAGAAAATCCTCCTTGATACCATTTATCTATCTCTGGAAAATCATTCATTATTTCATTTGAACGGTTAATTCCAAAAATAGCAAGATTAAATGGCATTTTAGGTATAACAACCATATATCCATTCTTAGCAATTTCATATCCTGTATAAGCATGACTTTCAGGTTCAACTTGCCCTCCTGGATAAAAAATAAATCCCGCTTTTATATCTTCGTCAATAGGTTTTAAAACTATTCTATCATCTAAATTTTCTACAATGACTTTAGTGTCTGTTACCATAGCTTGAAGTGCTTGTTCATCTGCCTTATAAGAAAAACTAAGATAATTTGCTACATATCCACTTATTGCTAAAAATATTACTAATAAGCCTAATAATATTTTCTTTTTTTTACTCCATTTTTTCATGTTAAATTCTCCTTTAGCTCATATATAATTTATTATTAATATCATACTCCTTATATGATTTGTTTTCAATTTAAGCAAAATAATTTTTCCCTTGCTTTCATAAAATTAATAAAGCCCTTGATTTCTCAAGGGCCTATTTTTATACTTCTTTAACTATTTCATCATATAATTTTCTCTTGCTTCTAGGGTACAATGATTGTACTTCATCAAAATATCCTAGTGTAATAAGCATTACAACTTCTTTTTCACCATCTATATTGAATTCTTTCTTTATTCCTTCAAAATCTATTCCACTCATAGCATGAGATTCTACCCCATAATACTTTGCAGCATACATAAGTGACATAGCTAGCAATCCTGCATTACTTTCTGCAAACTTTATTTTTCTTTCTTCACTGGTACCGTAAAGCATAGCTGCAAAACCTTGAGTTGCTTCTAATTTTTTATCATCCTTCATCATAGATGCTATTTCATCCCACATAACATTTTCTTTTGAATATCCATTTCTATCTCCCAAAACAATTAATGTTACTGGTGCTTCTACTACCTTAGGTTGATTCATTGCTAGAGGCAATAATCTTTGTTTTGCCTCATCTGATTTAACAGCAATAATTTCCCATGGTTGAAGATTAAAAGCCGAAGGAGCTAATACTGCTAAATTAACTATATCTTGTAATACTTTATCATCAACTTTTTTATTTTTATCGAAAAAATTAACGGATCTTCTTTCATTATAAAGTTCTTTTAATGTATTCATTTAATTACCACCCTTATCAATCTATTTTTATATTTATAATTTGTTATGCTTAATTGTTATTACTTAATAATTGTTGTTAATTATATGATACTACTCTTTAACATTTTTATCAATACTTTTTATCAATACTTTTTATCTTATTATTATCCAAATAAATAAACTTATTTTTATTGTTTATCAATAATTTTTTATTAATATTTAATAATTTTATATTGCTTTTCAAGATTAAATATTGTATTATTACTTTAATATGATTTACTAAAAAACCATTCTTTGGGAGGATTTTTCATGAAATACTATGGCCAAATGTCACTATCATCAGTTTTAAGAATTTTACTTGATCTATTAATGGTTGGAGGATTGATTTTATGGGTTATAACTTTTGTTAAATTTATTTTAGATACTGGTCACATAAATTTAAGCTTAACAATAACCTATAGCCTATTTGTAATTGGAGGAATTTCTTCTCTAGCTATTTTGTACTATCTTAGAAAAATAGTTGGTACCTTAATAAAAGTAACTCCTTTTGTTTCTGATAATGTACGTAGTTTAGAAAGAATTTCAGTATGCTGTTTTATTATAACCACAAGTTACATAATAAATTTCTTTTGTAACAAACAATATAAAGATTTCGATATCATAAGCTATGATTTTACAGGCATTCATACTGATTTTGAAGCTTTAATATTTTTCTTTGCAGGTTGCTTTATATTGATACTTTCTAAAGTATTTCAACAAGCGGTTCAAGTAAAAGAGGAAAATGATTTAACTATATAAACGGAGGAATACTATGGCTATTATTGTTAATTTAGATGTCATGATGGCAAAACGAAAGATTTCACTTTCCACTTTAGCTGAAAAAGTTGGGATTACAAATGCAAATTTATCTGTGCTAAAGACTGGAAAAGCTAAAGCAATAAGATTTTCAACACTGGAGGCAATATGTAGAGAATTAGATTGTCAGCCTGGAGACATTTTAGAATACGAAAAAGATTAAAAAAATAAATGAGGTGATTTTATGAAAGGTGAAAATTATATTAATAAAATTGATTTAACAAAATCAGATAATAAATGGTTAGAATATCATACATTGACTAGAGAAAGAACTAGTGAATTAAAATCAATAGATAATAATAAACCCCTTAGTTTAAAAATATGGAGTATTATTGTAACTTTTTTGTCAGCTTTAATTTTTGATAGATTTTTTGTAGAAAAAAATATAGGTATCTCATTTTTCATTTACTGGGTTGTTCTTTTAGTTTGCTTTTATGTAGTGAATAAAGAAAATATTAAATTCAGAAAAAGCATGGGTTGGTTTTTATTAATACCTTCTTTATTAGTATCCTTCAGCTATACTATTCATAACAATATCATTTTAAGATCTATAAATATTGTTATAGTGCCTGTTTTATTTACTTTTAGTTTTTTATTGATTGTTTATAATTCTTTAGAATGGTATAAATTAAATTTTCTCCAGGATTTCTTTAAAAGGATTTTTCCTTTAACCATTGAAAATATGTTTAAACCTTTCTCATTTTTGAAGGAACTATTTACTTCTAAAAATAAATTAAAGTCTATTAATAAGGACATATTACTAGGAATACTAGTTACCATACCAGTTTTATTTATTGTTTTATTTTTATTATCTTCCTCAGATTTAATTGTAAATTACTATATTACCCACCTATTTTCAAATTTTAATTTTGATTTTAATTTCGGGCATATATTAATTATTTTCCTGATTTTTATAATTACCTTTGGTTTTATATGGAGTTTTAATTACCCTATACAAAGATTGATAATGAACAAATCCGAGAAAACAACTATTAATTCTTCTGTTATATTAGTTTTATTAATATCCTTAAGTTTTGTTTACTTGCTGTTTACATTAATTCAATCTAGCTATCTATATACTAGTGGCAAATCCCTTCCCACAGGTATAACCTATGCTAGTTATGCACGAACAGGATTTTTTCAACTTTTATTAGTCACCTTAATAAATTTATCAATTGTATATTTCACAACTAAATATATTGAATACAAAAATAACAAAGCAAAAAAAATATCTAAAATTTTATTATGCTTAATTGTGTTATTTACTATTAATATGCTTTATTCATCTCATTTTAAGCTTTCCTTATATGAAAATTATTATGGATTTACTTATTTAAGATTTTATGTACATTATACAATTATAACAATATTTATACTGCTAGTAATTGCTCTGGTAAGTATTATTGGTGAAAAATTATCCATCTCAAAATGCACTTTGGTATCTTTATTAGTTATGTATACAATAATTAATTTCTTTAATGTAGATGGATTTATCGCTAAAAAGAATATTCAACGCTACAACGCTACTGGAAAACTTGATATATCCTATAATATGAGTCTTTCTGCTGATGCATTTGAGGAAATATCTTCTTTAAAGGATAAATCTAATAAATATACTAATATTAGTGATAGTGTTGATAGATATATAGATAGAACACTTGATTATGTTAACTCTGATACCCATTGGTATGAGTTTAATATTAGAAAAAATGAGATAAAACAATTAAGAATTAAGAATTAAGGAGAAATTAATATGTTTCTTATCAAAGCTGCTACTTCCATTACAGGCGGAATAATCATAGCATTAATTACATTCATTATTATTTGTATATCAACATTATTACAATATAAAGTTGTAAATAACAATTTCAAACAAATATTGCTCTCTCCTTATATCTTAATGATATTGCTGTTTTTTATAAATTTTATATTTTTAGATTTAATCTTGTACAAAGTATTTTTTCTAAATGGTGAATACCATAACTATGGATTGATTGGAGCTTATATTTGGTTAGGAATATTATTTATTCCACTTATACTTTCATCTGTGTTACTTGCATCAAAAAATTATATTAGGAAGTGAAAAAATGAAAAAGAAATGGTTTATAAATTTATATGGAATATTTGAATTATTGATAGCTGTTGCAGCTATTATAGTAGGTATTTCCATGGTATCCTCCCCTAATGGATTAGTTGGAAGTTTTCCGCCAGAATTCCCTGAAGAATGGCTTGATAAAGTTCTTTTTACTAATTGGTTTATACCAGGAATTATTGCAATTTTGATTTTCGGTTTAGGTAATTTCATCGCTGGAATAAGTACTTTCATAAAAAATACTAGTACTTCTTGTATTTTAGGGATTACTATGGGTGGGGTATTACTTATAAGCATTATTCTTCAAATGATGATTCTTGATGTTTATCTTGTTAGTGTGGAATTTTTAGTTATTAGTATTATACAGTTGGTTTATGGGATTGTTGTGATTAGAAACTAGCATATCCCTACATATAAAAACATAAAAGGGTGTGATTAAAATAGATTATAATATGTTTGAAGAACTTATGTTTTATTATTACTTCCAATTTAATGTCCATTATTTCCTTGGAGCAATTATTCTTATAAACACTATCAAAGTTACCAAAGACTATATTAATCTTAGGAGAAACAATAACCTTAAAATTATTAAATTTAAATCAAGCTATTTTGATTTAATTACAAGTGTTTTTGTTATACTAGGTTTATGTAATGGAGTTATGTTTCAAGGAGTTCTTTCTGATATTTCAACGGAGTATAGCCAAATATGGACTGGAAAAATGATTATAATATTTATAACCTCTTTTGTACTACTTATTATTCAATTAGTTTTTAGTTTATTGTTACTTAATTATAAACGTAAAGATTAAAAATAAAGACTTCACCAGAAAACGGGGCGGCGTGGAAACCGCGCCCTACAAAACTTATTAGAAAATATCCTTCCCTATACTATTTTTTCAGTATTTTATTAAATTTTTCAAAGCAAAAAGTTTCCGATTTCTCGGAAACCTTTGTTTTTCTTATGTTAAATTTATTTTTCCATTTCATAAGGCCAATCTTCAATGCCACCTAAATTGTACACATTCTTATAACCCATTTTGCATAACATTCCAACAGCTTTTCTACTTCTTTTTCCTAATTTGCAGTAAACTATTATAGTCGCTTCTTTATCTGGTAGTATTTCTGTAGCTTTTGCTTCTAATTGATCAATTGGTAAATTAACACTCTTAGGAATATGTTTTTCTGCATATTCTTCAACAGTTCTCACATCAAGAAGAATTATTTTATCATCCTTTTCTAACATATCTTTTGCTTCTAATGGAGATATTTTTTTACATCCATCGTTTCTTTTTTTCTCTCTTCCCTTTTCCTCTTCTCTATTTTCAATCTTTTGTTTTTCTTTTCCCTTTTCTATATCCACATCCTCTTGTGGAAGGGCAAAAATTGATACTGCTAGCAATTGCATAACCATTATGCATACTAGTGATACGATTCCTATGTTCTTTAATTTTTTCATATGTTTCATCTTCCTTTCTTCTTAAAGTAAATTCAATTTTAGTATACCCATATGCAAAAATTATATTATGTTTTAAATAAAAAAAAGAGAGGCTAATGCCTCTCAAATTTGTTCAAGCTTGAATTAATAATTTTATTCTGACTTTTTCTTATCTCGTTTATTTCTTACTATAAAAACTGCTCCCAATAATGCTATTAATGATCCAAATATGATCAATACTAAGAAGTCTATACTAGAGCCTGTTTTAGGTAATAAGTTTGCTGAGCTAATTGCCGTTTTTTCAACTGGTATATCAATAATAAGCTCAGAAAAATTTCCATTCTCATCTTCAATAATTAAGGTAAAACTATCTCCGCCATAGTAGCCACTCTTTGGTGTATAAGTCCAAGCATTTTGAAATACTTCTACATACCCATTCTTAGGTTGTTCTTTTACATATACAACAGTGTCCTTAACTTTACCTGAAACTTTCTTATCCTGTTTCGTTTCATGTTCTTCTTTAATAACTTCTACTTTCTTATATCCAAAATCAATCTGTAATTGAATATCCCCTTCATTTAAGTCTACTTCCACATTATTATTAAGGGTTTTATCAAATTCATAGCTTGCTTTTAGATTTAAAGGTAGTGTTGTTTTGTCTACACTTATTGTATATTTTCCTGGGATTAAATTATCAAAAAAGTATTTCCCATTTTTGTCTGTGCTTACTTCAACCTTATTACTTTTTGAATCAGTAATAATAACTTTTACGTTAGCTATTGCTTCTTCATTATCTTCTTGAACTCCATTTCCATTGGTGTCAACCCAAACATAGTCACCTACTGAAGCTGTTTTTACATATCCAAAGTCTATATTACGAATTAGTTCTCCGTCATTTAAGTTCACTTTTACCAAGTTGTCTATTTTACCATCTAATTCATAAGTTCCTTTGATTTTTTCTGGAAGAGTAGTAGTATCTATTGTTATAGTATATTCTCCCTTTGGAAGATTATCGAATAAATACTTACCATTCTTATCAGTTAATGTTTCTCTTTTATTTCCTACTGCATCTGTCAAAATAACTTTTATTGTCCCAAAGCCTTCTTCATCAAGATCTTGTACCCCATCAAAGTTTTTATCATGCCATACAAAATCTCCGATTTCTCCTAAAGCTTCTACTTCTGCAGTATCATCATCTGAAGGATTGCCTATATTCGGTAAGGTTATACCTGTTTCATCCGATGGAGTTCCCTCTGTTTCTACTGTATTCAATAAATTGTTTTTTACAGTTGTCTCATAATAGAAAACCATACTGTCTCCAGGTGCTAAAGGTTCTTCTCCACTTACTTTTGTCATATTGCTTCTATCGATACTTAAGTTAGCATCCACAATACTTATATTATTTAAGTAAGTATCCCCTTCATTTGTTACCACAAATAGATAAGTTACATCTTTACCTGTTTTTATAGAAACTTTTTCTTCGCCACTGTAACTTGCTGCATACTTGCCTTCATAAACTTTCTTTTCTACTTTTATTGCTGGTGTTCTTTCATCAACTTCTGCTGTATCTGCATCTGTAGGATTATCTACATTTGGAATATTATTTCCTGAAGCATCTGATGGAACTCCTTCTGTATTTGCTATATTTATCAAGTCATTCTCTATTGTTGTCTCATAGTAGAAAGTCATGCTTGCATTTGGTGCTAGTGGCTCTGTTCCACTTATTACTGTCATTTTACTTCTATCTATTCCTAGATCATCGTCATTTATAGTGATATCCTTCAAATAAGTGTCACCTAGGTTTGTAACTTTAAATAAATAAGTTACTTTAGTTCCCTTTTGACCTATTACAAGCTCACTATCTGTGCCTTTTCCTTCATTGTAACCAGCATAAACTGTTTTTTCAATTTGAATAGCTGGCGCTACTTTGTCAGTTTCAGCTGTGTTATCATCTGTTGGTTTATCTACGTTAGGAACCTCACTGCCATCTTCATATACTGGCGTTCCTTCTGTACTGGCTGTGTTTACTAGATCATTATCTAATGTTGTTTCATAGTAGAAAATCATTGATTCCCCTGGTGCTAAAGGCTCTGCACCACTTAATAGTGTCATGTCACTTCTATTAATTGAAAGATTGTCATCCACTACTTTTATATCATTTAGATAAGTATCCCCTTTATTTGTAATTTTGAATAGGTAAGTTATTTTAGTACCATCTTGTCCAATTACAAATTCTGTACCCACTCCAACTCCTGAATCGTGTCCAGCATAAACTGTTTTTTCAATTTCTATAGCTGGGTCTACTTTATCAGTTTCAGCAGTGTTATCATCTGTTGGTTTATCTACATTAGGTAATTCACTACCATCTTCATATACTGGAGTTCCCTCTGTAGTCGCTGTGTTTAGTAAATCATTATCTAATGTTGTTTCGTAATAGAAAATCATTGACTCTCCTGGGGCTAGTGGCTCTGTTCCACTTAAGGAAACCATATCAGCTCTATTAATTCCAAGATTATCATCTACTACTTTTATATCATTTAGATAAGTATCTCCTGTATTTGTTATTTCAAATAAATAAGTTATTTTTGTACCATCTTGTCCAACTACAAACTCTGTACCTACTCCAACTCCTGAGTTGTGTCCAGCATAAACTGTTTTTTCAATATTTATTCCTGGTTTTTTCTCATCTACTTCAGCAATATCATCATCAGTAGGTTTTGCAGCATTTATTATTTCTGTACCACTCTCATCAGATGGCGTTCCTGTTGTAGCCGCTGTATTTGTTAAATCCCCATCTATGGTAGATTCATAGTAGTAAGTTAAGCTTGCTCCTGGTTCTAAAGGTTCTGTTCCACTTATTAATGTCATGTGGAATTTGTCTATGCCTAATAATGAATCTGTTATCTGAATATCATTTAAATAAGCTTCTCCCTCATTAGTAACTTTGAATATATAAGTGATTTCAGTTCCTTTTTGTCCTACAACTAGTTCTTCTCCAGTTCCTTTTCCTCCATCATGACCTGCATAAACAGTTTTCTCTATTTGGATATTAGGAGTGAATATTCCAGCATCTACAGTTAAATTATTATTTCCTGATGTCAGTGTCACTGTTGCTCTTCCTGTAATTTCATCTGCATCACTGTCATTTCCATCTGTGTCTGAACTGTCTTTTGATGTGAAGTAAGTTCCTTCTGGTTTTTCAAAAACTACTATATAATCCCCGGGTTTCAAATTAGAGAATTCATATTTTCCTTCATCATCAGTAGTTGTTGTAGCTAAAAAATTTCCATCTTTGTCTAGTAAATTTACTACTACATCTTTAACTGGAGTTTCACCTGCATCTTGAGTTCCATTTCCATTAGCATCTGTCCAAACGTAATCCCCAAGTTTTACACTCTTATAAAATCCTGCATCAAAGGTCATATTACTTTCTCCAGAATCTAATGTTACAGTTGAAGTTTTTCCATCAGTAGCACTTGCATCACTATCTTTTCCATCATCACTTCCACTATCTTTATCCACAATCTCATAAGTTGATCCTGCTGGTTTTAAAAATTGTATGCTGTAAGTATCTGGTTTTAGTCCTTCAAATAAATACTTTCCATTTTCATCTGTTAAAGTATTTAAAACTTCATTTCCATTACTATCTAACAATTTTACAAGCGCATTCTTGATTCCTAGCTCGCCATCATCTTGAATATTGTTGCCGTTCTTATCTTCCCATACAAAATCTCCTATGGAAACTGGCTTGTATATTCCAGCATCAAGAGCGGTATAATTATCTCCTGACTTCAAGGTAACTGATTCAGTTTTTCCATCACTAATATTAGCATCGGAATCTTTAGAGTTATCTAGTGTGTTATTTGCTGTAGTAAAATCATATCCATCTACTTCTACAAATTCTACTGAATAAGTTCCAGGAATCAATCCTTCAAAGGAATAATTTCCGCTTGCATCAGTGGTTGTACTTTTAGTGCTTGTACCTAAATTATTAAGTAATCTTACATAAACACCTGGTACTCCAGCTTCACCTGCATCTTGAATTCCATCACCATCTATATCTTCCCATACTTTATCACCTAAAGCTGCTAGCTGATAAAGTCCTGCGTCTATAGTAGTTATATGTTCATCAATTCCTAGTGAAATAACATCTGTTTTCCCATTTGTATTTGCATTACTATCTTTTGCTGTGTTACTTCCAGCTTTTTTTGGACTTATAACATAGCCATCCAATATAAATTCAACATAATAATCTCCAAATTTTAAATCTTCAAAAATATATTTACCATCTGAACCAGTGGTTTTTGTTGCTACTAAATTATTATCTGAATCATATAAATTAACTGTGACTCCCTCTAAAGCTGATTCTCCTGAATCTTGAATCCCATCTGCATTCAAATCTTCCCATACATAATCACTAATGGAAGACATTTTAAATAATCCCATGTCCCAACTCAAATCAACTTCTCCTGAATTTAAAGTTGTAACAACAGTTTTCATAGTGGATTCATCTACATCACTATCATTTGTATCATCAGTATATCCACTATCTATTGTAGTTACTGCATAGTTACTAGGTTTAGAAAATTCCAAATAATAATCTCCAGGTTCTACATTTTCAAATGTATATAGTCCCAAAACATTCGTAGTTGTTGAAGCTTGTAATACATTAGAAGAATTGTAAAGTTTAACTTCTACTCCTTCTATCCCAAGTTCTCCATCATCCTGAATTCCATTACCATCTTCATCATCCCAAACTCTATTTCCAATGGTGGCAAGTTCATATAATCCTGCATCTATTGAAAGATTATTATCTCCAGAAGCTAATACTATGGAGTCTGTTAAACCATCAGCTTTATACACATCACTATCTTTTTCAATATCATTTTCTTGACTTTTAAGTGTGAAGGTATATCCATTTGGAGAAACAAATTCCACTTTATACTCTCCAGGTGATAGCTTATCAAATAGATAGTTACCATTAGCATCTGTATCTTGTTCTTCAAGGAAATTCCAGTCAGAACCACTCTTTTTATACAATTTTACGTTAACATTCTCAAAGTTCGGTTCTCCATCATCTTGAACTCCATCTAAGTCTAAATCTTCCCAAACTCTATCTCCTATTGAAACAAATTTGTATACTCCAGCATCATAAGTAGTATTATCTTCTCCTGATGTTAAAGTTTCAGCAGCTGTTTCAAAGGTTGTTGTGTTTGTGTCACTATCAACTGAGTTATCTGTTCCTACATCTTGAGTTGTAAAGGAATCAAATCCATCAGGCAGTGTAAATTTTATATGGTAATCCTCTGGAACTAAATCTTCAAATTTATAGTATCCTGGTTTTCCATCTACATCTGCAGTTGTAGTAGTTATTGTAGTGCTTTCTCCTTCTTTAAATAGCTCAACTGTAGCTCCATTTATTCCAGTTTCACCATCGTCTTGTATTCCGTTAGCATTTTTATCTTCCCATAGATAGTTGCCTATACTTGCAGGCATATATAACCCTGCATCATTAGTTTTGTCTATTTCGCCTTTACCTAAGGTAATAATAGTTGTATTCCCTGTTACTGTATCAGCATCACTGTCAGCTCCGTCAGAAGTTTGATCTTTCTGTGGAAAGTAATATCCTGTTGGTTGGTCAAAATGAACTATATAATCCCCAGAAGGTAAATTATTAAATTCATACTTACCATTAGAATCCGTAGTTGTAGCTGGTACATCGCTTCCATCCGCATATTTAGCTGGATTTCCACTTCCATCTAACAAAGTAATAGTTATTCCAGCTATGCCCACTTCTCCTGAATCTTGAATCCCATCAGCGTCTAAGTCATGCCAAACATAATCACCTAGGATAGCTCTATGGGCACCTGCATCCCAACTCAAATCATTTTCACCCGATATCAATGTAGTTGTTATAGTTGTACCTATAGTTAAGTCTACACTATCAACCTGAACATCGCTATCTAGAGAATTACCTGTTGCATCCTTAGGACTAAAAATAAATTCATCATCAGGCAAAATAAACTTTAATTTATATTGTCCTGGGTCTAAGTTTGAAAAAGAATACTTCCCATCTACTGCAGTTGTAAAATCTAATATAGCGTCGCCATTTCCATCCACAATTACTGGGGTACCAGTATTATCTTGAAGTTGTACTACAACACCTGCAACTCCAGATTCTCCTGTTTCTTGTATCCCATTTCCGTTTAAATCATTCCATACATAATCCCCAATTGATGCAAATTTATACATTCCAGCATCAATAGTTAGATTTCTTTCTCCTGCTGCTAATGTAATAGTATCTGTTTTCCCATTACTTATATCAGCATCACTATCCTTTGTTACGTCTGCACCTATATTCTTAGGACTATATTTGTTGTAAGCTCCAGGTTTCACAAACTCCACAACATAATCATTTGGTAATAATTCATCAAATAAATATACTCCACTAGAATTTGTGGTTGTGGTTTTATAAACATCAGTTTCTCCATCAATATAAAGATTAACCGTTACTCCTGAAATACCACTTTCTCCACTATCTTGAATACCATCTGCATCCAAATCATTCCATACTTTATCTCCAAGTCTCCCCAAATACATACCTGCATCTACAGTTAAATCTTCTTCTCCAGATTCTAAATTTATAATTGCTGTAGTTGCTGATGAACCATCTGGTTCTGCTATAGCATCACTATCTGTTAAATCACTTCCAACATTAACTGTTGTAAATTTATAGTCTCCACCATTAGGGTTAGAAAACTTAACTTTATAATTTCCTGGTTCCAAGTTTTCAAACTTATAGTTTCCATCTACATCAGTTGTTGTAACTAAAACATCAGATCCATCTCCATATTTTGCATTATTACCATATTCATCCAAAAGCGTAACCGTAATAACTGCAATCCCTGATTCTCCACTATCTTGAATACCATCAGTATCTTTATCATTCCAGACCCTGTCTCCAAGAGTGGCTAACTTGTAAAGTCCTGCATCAATAGAAAAATTGTCTGCATTTAATGCAATTACATCTGTTTTAATTGAATTTTTAACTACACCATTGTCGGTATAGTCTACAATTTTAGTTTCATCAATATCAGAATCTAAGGTTGTATCTGTACCACTATTTTTAGGTGTAACTTCATATTCCTTAGGATAAACAAACTCTACAACATAATTTCCAGCCGCAAGATCAGGGAATTGGTAATATCCTGAATTTCCGTTATGATCTTGTCCTGTTCTACTGTACTTTAGAAGTGTTGTTCCCGCTTCATCATACAAGTTAACTAGAACTCCATCTATGCCAGGTTCCCCATCATTTTGAATTCCATCTTTATTCATATCTTCCCATACATAATTACCAAGACTATACGTCCCTGTATTGTATGGTTGAACTTGAAATCCAACTTTTATAGGTTCTGAAGGTAGAAATGGTTCTTGCTCTCCTAAATCTTCATAGGTAGCTCCATATCCAAATGAATTCCATGCCACTTCACCCTGTGGTGCTTCTACTGGTGCTCTCATAGGCCACTCAATAATTACTTTATCCTCAGCCTCAAGCACTAAATCTTCGAAATAAAATTTAAGTGCTCTAACTGATGTAATATCATCAGGCGGAGTTTCAGACCATTCATCAGATGCCAATCCTGTTTTATTTTCAGGATCTCTTAATTCTTCCTTAGAAGGATTAGCATTTGTACTATAGTAAACTTTAATACCTTCTGGAAGTGTTGCACCATTCTCCCCTGTAATTTCATTTACTAAATAAGGTCTCCATTGACTTTCTCTATCTGTAGAATCTATAACTCCTGTATCCCCTGCATAAGGTAATACATCTATTACTACTAGATTTGATATAGGCCCATTGGCTCCTGTATTGGTGACTTCTATTCTATAATCAGCAATACCCCCTGGTAAGGTTTCTCCATATCCTTCATCTTTACCAAAGTAGCCCCAATCAGTATCCAACTCACCTTTTACTAACTTTTTAGCAATTATACTTCCTATAAATTTTACAAAGATACTGTTACTAGTTTTTACAAGTTTATCAGTTAAAGAAGTATCTCCGTCTAAATCATTTGAATCATCCAATAACTCTGATGCAGGATTTTCAAACTCATTTTGGTCGTTTGTAGTTATATAAAAATCATTAGTTATATAACCTACTTCTGTTAAGTCTTTGATAGTTGCTTTGTAATAAACTTCTACATATTGACCTGGTTTTAGTTCTCCTGTAAAATTCCATTTTAATACACTATAATCTTTTCCATCAATAGTTTTACTTGAAATATCAGTTACTGGAGCACTAGTAATATCACTGTTTCCTTTATCCCATCCTGTTATTTCAGCATTCTCTAATTCTGGTGGTAATGTATCTACCCCTATTGGATTGATATAGTTTCCAGTTGCTAAAGAATTATTTTCAATTCTTAGCACATATTCAACTTCATCAGTATAATTAAAAGATGTTTGTCCATTTTTAACTGACTTAGTTGGCTTTAGCCATGGCAATTCTTCAATTATACTTATATCTTTTGATGAATTTTTAACTATATCTGGTTCGCCATCTAACTTAGCTGTCAAAACTGCATCATTTGTAATTGTGTCTCCAATAACAGCATTTTGAAAGGTTCCAAATACTTTTATATCATTAATTTCACTAAAGCCCGCTGGTATTCCATCTTCTACAGTTGTACTTGTTAGCGTCCATCTTACATCTGTTATATACTCATCCGCTCCTAGGTTTAAAGAAGAGACTTGAAGCGTGGTATCATTTGGTGCTGTAAAAGGACTTCCTGTCCACTGAGCATAATCATTTTCATTTGTTTTATACTGAATTTCCACATTTACATCACTACTATAACTACCTGTGGTAATACTAGAGAGTTTGATTTTGTCTGGGATCTGGTCCTCAATAGTTATACTATCTAGTGGTATATTACCAGTATTTTCAATGGAGCTTAAATAAAATTTAGCAGTTTGTCCTAGGGAATACCTATCATCCGATTGTCTCCCTGATTTAGTAAAATCACCTGCTAAAATTGTAGCCTCAGAAAATCCATGTGTGGTAGCTGTAGTCTTTAAAGGCAAATCTTCATCGCTACCAAATTGTTTCACAAGCGCTGAAACATTGTTAGTAACTTCATCATCAGTTGTAAATAAAGGACTGCCTTCCGAATCTATTGATGGGTATTTAATTGTTACATATAACTTTTTAGATTCACCAACATTTAGTTCATCAATATTCCAAGTTACTACCCCATCCTCATAAGAGCCACCACTAGTTGATGATATATACTCTGATCCCACTGGAATCGTGTCTTCAACTCTGATATCATTTAAATTCAACTGACCTGTTCCACTATTAGCAACTACATTAATTTCATAGGTAATAGGTTGATCAATTGCTGGTGTAGAGGTTGGAACTATTTTTGCTTTTGATAAACTCCAATTTGGTTCATTTAATTTAGGTGTAACTATAACCTCATTACTTAAAACTTCTTCTCCATTGTCTGGCTTAATTGTTGCTATATTGGAAGCCCTATTTGCTATTCCGTCTATTTCATCTAAAGTTACCCCTGATTTAAATTTTGCAACTATCTTTAGTATGCCAGTAGTTCCCGCTTTTAATGGTTCTTTAAATTGAAATGTAACCACCTCATGTCCATCTTGTTCAGAAACTGTTACTGTTTCTACGTCTAAAGTTTTATCAGAGGACACATACTCTAGTTTATCATCCAAAATATCAGTCAAAACCACATTATTTGCGTTTGTTAAAATATTAGGATTATTATATTTAAGAGTATAAATAAAATTTTCCCCTGTATAAACACTGCTTTTGCTCACAAACTTTTCTAAAGATAAATTAACATCTGCAGCTTTAGCAATAACACTAAATACTCCTGGGAGGTCTAAAGTCATTACCATAGTTAAGACTAAAAATAAAGTAATTGCTTTAAAACTTTTCTTTTTTCTCATAAAATCATCTCCTCCTTCTCCCTTAATGTTTGTTTTATAAAATCAGTATTATTACTGGGTTTTCCCCTTGCATCTGGTTTTAAAAACTCATTAGGTTGAAGAAAAAGATTTTCATCTTTACTTATTAATCCATTAATTATTTTACTTGAAGTGCTCATTAAATAGGTATTTAATAGTGATAGGTAATCCTTTGATCTTATCTCTAGATTTTCCCCCACTCTACACCGTACATGCGCCTTTAAACGCATACGGCGTGCCACCGAACTTGAATTTATTTATACACAGCTAACTCTCCATCTAGTATTGGGTATTAAGAATTTATTAAAGGATAATTCTTAATCCAATTAGCTTTATATAAAGAAGTTCTACTATATTTAAATATAAACAAACTTATTCAAACATAGTTTTAAATTCGGCTAGGCTCCTTCGCTCCTGTATGTTTTACCCTCCCCCAAAGTTTCCTTTAAAGTATTCTCGGCATACCATCAACACTACTATGAACCCGCTGACTGCTTTCACTAGCCTCAATAGAAATAGCATTCCTCTTCTAGTTACTAGCTCTCGACTGTTCCCTATAACATATCCCTTTTTCAGTAAACTTAGGCTTCCTCTTTACACAATTAAGATTTATAAGTTTAATACCTCTAATTATTCTTATAAACTTAAGGCATTTCATCCTTAAGTATCAAATACCATCGAAAAAAGTATTTGATTTCTTATATTAGTATAACTTTTAATACTAATACCTGTGCTTAAACAAGGATTCGCTAACTAGCCTTATTCACCTACTTGGAGTCCCGCATTATTTTCTCTTTTAAAGAGTCAAATTACGTCCTTAACTGGCTTCATACAAAAGAATGTGCTATCAACTTTTGCATGCAGTGGCTCAGACACACCTTTTAATTGAGGTATTAAAAGTGGCTTAGTTTTCCACCAAGCAATTCTGTTATAGAGTTGGATTAATATTTAGTCAAATTCTTCTCTTATCAAGTTTATTAATCCACCACTTTCCTGTAGTTTAATATATTAATTATACAGTTATATAGTAACAGCCCGCACTTTCGAAATTTTTACCTAATTTAAATGAAACTCTTCTTTCTAATATAATATTATTTTTCATTTATAATTCCCCTTTCAAATTTAAATATCTATTTTCAGCTTATCCCCTCCTTGTTATTATATTTTTAATGCTTAACAAACTAGAATATTAAATATTAAAACAATATATATACTTATCAACGCTTTGTCAATTCATAAGTCAATTTGTAAAATTTAATTGGTTTTTGATATATATTGTAATTATATTATACTTTAACTAATAATCTTTATCAATAAATATACAGTAAGTATCTATTATTTTCTGTTGTTACAGAAAAGCTTTTTAATCATATACTAGTACTATAATTGAAAATTAAAATTACAAACAATTTTGAAGGAGATGAACCTTTTGCAAATACATGTAGTTAAATCAGGAGATACTCTATGGTCAATTTCAAAAATGTATAGTTTTCCTTTAGATCAACTCATAGCTGAAAACAACATACCTAATCCTAGTAGTTTAGTAATCGGACAAACTTTAGTTGTTCCTATTTGGGGCCAATATCATTTTGTAAAAAAAGGCGAAACATTATATTCTATAGGTATACTTTATGATATATCCCCTTTTGAGCTTATGCGAATAAACGGAATTATAAATCCTTTTTTTCTTGGCATAGGAACAAGATTATATATACCTGCAAAACCAAGATTTCAGATTAATACCGCTGGTTATGTAGACCCTAAAATAACAGGAGTTAGATCTGGTAAAGAAGTAGATAAAGTAGCTGAAAATTTAACTTATGTTAATATTTTTACCTATGCTGCAAATAGAGATGGAACTCTTACTCCTACTGATGATACCTCCTCTATTAATTCCACTTATAGACAAGGAGCACTCCCTTTAATGGTTTTATCTAATTTTGAGAATGGAACCTTCACCCCAGAACTAGCTACAGATATACTAACAAATCCTATTCTTCAAGACAAACTATTGAATGAATCAATAAAAATAATGAAAAAAAAGGGCTACCAAGGATTAGATTTTGACTTTGAATATTTAGGAATTGAAAATAAAGAAAGATATAATGCTTTCTTAAGAAAAGCAAAAAACAAATTAAAAGAAAATAATTATTTTATTTCCACTGCTCTAGCTCCTAAAATTTCAGCTGACCAAAAGGGTACTCTATATGAAGGTCATGATTATAAAGCTAATGGGGAAATAGTTGATTTCATTTTCTTTATGACCTATGAATGGGGTTGGTCAGGCGGTCCACCTATGGCAGTTTCTCCTATAAATAAAGTGGAACAAGTTCTTCAATATGCTTTAACTGAAGTACCCAAAGATAAAATAATGATGGGAATCCCACTTTACGGATATGATTGGACTCTACCTTATGTAAAAGGTGGACGTTGGGCAAAATCCATTGGTCCCCAAGATGCTATTCTGTTAGCTAAAAAATATAATGTTTCCATAGAATATGATACTATATCACAATCCCCTTATTTTAATTATTATGATGAGAATAAGAAAAAACATGAGGTTTGGTTTGAAGATGCTCGTAGTATACAAGCCAAATTTGACCTAGTAAAAAAACTAGGTATAAAAGGATTTTTCTATTGGGTATTAGGAAGAGATTTCCCTCAGAATTGGTTGTTAATAAAAGATAATTTCATTGTAAAGAAAACAATTTAAATTTTTATATACTAAAAAAGGAGCTTATGCTCCTTTTTTAGTATTAGTTATTATTGTAGAACTTTTTTATGTTTTATAAGTTAGTATATATTGTTCTACAATGGCTACTATAGTTTTCTATTGCATAAAAGAGAATTATTTCTTTATAGAAAAACAAAAAATTTACTTCATGCTTTCCGCTATCTTCACATCCCATAAATTATACCTATAATTCTTAAAAGAAATAACTCCTAACAATTTTCTATAGTTTCCAATAAAGTCTGATTCTAAGTCTTCTTCTATCCATATGACTTTATAAATATTTTCTAAGTCAATACTTATAGTTTTTATGCCTCTTAAATTATACCAAAAATTAATTATTTATCATAGTAATATTCATATGAGGATAAGGTATATTTATACCCTCTTTATCAAATTCAGTTTTAACCTGCTCCATTAAATCAAAATAAATATCCCAATAATTCTCAGTATTACACCATACCCTTGTAGTAAAATTTATAGAACTTTCATCATGTTTAATCATTCTAATAATCGGTTCTGGGTCCTTTAAAATTAATTCATGGCTATAGACTATGTTTTTGATAACCTGTTTAACTTTTGATATATCTGATTCATATCCTACAGAAAAAGTAATGTCAACTCTTCTTTTATCATTTGCAGAATAATTTATACAACTGCTATTTGAAAGATTTCCATTAGGAATAATTATTTTTTTATTATCCACAGTATTTAAATTTGTATAAAAAATCGATATTTCATTGACTGTCCCTTGATATCCTTGTGCTTCAATAAAATCTCCCACTTTAAAAGGTTTAAATAAAAGTATTAAAACCCCTCCTGCAAAATTAGATAAACTTCCTTGTAAAGCTAATCCTATAGCTAGTCCTGCTGTACCCAATACTGCTACAAATGGCGCAGTATCAAACCCAATTTGATTTACCAACACAACTATTAGTAAAATCTTTAAACCTACCTCACTTATATTAATTAAATACTTATATAGCGATTCATCAATTTTAATTTTAATTAAAAACCTTTTAAACATCTTCATCAATATTTTAATTATTTTGAATCCAATAATTAAAATTATAAAAGCTACTATTATGTCAAATGCTTTATCAATAATAGTATTAAACACCTTTACATAAGTTGATTGCCAAATCTCATTAAGTTCTTCCATTTTATCTCCTCCGTTATAAAAATTATTAGTATCTTTTTTTATTATAAGGTATTACAGTTTTTAAGTAAACAAGCTTCCTTTATAGAAGAATATTTTAAATAACCTTTTGTTACTATTTTGTCAATTTTTATTTATTTACTGTGATATAATATCTTTATATGAATTTTTATCCATTTAAGGTGAAAGTGTGGTGAAATTGTGTCTCTTATAGAAACAAAAAACATAGTGAAAAATTTCAAATTAGGAAAGGTTGGTGTAAAAATTTTAAAAGGCATTTCTCTTGAAGTTGAAAAAGGCGAATTCGTAGCTATAGTAGGTGAATCTGGTTCAGGAAAATCAACCTTACTAAATATTATAGGTGGTTTAATGCCTCCTTCATCTGGTGAAATAGAAATAAACGGCAAAAAATTGATAGGCTTAAATGAAAATCAATTAGCTTTATTTCGCAGAGATAATATAGGCTTTATTTTTCAATCATATAATCTATTACCCCAATTAACAGCTTTAGAAAACGTGGAGCGTCCCCTTATCTTTAGTGGAATACCCAAGAAAACCAGAAAAATCATGGCTTTAAATATGATTGAACGAGTTGGTTTAGCTGATAGAGCAAATCATAAACCTAGCGAATTATCAGGAGGACAACAACAAAGAGTGTCCATTGCAAGAGCTTTAGTTAATAATCCTGAAATTATTTTAGCAGATGAACCCACTGGAAATTTAGACAGTAAAACAAGCACAGAAATACTAGAAATTTTAAAAGAATTGAATGTTGAAAGCAAAAAAACTTTTGTTGTAGTAACTCATTCAAAACAAGTAACTGAATATGCTGACAGAGTTATAAATATGGTAGATGGATTTATAACTAGTATTGATAAAAATTCTATATAATTCAAGCTTATTAAAGTTTAATTACAAGGAGGATAACAATAAATGAAAAAAATTGCTTCTTTTTTAATTTTGATTTTACTATTTGCTTTTATACCCTTTTTCCAAGCTGAAGCTACTCAAACAAAATTATTAGTAGAAAAAATTAGTACAATCCCTACAGAACTTCATCCTGGCGAAAAATTTTCACTAGAGTTTGCTTTAAAAAACAACGGTGATAGAGATCTAGAAAATGTTTTTATTACTCTTAAAAATATAGAAGGGAAAGAAACTTTAGAAGGATTTTCCCCTGTGGAATCTACAAATGAACTTTTTATAGGAACTATAAAAAAAGGAGAATCCTTGACTAAATCAATTAATTTAATAACAAGCCCTAATTTAACAGTTGGAACTTATAATTTGGTAGTTACTGTAAGTTTTAAAGAAAAAGATAGAAGTGCTGTTTATGATGAGAATAAAACCATTGGTTTGCTTATAGAAAACAAAGCCAACTTAATTATTTCTAATTTAAATCTTCCTAATAACGATTCTTCTGATGATTCAAATGTTGAATTCGTTAACTCCGGTAAAAGCCTTTTAAGTAATGTGATGATAAAACTTTCTACAAATGGAGAAGAGTCAACTCAATTTTATGGTGACTTAGATGTAGGCGAACAAGATACTATGGATCTAGAAATTCCATTAAATGTAGATGTGAATGGTATTGTAGAAATAAGCTTCACCGATGAAATGAATAGAGAAGGCAAAGTCTCTAAAGCTTTTAAAATAGACCTACCTGATGAATCAATTGAAGAAAACTCCAAAACTGAAGAGAAAAAAGGATTTTTTTCAAAAATAGGTAGTTTCTTTAAAGCAATTTTTGGACTTGGTAACTAAATAATGAGTTTCAAAGATTTGTTAGAAATTATATGGAACAATATGTGGAGAAGAAGAGCAAGAACTATCTTCACAATGATAGGTGTAATAATTGGTAGCTTTGCCATTTTTGTTATTGTTTCTATAGGTAACGGTTTTGAAAAATACATAACAGACCAATTAGGCTCTTTAGGTGATGTAAACACCATAAACATTTATTACTATCAAAAACCTGATAATAATTCAAATTCTGGATTCAATCCATTATCAATGGATTCAAGTGAGAAGCTAGATGATAAGCATGTAAAAAGTTTATCAAATCTTGATTTTGCTAAATATGTGGACCCTATAATAAATTATAATGGTTCCCTGGAATACAAAAAGTTTTCCAGTGACTCTGTCTCTTTAACAGGTTCAAATATGAAATATATAAGTGAGGATTCTATAAAGTTTGGAAAAATTCCTACTCAAGGTAAAAACGAAATAATCTTAGGCTATTTTGTTGCAAAACAAATTATAA
Source organism: Clostridium grantii DSM 8605 (assembly GCF_900129965.1). GTDB lineage: Bacteria > Bacillota > Clostridia > Clostridiales > Clostridiaceae > Clostridium_AF > Clostridium_AF grantii. The sequence goes on along the minus strand of NZ_FQXM01000010.1, from coordinate 123,066 downwards.
ATCCTGAAAACCCAAATAAAGTAACTGATGAAGAACTTGAAACTCTTCTTAGAAAAAAAATAAAATTAAAACTTTTAAAACAAGCTGCATTAAATAATGATTCTTCAGGTTCTAACGAAGAAACACAAGAATATCTAACTTATAATTTTAAAATAACTGGAATTTCCAGTGATAATTATAGTGATGGTTATTCTATAAAAATGCCTTTGAACACATTACTTCCTTTAATTGAAAAAGCTAGTGGTTCTAATAATTACATCAAAGATAACGGGTATTCTATGATAAACTTATTTGTTAAGGATCAATCCTTTATAGAGGATGCTCAAAATTATTTAAAGGAGTCCGGCTATGTTTTTCAATCCCTTCAAGAAATGCAGAAATCTATCGGTTCTGTACTTAATGGAGTGAAACTTATTTTAGCTGCTTTGGGAAGTATCTCTTTACTTGTTGCTGCTTTTGGAATAGTAAATACCATGAATATGGCTATTTATGAAAGAAAAAAAGAGATTGGAATAATGAAAGTAATTGGCGCCAGTATAAAAAATATTAAAGCTATTTTCTTAGGAGAAGCAAGTGCAATTGGATTTGTAGGTGGATTAATAGGTGTAGCTATAGGCTCTCTTATTAATTTGCTCATCAATGTAATTCTTAACGCTAAATTAGCTACCAGTGGTAGTACTGAGAATATAAAAATAGCCACTGAAAGTCTAGGTTTAATATTATTTGTATTATTATTTGCTACACTAATAGGTTTTCTATCAGGTTTATATCCTGCTAATAAAGCAGCTAAACTTGATGTAATAAGTTCAATAAAAGATGAATAATTAGGAGGTCATTATGGATAATAATGAATTTAAAAATGAAAGCATTGAAGTTTTAGAAAAGGAAATGGATTTTAAAAGTGCCACTTTATCAGAAAAAATCACTTATTTTTTTACAAAACCATCTTTACTATTTAAAACTAAAATTGACAAGCCCTCTTACGGAATTAATTTTTTAATCCTTTGTATCATCACCGTAATTTATAACATAGTTAATTCTATAATATTGAAACCCCAAATAGAAGAACTTATGAATGAATCCTTAAGTGGCTTAGATGCTCAATCAGCTGGTGTAGCAACAAGTATATCTAAATTTGCGACTAGTCCAATCTTATCTGGAATCACTTCAGCACTAGGCTTTGTAATATCAGTATTCTTTCTTTCACTAATTTACTGGGCTCTAACAAAATTATTCAAAGGAGAAGGTAGTTATTCTAATATGGTTTCCACATTTTTATTAGCAAGCTATGCTTCTGCAACAGGTATGCTAGTTAAAATAGTTTATATGCTTATTACTAAAAATGCTATTGGTCCAAGTAGTTTAGAAACTCCATCTTTAATTTCCACTTTAACTGCCAATTATGATATCTTTCAAGTATGGTATTATATACTTTTAGTAATAGGTATTTCTGTTGTTTTTAAAATTTCAAAAAAGAAAAGTTTTGCAGTTGTTTTGATTATATTCCTAATAGGACTTGCTCTAACTTTAGGAGGCTTTGCACTTACAGCTGCATCAAGTGCCATGAGATAAAAAAAGGAATGCTGAATAACTAATTCAGCATTCCTTTTTTAATTGTCAAGTTTTATATCATCTACTATACGCAAGAAAGCATCTACTATATAAGGATCAAATTGATTTCCTTTTTCTTCTATTAATATTTTCTTTGCTTCCTCTAAAGACATTCCTTTTCTATAGACTCTATCTGAGGTCACAGCATCAAAAGTATCTGCCACAGCTAGTATTCTAGCACCTAAAGGAATTTCTTTTTCTTTTAATCCATTAGGATACCCTTCTCCATCATATCTTTCATGATGAGCTATAACGATTTCATTTAAATCTTTAAAAGCATCATATTCTGACAAAATTTGTGCAGCTATTACTGGATGCTGTTTCACCTTGTCATACTCATCATTTGATAATCTAGATGGCTTATTTAAAATATCTTCATGAACTCCAATTTTCCCAATATCATGTAATAATGCAGAATGTACTAATTTTTCAGTATATCTATCGTCCAATACCATTTCCTTACAAATTCTAAATGAATACTCAGCAACCCTTACAGAATGCCCTTTAGTATAAGGATCCTTAGCTTCTAATGTTGCTGTAAGTAAATCAATAGTAGCAAAAGTACTTTGCTGAAGGTCTGCTATTTTATTCTCTACTTCATCAACAAGTTTATTTATATATTTATTAGTACTATCAAACTCCTCATATCCTGTATAATCCATTCTAAAATTATAGTTCCCTTGAGATATAAAATCTAATCTTTCTTTAGTTGCCTTAGTAAGATTCCTCATTTTTTTTATTAAGTTTGAAAATACTACAACTATAACCATTATATTTAAAATCAATATTACTGCTACAATGGGATATATTATTTTTATTATATTTATAATTTCCTTACTATCTATATTGTGTTGAATTATTTTTACTCCTATAATGGTAGCTATTGGAACACTAATAATATTTACTAACAAAATAATTGCAGTTGATAAAATAACCCTATTAGTTATCTTCATTATTTAACTCCCTAAACATTACGTCATAAAATATTATATTAATTATATCATATATTTTTCTTTTTTTTGAATAGAGGTCAAAAAAATTGGGTATTCTATTTAATGGTTAATTATAATCTGCATGAATATGCTTTATTCTGTTTCAGGTTATTTAATCCTTATAGGGTAAGGCAGATTTAATTAATCTGCCTTTTTGACTATATTCTTTTTTCCAAATCAGTATCATTCAACAAACTGGAATTTTGGATTTTGATGTCTTTAAAATCAGGTTGTATTTCCTTTAAATTTTCAACGCTGATTTTTCCTTTTATTTCTTCTTCAGTACTAACTTTAAAAGCATTCTTAGTATTTTTAACTGTTTTAACTTCTACATTTAATCCCATCATGTATCTTATATCTAAAAGTTCTTCATCTATATCCTTATTACCTTCAAATATTAATCCTTTTAAGATCAAATCCTTTATCCTAGAACTTCTATCTCCTTCTGTAAACTTAAATAGCTCTTTATTAACTATCCTATCTTTCTTTCTTTTATTTCCAATGTAAAGGGATATTTGCATAATCTTCCTCCTTTTGCTTTTTACCCTACAGTCCGTTTCCATCTTCTAATTCCTTGTTTAAATAAACCAGATGGGTTTTGAGTTCGGCTTAAAAAAATTGCATTTTTAAATTCTTCTTCAAGATAAGGTCTTAAAGCTGCAGACCCTCCGCCTGTAAATATGTAATTATCTATAAAAGGAAATGCATCTGCCCATACAGTTTGTATCTCTAAAATAATTCTTTTTGCCAAAGTAGAATAAGCTTTTTTTATAATAGGGGTTAAATCATATCCTTTTATTTGTCCTGCCGCAACGATATACTGTATTTGTCCATCTGCTACACTTAAATGTAATTCCTGTTCTATATAATCCTTTATCCACATATATGCTGTATACATACCACTATTTTTAGTATCACAATAATCTGATAAAGGTTCTAACGTATCTACTAAGTACAAGTTATGTGTTTTCCCTCCTATGTCTGAAATAGCATTAACTTTTCTAGCTAGTTCTTTATTAATAATTTCCCCTTTGTTATCTAATATAAGGTCACATAATGTACCATGTGGTTGTGCTTTGATAATTAAATCCTCAATTTTTATTATTTTATTCTCATAATCTTTCATTCCATATAATTTCATAGATACTTCATGTTGTCTAATAATTCTAGCTTTCATTTTTTCTATTCTTTCTTGATCCAAACAAGCTTTTACTGGTAATCCCATAACTAACTTAACTCTGCTCATAGGCTTGTCTGCCATCAATGCGAGATGTGTTTTTAATAAAACATCAAAAGATGTATCATTATGTTTATCCAAAGCTCCATTCCATTGAAGTGCTCTATCTTGTTTTACCGCACATTCACCAACTAAAAATTTTGTTCCATTTACCTCAGTCTCTATCCTACTTAAATTACTTTTAGGTGATTGTTTCAAATCGCTATCTTTATCATAATAAGGCCTCCATGCTGTTACATAGGAAGGTGTAATAAACATAGTTGAGTCCTCTGATTTTGATTTAGTATCTGCATACCCATCATCAATAACTTGTACTGTAAAATTACCAGCAAGTTGAGTTTTTAAACCAACATTTGAATTTGTACTAACATTTGAATTTGTGCTAACATTTGAATTTCCCATCAATTTCTCCTCCTAAGGTTTTGTACCATAATAACTTTAATCCCAATTTATTACATTATAATCTATTGGAATAAATTAGTAAATACATTTTATGTAAAAACACAAAAAAAAGCAAAAGCTTATATTTATAGGTATCCCAGTTCAACTATTAATTTATACGTGTCCAAAACTCCTATAAACGTGGAGATTTTGTACAAGTATAAATTAAGTTTCACAGTGGGATTCCTATAGAATATGCCCTTGCTTTTTCGTTTTATTTTCTATTATCTAATATATTCTAATGCCTAGTTCACTTCTTTTTTTGAAATAGATGTTTTAACTGTTACACCATTTATATTTCCTAATTTTCCTGTCAAACTATTTATTTGGTCCAATGTGCCCGTTACAATTATAGATATAACTGACATATCTTCTTCTTCAAAGGGTATTCCCATTCTTCCTTTTATGATACCTTTGAAATTCGCCAATATTTCATTAAATTTTTGGCTACTTTCTTTTGGATTCTCTAGTACTGCTCCTAGTACTGCTATCTTCTTCATAAACTCCCCCATCTAGCTATATTCTAATTCTCTTCTATAGCTTTTTTTAATTTGTTTTTGAAATCCTGCATATTCCCCTTAAAAATCACAATTTCTATATCCATTTCTTTTGCCCTAGAAAAGGTGCTTGTTTTGTTAGGATCTGATGTAGTTACCAATATTTTTTTAACTTGTTCCCCTCCAATTTTTTTACTATAAACATAAAGCTCATTTAATGTATCTTCATCATAATGAGAAGTATCTTTACAAGAAATATAAAATAATTTTTCTGCTGAGGTTGCTAGTACATCAATCTCATTCTTCACATGGTGATTATTTTCATCCCACAAAAAAACCACACCACTTTTAACATCCTTTATACTATTAATATCATTTACAATTTCATGAGTCAATACCTCTAACCATGAACCTGTCTTAAATAAAAAATTTTTTATCTCTCTGGTATTAAATTTTAAAGTTATTAAGTTTTTATTCCTATTAATTTCTTTTGTAATTTTTTCTTTATTCATATGATTTACAAATTTAGTTAAAATATTTTTTTCATAGTTATTGCTTGAAGATAGGCTTATATTAATCAAATAGGGGTTACTTTCACTATGTTTAATGATATTGGGGTTTACAAACACCTTCTTTAGTATTTTCCAATCTTCATAATTTTCTAATACATAATTAATGATTTTTTTGATACCTTCATCTTTAACAAATTCAGATTCATCCTTAAGAATTTTACCTCCACTGCTTTTAACATAATCAAAAACTAGTAAATCTTCTAAATTATCTTGAATCAAAAGAACATCTCTTTCTTTAATTTCTAACATTTCATCTTTTTCTTCATGAATAACTATTGCCTTAAACTCCTTATTCTGAGACGCTTTATACAAATAAAGACTTTGTAGCTTTGTTCCTCCTGAAATATTAACTAAAGTTTTGTTTTTATCATAATTATCTAGTATTTCTTCTAAAGATAACATATTAACTTCTTCAATTATGCAAGAGCAAAAATTTATTTGTGGCATTTTCTCATTATAGAAAGTTTTTAAGTCTGATAATATTTCTTTTTCTTTACGACTTCCTTTATAGATAAAAACTACACTTTTGGCTTTAACCTGTAAAGATGCAACTATATTGTGATAGTTAAAATCATCAATAATATTTATAAGTGTTTCACACTCCATAATATACCTCCTTTTCATAATTTTTAATCTTTTATACTTATTATAAATTTAGTATTAGGAATAATCAAAATTTTATTTCTCTTACTTTATATGTGCCTCAAGAAATTAGCCTTTACATCCTTTGTTATATATATTAAAATAAATTTATGGAACTATGAAAGTTCCTAATATATTAAATAAAAAACCACGAAGGTTCATTACTCTGACTTCGTGGATATTTTTTTGTATTCAAGGTTTTCAATACAGAAATATACTATAACTTAGTTAGACTAACCCTTATGTTGATCGGAGGATATAAATGCAAAATAAATATACCAATCTTATAAATTATTTAAAAGAATTAGGAAGTGTTGTGGTTGCTTTTTCTGGGGGAGTAGATAGTACCTTCTTGTTAAAAGCCTGTGAAGAAGCTTTAGGTGAAAATGCAAGAGCCGTAACTATAGTATCTCCTTTTATACCTAAATGGGAAATTGAAGAAGCTAAAGATTTAATGAAAGATATAAATATAAAACATGAATTTATTGAAGTTCAGCTTGATGAAGCAATTAAATTTAATCCTGAGGATAGATGCTATATATGCAAAACAGGTATATTTTCTTTAATAAAAAATTATGCAAAAGAAAATAATTTTAGCTATGTGCTAGATGGAACTAATTTAGATGATACAAAAGATTATAGACCTGGAATAAAAGCTTTGCGTGAATTAGAAATTAAGAGTCCTTTATTGGAAAATAGCTTTACTAAAGCTGATATAAGAAATTTTTCAAAGGAATTAAACCTTCCAACTTGGGATAAACCTGCTTATGCTTGTCTTTTATCAAGACTTCCCTATGGAAGTGAAATAAAAAATAGCGAACTTGAAAGAATCGAAAAAGCAGAAACATATATGATGTCTTTAGGTTTCAAAGAAATACGAGTTCGTTCTCATGGTGATTTAGCAAGAATAGAGGTTAACAGGAATAAAAGAGTACTTTTATTTGATGAAATACTATTAGATAAAATCACTGTTAAATTCAAAGAATTTGGCTTTATGTTCGTAACCATGGATTTACAAGGCTATAGAGTTGGAAGTTTAAATGAAACAATATTAGATCTAGAAAATTAATAATGGAGGGTATGTAATGAATTCAAATGACTTAAAATTTTTACTTGAATCTGTAAAAAATGGCGTAGTTGATATCGATGAGGCAATGGAGAATCTTGCCGACTTGCCTTTCAAAGATTTAGGTTTTGCTAAAATAGATAATCATAGAGAACTAAGAGTAGGTTACCCTGAAGTTATTTATTGTGAGGGTAAAACTATTGATCAAGTGGTTAAAATAATAGAGTTCATGTTAACTAAAAATTCTAATATTTTGGGAACAAGAGCAAATAAAGAAATGTATTTAGCTGTAAAAGAGATTTGTCCAGAAGCAATATATAATGATTTATCAAGAACAATTGTGATAAAAAAACATGAAATTCAAAAACCAGATACCTATATTGCTATTGTAACTGCTGGTACTTCTGATTTACCTGTTGCTGAAGAAGCCTCAGTAACTGCTGAAATCCTAGGTAATAATGTTATTACAATTTCAGATGTAGGTGTTGCTGGAATTCATAGATTATTTGATAGATTAGACATAATAAGAGGCGCAAAAGTTGTAATAGTAGCTGCTGGTATGGAAGGCGCTCTTGCTAGTGTTTTAGGCGGCTTAGTAGACAAACCAGTTATCGCAGTACCAACAAGTATAGGATATGGAGCTAATTTTGGAGGATTATCTGCTTTACTGGCTATGCTTAATAGTTGCGCTAGCGGAGTTAGTGTTGTAAACATTGATAATGGTTTTGGTGCTGGATATTTAGCTAGTATGATAAATAAATTGTAGTTTACTCCTTTTAGTCTTATGGTTTCACAGGATCAAACTTATTTAAAGAGGATAGATTTATGTAAACACAAATCTATCCTCTTTCCAACTTACCCATCTATATTTATCTCTATTCCATTTCCTCAATTATAAACTTATCAAAATCAATCTTATCCACAAAATTGTTTTCATCAAAAAATGTCTTATTGTGCTTATTATAAGCCGTCAAATTTCTTGGCAACCAATAAGGTTTTTCAATATCCAGTTTATAACAAATTTCTGTTATGCATTCCTTTAATTTTTCTTGATATTCACCTTCAACTGTAGAGGTTACAATTTCTTCAGCTATTATTTTTGTATTCTTAATCAAAGCACCTGATATTTTAATCATAACTTCCTCCTAAAAAATAATCTTAAGGATTATTATAAACTAAAATCTATTTTGTGTACATTTATGAAAATCTTTTTACTTCTAAGCCCCCAAAAGCCACAAATTTCTATCAATTTTCTATATTTCTATAAGTTTCTTCCTCTTCTATTAGTGTTCTAGTAATTAAACTGGCTAAAATTATAGTTACTATAATAGTACATAAATCTGCTACTGTTTGAGCAAACAGAACCCCTTTAATATTAAATAGCTTGGGCATAATTAATATAGCTGGTATAAGAAATATTCCTTGTCTAGACATGGATAATATAAGTGCTCCCAACCCTTTACCCAAAGCTACATACAAAGTTGCATAAACATTTTGAAATCCAAAAGTGGGGAAAAAAATGCATATTGCTCTTAATGCTGTTACTCCTATTGCTATAACTTCAGAATCACTACTAAATATATTTATAATTGGATTAGCAAAAACTATAAATACTAAGGCTATACAAGTTGAAAATACTGTTGTAAATTTCAAAGAAATCCTAACTGCTTTATGCAAACGCTCAAAGTTTTTTGCTCCGTAATTAAATCCAGCTAAAGGTTGAAATCCTTGATTATATCCAAATATAACAAACATACCTAATGAAACTATCCTCAGAACTATACCCATAGAAGCCACTGCTGAATCTCCATATGGAGCTGCCGCTATATTGATTAAGCTTATAGATACACTAGATAATGTTTGTCTTACAAATGTAGGAATACCTATTTTCATTATCTCTCCGTAAATATGTTTTGTTATAGTAATATTATTTAAACTTATCTCCACATAACTTTTTTTTCTTATAAAATAACTACTTAAAAATATAAATGAAATTCCTTGAGCAAAAACAGTAGCTAATGCTGCTCCAGTTATGCCCATATTAAATACAAACATAAATATAGGGTCTAATATCATATTTAAAATGGCTCCTACACTCATTCCAATCATACTATACAAAGGATTACCTTCAGCACGAATTATATTATTTTGAGTCATATTCATAACAGTAAATACAGATCCAAAAATTAAAATTCTAGTGTAATCTTTAGCATATACTAATATTGTTTCTGTTGAGCCAAAAGCCTTTAATAATGGTTCTAAAAATATTACACCTAAAATTGTGAATATAATTCCAACCGCTAGACTTGTAAATAAAGTTGTTGAAGCTACTTTGTCTGCTGTTTGTTTCTTTTTTTCTCCAAGAAGCCTTGAAATATAAGAACCGCCTCCCATTCCAAAGGTTAGTCCAACTCCACCAATTAACATGAAAATTGGGAAGGCAACTGCTACAGCACCAGTTGCACTTGTAGAATTTAATTTTCCTACAAAAAATGTATCCACCACATTATATATTGCATTTATCATCATTCCTACTATTGCAGGCACTGACAATTTAAACAATGCTTTTGTAACCTTTTCTTCTCCTAGAAGTTTAGCTCTACTGTTTTTCTCCATAAGTTTCTCCTGACTAACTTTATAATTGTATAATTCTTTTTAATTATATTCTATAATTTGTTTATTTTCCACAAGAAAAACACTAAAAATAATTAAAGACGAAAACTTATCCACAGATATGGATAAGTTATACACACTATTAACAGGTTTATTAACATAATTTTCTGTTTTTTTCACTTTATTTATGTATAAATATTTTCCTTCACACTTAATAATTTATCAAAAAAATAAAGGATAGCTATTTGCTATCCTTTGTTCAATACTATCTTTGTCTGCTAAAACTTTTTTTAGGTCCAGCATTGTTATTTCTATTTGCTTTTCTTTTATCTCTACATTCTTTACATCTTATTGGTTCATTTTGAAATCCTTTTTCCGCATAAAATTCTTGCTCTCCAGCTGTAAAAACAAAGTCTGTACCACAATCTTTACATTGAATAGTCTTATCTTTATACATTTTGGGCCGTTGCCAATAACCTATAAAAATCTATAAGTATTGTTTAATTCCCTGTTCATCGTGTACGATTTTGCTATAAAGCTACTTTCGTTTTATGTAACACTCCTAGGGCTTAAATTCCCATACAACGCATGGTACATATACAAGTTTGCTTTTATGTGCAATATCTTGTATTTACTTATTTTGCTTGATTTTCGCTAACTACTTACGCAAATAGTTTTTATTAACACTAACACCATCAAGGTTCTATCCTATGACTATATCACTTTCGCAATATATTGGATTCACAATAGCTAGTTAATATTATAACTCAAAATAAGTTAAAATATACCCACTAATTTATATGAGATTTTATTATATCTTTATAGAATTATTGCAACAGTTCACCTCCTCCTAAAACTTTTAATAGTTTTTTATTGATATTATATCTTGATTTCATTCAGGGTTCTCAAAGTTTTAGGAAAACTATTGTTGCCCAATGGATAAACAAAATATAAACCTATATTAATTATATTCCAAGTGTAAATAAAAGTAAATCAAAATTTAATAATATTTTCCAATTATTCAATTGAATTAACCCTCTTTAATTTTGGTTTTCCTACTCTATCATCTGAAATATAAACTCCCACTAAAATAAATATACACCCTACTATCATGATAAGATTTACTGTTTCATGAAGAATAATAGATGATGTAATCATGGTTATAAATGGTATTAAGTATATAAAATTACTTGATTTTACGGCACCTAAAATACTAACAGCATTATTCCAAAACACAAAACACAATGCAGATGCCCCTAAACCTAAAAATAATATATTCAAACCCAAATTTAAACTTATCCCATTAATAGATTTAAAATCAGCTCCTAATATTAATGCTAAAGGTACTACAGTAATTAGTCCATAAAAAAATGTTTTTCTTACTACATAAATATGAGAATACTCCTTGCAAATTTTCTTTAATAATATTGAGTATAATGCCCAGAAGATTGCTGCCGATAAAGCTAGTAGGTCACCTATAGGGTTTAATTTCAAAATGTATTTTCCATTGAATAAAACTAGGAAAATACCCACCATAGCCACTATAAAACCAACCAAAAAATTTTTATTAAACTTCTCATCGTGAGTAAAAAAATGAGCAAGTAACGCTGTAAATATTGGAGCTGTGGATAATAATAATCCTACATTTGATGCTAATGTATACTGAAGTGCCGTATTTTCAACAAGAAAATATAATGTTACCCCACTTAGCCCCAAACTTAAAAATAATAATTCTTCTTTCAAACTTTTTATTTTATGAAACTTTGGATAAATTATCATTAAAGCAAAATATGCAATTAAGAATCTATAAAATAATATTTCTACTGGAGTTAAATCTTTTAAAATAATTTTTGTAGAAATAAACGTTGTCCCCCAAATAAAAATAGCTGTTAAAGCCATAACATATCCTGTTAATTCATTTTTTTTCACTACTCTATCCCCTTTATTTCTTAATTTCTATATTAACCCCACAATATTTGAGCTTATGTAATAGCTCTTTAACTAAAATCAAAATATTCCTTTCTAATATTATCTAGGAAATTTTCAAAGTGTTCTTTTGCTTTTCCCTCTAACTTATTAGAATACATATTTATCATCAAATCATGAAAAATATAGTCTTCACTCATGTCTACAAAGCCTTTATCTTTCGTCCACGTTACAGTACTATCTTCGCCCCTAGCTACCATACCTGAAACTACGTGAATTCCATCTATTATAATGGTTATATATCTCTCATTTTTTTCAGCTAAATAAGTCTCTATCCTTCTATGTGGAACTAACTGTTTGTAGCTATTGTTTTTTCCAAAATAAATTCCCTTCAAAGTTATCCCTTTAGCTATAGCTTTATTTAAAGCTTCAGAAAGTTCACTTAGCTCTTCTTCCCATATAGAAACAGAAATACTTTTTTCTGCATCCTTAATTAACCTGTTTATAAATTCGATAATTTCTTTTCTTCCCCTTATAACAACTAATTTATTTTCTTCATTCTTTTCTGAATATATTTTAGTGGCGAAATTATTGATATTATCTAAAGCATTATTAAAATCATCTTTTAATTTATCTACTAATAATTTAGGTTCCAGTGGATAATAAATGCTCCCTTTATCTTCTTCCTGCTCAAAAACAAGTTGCTTGTCTTTTAAATTTTTTAGAACTTCATAAATTCTAGATCTAGGTATCCCAGAATTCTTACTTAAAGTATATCCATTGACGGGATAGTCTTCTAATAATTTTAAGTAAGCTTTTGATTCATACTCATTTAACCCAAGTTTCTTCATGTCTTCTATAACTCCAAAATCAATACTCATACAATCTCCTTACATAGATAAAATAATAAATGTAATTACTATTGATCCAATAACAGGTATAAAAACCCCACCTTTAAACCAAGAGTAAATAACTGCAAAACAGATACCCCCTATAGCTGCTAAAGGAATTTCTGGTGTTGTAGAAAAAACTCCTGGAATTATTAACGCTCCCAAAGCAGTATAAGGAACATAGTTTAAAAATTTACGTATTCTAGGTGGTAAATTATCTTCTGCCATTGTAACAAAGGGAAAAAGCCTTGGAATATAAGTTACCAACATCATTCCTAAAACAATCCATAAAATATTATCCATTATTTTTTCCACCTTTCTCATCAAATATAAGCATGCCCACAGTTGATGCCACTAAAATTGCTATTATAATATTCCACCCTGAGGGTAAAAAATTTATATACCCAAGGAAAGCATTGATTACTCCTGATAATAATGCTAGTATTCCAACTTTTAATGATTTTCTTATTTCCGGTACTAAAATAGCAACAAATAATGCATAAAGGGAAACCCCCATGCTAGTACTTAATATTTCAGGCATTATTCCCCCAAGAACATAGCCTATTAAGCTACCTAACACCCAGGCAGCATAAGCACTAAACTGAACTCCCAATATAAATTCCTTGGTTAATTCTTTTTTTTCAAAGGAAAGTACAGAAAACACTTCATCTGTATTCCAAAATGCAATTAAAGGAAAGTGCTTTTTCAAATCTTTTGAAATTTTAGTCACAAGAGAAGCACTCATAATGAAATGCCTAAAGTTAACTAAAAAAGTTGCCAAAATAATTTCCCCTGCTCCTACTCCTAAAGCTATCAAATTTAATGCCATAAATTGACTAGCTCCTGCATACACAAAAGCTGAAAAAAGAAAAGTTTCAAACATAGATATTCCTATAGTTTTTGATAATACTCCAAATGCAATTGCTACAGGTATATATCCCATAACTATTGGTATTGCCTTTTTTATCCCCTCTTTATAACTACTTTTATTTACAACTACTGTCTCCATAAATGCCCCTTTACTAACAAGAATTATAGTGACTACTAAAATAACTACTATCCTAAATATTATAGTTTTTACTTCGATTGAAGTCAATAGGATTGTCTTAAATGTGCTTTATTTATCATATGAATTATATAATACTAGTTATAAAGGTGGAGAGATTATTTCTAATTTAAATTTCAAAACAAAATCCCTTAAACTAAAGAAAACCTCAATGAAAAACCCTCTAGTAATTGTTAATGATGTAAAAAAACTTCAATCAGCACTAAATAGCCATAGATTTATTATTATATTTATTAAAAAAGGTCATTACAATTTAATTGATAAGAAAGTAATTGTAAAAAATAAAAACAAATTTATTTTTGGTGGAGAAGGTGTTATCTTTCTTTCAGGTTTAGAAATAATAACTAGTTGTTTTATAAATCATATTACTTTCATCATAAAAAATAATGATTCTAACGTTTTTTTAAGCAATTCATCTTATGTACTTTTCAAAAATTGCAAATTTATTGGTTTTAACGATACCAAATCCGATGCTATATATATAGAAGAAGATTCAAATTGTACAATAAATCTAATTTCTTGCTCTTTTACCCTTCTTAAAACAGGTTTAGTTTTAAATTCTAATAACACTTTAGGTTCTATTATCAAAAACCGCTTTGATCATTTATCAATTGGAATATCTAATATACAACATGGTAGCACAATACAAGATATTTTTAAAATAAAACATAATTTATTTAAATCAATTAAGAATTATGCAATAGATTTTTCTACTGGTACAAAAATTTTAGAAAATACTAAACTTACTTTACTTTCCAATGGATCTGATTTTTCAAGAACACTATGCTTAAATAATAATTTGGCTTACATTAAAGGTCTAGGAGAGTTCGAAGAAATAAACACCAAATTTTATAAGGTAAACAATTCTGATGAACTCAAAACAACTTTATTAAATTGCAGCAGTGGTAATATACTTTATTTAATGAAAGGCTTTTACTTTGGGGATTTTACTATCCAAAAGGAAATATCCCTTCTAGGGGAGGATATGAACCAAACAATTATCGTTCCTCAAGTAAAAAACAATTCTAATACCCCTCAATATGGTATTAGAATCTTAAGCAGTAATGTAATAATTATGAACCTATCTATCGACGGAAAAGGTAATAAACTTTTAAGGGACACCTGTAATTTTAGAGATGGAATACGTTATGAGTATTTCAATGGCACAAATAATGTCTTTTCAAATATACTAATAAAAAACGTATTAAGACGTGGAATTTCTATTTGGCCCAAGGCCGAAAATACCACCATTAGCAATTGCAAAATATTTGATGTGTGCCAAAATCAAGGTATTTACTTTAGTGGATCTGGCGTCATCGAAAAATGTTACCTTAATAACATGAAGATTGGAATAGAAATAAATGATTCTTCCTTTATTAATGAGCTTTATATTATAAACAATACACTTTGCAATCATAATCTAGGTATAATTGTTAGTTATTATTTAAAAAATACTTTTTTTAGCAATAATTTTTTCCACAATGTAAAAATAGCCATAGATACAAAAGAATCATAATTTTATTACCTATATACCTCTCTATTGCAAGTAACTTATTTTATGTATGCCACATATTATAGAATAGAAAAGATAATAACCTTCATAGTTTAAATTAGATATGTATCAATTATTAAGGGGGATTAATTATTTTAATATTTATACCTAATGGCTTTAATACTAATTCAAATTTAAGTTTATTAAATTCATCCCCTAATGATAATTTATTTATTTATCTGAAGGAAAATAAGGAAATCAAATTTTTAAAATGTGGTCAATATTATATAACCTGTAAACTTTATATAAGCAACCTAAATACTGCGGATAAAGTTACATTTGTATATGAAAATGAATTCATTAAAGATTTCCCTATTCCCATTAATACTCAAAAGGATATTACCATGAATTTGATTATCAGTGTTACTAATTTGAATAACAGTTTTAAATTATTAAACACCTCAGATGATCAACTAGTTTTACAATCAAAACAAGGAGGATATTATATGGATATATCATACATTGCAGCAACAGTACCAGATGAACCAATCGCAATTACATCTATTGAAAGCATAAATAATAAAACTATTACCGTAATTTTAAATCAACCTTTTACTGGTAATGAAGATTTTGAAGTTTTTCAAACAGATAATCCTTTAGAAGAAGTACACGTAATTGCTGTTGTGGATTCTATCAACCCTTCTAATGATAAAAAAGTATTAGTGGCTTATAACAGTTTATTACCTGATGAAGATTATGTATTCCAGACTGGAGTCAATTATACCTTAAAAATCACTAAAGATACTGAAATAATAAGTTCATTTTTTTCTGTTACCAACGATTTACCAAAACCATTAAATGGAACAGTAACCGCTGTAGGAAATAGAATTTTAAATATTGAGTTTGACACTCCAATTTTACACTTGGATTATATAAATACAGATGACAACTTAGCAAATTTTTATTTACTACTATATAATCTAGATACAAATGTATCTTTAGATGCTAATCCTAATTGGATGGGCTTATTTAGCGCTAGTACTGATGACTCAACTTCACTTTCAACAGTTAGAAAATCTGATGATTTTAAATCTCTAGAAATACAAATGAATTTCAGGGGATTACCTATTGGAAACCATGGCTTAGTTTTTAATTATAGTAAATCTCAAAGTAGCGATTACCATTATTATCTACATGATTTTTCTGATGATCATGTAATTGTCCCTTCTATGAAAAGGGAATTTAACATCAGCACTGATGCTATAACAGCTAATCCTATACAAGTTGTAGCTTTAGATAGAACTAATTTAATTGTAACCTTTGATAAAGCTGTAATAAAAAAACATGACGAGGTTAATGTAATTAGCGTCAATGGTGCTACTGTACCTGTAAGTAAAGTTTTAAGAGTAGGAAATCAATTTAACCAATTACAATTTGTTTTAAATAATGCAAATCCACTTCCTATTGGATTAATTGATGTTACTATAGGTAGGATTACTGATGCCAACGGCTATTTAACTCCAACAACTACATTTAATAATATTCCTGTTGTAGTAACTTTACCTCGCATAATAGATGTGGATCAATTTGAAGATAGTCAAACAAAAATAATTGTAACTTTCTCTAAAGATATGAAGGATACCGATGGAGCAGGCGGAATTAGAAATACCAGTTATTATACTATAACCACTTTTGAAGGAACCAGTGTCAATCCTATTTCTCCTATTGTATATGATTCAATTAATCGAACAGCAACTCTTGAAGTTGCAGCCAAATTAGATGCTGGAGCCCATGTATTATCTGCAATAGATATTGAAGATATTTATGAATTACCTATGTTACCACAAAGTGTAGGCTTTACTATTATAGATACCTCTGTACCTGTTGTTGAAAGTGTGACCTATAGAGAAAGATCTGTTGTTGTAAAATTTGATGAATCCATGCTAGCTGTAGGTGAACATTCTACTACTAATACAGCAAATTATTTGATAGCTTCTAATGTATTACCCTATGAAACAACTAGCTTTCCAATGAAAGAAAATAGATGGATAAGATTAACTTTACCTGAAACTGCCTCTGTATTACCTCTTGGCGATATAGTTACTGGTTACTCTACTATTAATATTGGATATCCAAAATTAAAAGAAGTAAGATATATAGAAAATCTTTCTGGTAATATTTATCCATTATGTAAAATTAATGATATAGTGGGTCCAATTGAAGAAATAGATATATCAAATGGAACAGTAACTGTATTAACTACAGAAGTTTTACAATACAAATATACCGGTACTAATGAACTTTATAATGTAGATGTAAATGATTTTGATATTACTTTAAATGGTGAAATTATTACTCCTTTATATCTAGAGTTGGTTGATGATAAAACAATTAAATTCGTTTTTGCTGCTAATACTTTCAATGGCGGAAGTACAGATGTTGTGGTTTATACCAAAGCAGAGGTAAATTACACTATTGATATTTATGGATTACCATTAAAACCTGATGCTGAAACTTTACCTCCAGCAATCAATGGATTAAGAGCAAATATTGAAGGAATAAGTTTAGTTTCTAATGACTCAACTTCTGCTTTATTAAGAATGTCCTTTAATAAACCAATAGCTCATTTTGAGAAAAATGATTTCATTTGTGTTCTAAATGACTCAAGTGTTTTATCCATACTATCAGCAGCTGTAGTTCTAGGAACTGATTCACAAGTTTTCCAATTAAATATTGGATTGACTCAAGCATTTACCATGTTAGATAAATTGGATATTAGGCTAGCTGTTCCTGATTATTTAATTAGAACAATGGATTTCAATAATAATAGAATAGCTGTATTTACTCCTAAAGAAGCAACAACATTTTTAGCTGAATCAATTATTTGGAATAAACCTACTAGTGCTACAACACTAGCTAGTAATAAAATACAAATAGATTTTTCTTCTGCTATAAACCCAGGTTCATTAATTCCTCATAGTAGTTTTGACGATACCGTAAATGACCCTTGGGATGGTTTATCTCCATTAACTATAACCCCTGGAAATTTAGTATTCACTAAAGGAGCTTCTGAGGACTCAATTACAGTGATGAATAATCCTATGTTTGGTTCCATTATACTAGAAAATACTATTTTAATAGCTGATACAATTAATACTTCAAATGTAACCTTAACCTTATTAGATGAAAGAAAGATAGTTTTAGATTTTGCATCTGATGAAGCTGCACCTTTAGATGTAGAAAATATCAATCTTATTAATTATACCCCATATATGGATCCTGAAAATGGGACCTTAATGGATAAAGATAATATTAAATTCTTATATGTTGATTATAAACCAGAGGGTTCAATTTCCAACGTGTGAAACGTTGCCTTATAAGCAATAAAAATTTGTGAAAAAGGTAGGTATAGAAATCCCTAGTTCCTACACGAACTAGGGATTTTTGCTATACTAATTACTTTATCTAAGAAATAAGCGAAATCTTATTAATAATTAATAGCCATTAAATTATTCTCTAATCTCCTACATGCTTTTAATTCTAACTAATTAAGGGTATGAAGCTAGGTAAAGTCGTAATCCATAGTGATGCGGGAGTCTTTAAAAGATTTCTATGGCTAGATAACGAACCCACGACTGAAGCAAATCATTGAATTTCAAATTACTGTTGGATTAATTTGTAAGTATTTATTTGAAATAATAACTTCGGATAGGAATAATTTTGGCTATTAAACCTATCCTTCATTTTTTGTATAGTGGGAGCCTAAGGAAATCAAAATAAGGGATAGATAAAGTAAAACGTTTGAGATTTTATATATAGAGAAGAGTTTAGCTTCTATGAAATATATAAAAAGTCAGCAGGCCCATAGTAATTATGATAATCTGCCGCTTGTATCTAAGCAGTAATGCTTTGAGAGGATAAAACAGATAGAAGTGAAGGGGCCTAGTGGGTATATTTATCCACGGAACGCCGTGTGATGGGAAACTATCACGCACGGTGTGGACTGGGGGAAAATCCGGATAGTATAGACTACAAAGGATTACCTATCAGTATAATTTTATAGTTATAGAACCCTTAAATGACCCTACAGATAATCCATTTAACGGTGGTAATTTTGATGCAGAACAGTACATTCTATTAGTAACTGATTCTAATACCTACAGAAATTATGGTTTGGAAACAACTACTTCAGATATAGTTCATAATGTTAAAGTATCTGGTGATTTATCTAATGGTGAAGAAATTAACCTTATAAACTTAAATATAAGGGGAGATTTAATAATAACTATCGGTTATGGTAATATAAATCTAATTAACATCCATGCTAAAAATATCATAATCTACGAAAGTAGTTCATCAAATATTACTAACGACGAACTTGGTGTGGATATTTTACCTTTAGAAACCTTTTCTGAAATTGAAAATATAGATAATATCCTTAACCAAAACGTTAATTTTGAAATTTCTAAAGATGTTTCTGAAGTTGTTTATAAAAAAAATACTTTGCATAAACTCATAGATAAATTTAAGAATTTTTTTAATTAAAAGTTAAAAAGTACACCCCCTATTATATAGATGAAACTCTAAATAATAGGGGGTATCCCCTTAATATTTATCCCATTTTATTTGCACTAAATAATTACCATCGGGCACTAAATTTCCCTTTGTATCTCTTAATACAACATCAATTACAATATTTTCACCAACATGATATATTTCACCACCCTGCAAAGTTGCTGAACAATTCTCAATATTTAATGGTAAAGATACTATAAAGGTTTTAGATTCCACATCATAAGAAAGCTCATTTATATCAGTTAAAGTTATTTTGTACAAACCACTTACATTTTGCATAATTCGAATAGTCATATCTGTATTATTTTTTATATACTTGCATACATAACTTTTTACTGTATTACTTAAGGTATCTTCATATCTTATTTGAATTGACATACTGTCATATCTATTAAATTTACTTACAGGAATTATTTTATACTTTTGCCCACTACCACCACTTATATCCCTTATATTATAATTATAAAGATTTTTATCATTTAAAATTAAAATTATATTTTCTTTACTTAAATCCAGAATACTAGGTGAAAGTGAAATTTCAATATATTCTAGTTGAATCTTATCTATTTTCAGTATTCTTTCATCCATTTATTTGCTCCTTCATTTTTAGAAAAACCAGAAGAATAATCTTCTGGTCTTATTTTATAATTAAATTCTTTTATAATTCTTGTAGTTCCCCAGTAAAAGATACTTGATTCTCTAATTGGGCATCCCCTTGCTCATTATTCAAAACTACAACAACTAAAATTATTTGCCCATTATATTTAACTAAATAATTTTTCTTTACAGTAACCGAAGAAAATTCTGGTGCAGGCGTTCCCATAGATGACACCTCCATCACTTACAATAACTGTTTTTATCATAAATTCATTAATTATATTTAAATATTCTATTGTAAATCTGCATCAATAGATACTTCATAATTACCTGCTGGAATATCAGTACCCGTTAAAGTAACAATTACATCAAGAACTTGTCCAGTGTACTTAACTAAATAATCTTTTGCTATTGATACTGTTGCACCAGTTGGTGCATTACCAACTGCAAAAGCTGCTGATTCAACAGTACTAAAATCTGTTCCATTTACTGTATCTAATTGTATTTTATAAGAACCAGTTTGTGCTGGAAGTTCATACTTATAATCTGCATCATGATTAGTTTCATCGTAATCTTGCGCAAAATCCACTAAAACTCTATCTGAATAATCTGTTCCATCTTGAATTTGAATTAAAATCATATCTGTCTGTGAAAAATCTGTGTTTGGATTTATTGTTGCAACTGTATCTGAAGCACCAGAAACAGTAAAATCAGTATAATCATCAAAAGTACTACCATTAAATTTTCTTATTTTTATCATACTATCAATTAATGTGGTTGATGCTGTGCTTCCTAATTCTATAGATATTGCGTCTAAAGCAATACTTGTCATTGTTAAAGTAAAAGTATTAGCCATTTTTCATCTCTCCTAAGATATATTACTGGAAAATAATTATCCGTATTTTCCAGTTGCGATCTTAGTGAAATTCACTTTGTAGTTATATAAACTTCTCATATATATCACCCTTTCCTTCCCTTGACTTTTTCCATCTAGTACGGATAAATAATATGTTATGATTTATATACCGCTACTTATAATATACGCGTAACTCTTTATTTTGTTACAACTTATGACACTTTATCTTAAAATTACCCCTAACTGCTTTATATCTCTATAATTACACTGTATAAACACCTAATTTTTGTATTTTTAAAAGAACTAAGGCTATAAAGATAGCCCTAGCGTTACTCCTCTACTTTAATGTCTAATACGTTTTTTAGATTAGCATTGTTTTCTCCTTCTTGAATTGATAATTTTACTTTATAATCGCCTTTTTCAACAATATTTATAACTATCGAACCCTTACCAGAAGTAAATTGAACCATCCTTTGTATAGCTGATAATATTGTTTTTCCTTCACCAATATTATGAGTGTTGTCAATTATTTCTTCTACAACTTCATTAAATCCTGTGAATTTTATTGTAGAATAATTATATATTTCTGAAATTGTTGCCTCTATATCAATACTCATATTAATATTTGATGCTGATTTATTTACTAAAATACCCCCTAATTTACCAGCACAATTTACATTGGTAGCTGAATTAAATGCTATATTACTTCCTTCTAGATTACCTTTAAAAGTAACTTCACTGTCTATCTTTTTTATATCCACTCCAATATTTAAATCAGTGGGTGGATTATTTTTATCTCCTGAAACCTCACAATTATTTACCACAATAAATCCTTCTACATCATTGAAATTCCCTGACAGTAGAATTTTATCATTATTTCCAGTGTCTATTATTATTGGCTCCGCTATCTTTAAATCATTCTGAGCAATTAAATTTACGGAACTTTTAACCATGAATTTTGTATCTTTAAACTCTCCTGATAGAAGTATAGTAGCTTTATCTAAAACACTGGTAGTTGGGGCAATGATAACATTTTCTATAATAACATTATCGTAATCTGATATACTCACTTTTACAGGATTTATATTATTTATAATTAAATTTTCAACTATACAATTTCCCATAAAATTAACACTTCTAAATCCTGCTGACTTTATAATTATATTTCTAGCTTGTACGTTTTCTAAATTAAGATGACCTAAACCTATATCTATAATTAAAGTTTCTTCTATAATGAAATTTCTTAAATTAATTTCTTTCTTTGGAGACTCTAAAAAACCTTTTAATAAAAGGTTACCTTTAATAACTTTATCTTTATTTTTATTAATAGTATATGGGAGTTTTTTATTATCTATATAAACCACATAATATAAATTTGATGCCCTCTCCATAGGAAAATACTTCAAGTAATTATCGTCTTTAACTGCTAAAGTCATTCCGTATCTCCTTTATATGCAATTTTAAATCATAGTTCCTTATTTTATTATATGTTATGTTATATATAATTTGACACAAAAATACCCACTTATTTCCTACCAAGTGGGGCCTTCTTCATTATATTTGAATTTTGTTCGCTAATATGCCTTTAATTTCACTCTAAACATAGTCATTTCACCAGGTATACTTTCACATAAAATCTTGCCATCATGTTGTTCAACAATAGCTTTAGCAATTGAAAGCCCTAATCCATGACTTCCTGCTATTCTTGATCTTGCTTTATCAACACGATAAAATCTATCGAATATTTTATTTATATCTCCTGGTTGTATTCCTTCACCAGTGTTTTTTATAGAAAGGGTTACTTGATGATTAATGCATTTTAAAAATAAGTTTATTTTTCCTTTTTCTGGAGTATACTTCAACGCGTTATCAAGTAGAATCATAACTACTTGTATTAATTGTTCTGCATTCCCTTCTATTATAATATCAGCTTCAACTTCATAATCCATTTCAATATTTTTTTCAAAAGCTAGAACTTCCATACCTAGCAGTTGTTGTTCTACTCTTTCGCTAAAATCAAAAGAATGTTTAAGTAACTGTTGCCTCTCTACACCTTCCATTTGTGTTAAATACAAAAGATCTTTTGTTAAATAACCCATTCTCTCTACTTCCGATTTTATATATGATAGCCACTTCCAATCTTGGCTATCCTTTGAGCTTTGATTTGATAAAAGCACATCAACATTTGTGCTTATAACTGCTAATGGTGTTTTTAACTCATGGGAAGCATCCGATATAAATTGTTTTTGTTTATCAAAAGCTTCTTTTATTGGCTTAATTGAACGATTGGTTAAAAAGTTACTGATTAAAAATATAAGAAATATCATTGCTGCAGAAACGAAAATAAAGGTATATAATAATCTATCTAAAACTTTTTGTTGAGCCGTCATATCTAAAAAAGCATAAATATAGTTACCTTCATGTTCTTTAACTAAATAGGCCCATTCATTGTCATCTAAAGTAAAGTTTCCTGTTTTTCTATTCTTTGAATCAATTATTTCTAAAGCTTCTTGGTAAAAATCCTCTTCTAAATCAAAAGAAGCTACCGTTTCTATAACATTACCCTCTAAATCAGTTTCTACAATAAATGAAACTAACCTATCTGGCAATCTTTCTTCTGGATCTTTCTCGTTGAAATTAAATTCTTGTGAAATATTCTCTTTAGGCCCTTCAATAGAATTTTTAGGTTCCATTGACTTAAACTCTTTCTTTGCATCAGCAATTCTATATAAATCTTGATTAATAGTATTTTGGATATTATTATATGTGATCCCATAAATACTTGAAAAAGAAGTAAGCATCAAAATTGTAATTATGCTTAAATTCATAAAAAGCAATCTCACTCTTAGCTTTTTAAACACTACACCTTCACCTCCAAGGCATATCCTACGCCCCTAGTAGTTGTAATAGTGGTATAAAATTTAAGATATGTTAACTTTTTTCTCAAAAATGAAATATATACTTCTACATTATTATGCTCTGCTTCTGAATCAAATCCCCATAACTTTTCAATGATAAGCTCCTTAGAAGCAATTAATCCATTTCTTAGTATCAAAAATTCTAACAAATCAGCTTCTCTTAAAGTTAATTTAATTTCTTTATCTTTATTAGTAAGCAATAAAGCATCGTGGTTTAAAACAATATCGCCAAATTTAAGTTCATCCGTTGCAATAACTTCCCCTTTTCTTCTTGATAAAGCACGGATTCGCGCTAAAAGTTCTTCTGTAGCAAAAGGTTTTGGAAGGTAGTCATCAGCCCCGCTATCTAACCCAACCACTCTATCCTCAATCTCACCTTTTGCAGTTAAAAGTAAAACAGGCGTTAAAATATTTTCTCTTCTAATATGTTTCAATACAGTTAATCCATTCATTTTAGGCAACATAATATCTAATATAATCAAATCATAAATTCTGCTTAATGCAGAATCTAACCCTGATTCCCCATCATGTACCATATCCACAGAATAATTTTGTTTCTTTAATATATGTGAAACAGCCTCTGCTAAAGGTATCTCATCTTCTACCACAAGTATTCTCATAATATCACACCTTTTTTTGCAAATTTTTTTTATCCATATTAAATATATTATATCATAGTAAGCTTTAACGAAACTTAAATAAACTTTCTTGTTTGCATAAAAAATTCTAATGAAAAGTTAAAATTAAGTTAAATCTTTAAGGTTAATTTAAGGTATAGAATTTATACTTATATCATGGTTACAAGATGTTATTGCAAATGAAAGGAGATATACTATGGGAATTGAAGTTTTTAATAGGTATGAAAAAAAATTTTTGATTGATGAAAAAAAATATGAATTATTAATAGAATGGCTTAATGATTATATGAAAGAAGATGCATTTAATAAAGACAATGGTTTCTATACTATATGCAATCTTTATTATGATACTTTTTCCGATGAACTTATAAAAAAATCCTTATCTAAACCTGTTTATAAAGAAAAATTAAGACTTCGGTCTTACGGTGTTCCTTCAATAGATACCAAAGCTTTTCTTGAAATCAAGAAAAAATATAAGGGGTTTGTTAACAAACGTAGAACTAGTATGAGTATTAAAGATGCTTACGATTTTGTTTCTACTGGGAATATTCCAAATGAACAACCTTATCATAATGGCCAAGTGATGAAAGAAATAGATTTTTTTCTTAAAAACTATGATCTCACTCCAAAGGTTTATATTGCTTATGACCGTAAAGCATTCTTTAATGATGATTTAAGAATAACTTTCGATACAAACATTAGAACAAGACGTTATGATTTAGCCTTGGAGCTTGGCGATCATGGTGATCTTCTTTTAGATAAAGGTCAATGGCTAATGGAAATAAAAGTAAACAATGCTTATCCTTTATGGCTTACAAAACTTTTATCAGAGCTAGAAATTTTCCCTATAAGTTTTTCTAAATATGGCAAGGAATATATAAAACAGTTAACTACAAATACTAATTTTAAAGGAGAATATACAATATGTTCGAATCAATACTTAGCACATCAACTGGTACCTCAATATCTTTAATTAACGTAATTATAATGATCTTAGTTGCAATTTCCGTTGGAATAATAATCAGCTTTACTTATATGAAGACTTATGCAAATAAAGCTTATTCTCAAAATTTTGCCCTTACAATAGTTTTACTACCGGCAGTTATTGCTATCATCATCCTTTTAATAGGAAGTGATGTAGCAAGAGCTTTCAGCTTAGCAGGAGCTTTTTCTATTATCCGTTTTAGAAGTGCCCCTGGTGAACCTAAAGATATTGCTTTTGTATTATTTGCTTTGGCCGCTGGCCTTGCAACCGGTATTGGAGTCTACTCTTACGCTATTCTATTTGCAATTATTCTGTGTTCCGTTATGTTTCTTTTAAATAAAGCTGACTTTGGAACAAAAAAATCTGTAACAAAACAATTACGTGTTACAGTACCTGAAAACTTAGATTATGAACAAGCATTTGATGACATCTTTAAAGACTATGCTGTTCAATATAATTTAAAACAGGTTAAAACAACTGCTTTAGGAAGCTTATATCAATTAACTTATGATATTCAATTATTAGATTCAATAAGTACAAAAGCCTTTATTGATGAACTTAGAAGTAGGAATAGTAACTTAGATATTTCCTTATCCTTAACTCCGGATCAATCTTCTTATGGGTGCTAATTAGTTTTAACTAAAACATATATTAAAAGAATCACTTTGAATTTTAAAGTGATTCTTTCGTCTTTAGCTGTAATTTTAATTATTCCACTGTTAATTATAATATCATCATCACTTGAAATACCTTCATTGTTGTTTCCGATAACCATTAATATACCTTCGCCTTGAATAACTAATGTATCGTTAGTTAAAATTGCTGCCTCCCCACTTATTAAAATAAACAAGAATTTATTACAATTTTTTTCAATATTAAGCTATATTATGATATAATTTAATAAATTATACTATATAAAATAGTTGTTTGTGGAGGATTTTAATGTTGCTGTTAATTATACTATATTTAATAATTAGTTATTTCTATCTTTATAATGGTTTTATCATTTATAAAAAAGATTCCCAAAAAATTAATAAAACTTTTTTTATAGTATATATAAACCTTTCTTCATGGTCATTATTAGAAGCTTTGCATATTCTGAGTACCTCTAGTAATAATAGTAATAATATTAGTCCTTTATTAGCTCTCTTTATTGCCTTTTTTAATATTATATCCATCGGTTATTTACTATATTTCACATTCATTTTAACTAAAAATGAAGCACTAATATCTGGCATATGGAGAAAAATTCTATTTTGCTTGCCTTCAATGTTGGGCATATATTTATATTGTTTCTTACCTATCCCTAGAGAAGATTTTGCAAATGCTGCTATAGGTAAATTTTTTATGATGAACACTGGCAGAGGTTTTCTTTATAATACTTATTATTATATTTATTTTATCTATAATATTGCATTTATGTTTGCTTTACTTTTTCTTTGGAGAATAAGCAGTAAAGTAAAAAGAGAAAAAGTTCAATCAACAATAATTCTAATTTCAATGATTGTTGCAACCTTTTGCAGTATTATAGCAGATAATTTCTTAATAAAATCATCAACTACTTCTATAGACCCTTATAGTGTAATAATACTTTTAATTCCAATTACTGCTATGTCATATACAATTAATAAATATAGATTGATGAATTTAAATCCTAAACATATTGCTTTAGAAGTAATCAATTTAATGAATGAGGGCTTAATCGTTCTAAATAATGAAAATAAAATTGAAGATATTAATAAAGGTGCTGAAAATTTACTTGGTTATTCACTAAATGAGATAAAAGGTGAAAATATTAATCTTATTTTCCCTGAAGACCTACAAATATTCACTTCAAATAATTTTAGTAGCTATGAAACTGTTATTACCTCAAATAAAGGTGAAAAAACCCCTATTCTTTTATCTTCAACCATTTTATTGGATGATTTCAAAGAAAAATTAAGTACTGTTGTTATATTCCAAGAACTTTCGAAAATAAAGAAAATGCAAAATGAACTATTA
This sequence comes from Clostridium grantii DSM 8605, assembly GCF_900129965.1. Classification (GTDB taxonomy): domain Bacteria; phylum Bacillota; class Clostridia; order Clostridiales; family Clostridiaceae; genus Clostridium_AF; species Clostridium_AF grantii. Next base: position 95,451 of record NZ_FQXM01000010.1, on the reverse strand, counting down.
AATATGAACTCTCAATTAGAAACTAGAGTGCTAAATAGAACTCGTGAACTAAATACCATTAATCAAGAATTAACTGTTGAAATAGTAAACAGAGTTAAAATAGAAGCTGATATAAAGTATTTATATGAACATGATGAATTAACAAATCTTCCTAATAGAAGATTATTTAATAAAACACTTGAAAAAACAATACAGGAATCAAATCATACACAGTATTTTGCTCTAGCTATTTTGGATATTGATTCCTTCAAAAATATCAATGATACTTTTGGTCATACTAGTGGAGATAATATTCTTAAGGAAATTTCCATTAGAATGAAATCTGAATTAATGAACTTAAAAATGCTTGCTAGAACTGGCGGAGATGAATTTTTAGTTTTATTTGATATTTCAAATATCAAATATTCCTTTAAAGAAAATGTTGAATTAATAAGAAAATGTTTTGACCCACCTTTTTACTTAAATAAAGAAAAATTGTACCTTACCACTAGTGTAGGGGTCGCTATATATCCTGATGATGGTGATGATATTGAGACTCTTATGAAAAATGCTGATATTGCACTATATAAAGCTAAGGATGAAGGTAAAAGTATATATAAATTTTGTGATGATTACATTAAAAATCAAGTTTTAGAAGAAATAGACCTCACAAATAACTTGTATCAAGCCTTAGAATTAAATGAAATTGAAGTATATTATCAACCCCAAATTAATCAATGTACCAATCGTATTGTAGGTGTGGAAGCTTTAGCTAGATGGAATCACAAAAAATATGGTTTTGTTAGTGCTGTTAAATTTATACCAATAGCTGAAAAAACTGGCTTAATCCAGAAAATAGGGGATTATATTTTAAGAACAGCCTGTACACAAAGTAAAAAATGGCATGACTTAGGCTATAATATAACTATGGCTATAAATATTTCTGTTGTTCAATTGAATAATACTTCATTTATCCATACAGTAGATACCATTGTCCGTGAAACAGGAGTAAGTGCAAATAATATTGAATTAGAGATAACTGAAAGTGTTCTTATAAAAAATTTAAATTACATAATATCTACTTTATTTGAAATAAAAAAGTTAGGAATCCGCTTATCTATGGATGATTTTGGAACAGATTATTCTTCACTTAAATATTTAAGAGATTTACCTTTAGATAAAGTTAAAATTGCAAGAGAATTTGTATCTCAGATTGGAATCAACGAAAATGATGAAGAAATCATATCTGCAATAGTTAAATTAATCAAAAAACTAAATTTCAATATCATTGCAGAAGGCGTTGAAACTAAAGAACAATTAGAATTCTTAAATATATTAGGATGTGCTGAAATTCAAGGCTATTATTTTTATAAACCCATGCCTTTAGCTAAAATACAAAATCTGCTCATGGCTCAAAAATAGCTTATCCATAATTTTTTATAACAAACAAACCACTTAATCCTATTTTGGAATCAGTGGTTTATTTTATTTAACTATATTGTAATTATATTAAAAATTTATTCTTCACACTCTATCAATAGTTTTTCTTCGCTTAAGATTTCTTGTTCTTCTAAAGTGCTTTCATTTTCTATATCAAAGTTAGATAAACTTTCAGTAATGCTCTTTAATTTAAACGTACTTACTTTTTCTTTTAATGTAACAGATTGACTGGAAAGTTCTTCACTTGAAGCAGCCGTTTCTTCAGCAGTAGCTGAAATAGCTTGAACAACATTTGTAATTTGCATTATTCCTTGATTAACTTGGTTAATGGCAATAGATTGCTCATTAGATGCTATTGCTATTCCCCCAATCAATTTATCTACCTCTTTACTTCCATCTACAATTTCATTCAAGGCTTCAGCTGTAATATTGGCTGTTTTTATTCCATATTTTACATTATTCAATGAATTTTCAATTAAACTAGCTGTTTCTTTCGCCGCATTAGATGACCTCACTGCCAAATTTCTAACTTCCTCCGCAACAACTGCAAACCCTTTACCATGTTGCCCTGCCCTAGCAGCTTCTACTGCTGCATTTAAAGCTAAAATATTAGTTTGAAATGCAATTCCATCTATAACCTTAATAATTTTAGAAATATTATTAGAGGAAATAGTTATTTCATCAATGGCTACTAGCAATTTTTGCATTTCAATATTTCCTTTACTTACGTTATCCTGAACTTTATTAGTTATGTTCTTTGCTTTAGAAGTATTTAAAGCATTATTTTTAATCTGTGCAGATATTTCTTCAATAGAAGTAGTTAATTGTTCAATTGAGCTTGCTTGTTCCGTAGCCCCTTGTGCTAAAAACGAACTAGAATTAGATAACTGATTGGCTTTATCTGCTACTTGTTCAGATACGAAATTGATGTCTGTCATTGTTTCATTTAAATTATTTACCATCAGTTGAAATGTTTTTGCCATTTCTCCAATTTCATCTTTTGAATTTACATCTAAATGTACATCAAGCTCTCCTTGAGCTATTTTATCTGCAGCTTTTAATACTTTTTTTATTGGTTTATTAATAACTCTAGCTATAAAAAAAGCTAAAACAATAGATAGTGAAAATCCCACAATAATAGTAACAATCAAAATAATTATAGAAAGCCTAGAAGTTGAATTTACTTCTAAATTCGTATTAGCAACAGTCACATTATTCATAACAATTAATCTTTTTAATGATGATGACACTTTTATATATGACAACATGTTTGTGTCTGACGATATTCTAGCCATTAGCTCTAGTTTACTTTTTCTTGCTTCAAAATCTGCTATAGAAAGCTGATCATATTCTTTTGCTAATGCAATTATTTTATCTACGTCTTCTCTCCACTCCTCCCAAGCAACAAGAAACTTATCCCACTCGTATTCTTCATTTTTGGTTTTCGGTAATTCTCCGTAAATATCCAATGACTCCTCTGCTTCCTTAAGTTTTAAATCAAAATTGGTATATTGGTTATCCCTTATATATCCAGTAACTTTATCTGATAACAAAGCTTTTTCTACAGAATTCATAGATGCTTGAGCTTCTGCTATTGCTAATAAAGCTGTTGTTGCTGGAAAGCTTACTTTTGTAATTTCATCCATTTTTTTATTAGTATTTGTTATAGCTAAAAGGCCTACTCCTCCAATAATGGTTCCCATAAAAGCAATTAATAAATAACTACTTATCAATTTTGTTTTGATCTTTAGGTTTCTAAAATGTTTCATGTATATCCCTCCGTATTCTTTTGCTAATCATTCTAATTCTTGTTTAAAATTACAATAATTTGTGACAACGTTACCATAAATTTATTCTTTCTATATAGCTTATTCAAAGATACACACTTGTTATTGAAAATAAATTCTTTATATAATTATATACCAGATTAGAAACTTATCCAAGTATTACAATGCGTTTTCCATGTATTCTCAATAATTTTTTAATATAAATTTGGTTTATATTAAAATAATCATACTACTTTTCACTTTAATATTTAGATAATAGGAATTTTACCTACTGCCGTCCCATATAAAAAACTTTTAAGCCCACAGTAAAAAATTGTGGGCTTAAATTTACAAATTATTTTTAGATTATTAATAACAAATAACTGGAATACCAGACTCTATATTATTAAACAGTTCCTTAGCTAAATAGTATGGCGAATTTATACACCCATGGGAACCACTTGTTTTATATATTGTTCCACCAAAAGAACTTCTCCAACTGGCATCATGAATTCCAATTCCTCCATTAAAAGGCATCCAAAAGGTAACCGGTGCTGCATAATCTGCACCTTTTAATACAACGTTTTTTTGTTTATATTTTAATATATAAATACCTTGTGGCGTAGTATGTTTAGAACTCACACTCCCTGTTACAACAGGACCTTCTGATATTAAAGAACCATTTTTATAAAACCATAAATACTGACTGGCAAGATTTATTTCTACATATGTGCTACCAATATCATTGGTGTCTCGACATAATGCTGTCTGAGTATAGATAGGCTCTTTAGTTATAACTTCCCCTACTTTTATTGATTCAATTAAAGCTTGTGCTTCTTTAACTTTATCAATAGTCCATCCATAATCGCCTCCCGATATTTTTATTTCATTTCCTGATGATGTAACAAAATTTCTTGTTGCACCAACCGTATTATACTTTCCTGCAATAGTTTCTGTATATTCTTGAATTTTCTTTTCATCTAAATTCACTTTCATATTTTCATCAACTATAATCCATTTATTTATTATTGCCCCATCTAAAATCTCTTCATTATTTCCAAAAGTATAAGTAATTTTTGATGAAACATATTTATTAATCAAGTTTTTAGTATCTATCACCTTTTGAGAACTTGAAGTATATTCAGGTTTTACATAACACTTGATTGATTCTAAATCTATAGAAGTTTTCTTATTGAGTATTGCATCTATCAAATACTTATTTAAAATATATTTATCCACCTTATTCCCATTTATTTCACTAACAATCATATAGCCCTTATTAGTATATTTGAAACTAGGGTTTTTAGGCTCAATCACTTTATTGCTATCAAAACAAGCTAGTTTATCCACTGTATCATTTAATAGTTTATTATTAAATTTAACTTTCTCTACCAACTCAGTATTTTCTTTATTAAAAATTCCCAAAACCCATTTAAAATGATTCTGTTTTTCTTTAGAATCTTCAAAGCCTTCACCCGAATCATATCTCAAGTCAATTTCAGCAGCTTTAATTTGTTCATTTTTACCACCACGTTCTTTTAAATTTAATTCATACTTGCCAAGTTCTGCGTCCATTATTTTATTTACTGTACTGACACTTTTACCTGAAACATTTATACAATTTATTGTAGTCCCGAAATAAAAATGGTTTATAAAATATATTGCCAGTCCAAAATATATACCGAGTATCACACAAATAGAAATTAAAATCCCTGTAAAAATTTTCTTATGATCTTTTATTATCTCTTTAATTGAGTTTACTATTTTATTTTCCGTAATCTCCACCCCTTTGAATTATGAAAATTTATAAATTGTAAACCATCCACCTTCCCTTAATCATTATGTTTTAGTTTCTTTAATAGAAAATTAGACCTATCTTATTTATATTTTATAATAGCCAATAAATATGCTTACATTTTTTATTTTTTAACCATGAAAAAGCTACAACAAATATGCTTGTTGTAGCTTTTTCAAGATATAACTCTTTTTTCCCTTATATTATTCTGTGGACTCTGCTAAATTTGCATCTTTCATATGAATAAATGTAACCTCATTCTTCAATTATTAAAAACTAAAATTATCGATATTATTAAAAATATGTTATACTAAATTTTGAAATATTATATTCATATGAATTTTTTATATCGATAGGAGTTTCAAATGTGGAAAGATTTATTTACAAATGCATGCATACTTATAACAATATTATCTATATCAAGTCAAATAATTACTAACAAAAAAAATAGTATCATTTTTAACCTTAAAACAAAGATTTTATTAGGAATTCTGGGTGGATTTACAACGATTATATTAATTGAGTTTAGCATACACATTACTCCAAAAGTAGTGATGGATTCTAGACATATAACGCAGATATTACTAGCAATATTTGGTGGTTTTGTCCCTACAATAATTGCTGGTTTGCTTTCTGCAGTTTTTCGACTCATATACTTAGGTGTTACTCTTACATCCACTATTGCTTCAATAGGAATATTTACAGTTAGTGTGGGATTAGGGCTTATATCGAAATTTAATATAAATTTTAAACTTAAATGGATTACTATGACCGTCTATAGCTTAACCATCTATAGTATTATTATTAGTGTAATATATGATAACACTCGCAATTTATTGAGTATTCTTTTAATTTATTGGGTAATCTCAATAATAGTTACAATAACTATATACTACTTAATTCAATATTTTACAAAGGTATACAACCTATTTCAAAATCTTAAAAAGGAATCTTCAAAAGATTTCTTAACTGGATTAAATAATACTCGGCAGTTTGACCTTGCTTATAATAGTCTTCAAAATATCGTTTCTAATGAAAAAAGAGTATCCCTATTGATTTTAGATATAGATCACTTTAAAAATATAAATGATACCTATGGTCATGTTGCAGGAGATGAAGTTTTAAAAGAGATGAGTCTTGTGTTACTTAAATCCTGTGAAGAAAATTATTTTGTTTCTAGGATTGGCGGAGAAGAATTTACAGTAATTATAAAAGATTTACCCATGAATGAAATTCTTGCCATATCTGAGCGCATAAGAATAAATATGGAAAAACATCTTTTCTCAATCCCGAAGAATAAACACTTACAAATAACAGTTTCTATAGGAGTTGCAATGTATCCTGACACTGTTGATAATACAAAAAATTTAAAAGAAGTTGCCGATATCAAATTGTATGAAGCGAAAAGAAGTGGCAGAAATAAAATTTGTTTCTAACTAGTAAAAAAATACCCACAGTTATGCTTTTACACTGAAGGTATTTTTTTTATATCTATTTTTATCATGCTTATAAATTTATGGTCAGTAACTCCTACATACCATAAATCACACTAGACAAAAGATTTACGACCCAAAAACATTAAAAATCTTCTTTAATTCTTTTCAAATAATCAACTTTTAAATATTGGCACAAACCCTCAATAATTAAATCATGATCCATTGCTACAGAAATGCCTGACACAATAATAGTTCCAATTATTCCCATTCCTTCAACGTTGATTGGGAATGCTCCCCCACATATAGAGTATTCCATAGGGTCTAAAAACCAATCTGCAAGAGTTATGTTTTGTACCTTTAATGTGGCATAAGCACGCATAGAACTCATTGCTTTTACCTTCACTGTATTTTCTTTTCTTTCCATCCAATTTTTATGGTCTAGTCCGGTACCATCAAATCCATATTGGAAAACAGTGTAGCCATTATTTAATTTAATACTTATAGCTGCAGGAAAATTATTTTTTCTGGCCTCTTCTACAATGATACTTCCTAATTCCCATGCATCTGCATTTGTAAAATGTTTAAATTTTAAAACCTCTTCTTGTTGCTTCAATATTTCTAAAATTTCTAAATATTCCATAAATTACTATCCTTTAGTTTAAGTTAAAAATTCAAAAAGAAACTTTCTCACCAATCTTTCAGTGGAAAAGTCTCTTTTTGTACATATAAAACATAGAAATTTATATCAGTGATTTATGTTACATTGCATAAGGGGATTTTTCACTTAATTTTGTAGCTATTGCATTTCCTATGAAAATCAAAATACCTTGTATAATTAATTGATCATAGAATGGTACCCCAATTAAGTTTAATCCATTTGTCAAAATAGCCAATAAACCTACACCAATAACTGTTCTTATAATTGATCCTTCTCCACCATTCATACTTGTACCACCTATAACTACACCACCAATAATTATAAGTAAAATAGTATCTCCTACACCTGGTATTGCATTACCTAAGTTTGCTATACTTATAAACCCTGCTACGCCAGCAAATAATCCTGATAATAAATATACACTCATTTCAAGTTTTCTTACATCAATACCTGTATATTCTGCTGTTTTGCGATTACTTCCAAACAAAATAACTTCTCTTCCCCATGTAGTCTTTGTAAGTAATACAGAACTAATAATAATCATTACTATACTTATTACTGTAACACTTGGGATTCCTGCAAAAAAGCTAAATCCAAAATTCATAAGAGCTTCAGGCGTTCCCTTAACCGCAATACCTTGAGAAACAATAAATGCTATTCCTCTAGCAACAAGCTGAGTACCCATAGTTGTTATAAATGGTGTCATGCCACAATATCCAATAAGTATTCCATTAAACAACCCAAAAATAATTCCTACACTTAAAGCTACAATTAGCCCAAGAAATATATTTCCTGTATGAAGCATTACCGTACCAGAAAGAACAGCGCTGGCACTTACCACTGTAGAAATTGATAAATCTATTCCACCGGTAAGCAACACTAGTGTTTCACCAATTGCCGCTATCATTATTATTGCATTTCCAGCCATTATTGTTTTCATATTTCCACCAGTGAAAAAAAACGGTGAAATAACTGAGAAAGCAATGGTTAACAATAATACAATAAAAACAGTAGGGTATCTATTGGCAATAGTTAAAGTATTATGCAACTTATTTACTTGATTTTTATTATTGTTATTAACCTTATTCATACTATGTCACTCCTAAAGGGGCACCCCCATTCTTATTATTATTATTGTACTCCCCAAATTTTATCTTTATTAGCTTCAATATCTTTATTTGAGTAAAATTGACCTGGAATAACTGTATCTGTATCTATTGTTTTGCCACCAATTAAATCAATAGCATTTTGAACTGCAGTTTCGCCAGTAGTTTTTAAATCCATAACTACTATTCCATCAGAAACTCCTTTTACAGTTGCTTCATATCCATCTTTGCTACCATTTATCCCACAAACTACTACGTGACCATCTTCTCCTACTAATTTTAATTTTCCCATATCAGTAAGTACTGTTTCAACACTTGGTATTTGAGTATCTGTAGCACAGTATACCGCTCTTATATCTCCGTTTGCTTGGAATGCATTTTGAGTAGCATCTAATGCTTTTTGTGAATCCCAATCTGTAGGCATTTGAATAATTTTTGCATTTGGTAATGCTTTAAATGCTTCATTGAATCCTTTACTTCTATCGATACCATTTTGGTCATTTAATGCTCCAAGTAATTCAAGTACCACTATTTCACCTGTTTGATCTTTTAATTGTTCCACCATATATTCACCAGCTGCCAAACCATCTGCAATTGAATCTGGACCAACAAATGTGTTTATTGATTTACTTTCTGGTAAATCTCTATCAAAAGCAACAATAGGAATTCCAGCATTTTTTGCTTTTACTAATGCAGTTTCAATTGTGTTTTGGTCTACTGCACATACAAGAATGGCATCAACTTTTTGACTTATTAAAGATTCAATTTGTGAGTTTTGATTTTGTGCATCTCCATCTGCAACTACTTCGATTACTTTATACCCATTTTTTTCCGCTTCACCTTTTGCTGCCTCTACAACAGCTGCTCTACTTTCAAAAAGTTGGTCAATAGAAAATCCTAAGGTTTTTGTTCCTTCTGATTTCTGTTCTGTTGAGTTACTTGTACTTCCAGTACTAGCCGTCTTTCCACTAGTACATGCAGCTAATGATGCAACTAAAACAACTGATACCAATACACTTAATAATTTTTTCATAAATTAAAACCTCCCCTTGATATTTTGGTTTATTTTAAGACTTTACTCTACCGAACATCTAATTCTATTTGCCTTTTGTTCTAATAAGAGTTTAGATTGTCTTCCTATTGAGATTTTTTCAATCATTACAGCTGCTAAAAGCACTCCGCCTTTAACCACATCATATATATATGGAGATGCATTTATTAAATTTAGTCCATTATCAATTAAAACTAAAAATACAGCCCCAATTACACTACCAATAATTGTTCCTGAACCACCAGATAATTTAGTTCCACCAAGAACTACTGCTGCTATAACAGTGAATTCAATCCCAATACCCATTCCTGATTGAAGTCCTCCAACTCTAGCTATAAGTATTAAAGATCCAATGCCTGCAGTAAATCCACCAATTATGTATACAACTATTGTAACAAAATAAACAGGTATATTCGACTCTTTTGCAGAATTTTCTGAATTACCTATAGCCATAGCGTATACACCCAACTTAGTTTTAGTGAATAGATATGTGCCAATTATAAAAATAATTAACAAAAGAATAATTGGAACAGGAACTCCCATTACCCTCCCATTACCTAGGAAACCTACCTCTCTAGGAACTGGAATGTTTTGTGCTGATGTTAAATGTATAGCCATTCCTCTATATATTGTGTAAGTTGCCAAAGTAGTAATGAGGGGAGCTATCTTAAATTTTACAATTAATACTCCATTTATTGCTCCTAACACAAGAGCAAAAAGTATTGCTATTGCAAACACCAATGGAATAGAATTATTTGTCTGCATAAGCTTTGCAAATAATGAGGATGTAAAAAATAAAATTGCACCTATTGATATATCAATACCTCCAGATAATATTATGAAAGTCATTCCTATTGCCATAATACCAGTAATGCTTGATTGAACTAAAATACTTTGCATATTAGTTACTTTCAAAAATGCCGGGGAAAGAAAGGACAATATAAACCCTATAAATATTGTTGCAAATGCTATTGAAATCCATCTTTTTTTAGACAAAAATTCTTTGAATTTTTCCATCAACATATCCCCCTTTCTTCAGCATTTTTATATGCAGAACTTGCTGCCATAGAAATAATTTTTACAGAGTCAAATTCGTCTTTATTTACTTCCCCTACAATATGGCCAGTCCTCATTACTAAAATCCTGTGACTTAAGGTCAATAATTCAGGCAAATCAGAAGAAACAATAATTACAGCAACTCCTTTTTTTGCAAAATCTGCTATCATGTTATGAATATCAAATTTTGCTCCAATATCAACACCTTTTGTTGGTTCATCCAATATTATTATTTCAGGTGTTGTAGATAACCATCTTCCTATTATGACTTTCTGCTGGTTACCACCACTCAAACTTGTAATTTTAGATTCTATATGAGGTATGGAAACATTCATTTCTGCAACAACTTTTTTAGTTTCAAGTGTTTCTCCTTTAAATCCAAGTCTTTTTACTTTTCTTTCAATAAACCGGATTATACTAGCTGCTGAAATATTTTCTCTAACCGATCGATTTGGGAAAATCCCATTAGCCTTTCTATCTTCTGTAACAAAACACACTTTTCTTTCTTTCATCTTGGCAACGGTTACATTAGGCACAAGCTCATTGTTAATATAAATATTGCCTTCTGATTTTCTTACTCCAAAAATTGATTCAATTACTTCCGTTCTACCTGCACCTATTAATCCTGCAATTCCAAGTATTTCTCCTTTTTTAACTGAAAATGAAACATCATGAAAATCATAGGAATTTAAATGTTCAACTCTTATAGCCTCTTCTTCTCTTGGTGTTCCAATATCTACTTGGGATTCTCCAATAGTTCTTCCAACCATCATTTCTTCCAAAGCATTTCTTGAAACATCTTCAATATTTCCATGTCCGACTTGTTTTCCATCCCTGAGTACAATATATTTATCACTCATACTTAATATTTCATCCATAAAATGAGAAATAAAAAGAATTGCAATACCCTTTTCTTTTAAACGTCTCATAATTGTAAATAATTTTTCTCTTTCTGGTGCAGTTAAAGATGTAGTAGGTTCGTCCAATATTAATAATCGATCTGAACGAAGTAATGCTTTAGCAATTTCTACTATCTGCTGTTTACCCACACTTAAAGATTCTACTAATGTATTAGGGTCAATGTCAGTACCTAGAAAATCTAACTGTTCTTTTGAAATTCTTTGAGCTTTTTTCCAATCCACATTTCCTGCACTACCAGGCAATTGAGTAATACATATGTTTGCTGCTACTGATAAACTTTGAAATAAACTTAGTTCTTGATGCACCGCTGAAATACCGTGTTCAAAACCATTTATATGTTGAATTTCAGCCCCATCAACAAAAATTTGTCCTTCAGTAGGTTTCAACAATCCACATAGCATATTCTTTAATGTTGATTTTCCTGCACCATTTTCTCCAACTAGTGCAATAATTTCTCCAGGATAAAGATCAAAGGATACACCATCAACTACTGTTTTGCCCGAAAAAGCCTTTTTGAGATTTTTAACAGATAAAATGGGTTCAACTACTGAATTTTGCATTTTTTACTCCTTTCCCATTGCATGTCACAATACTAGTATTAATTACACAACCTCATTTGCTATACTCTTTATATTAAAATAATAACAAATTAATCCATTTGATAAAATAAAGGATTTCTAGATAATATTTTAAATTTTCTAGTTATAGCTATATTTAGTTAAGTTGCGCTATTAAATTCACCATGATATAATTAATTTGAAAATATTACTATTTTAAAAGAGGTAGTAAAAACAATGAAAATAAAAAAAATCAACACTCTATTTGATAAAGTAAAAAAAACAAGAAAGTTTTCAAATCAATTATTCGTGAATTTTTTATTACTAGCAATTATTCCCGTTTTAGTAACATCTTTTGTTTCTTATGTTATATGCTATAAAGCAATTTTAAACAATTCAGTTTCTTTATCTCATGAAATAACAAACTACGCTTCCCAGGAAATAAATCGTTTACAAATTGTAACGAATAATATTGCTGCCAGTATACAAAATAATCCTGAGTTACAGGTAGTTATGCGCTATTCTGATAAAAACAGTCCTTACAATCTTATTAGTAATTTTCAAATTAATACTTCTTTAAGTTTAATTCAAAAAAGTTCTATGCCTGAAATAGCTGGGATTTACTGCATAAGTAACAATGGCGGCCAATATCAAACAAATACTACTTCTGTACAAAAAAAAGATTACTCGATTTTTTCTTGGTATAAGAATATTATTTCTTCAAAGGACCCTATATGGTTTCCACCCCATATGAATTCTTTTGTCTCTCTTTCCGCCGACAGAGAGTTTATATCTTATGGTGTTCCTTTTATTGATTATATAACGAATTTACCAATCGGTATTATTATTATAGATATTGAAACATCAACTTTTTTTGATATATTAAATAATAGTACTTGGGTTGAATCAAACCATTATTATGTACTTGATGATATGGATAATATTATTTTTTCAAGTAATCCCGATATAAACTTAGATTCTTCTTTAAATAACAGTGAATCTCTAGAAAATATTAAAAACTCAAAATATTATTACTCACAAACTTTATCTAATAGTTGGAAAATTATTGGTGTAATTTCAGAAAATAAAATTGCAAAAAGCACCCTTTTATATCTATATATTTTTATAATTATAATGCTAATAATAGCCATACCTTCAACATTTATCATTTCCCTTCGTAGAGCTAAACAAATATCTCAGCCTATTGATATGTTAACTAGATATATGCTTGAGGTAGAAAATGGTAATTATGACATTAAGATGAATATACCTAATACAAACGATGAAATAGTTACTTTATATCATAGCTTTGAAAAAATGGTTTCAAAATCAAATGAATATATGGCTGAAATCAAATATGAACAGAAGGAGTTGCAAAAAGCAAATTTCAAAGCTCTTCAAGCCCAAATCAATCCCCATTTTTTATATAATACAATGGATACCATCGCTTGGAATATACGCCTTGATGAGAAAGATAAAGCAATAGCTGCAATTATGGCTTTAACAAAATTCTTTAGGTCATCTTTAAGAAAAGGGGAAGATATTATTACTTTACAGCAAGAAATGGAACAAATTTCTCTTTATTTACAAATTCAAGAGCTTAGATATGGTGATATGTTAGATTATGATATTGAGCATAATCCAGCATTAAACAATTATATTTTGCCTAAATTAATACTTCAACCTATTGTAGAAAATGCTATTTACCATGGCATAAAAAATAAAGAAGACAAGGGTCATATACTTATTACTACTATAGACAAAGAAGATTATATAATTATTTCTATAACTGATAATGGCATAGGAATTACCCCTGATCAATTAACTTTACTCAATGAGATGGTTCATGATAGTTTTTCTTCAAATACAGATTCTGCTGGAGGATATGGTGTTAAAAATGTAAGTGAACGAATTAAAATTTATTTTGGTGAAGATTATGGACTTTATTATATGAGCGAATATAGTAAGTATACAACAGTTCATATAAAACTTCCTAAGATAGATAAAGAATTGGCAAACAATACTCTAAAAATTTGAAAGGAGCATTTCAAAGTGATAAAAGTATTAATTGTAGACGATGAATATACAATAAGGAAAGGACTTGAAAAAACAGTTCCCTGGCAAAAATATGGTTACTCTGTTGAATATACAGCTAAAAATGGCTTAGATGCCCTTGATTATTTTAAAGAAAATTATGCTGACATAGTTATAAGTGATATAAAAATGCCTCTTATGGATGGTCTTGAGTTACAAAAAAAACTACATTCAAAATATCCGGAATTACCTTTTATTTTTATTAGTGGATATGAAGATTTTAAATATGCCAAGGAAGCTATGAAATATGGAGCTTTTTCCTATATACTTAAACCTATTGATATCGATGAATTACTAACTGAGGTAAATCGTGCCCGTGAAGAATATAATCTTGATTCATATAATGTACCATTAAAAAATATCATTGAACGTAATTTTTTTGATTTTGATAAAGCGTGGAATTTTTCAAATTATGAATATTTATGTAATGACTGTGAAAATAATTATTTTTGTGTTGTTACTATCAGATGCCGTCATGACGACATGAAATCAAATATATTTTTATTGGCCTTTCAAAGTAAAATACAAGAAATTATGAATAAGTGTTTTCCTAAAAAAAATTATGTGTTGATAGAAGCTTCATCAAGAGGCATTGTTTTTTGTATTATGAACAGCGATGACAAAATATTAAAATATAATATTGCCAAGGTGGTAAACTTAATGAGTGAAAAATTAGGAGAATCCTTTGCTCTTCCTTTCGGAGTATGGACAGGCGGTATTTATAAAGGTATCTCTAAGCTTATTGATTCTTATTTTGAATCATTTAATAATGATACCTTTAGATTCTCAAATAATATTGAATCCAACGAGTTAGGATTTCATGATACTTTTGATTTTGATGTTTATAACTCCTTATTTTCTAATGAAGATAAAATAATACGTATGTTATTTGAAGGCAATACTGATGAAGCAAAAAAAGAATTAACAAAGCAGAAAAATAATATAATTGAAAATCACTTATCCATTGAGGATGCTAGGTTATTACTTAGGAATGTATTTTATAAATTTATAGATGGTATTAAAAAATCAGGACAAATTTTGGAACTTCCACATAAATTAAATAGCTATGGTTTTCTTTCTTTTTCCACCTTTGATGATATGTTTGAAAAAACCTTTGAAATGCTAGATGAAGTTGTTACACTAATAAAACCACTGCATTATAATCAAACAAATAAAAGTATGGAAGATGTTAAATCCTATATTAAAGAACATTATTCTGATCCCTATTTATCGCTTACTTCTATTGCTGATTATGTAAATCTTAACCCTTCTTATATAAGCACAGAATTTGCAAAATATGAAGGAGAATGCCTAACAAATTATATAGCTAATATCAGAATTAATCGAGCAAAATACTTATTATTAAATTCTGCATTTAAAATAACTGATATCAGTAACTCCATTGGTTATATTAATCAAACTTATTTCAGCACAGTTTTCCGTCGTTTTACAGGAAGTACTCCCTCTGAGTTCAGAAAAAAAAGGCTTGAGTAACTAAAACTCAATTTTGAGTTTTAGTTACTTCTTTCTTTGTACAAGATTTAATACCATTTAAGCTTACTTTATATCCAAGTCTGAGGTTGTGTTTCTAAAGTTTCTTCACTTTCAAGTGCTTTCTCCATTATAAAAGAAATATATGTATCTTGTAGGGCTTCTTTTAAGGAATAAAATTCTTCCCCTGTATCAACGAAATGTTTCATTCTCTTTAAACAATCTGCAATTGCAATTTCGTCATCATTTAATCTGGCAAACTGAAATGGGTTTTCATACACAAATTCACTACCTAGCATAATACCTTGATGTGACCAATCACTGATATTGTAAATACCATAATCAAGTCTTTTCAACTCTTCAGTTACTCCAATATTTTTTTCGCTTAAATAACGGATTGTCATATCATTAATTTCACCTCGCACACCTTGAATATTCAATCTCCTTGTACGTATTAAAGAAAAGTATTGTTCCCCTGAAAAATCTAAAAATCCAACCTTACCATTTTCAAACTCTATCGTAGCTAAACTCCTATCAGATTCTATCATAGTACCACTTCTATCAATTCCTACTCTTGAATTAGTTTTTGTCACATTAAACATGTATTTTTTCCCTGAGATTTTGCAATTTTCATATTGTATCCCAAGTATTTTTCTGAAAATACTTACTGCATGATATCCATGGAGTGCAGATAAAGTCATATTTGAAACATCACCAATAAAACCTTTTTGAATTACCTTTAACCATGCTGAGTATAATGGTTGTAGAAAATATTGCTCTGCAATTTGAATCCTTCCATTATATTTTTCTTTGATTTGCCATAATTGATTTAATTCATCTACATCTTTTGCAGGCGGAGTCTCACATAATACTGGTATATTTTTCTCCATTAATTTTTCCAAATATTCTTTCACAATGGCTCTTGGAACACAAAGTACTACAAAATCTGGATTAGTCTTTAAGGCTTCTTCCAAATTTTCAGTAGCAAATATATTCTTTTCTTTTGCTATCTCTTCTGCTCTTTCTTTTGTCCTTAAAACTGCTGCTGATATTGTAAATTGTTCTGGCAAAGCTTTTACAACCCTATAGAAATACTCTGTTCTCCACCCATATCCAATCAATATAAAATTTGCTGTCATGATGCATTCCACCTTTTTTTAACTTATCTATTCAATAATTATTTTACTTTTTTATCTAGAACTTTCCTCAATTCAAGTATAATATTTATATAATAGCAAGTGCAATAAAAACTTTATTTAATCTATAATTTAATGTATCTCTATGAATATTCAACTTCCTTACTATCTCATTCATCTCTTCGTATTATTCAATGTTAAGGATTTATGCATTATATAAATATTTATTAAACTAAAATTTGTTCTAAAAATCCCTGTAGTCTTTCATGTTGAGGGTTTTCAAATATTTGCTTAGATGTGCCTTCTTCAGCAATAACTCCCTCATGTAAAAATATAATCCTATCTGCCACTTCCTTTGCAAATCCCATTTCATGAGTAACCACAATCATAGTCATCCCATCATTTGCAAGTTCCTTCATTACCTTTAGTACTTCTCCTACTAATTCAGGGTCTAATGCTGATGTCGGTTCATCAAATAACACAACTTTAGGTTCCATAGCAAGGGTTCTAGCAATAGCAACCCTTTGTTTTTGGCCACCAGATAACATAGCTGGATATTCATCTGCTTTCTCTTCCAAGCCTACCTTTTCAAGTAATCTATATGCTTGCTTCTTAGCTTTATCTTTATTAATTTTCTTAACCGTCACTGGCCCTTCCATAACATTTTGGATAACTGTCATGTTGGGAAATAAATTGAAACTTTGAAAAACCATCCCCACTTTTTTTCTTATATGATTTATATCAGACTCATTTAGATTTACCATTTCTTTATCAATCCATATTTCTCCGCAATCTTTCTTTTCTAAAAAGTTAATACATCTGAGTAACGTACTTTTCCCAGAACCACTAGAACCAATCATACAAACAACTTCACTTTCATTTACTGTCATATCTATACCTTTAAGTACTTCAAGCTCTCCATAGTATTTATGCAAATTCTTTATTTTAATCATATTAACTCCTTTCATTTACTTTTAATTTCAACTCGATAATATTTAATATCTTTGTTAATCCCATAGTAATTATTAAATAATAGCCTCCAGCAACAAATAAAATTGGGAAAGTTTTAAAAGTTGCCGCTGAAAATTGTCTTGCTAATAGAATTATTTCCGTTATTGTTATAACACTAGCCAACGAAGAATCTTTTACAGCAATTATAAATTGATTTCCAAGTGCCGGTACAGACCGTTTAAATGCTTGTGGTAGAATAACTCTTTTCATTGCTTGTAGTTTTGTCATCCCAATTGATCTAGCTGCCTCCATTTGCCCATAATGAATAGATTCAATTGCGCCTCTAAAAATTTCACTAATATATGCTCCATTATGAAAAGCCAATCCAATAATTGCAGAAGGAAACCTACCTATTTTTATACCTATGCTGGGTAACACATAGAAAATAAAAATTAATTGTAATAACAGCGGAGTTCCCCTAACTATAGTTATATAAATATCCGTTATCCTCATCAAAAACTTTTTCCGTGATAATTTAAGTAATACAGCAACTAAACCAAATACCATACCGAAAATAATAGAAAAAAATGATAACCCTAATGTAGCTACTACACCTGGAATAAACTTAGGTGCGAATGTAATTGCTGTAGAAAAAAAAACTATTATACTGTGAAAAATAGATATTAATACTTGCATTAATACATGTCCCCCATTCTTAATAAATATATAACTTCATAACAAAGGGTAATATTTTAGAATATTACCCTTAAAATCAAACTTCTAATAATGTTTATTTATTCAAAATATTAACTCCAAACCATTTATCGCTGATTTCTTCATAAGTACCATCTTCTATAATTTTTTTCAAAGCAGCATTTACTTCTTCCAATAACTTAGTATCATCTTTTCGAATTGCAATTCCAATTTCTTCAGCATATAAAAGAGGTCCTATAGGTTCTAAGTCTACACTGTATTTTTGAGGCGCTTGCAACCCAACAAATTTCCCTGTAACTAATCCATCTGAACGCTTTTGTTCTGCCGCCATAATGTTATCAACATCACTTTCAAATTGAAGAATCTCTTTTATATTTCCCATTTCTTTTAATGCATCATGAAAGGTTGTACCAGTAACAACCCCAACTTTTCCATCTTTCAACTCTTCAATGGAATTTAATCCCGAACCCTTCATTGCAAAGAATTGTGCTCCATCATAATAATATGGACTAGTAAAATTTACTTCTTTTAGTCTTTCTTCAGTAATTGACATACTTCCAATAATCATATCAAATTTTTTACCAGTCAATCCTGCAATAATACCATCCCATGCTGTGGTAATCGGTTTAGCTTTTACCCCCAGTTCATTTGCAATTGCATTTGCAATATCAATATCAAACCCTGTTAAATCTCCATTGTCATCTATAAAATTGAACGGTGGGTATGCTCCTGTCATTGCAAAATTCATTTCTTTATCTTCAATTATATTTTCATAAGTAGTCTTTGAAGAACTCCCACAAGCTGTTAATACAAATAATAAAATCCCCGTCATAATTAAATACATAAACCTTTTAATCATTATTAATCCCCCTACAGTTTTAGTTTATATTTTTTAGAAGTGTTTTTACCTTATATATTTATAATTGTTAAATAAAGCTATTAACGAATACAAAAAAAGCACTCTAACTCTATTTATAATAGAGTTAGAGTGCTTAAGTTTCACTTTAATTAATTAAAGCTCACATTATACCACGAAAACATAGTATAGTTTATGACCACTTGATCCTAAACAAGCCACAGTTCTAAAAGATAATATTTTTCAACGAAATTTTCACTCTTCTTTTGTTAACTAACAAACCACCACATTAAATTTATAATACGTTGATAAGCTCATTAACAGGCTAATAATCCCATCTACTTCACAATATATATAGTAAAACACTTCCTATTAAATTATATACTTGTTGGCTATTCCTGTCAAATTCTTTACCTAAGATATCATAACTTATATTTTTTTAATTCCATATACCATCCTCAATAAATCAAAATCGGAATAAATGCAATACATACTGCAATAATACTTACCACTCCATTAAAACGGTAAGTATTCCTTAAATATTAGCCAAACTAATCTCTACAAATATTTAGTAATCTATATGATTAACCAACAAAAGTAAGTTCAACTAAAATAGTGTCAACTAGTAAAATCCTTAATATACTATTATTATGTTAAATAATATTTAAAGAAGGTAAAAATGAGTACTTTTAATCCCAAAAAACTTTCAGTAGATTTTCAATTGGTTACCCCCACAATCCCAATTATGCCCAGAATATACACCCTTACCCATTCAGATCTAACCGCTGAACTTTTTCTAAATATAGGCTTAAAATATGCCTATGATAAAATAAATGCTATGAGAGATGAAGTGCTTGGTGAGTGGTTTAAAATAGGACCCAACTATTTTTTCTATGTTCACTTATATGTAGATGGTGACTTAGGCCCCACTGTAACCGCTATACGAAATGCAATATTTATACGAGAATTACCCCTTGCTCTGCAAGCTATAAGATATGGCGATAATAAATTCTTTAGTGCTTATCCTGAATTAGATAATGTACCAATATTAGTTTACTTTAATTCAATAAATCCTTATTTCAACAGAATAGAAAATTGGGGGACTTTTTCAGATTATAATTTAACACGATTCGAAAGAAGATGTTTGCCTGATTCTTATAATGGAGTGGATTTAACCAATGTTAAATGTTTAGATTCCGAAAAAAAGAGAGATACAAAACTTGAAAAGGCTTTTATAGAAGCTTTTAACCTAGACCCAGTAGAGGATAAAATAACCTATTACTATAATAGAATTGACCTTGATGAAGATGGAAAACCCGAAATATTTGTATATCTTATAGGCCCTACAGTATGTGGCACTGGTGGCTGTAGTGCAGCAATTTTTAAGCAATCCCTCAACAGGTATGAACTTATATCAAAATTTTCACTAGTTCGTAATCCTATTATTATCACCAATAATAAAACAAATGGTTTTGGTGATATACTCATGTTTGTTTCAGGGGGAGGTATTAAGAGCTTTATAGCTGAATTAAAATACACAAAAAACGGTTACCCATCTAATCCTTCTGGGCAACCCAGATTAAAACCGGGAACAACCGTTAGCGGCGTAGCTATCATTGCTAACGAAATAACTAATAGTTCAGGAATAACAATTTAATGTATAATAGTTTTTGTCTTATACCTAATATAGAACTAATTTAAAATACCTACCGCCAAGATACATTACGGTAGGTATTTTAAATTAAATTTTTAGTTTTTTACTTAAATTTCCCATTATACTTTTAGTGCATTTATTATAATTGCATTTCCTTGAGGTGGAATACTCATAGTTAATATACCATTGAAAATAATATCTACTTCATCCCCAATTTTTAATTCATCAAAAGTTGTGACTATTGTATATTCTCCTATATGAAAAATATATTCATTTCCCTTTTCATCTGCAATTAGTAATGATCTTTTTTTATCCTTAACTATAATCTTTTTTATCTTTCCTGTAACCATTTCATATTTATCTTTTTTCACTTCTTTTTGTTCATTTTCAGGAACAGCATTAGTTAACCCATAAACATTATTACAAAATCCTGTAAAGCACATAAAAGATATGAAAAATACCACAAATATTTTAGCTTTCATTTACAACATCCCTTCTCATAGTTTTTCTATCTATGATTATTATGTGCTATTTTAATTTTATAATTCATGACTCTCCTCTTAGAAGTTTTTCTGAAATGATATTAAATTTTCTATTTAAAAAATATAGCCGTGCCTAAGAAATATTACACTGAGTTAAAACTAGTTCTTTTTGAATTGCAAGGAAATTGCATACCCATTAACTTTGCAAAGCGAACAGAATCTATAATTGAGGCAATTCATGAAAATGAATTGAAAGAATTCATCATAATTTTAGAGGAAGGAAAATCAAGCCTCACCAATGCAGGAAGAAAAAGAGTAGATAAGATAAATATATTCCTATGGTTAAACTACTAAAAAAGAAATGATGGAGACTTTTGAATTCTCCATCATTTCTTTTCGTACAAAACTCTATTTCCAGTGTCCTTTTTTAATACAATTGATTCATACATGCCCCTATCTACTTCAGCTTTAAAAAATAATCCATCCTCAGGCCTATCTTTTAATGGAAAATCATCTTCTACAACATCCTTATATTCAAAAGAATCACCCATGGGCACTTCATCTAATTTTGCTGTATCTATATGACTTTTTTTATGCATTGTTAGCCTCCCTATTATATCTCCGGCATACCTTTCACAGGTTCTTTCATATCAGGATCCGTCTTTAATGTGATGGGATTTGCACTCTTCTTATTAGTTGTTTTATTATCATTATTTTTCTTTTCTCTGTTTTTTTTACTCATAATAAATACTCCTTTCAAAATTATATTCTCCAAAATATTACGTATTATTCTTAAATACACTTAAAAATACTGGATAAATAATAATACTCATAGTTACACGCTCTGAAAGTGATGAAAATCAATTTCTTTATAAAACCTAAATTTTCGCTTACAAAAGGCCCCGCCACAAAAGATGAAGGCAATCAAATCAGCACCAATATCCCAACCAAAACCAAACAATATCCAACACACAAAGCAACTCTCAAAATAGAAAACACAAAATTCTTCTCACTATAAACCAAACATCCCCTAGAGCACCGAGCATCAATACTATCCTTAATCTCTCCCCACCGCTTCATAGTATTCACAAACAAAAGTCCTGCCAATTTTCCTGTATCAGTAATTTTAGCTTTAAATCCACTAAAACCACCTCTCACCAACATAGCTTTATACATTATTCCATACTCGTCTTCAATCAATACAATGAATCTCTCCATGTTCTTAGCAATATCCGTAATATCACTAAGCCAATTCACCTTAGATGCGAAATAAAAAATATCATCAATTGGGGTTGTTAAAACCAAAAAACTAAGAGCCATAGCCCCTGATAAAGTTTTTAGAACCACCACCAAACTATAATAAATACCATAATCAAAAACAAAGGTAATAGTGGATATTAATCCAAACAAGGTTAATGTAACTACAAATTTAACCACCATTTTAATAGGATTCTTGCAAAATAAATGTAAAAAAACAAAAAAACTATTTATCAATCCAGGTATTGCTGATTTTGTGAATCCTAAAATTAATATAGGAAAACAATACCTAAATTTAAAGTTTTGATAGACAAAATTAGTTTTTTTTAATTGTTCTCATCGTTAGATGCCAAATTTCTAAAACTCATTTTTTTCATAACTCGCTTTACACTATCTATTCTTTATACTTTAAATATTTATTTATAATTTCCTGATTAAAAATGCAAATCTGATGTTTAGTTGAATGCTCCTCTCTCTTTCAATACTTATATTAACTCTTCCACAATATAATATTAATACTTAAGTTTTAATTTAATTTCAACTTTTGCTTATTAGGTATAGATTATTCCATGAACCGTGTTAAGAGAATCTGCTCAAAATTGAGTTCACCCCCTTGTTATCAAAAACGATATACACTAATTTTATTTAAAGCTTTTCTGATAACTCAATTTTGAACTCTCCGAAATATCTGCCGTCCGGATTCATAACTTCATATTTATACTCATACAAATATTCATTCAATATAAAAAACATCAGGTTTCCCTGATGCTAAATTTCTCATATTTGTACACTAGTTGGGTAGTGTTCAACCCCTTAGGGATGAATCTTAGCTGATAAGTCTTAACTTTATACTCCTTCGGTGGTTGCGCCCTTTAGTTTATGTTGCTAATCTTACTCTATTCTTTATTATTTAAAGCTTTGTATTTCCTTTTGATATTGATTAATAAAAAACCATTTATAAACGCTATAATTGAAAACATAATTGAAGTATTGAAGAATATATTTCTGTAAACAGATATTTCTCCGCTACTAACTCTATCATTAATTTCAAATCCTAAAAAATAAATCCCAATACCATCGCCATCTATGAAATCTATTTTTAGTTCATTGTATTTTAATAGCAACATAATTATTGATACTACCAAAAGTATCTCTAAAATTAAACAGGTATAGTATTTTTTCTTCATATTTATTACCACCTCCTCATCTATTTATTTGTTATTTTATATTACCTTTCTACTATACATTAAATAGGCGTTTGCGAAACGCCGCACCCCGCATAAAAGCGGGATATTTTTTTAACAAAATAAAATAACTCCTCACTGATTTATGGTAAAATTGAATTGTCGAAAAAACAAAATCACCATATCCTCAGAAAGGAGTTACATATCTATGATAACACATAAACAGCTTTCTTTGGCAGATATTTTTTCTGATTGCAAAGAAAAATTTGAAAACAATAAATCTCTGTTTCTTTCTTTACTTGAAAATACCATTAATCTTGATGATTTAGTTCCTGCTTCCTTCATAAATCATTTTTATGCTTCTACTGGAAGACCTCGTAAATATATGCTTTACGCTATGCTTCGTGCTTTGATTTTGCAACGAATTTTTTCTATTCCTACAGATTCCCTTTTAATTATTTTTCTTAAACATTCTCAATAGTTAAGGGATTTCTGTGGTTTTATTAAAGTTCCTGATGCTTCTAAATTCACACGTTTTAAACAGGATTTTATTTTGGACTTACAATTGATGTTCGACAATCTTGTTGATATTACTGAACCAATTTGCCAACAAATTAATGAAAACCTTGCTTCTATGACTATCTTTGATACCTCTGGTCTTGAAGCTTTCGTCACTGAGAACAACCCTAAATATGCTAACCGCATAATAAAGCAACTGAAAACTTTCAAGAAGATAAAAGGTTTAGATGATTATTATGATCCCTATAAAGCTGCTTATGGTGCTATGCCTTCCCACGCTGACGTTAATCCAGCTATTCAGCAGATGTATATAAATGGGCATTTTTGTTATGCTTTTAAATTTGGTATTATAACTAATGGCCTTGGTATTATAAGAGACATTTCCTTTTACAATAAAGATTTTCTTAAAGCTCATCCGGATATCGTTGTTGAGAAAAAATCTGATTCACCCGATGAGGATAAGTCTCTTGGTGATGCTAAGGCACTTATACCTGTTCTTAAAGATTTTTTTGAAAAACATCCATTGATAAACCCCAAAACCTTCTTGGGTGATGCCGCCTTTGATAGCATTGAGATTTATCGTTACCTTCTACAGGAAGTAAAGTTTGAAAAAGCATATATACCACTAAAAACTAAACTTGCATCAAAAGAATCTGATTGTCCTTTGAACGAAGATGGTATTCCCTGCTGTCCTAACGACCATTCATTACCTATGAAACGAGAAGGTAGTAAAACACACTTACGTTCAGGAATTCCAACAATGAAGTTTGTCTGTCCTAAAATGAAATGGGTCTACAATAAAGAAACTAAAAAAAGTCGTCAAGTAACTTTATGTGAAAATCCATGTACAAATTCATCTTGCGGTAGAATGTTCTATATCTATCCTGAAAAGAATTTACGTTCTTATCCTGGAACCACTCGTGGTTCAGAGGAATGAAATTATACCTATAAAACCCGTTCTGCTGTAGAAAAAAGTATTGAACAATTTAAACACAGTTACTGTATTGCGGGCCGTAGGACGCATAACGAAAAAACTCTTCATGCTGACTTACTTCTTGCTGGTATAACTCAGCTAATAACGGTTGTTGTAGCCAACAAAATACATAAGCATGAATATATCAGAAGTCTAAAACCATTAATTGCTTAGATATTAGCTATTTTTAATTTTTAAATTAAGCGTAGTTTTATTTGTTGCGCCCTTTATTCAAGTTTACTTATTTTAAATCGTAAAAAATTCACTTTTATTTTCCAAAATCATTTTTGAAATTTCTTATTAGCTTTTATTCATTTTTATCAGTGAATTTCGCAATTACCTAATACATTAAATAATCTTGTTCATAATATTTACAAATTCATTAGCACCCTTTACTGCATTTTTTTTACAAATTGCATTAAAAGGATGCTTGTGTTGTAATTCATTATTAATAATTATCTTTACCTTCTTCTACTACATAATCAATAGTACTTATAAGATTATTTGTTTCACTAAATTTATGATTATTTTTTTCTACTACTCTGTGAGTTTAAAGTCTTCTAAAAACCAATACATATTTGGAACTGTATCTCCCTGTATTTTTTTCCCTTTATTTTTGCCACTTACTTGCTGTTCAATGAAATAACTCTCTACATCAACAAGAAATATATTCTTATTCTTTTGCAAATTATCAATTTCTTTAATATTTTTATTATTCATTTTGCATTCAAATGCAATTATACCTTTTAAATCCATATCTTCTGTAATAAACGAATTTATCTTTTCTTGTGAAATTCTTTTACTATCTAAATCAGGCACCCCACCAATTGTAATTCTTGTACCTTCACTATCAAGTGCTCTTATTGTAAAACTAACTAAATCAATAGAGTACATGTTTATTACTTTCTCAAACTCATTTACAGCAATTGGTTTATTCAAAGTCACTGTTGCTATTAAATCAAATTCATTTTTTTGATTTTGTAATTTTTTAAAACTATCTTTACTTACTTTTGTATAATCTAACAATTCTTTTTTTGTTTCAATTTTAGGATAAATTTTCACCTTAACTTTATCTTCTTTATTCGTAATACTAAAATTTATATGTTCATTGTAATCATAAACATTCGTTGCATCTGACTTTGAATTAATCATTAATACTAATATTAAAGATAATACTATTACAAAACTTAACACTTTTTTATTTTTCATTTAAACTCTCCTTTTTTAATGATTCTATTCTCCCATAATTTATAATGATTTTTTTGATACAACTATTTTTTTATGCTACTTTATTTCACTTTAATTTATTAATTATGGCGTACTATAAGACATTTGTTTTAATGTATTAAAAAGTTTAGTATTATATTCGGTAAATTGTTTTATACTTTCTGAAGCAGTGATATTTATAGTACCTGTATATGTTCCTTGTGAATATTCTCTAAAATGAACATCAAAATAATAATCTGTTGAAGTTTTTATTGAGGATGGTGATAAAACTGTAATTTCTGTTTCTTCCCATTTTCCATCCCAATCATCATCATCTGTATCAAACTTAGGATTAGGATAATTAGTAGAATAATATCCATTATAAGTTAATTTATCACTCATATCAGTAATATCAATACCAGGATAATATGAATTATTATTATAATAACTCATGATACTTGATATAGTTGTATCATCATATCTCATATAGTAAGCATGTACATAAACTTGATCTTGACTAAAATCGTAGCTATCAATTCTCACGCTGCCTGAATCTGGGGAATAAGATCCAGATGGATTTGACCAAGAATAATATTTTGTATTATATGGAATGGCAAAAACTGTGGTACTTAGCGCCACTAAAAGTAACAAAAGAACGATAAAGAATTTTGTGTATCTTTTTTTAAAATTCATATTTAAACCTCCAGATTTATCAATTTGGGATTGATAAAAAATTTTTATAGCATTATAAATCTCAATTTGTGCTTTTTTTTTACAATACTTTAAGGTAGTTATAAACTTAAACCATTGCAACCTATCAAATCTTATATACTAAATAAGCTCTCAATCCAACTGTACTTTGATTAGGTATTTTAAATGAGTGTTTTATTTTTTTATTATCTAACAATAAATGCGCATTTTCTTGTCTTTTTTATATTACCACAATATTCTATATTTGCATGTCGAAAAATATCACAAAAAAAAAATAACGACAATCTTCGCAATACTAGAATTAATGTCGTTTTAATATATGTTTTTTATACCATTGTGATTATACCTTCCTTTTGAGCTAATAAAAACGAATGGAAAATAAGTATTTTTTTGAGAGTTACTATTAATATAAGTATATAAATTTTTCTTGTAACCAAAATTATCAAAGAAATTTTATTTAATTTTAACATATACAAAAACTCTAGTTGCTATTGATATAACCAAAAAAAATCTATAATATATTATTATCTTTTTATAAGCAAAACCAACCCCAAACAATACCCCAAGCACCCCAAAACCCTAACTAAAGATATTCTAAAATCCTTTCTACTATAATGCATATATCCCCGAGAACACCTAGCATCAATACTATCCTTTATCTCTCTCCACCGATTCATACTATTAACAAACAAAAGCCCAGCCAATTTTCCGGTATCATGAATCTTAGCTTTAAAATCACCAAATCCACCACGTACCACCATAGCTTTATACATTATCTGATATTCATCTTCAATCAGCACAATAAACCGCTCCATATTTTTAGCAATATCCGTAATATCACTTAGCCAATTCATTTTCGAAGTAAAATAAAATATATGGTCTATAGGCGTTGTAAGTGCTAAAAAACTAAGAGCCATGGCTCCTGATAAAGTTTTTAGAACCACTACCAGACTATAATAAACTCCATAATCAAAAACAAAGGTAATAGTAGATATCAATCCAAATAAAGTTAAAGTTACTGCAAATTTAACTACCATTTTAATAGGATTCTTGCATATCAAATGCAACAAAGCAAAAAAAGCAATATTTATTAGTAAAGGTATTGCTGATTTTGTAAATCCTAAAATTACTATAGGGAAAATAGTTAAAATTAGTTTCTCCATTGGATGTATTAAGTTATATTTGCTATTTTTAGAGTATGCGCTGATTAATCGAAACATTTATTTTCCCCTTAAATCGTAGGGGAGGGATAGAACCCGCCCGCCCGTTTTCATGTAATTCTATATTTTATTGTATTTCGGGTCGGGGTGGAACCCGACACCTACAGTGATATTAGTTAAATGCTTTTTTCTTCATCTTTACCATAGAAAGAACTATAAATCCAGCTGCTACAGATGCTTGTAATACGAATATTGCTTTTTCTGCAAAATCAGTTGGTGGTGTCCAAACACTTTCAAACCAAGGTTCATACCCTTCTCTTAATTCAATAATAGCTTCATTTGCTGAATCATCAGATCCTGTAAAATCACCCACCAGACCCATAACAAACATAACCATCATCAAAGTTATAAATAAACCAATTATAATTTTCTTACCAATCTTCATACTTCTACCTCCTGACCTAACATTTCTAACTCATTCTTTGAGTATTTTTGAATAAACTCAAAAACAATAACAGTAAAAATTCCTTCAATTATTGCAATAGGAACTTGAGTAATTGCAAATACTCCTAAAAATTTCACAAAAGCGCCCAATACGCCACCAGTTGTAGAAGGTATTGCAAAGGCCAGTTCAGTAGATGTAACTATATATGTTACGATATCTCCAAGAAATGCTGCTGAAAACACAGCAACTCTCATATTTTTATTTTTAAGTAATTTATAAACTATAAAAGCAACAATAGGACCAACAATTCCCATTGAAAACACATTGGCCCCAAGTGTGGTTAATCCGCCATGTGCAAGGAATATAGCTTGGAATAGTAAAACAATTAAACTTACAACAGCCATTACGAAAGGTCCAAAGATTATAGCTCCAAGGCCTGTTCCTGTAGGATGTGATGAACTTCCAGCAACTGATGGTAATTTCATAGCTGATAATAGGAATACAAAAGCAGCAATAAGCCCTAACATCATTTTTATATCTTTATTATGATTGGTTTTTTTTCTAATTTCCATAACTCCTTTTATAATAAATGGAGCAGAAATTACAAAATAAAACAAACACCACATAGGAGGTAAAAATCCCTCTGAAATATGCATAGCTTGAACAGTATATGGCATGCATAAAGTTAAAATAGCCGACATTATAAGTACATACTTTTTCTTCATAACACTCGTCCTTTCTGAAAATAATTAATATTTATATAATCCACTAGATCTTTTTCATTATTAAATGCTTTTGAGTATTCCTCTTCTGACCTTTTAATAACTATGGCTAGTATATCAGAATCTAAGGCCGCTTTAATTTTTTCTTCCGTTCCACCTTGAACTCCACTATCTTTTAAAATCATAGCCACTGCAGAATATTCCTTAATAAACCCACGGTTTAAATCATATCCTATAGGCCCTTTCATTGCAATAATATCACCAATATCAAGACCAAGCCCTATACATTTTTCCATTACAGATACACTAGGTAATACTCTGTGAATTACTCTATTATTTAAATCTGAATGAACAAACTTATCTATATTTCTGCTTCCAGTAGTATTTAAAACTGTTCCCTCAATATCCTTTAGCTTCTCAAAGGCTTCCTCATAATTTTCTACAAGTACTATATTTTTTTCTTCTTTAAATTTATCAATAATTGAAGCTCTTTCATATCTCAAATAATCAATGGATAACTCCCTACAAATAGCTTTTGTCATCTTAGTAATCTCAAGTGCATAAGGATGAGATGCATCTATAATTATATTAATATTTTTTTCTTCAATTATTTTTTTTAATTCTCCTTTGCTCAAAGGTTTTGAATTAAGTTCCTTATATCTAAACTCTTTTAAAAGCTCTCCACCATATGAAGTAGCCGTTGTTATAAATAAATCATCAGTAAATTTATTTAGTAGAGAAACTATTTTCTTTCCTTCTGAAGTACCTAGTATCAAACCAATCATGTAAATCCGCTCCTATTCAAAGATTACTGTAGGGGTCGGTTTCCATGCCGACCCTCAAATCGCCGTGAACACAAATACCAAACCTATTCTATATCAAGTCTATTTCTATTATACATGAGATATAATTATTTTTAATGTTGGCCTGGGAGCGGGCGAGCGTGGAAACTCGCCCCTACAAATAACCTTTTATTTATCAATCTTATAGCCTCTTGGTGTTATGAAGAATCCGTCCTTCATAAAGCTTTTACTATTCCCCACAATTACTATAGAAAACATATCAACTTCACTATCATCAAAATTCTCTATTGTATAAATATTAATAGATTGACCTTCTCTTAAAGCATTTTTTACAACTGCTACTGGCGTACTGGCAGGTCTAAATTCTTTTATAGTACCAATTGCTTCTCTTAGATAAGTTATCCTTTTCTTGCTCTTAGGATTATACAAAGAAATTATAAAATCTCCTTCTGCCGCAAGTCTAACTCGTTTCTTTATATCTTCGTAAGGTGTCATTAAATCACTTAAACTAATATTACAGTTATCATGCATTAAAGGTGCTCCTAAAACTGATCCTGCTGAAGATGATGCTGTAACACCAGGAATAATCTCCACTTCTTCATCCTCTCTAAGTTCTAATATAAGTCCCGCCATTCCATAAATACCTGCATCTCCAGTACTTATAACAGCAACAACTTTATCCTTTGCAAGTTCTAAAGCTTTTCTACATCTTTCTTCTTCACCCATCATACCAGTTGATACCGTTTCTTTATCTTTTATTAATGGTTGTAAGAATTCTAAGTATTTTGTATATCCTACAATTATGTCACTTTCTTTTATTGTATCTAATGCCTTTATCGTCATATGTTCAAGTCCACCCGGCCCAATTCCAACTACGAATAATTTTCCCATTTTAGTTCTTCCTCTCTGTTTTTAAACCTATTTCTCCTGCACTTAAAGTCATTCCATTCAATTTCATCTTTTTAATAATAAGCTTGCCTTCACAAAGTTCCACACAAGGTTCTGCCACTGCTTTCACTCCTATGGTTTTCTCCACAAAGCTGCTTCCATCATATTTATCTTGTATTTCTTTAATATCTTCGACCGTGAAAATTTTTAATTCTGCATTTAATTCCTTTGCTAAAGAAATAATTGCTTTTTCATGTTTTTTTATTTCCACTGTTCCGATGGTTTTTATACTTCTTTTATCTATATTGTTTTCTTTTAAAGTTCTAACTACATTTTCTAGCATTGTTTCTCCGTCATAGTCTTTTCTACATCCAATGCCCAATACTATATCTTTTCTTATTAACTTTAAAGTTACCTTTTCTTTAAAAATATCTATTTTATCTTTATTAGTTATATATACTAATGAATGCGATTCTTTTAAATCATCAATATACCCTTTAGGCAATTTCATTTGATTTTTATCATCAATAAATCCAACTTTTTTACCTTCAACTAAATCTGCTGCTATGCTCTTTGCTTTTTTCATATCATCAATAATAAGATTATTTTCTTTTGCAATCATATCGGGAGCTACTATATTTAAATTATCTGTAGCTGTCGTTATAATAGCTTCGGCTCCTAAAATTTCTGCTAGCTTTAAAGTCAGTTCATTTGCTCCACCTAAATGTCCACTAAGTAAACTTATAACATATTTTAATGTGTTATCTATTACCACCACTGCCGGGTCCTCAGTTTTACTTATTAAATAAGGAGCTATAGCTCTTACAGCTATTCCAGTAGAGGAAACGAATATTATTTCATTGTATTCATTCATAAGCTTTTTTGCTACTTCTTTGAAATTAAAATCTGGTTGTTGCTTTTTAGAATATAAATGAATATCCATATGTTTAGTTAGTGTTTCCGCTATTTTATCCCCTTGATTTGTAAAAGTTACAATGGCTGTTTTCATAAAAAAACCTTCCTATTTTTCAGCATCTCTAAACATATGAGAAAAACTTTTATCGTACAACAAGCTTTTATCATATTCACAATCAATAAAATCTCCAACTAATATTTGAGCCATTTTTGTTATATTTGCTGCTTTAACTTTCTCGCTTATATCATCTAAAGTTCCTATAATAGATCTTTCATCTGGCCATGTTGCTTTTTCTATAACTGCTATTGGAACATTTCGTCTATAGCCTTCTCTTAATTTAGCCACAACTTTATCCATCATTGATACTGACAAGAATATAGCCATTGATGCCCCAATGGATGCTAGTTTTGCTAAATCCTCCGTTTCTGGTACTGGAGTTCTTCCTTCAATTCTTGTAAGAATAACTGTTTGTGTCACATTTGGGAGTGTAAATTCTTTTTTAATTGCTGCTGCCGCTGCTGTGAAAGAACTAACTCCTGGTACTACTTCAAATTTGATATCTAGTTTTTCTAGTTCATCCATTTGCTCTTTTATAGCACCATAAATTGCTGGGTCTCCAGTGTGAAGTCTTACCACATCTTTTCCTTCTGCTTTAGCTTTCTTCATTACTTCAATAACAGCTTCCAAAGTCATTGATGCTGAATTATGAATTTCTACGCCTTCTTTGCAAAAATCCATATGTTCTTTATTTACTAACGATCCTGCATATATTACAACATCTGCTTTAGACAAAATATCTCTACCCTTTACTGTGATTAAATCTACGTTTCCCGGACCTGCTCCTATAAAATATACCATTATATTTCCCCCTAGTCTCTATTTGCTATGATTAGCGCCATGTATTCGTTATTTTTAATTATTTCTTCTTTCTCAGTTAAAACTTCCTGTCCTTCTCTTCCAGCTTTTTTAATATAAACATATTTAAAGCCTTTGTCTTCTAAGTAGTTTATAACTTCTTCTTCTCTTCTATAAACTTTCATTACTACAACAAATTTTTCATCTTTTATAGATTCAATTCTGTCTCCAGGAACTATTAATAAAGGTTCATTTCCTATAACAAGTGGTGTTCCCGCTATACTTGCACATGCACAGAAAGAAGTTATTCCTGGTATAGTTTCAGTTTCGTAACCTTTTTCCTCAATATATTTTAAAAGATATATATATGTACTGTATACGAAAGGATCTCCAATAGTTAGGAAGGTTACATCTTTTCCTTCTAATAGTTTTTCTTCAATAGCTTGAAAAGCTTCATAAATCTTATCTTCTTGTTCTGGTCCCCCCATTGGAAAATGTTTTGTTAACACTTCACAATTTTCATTAATATAATCTTCAACTGTTTCTAAAGCTATACTTTTTCCCCCTTTCATTCCGCTTGGAGTTACAATTACTTGTGATTCTCCTATAATTCTTGCTGCTTTTATGGTTACAAGTTCTTTATCTCCTGGTCCAACGCCTATTCCATATAATTTAGCCATTTATTTACCCCCACTTATTATAAATATCGGATTATTTGCTACCATCATGTGAGTTCTACCTTTTGCTCTACTCACTTGAATTTGATTGCATTCAGCTGTTACTCCTAATTGTTTAAGAGTATTTAGTGCAATATATAAATTATCTATAGTAATAAAGTTCAACACTATTCTGCCCTTTGGTTTCAGTTTTTCTAAGCTTACATTTATGATTTCTTTTAAATTTCCGCCACTTCCACCTATGAATACAGCATCAAAACTTTCATTTATCTCATTTAATTTTTCCATTGCCTCCCCTTCAATTATTTCAAAATTGTAGGTTTGGAATTTTTCTTTATTTTTATATAATACATCTAAAGCATCTTCATCCTTTTCTATTCCTATAACTTTTCCCTTTGAACAAATCTTTGCAGCCTGAATACTTATAGATCCTGTTCCTGCCCCTACATCTAAGACCTTTGAGTCTTCTTCTATTTCTAATTTTGCTATACTTAATATTCTAGTTTCTTCTTTTGTCATAGGGCAATTGCCTCTAATAAATTCCTCATCCTTTATAAATCTCATTTTATTCACCTGGCCTTTCAACCACAAAAACACTTAATCTAGTAAACTCTTTATCCATAAGCTCACCTGGAGTTCCTGAGGTAATTTTCTCATCTTCATAAGATAAGTTCTCACCGATATAAATTGTTGCATCTATATAATTCTCAAATAATTTTTTGCACATGTTTTGTGGCGTATTTATGTTATCTGTAAGCCATATAGAAAGTTTATTTTCACCTACCACCTGCAAAAATGCTTCTTCTCTACCATGAAGACTACCAAGTTGAGCCTTTTGCCAGGGTTTAGCCAGTTTTGCCATTAAATATTGAAAAGAACTTATGCCGGGAATCACATTAATATTACCTTTATAATTTAACTTAATATAATTTGTTATGCCATAAAATAATGGATCTCCAGACGCCAATATTGAAATTTCTTTGTCTTCATTAGCTAGGATAAAATCTATGATTTCTTTGAGAGATTTCACTTTAACTTTAATTCCTTGTGTTTCTTCAAATCCTTCTAAAGCCCTTGAAAATCCAACAATATATTCACTTTTTTCTATTTGATTTGTTGCTGCTGGAAGTATATACTCTTTACTTCCAGGACCAAGAGCCACGATGTTTATCATTGAAATCTCTCCTTTCGGTTTTTATTGATTGCTTTTGTTGCTGTTAAAAAGCACGCCTGCTTTCATTGCATACATAATAGCATCCACTTTAATTTCGCCATAAGTATATTGTTCCATTCTAGCAATAACTTTTTCCCCTATGCTTTTATATATTTGATTATATCTATCTCCTAGAAGATTAACTGCACCTTCTGTTGTCTTTTCAGCGTAAATTTGTTTTACTAACTCAGTATCGGCACCTGCAAGAGCTAACTCTAAAGCTATTACTTCAAGTCTTACATCGGAAACTCTACTATGAGTTTGAAAACATCCTGCAGATATTTTGCACAGCTTTCCTATATGGCCAATTATAGTTACTTTTTTAATCTTTTTTTCAATACAGTAGTTTAAAGCAAATCCCACAAAGTTTGAAATCTCAACTGCATTATCAATTTTCATTCCTAGTTCTTTTGCCTTTGATTCTCCCATATTACCAAATACTAATAATAATTCATCATATCCTTTTGCTACCTTCTGTCTAATTTCTACTTCTATTGATGCTTTTAAAGATTCTACTGACATAGGTACCACTATTCCTGAGGTTCCTAGGATTGAAATACCCCCTTCAATATTTAATCTTGGATTAAAGGTTTTCTTAGCCACTTCCTCACCGCTGGGAACTGATATAGTTATTTCAACTCCCATATTTTTAGGAAGTACTTCTTTAACTTCCTTTTCAATCATTTGTCTCGGTACTGGATTTATAGCTGGTTCACCTTTTTTTACATATAAACCTTCTCCATTAACAATTCCAACGCCTTTTCCACCTTTTAAAACATACCCTTCAGAAATTTTTCTAGCTGTAGACCAAATTTCTAATCCGTGGGTAGCATCTATATCATCTCCCCCATCTTTCACCACACAGCATTGAACAAAATCCTCTCCTCGTTCTATCTTAGTGATTTCAAGATTCAAGACTATGCCTTTTGGGGTATCTATTTTTATTTCATTAATATCACAATTATTAAACAGCATATAGGTAGCCGCTTTACTTGCTGCTGCTGCACAAGAACCTGTAGTATAACCACATCTTAATTGTTTTCCCTCACTATTTACAAATAGCTCCAACATCTTAAGATCTCTCAACTAGCATATACATTAAAGCATTAACAATTGCCGCTGCTACGCTGCTTCCGCCTTTTCTGCCTCTCACTGTTATCATTGGTAAATCCATTTTTTCAATCTCTTCTTTTGATTCAGCTGCTCCCACAAAACCAATAGGTGCTCCAACTACAAATCCTGGATTTGCCTTTCCTTCTAACATTAATTCTTTTAGCTTGAATAAAGCAGTAGGTGCATTACCAAAAACAAAGAATTCTACTCCCTCTTCAACCGCTATTTCAACTGCGGCCATACTTCTTGTGATTCCTCTTTCTTTTGCTATCTTTGCAACATCTTCTCTTGCAACATAACATACTACATCACAACCTAATATCTTAAGTGCTCTTTTATTGATACCAGAAAGAGCCATATTTGTGTCTGTGTAAATCTTTGTACCTTTTTTTAATATATTTAAAGCTGCATCAATGGCG
The DNA here is from genome assembly GCF_900129965.1 of Clostridium grantii DSM 8605. GTDB lineage: Bacteria > Bacillota > Clostridia > Clostridiales > Clostridiaceae > Clostridium_AF > Clostridium_AF grantii. The sequence continues at coordinate 59,247 of NZ_FQXM01000010.1, read as the reverse complement.
CCCTCTCTAATATATACAATATCCTTATATTCAAAATCTGCTGTTGTGTGTATAGTTCTTTTAATGATAGATAGTTCTCTTTCATCAAAAGAATGAGGACCCATTTCCTCCCCTATAATCTCGAAACTTTTTACTTCTATACCCATAGGGTTTTTTATGTAAGATTGCATTACTTTCACCTCTTATTTTAGTGTTGTACTTTATACTAATACTGATTTGTTTCAACTGTAGGGGCGGGTTTCCATGCCCGCCCGGCTCTATTTATTACGATATAATAATTAAATACCCTATTTCAATTAAATTTTGAGGTAACGGGTCGGCGTGGAAACCGCCCCCTACCTTATATTCTCAATTAAGCTTTTTATAAAACTAATATTGTTGAAAAAGTGTACATGCCCATAAGCCCCAAGCGTATTTCCTTTAACGTATCCACATTCCCAAGTCTTAAGTATTCCCTCATAATTAATTTTTTCTAATTTATAAATACTTTTTTCCTTGGTATCAATATAAGATTTATGGAATTCGTGAGTACTTATTTTTAATCCTGTTGGCAATAATTTATTTTCATTCACAACTTCAATATCTGAATATCCAAAATTCTGAAGTCTTTTAGTCATATGAGCCTCACCTTTGAAGAATCCAACTGTTTCATGTCCTTCTATAGCTTCTGTGAGATACATTAATCCGCCACATTCAGCATAACAATTAAGTCCATTTTCCAAAGCTTCTTTTATACTTTTTAGCATACTTTTATTTTGACTAAGTTCCTTTATAAATACCTCTGGGTATCCCCCTCCAATATATAGAAAGTCAATATCTTTTGGTAATCCTTTATCATTTAGTGGACTGAAATAGACTATTTCACCTACTTCACTAAGTAATTCTAAATTTTCCTTATAATAAAAACTAAAGGCTTTATCATAAGCAACACCTATTTTCATATCTTTATTTTCTAGCTTAAAATCTTCGCTGTGAAAACTTTTATCTTCAAATATTTCTATAAGTTCATCTAAATTAACATTTTCTTCAATAAGCCTAGCACATAATTCTATCTTGCTATCCAAATTATCTATTTCACTGCTTTGAATCAACCCTAAGTGTCTGCTGCCAAGAACTAGCTCTTCATTCTTTGGAATATATCCAAATACCTTTAGTCCACAGTTCTTTTCGATAGCAATTTTCAAAAGTTTATAATAGGCCGGTGCTATATTAGTAAGAATAACCCCTACAATTTTCACATTATCATAGTTCATTATTCCTAATATTTCAGCACATAAGGTATTGGATACAGCCTTTGGTGAAAGAACTAATACCACTGGTACATCTAAAGTCTTAGCCAAGTGAGCTGTTGAATATTCTGATGTTATTCCCTTTCCATCGTAAAGACCCATAACTCCTTCAATAACAGCCAAGTCTCCTTCTCCTCTATTGAAAGAAGCTTTTACTCCTTCTTCTTTCATCAAAAACAAATCTAGATTTCTTGATTTGTTTTTGAGTACATGACTATGAAAAGCTGAATCTATATAATCTGGACCTGCTTTATAGCCTTGTACTTTATACCCTCTATTCATTAAGGCTTTCATTAATCCAATTGTAACTGTGGTTTTTCCTCCTCCACTAGAGTTTGATGATATTAACATGGTCTTCATAAAGATTTTCTTCTTCCTTTTTTATTTTTACCTGTATCTGTATATTTTTCTTCGATTACATCAATCAAGTGATTTATATAAATCTCTTGAAATTCTTCAATTTCACCTAGTCCATGAATATAAATATTCACTTTAACTCCATGCCTTTCTAAAATTGATTTCCATGAATCCTCTTCATCTGATGCCATATCATTTTTTGCATGGTCCCCCGCCACTAACATTAAAGGCATTAAAGTAGCTTCTTTTATATTGTTCTTATTTACCCATTTAATCACATCATCAATTGTAGGGTATCCTTCAACATTTCCTATAAAAATATTACTATAGCCATTATCCTCAAGAACATTTTGTAGGCAAGAATAACATGCATTTGCAAAGTGTAGCGTCCCGTGTCCCATAAAAATAAAATTATCTTTTTTATTAATAGTTTTTTCTATTGCATCAATAAATATTTGATAATCATCTGGTGCTTCTTCATCAAACCCTTTAAAATACAAGGCAGGTCTTCCCACCATTATTTTTTTAAAATTCCCACGTTTATCGTATTTATGAGCTATTAATTTTATATAATCAAATTCAAGTCCAGGAATAATATGAAGTGGCTGCACGTAAACTTCTTCATATCCTTCTTTCATTAATCTTTCAAAAGCTTCTTCTGGGGTATCTACATGGATCCCATCTCTTTTTTTCAATACATTTATTACTCCATGAGCTGTAAAAGCACGTCTTACTTCAAAATCTTGAAATTGTTCTTTTATTATATTTTCAATTTTACCTATAGTTAAATTCATTGTATCTTCATGAGTTGTTCCAAAACTAACTACTAATATTGCTTTTTTCATAATTTAAAACCATCCTTTATCTTACTGTAGGGGCGGGTTTCCATGCCCGCCCGATTCTAGTTGCTTATGTTAAACAATAGAATTTGTGGGGCTGATTATTTGTATGGAATAATAAAATTTATGTGGCAAGGGTCGGCGTGGAAACCGACCCCTACGGTTATACTTGGAATTTTTTCATTGCCTGTAAAAAGGAATCTATGTGTTCTTCAGTATGTGTTGTATTGATAAACAAAGCTTCGAATTGTGATGGTGCTATGTTTATGCCTGAATTAAGCATATGTAAGAAGAATTTTTTAAACATATCTGTATCACATTTCTTAGCATCTTCGTAGTTTTCAACTTTTCCTTCTTCATTAAAAAATAAAGTTATCATTGCCCCACATCTATTTACACAAAGAGGTAAGTTTTTCTCTTTTGCTATTTTTAAAGCACCTTTTTCTAATTTTTCTCCCAATGTTTCTAATTTCACATATAAATCTGGATTTTCATATAATTTAGTTAAAGTAGCAAGTCCTGCTGCCATAACTATTGGGTTCCCTGACATTGTTCCCGCTTGGTAAACTGGTCCCATAGGTGATAGTTTTTCCATTATTTCTCTTTTTCCACCGTAAGCACCGCAAGGAAGTCCCCCACCCATTATTTTTGCAAAAGTTGTTAAGTCCGGTGTTACTTCGTATAAACTTTGCGCTCCTTTATATGCAACTCTAAATCCACACATTACTTCATCAAATATTAATATGCTTCCGTTTTCATCACACAATTCTCTTAATTTTTGTAAAAATTCTTTTTTAGCTGGAACTACACCCATATTTCCTGCCACAGGTTCTATTATTACTCCTGCTATTTCATTACCCATTTTTTCAAAAATCATTTCTATATTTTCTATATCATTGTAGTTTCCGATAACTGTATTTTTTATGCTTGCTTCTGGTACTCCAGCACTTCCCGGTATTCCTTCTGTCATTACCCCAGAACCTGCACTTATTAAGAAACCATCAAAATGTCCATGATAACATCCTGCAAATTTTATGATTTTATCTCTTCCTGTATATCCTCTTGCTAATTTAACCGCGCTCATTGTTGCTTCTGTCCCTGAATTAACCATTCTAACCATGTCAAAATTATCTAATGTAGTACACATGTGTTTTGCAAGTTTAAGTTCAAGTTCAGTGGGAGCACCAAAAGCAATGGCATTTTCTGCTGTTTCTTTTATAGCTTTTACTACATCTTTATCACAATGTCCAAGTATCATCGGCCCCCAAGCACCAACGAAGTCTATATATTGATTTCCATCTTCATCAAATATATAAGCCCCTTCACCTTTTTTAATAACTGGTGGGGTTATTTCCATATCTTTAAATGCTCTAACGGGGCTATTTACTCCCCCTGGCATATATTGTTTTGATTCTTCAAATATCTCATGTGAATTCATTTCTAATCCTCCTTCAACCATTTTGAGGCTTGTAATGCATAGTAAGTAATTATTATATCCGCTCCTGCTCTTTTCATTGAAATAAGCATTTCAAATGCAATTTGTTTTTCATTAATCAAGCCCATTTTTGCAGCCGCTTTTACCATTGCATACTCTCCACTTACACTATAAGCAGCTATTGGGAAATCGCATCTATCTTTTGCCTGTCTTATAATATCTAAATATGATAGAGCTGGTTTTACCATAATTATATCTGCACCTTCTGCTATATCATCTTCAATTTCTCTCATTGCTTCTCTTGAATTGGCTGGGTCCATTTGATAAGTTTTTCTATCTCCAAATCCTGGTGCTGAATTAGCCGCTTCTCTGAAAGGACCATAAAATGCTGATGAATACTTTGCACTATAACTCATTATAGGAACATGTTTATATCCATTTTGATCTAATATCTCTCTTATAGCTGCTACTCTACCATCCATCATATCTGATGGTGCCACCATATCTGCTCCTGCCTTTGCATGTGATAGTGCAATTTTCGCTAAGTAAGGAAGGGATTTGTCATTAATAACTTTACCCTCTTCAATTATTCCACAATGTCCATGGGTAGTATATTGACACATACACACATCTGTAATTACATAAAGTTCTGGACTTAATTCTCTTATTTTTCTTACAGCTTTTTGCACTATTCCATTGGGATCAAAAGCTGAAGAAGCAATTTCATCCTTGCTATTTGGAAGTCCAAATACTATTACCCCCTTAACGCCTGCTTCCTCAACTTCTTTTATAACGCCCTCTAACATATCTACTGAGTAATGATAATTATCTGCTATTGATGATATTTCTTCTTTTATTCCTTCACCTTCAACTGCAAATATTGGGAAAATAAAATCATCCGGAGTCAATTTATTTTCTCTTACCATTGCTCTAATTGCGCTGGTTTCTCTTAATCTTCTATTTCTACTAAACACGATATTTTATGCCTCCTCTTTAATTTCTAAAAGTTTCTCAATTAACCCTTGACTACTATATTCTTCACAAACAACTGCTTCCATCCCATTTATCTGCAGTTCCTTATTTGTGATTGGTCCAATAGCTAAAGATTTTTTCATTTTAAGTTCTTCTAGTCCAACCATTTTTATCATATTTCTAACTGTAGAAGGACTTGTATATAAAACCACATCTACATCTTCAAAAGCTCTTTTATTAACTAAATCTCCTGTAACAGTATCATAAACATGGACTTCATCAACAATACAATCTAATTTTCTTAATTCTTCTACCAAATAAGGTCTTGCTATCTTAGCTCTAGGTATCAAGATTTTTTCTCCACTATTAACTTCTGTCTTTAAACTTTCAAATAAAGATTCGGCAACAAAATTTTTAGCTTGAATTTCAGGTATAATACCTCTGTTTTTTATACTATCAGTGGTTGCAGGCCCTATAGAAGAAATTTTAGCTTTAATTTTTCTGATATCATAGTTTATATTTTTTAAATAATCAAAAAATGAATTTACTCCATTAACACTAGTAAAAACTATATGATTATAATTTTCTAATTCTTTTATATAATCTTTAAGGTTTTCAGGAGTATTCTCTATTTTTATAGAATTAATTTCTGTAACCTCTGCTCCTAAGCTTATTAATTTTTCTGTCACCGGCTTTGCTTGTTCTTTCGTTCTAGTTACACAAACATTAAGTCCAAATAAGGGTTGTTTTTCTTTCCAATTTAATTGTTCATGCAATTGAACTACATCACCAATTACAATTATACAAGGTGATTTTAGCCCTGCTTTTTTTACTTTATCACTTATATCAGTTAAATCACCAACAACTTTTTTCTGCTTAGAAGTAGTTCCCCTCATGATAACTCCACAAGCAGTACTTTTATCTTTTCCTCTTACAACTAAATTTTCGATAATTTCATCTAAACTACCAAGTCCCATTAGAAAAACTAAAGTTCCTTCTAATGCTGCTACTGATTCCCAATTAATATTAAGATTTTTAGCACTCATGCCAGTAAAAACGTGGAAACTTTGTGCCATGCCTCGGTGAGTTATTGGAATTCCTGCATAGTTTAAAACTGCAATAGCAGAAGTTATTCCTGGTACAACCTCAAAATCAATATTTTCTTCTATTAATCTTAAAGCTTCTTCTCCACCACGTCCAAATACATAAGGGTCTCCCCCTTTTACTCTTCCTACTATGTGCCCTTCTTTTGCTAATTGAATAATTAAATCGTTTATTTCTTCTTGAGTTTTATAATGAGCTCCTGATTCTTTTCCCACATAAAACACTTTACAATCTTTATTTATATGTTTTAAGATATTTCCCCCTGCCAATCTATCATAAAGAACAGCAGTACATTCTTTAAGAACTCTAACAGATTTCAATGTCATTAATTCTTCATCTCCAGGGCCAACACCCATAAGGTATACTTTACTCATATTTATCTCCTTACCCTTTCAATATTTTTCTAGCTAATTCTCTTCCAAGCGCTTTTCCATTTTCTTTTTTTCCACTAATGCTTTTCTTAATAACTTTTCCTTCTATTTCGTAAATGCCTATTATACTCATTGTATCTTCTTCAAGCTCTGCATAAGCACCTATACAAATATGGCAGCCACCATTTAATTCTCTCATATAAGCTCTTTCAGCTTCTACACACATTCTAACTTTATTATCATCCAATTTTCTAAATATATTAGCATTTTCACTTTCTGAAACAACTTGTATTCCTAAAGCCCCTTGTCCAATGGCTGGTACAATATCTTTAATACTAAAATAATCTGTTATAATATGTTCTAATCCTAGTCTTTTTAACCCTGCTGCAGCTAATATTATTCCATCTAAGTTTTCTATTTCAATTTTTTTAAGCCTTGTTTGAACATTTCCTCTTATAGGCACAGTCTTTATATCTGGACGTAATAATTTTAATTGCTTTTCTCGTCTAAGGCTACTTGTTCCTATTATTGAACCCTTTGGCAATTCATCAAAATGAATCCCTTTATTTCCTATAAATGCATCTCTTACATCTTCCCTTATAGGCATAGCAGCGATTTCAAATACTGGATCCATTTCAAAAGGTACATCTTTCATACTATGTATAGCAGCATCTGCTTCTTTATTTATAAGCGATAGTTCAATTTCTTTAACAAATACTCCTTTACCTCCTATTTTATCCAAAGATACATCTAGTCTTCGGTCCCCCTCTGTAACAATAAGAAGTTTTTGGCTATCAATATCAAACTTGTTTTTCAATAATTCCATGGTGTATTCTGTTTGGACTTGAGCAAGTTTACTTTTTCTAGTAGCTAATTTTATCTTCAAAAATTTCCCCTCCAAAAAATATTTTTAAGGTAATGACTGCTTTCCCTTTATTGAATATAAATCTAAAATCTTCTGTAGCTATAAAACTTAAAATTTCTTTCTTGTTTTCATTATTTTTTATCATTTTTCTTATTTCTATGGCAAAATCAACAAATTCATCGTATTCTTCTAAATTTTCTTTTACCTTAGTCTTCAAATACTGACTTATCTTCGGGTTGCCCCCTTTAGTATGAATACTAAATTCAATGCTTTTGGTTCCATCGCTTATAGGTAAAAGAAATTTACCTTTACTAAAATCAGTACAATTTAAATATATTTTTGAATATTCATCACAATCTTTTATAATTTCATCAACTTTTAATTTATCATTAATAGCTATTACAATAAGGTGTTTATCTTTTATAAACTCAATACTATATTCTTCATTTATAATATTTAAATTTTGATTATGCTCTAACAATTTAAAATCTTCTTTTATTTCCTTGGAAATAATTGTAACTGAGCATCCTTTTCTTAAAAAAGTTTTTGTTTTAATTAAAGCTGCCTTTCCTGCTCCTATTATTAAAATTTTTAAATCCTTTGATATTAATGATATTGGCAAATATTCTATTCCTGTGGGATAAATATTTTTTGTAGTATTCTCATGCATTCATCTCCACACCCTTTCAATTGCTCTTCCTTTAATACTTCTATTGCTCGATTAACATAAAGATCTGAGGTACTTTTTAATAATTTTTGTGCCAATTCTTCATTATTTTTGGAGTCTTTCTTATTTATAAAAGTTTCATATCTATCTTTGTATACAGAATCTCCGTAACTTTTTATTTTTCTAATATGAGGAACTATTTCATTTAATACCTTATACTTCTCATATTCTTTTATATATTTTTCTAATATTACTCTATTTTGGTTCATTACCTCTTTTCTTATTTGCTTATTTTCATCATCTATTGCAGAAATACTATCTATATCTATAACTTCTACCCATTCTAATTCTCTAATACTCTCATCTACATCTCGAGGAATTGCCATATCAAAAATAAGATAAGGTTTTTTAGGTAATTCTTCTTTTTTTACTATTATATGTGGAGATGAAGTACAACTTATAATGCATTGAACTTTATCATAGTAATCTACTTTTTCTTTAAATGATATATAATTTATCCTATCATCCTTAGATTCATGAACTTCAACATAACGAACTACTATATATAATTTTTCTAGTTTATCATTAACAAGATACTTTTCCACTAATTTTCCTACCTCACCATATCCAATAATCATATAACTAGTAATATCTTTATTTTTACTTTCTTTTGCAACTATAGAAGCTGATGATATAGGTATTTTATACATACCACTTTTCCATCTAAACTCTTTTCCGCAGGTAATTGCTAGCTGAAACAATTTATATAAAGATTTGCTTGTGGTATTATTCTTTTTTGAGATTTCAAAAGCATCTTTAACTTGGCTTAATATTTGGTCTTCTCCTAAAATTTTAGAATGAAACCCACAGGTTACTTCCATTAAATGCTCAATTGCGCTTTCTTCTTCTCTTATAAAAACATACTCCTTATACTCTTTATTCCAATCTAACAATTCAAATATTTTATTTAATGCTTCTTCTCCATACATATCGCAGTCAAAATATATTTCAGTTCTATTACATGTGCTTAATATAATAACACCCTTTGAAAATTCTATGATTTTATTCAAAGCATTTTTAACATGTCTTGGTACAATAGAAAGCTTCTCTCTTATTGAAATATCAATATTATGCTTTAACCCAATAAGTTGTATCACATTATCACTCCTAGAAAAACATACTTAAATTTGTAAACAAAAAAACCCCTGCTATTAACAGAGGTTATATCCCTTTATATATTATGGCTATAATTAAATTTTCTATTAATTATAGTTATAAACATCACTTCCCTCCGAAGTAGTTCTTTCAATAATTTTGGCAGGTCTCCTGACTTGCATATCATTCTCCTCCCACCTTCCCAAACATAAATGTTCAGTGGTCACGGGATTCGTCCTTGCTTACAGTAACGGGGGCTGTAACAGACTTTCACTGTTTTCCCTATTAAACTTATAATAAGTACCATAATTATATAATATTTAGTTTTATAATTTAATTATACTGCATTGAAAACATATAAACAATAAAGGGTTATTGTTTTTTTGTAATATTTATAGAATATAATTATTATTTGCATAAATCAATTAATTTGGCTCCACTAATAATAATTTGTCATACCAAACTTTTGATGCTTTTACTACTTCATCAGCTTTATAATACCTATTTATCCCCATCAAACTTCCATCATCATAGGTTTCATACCAACTATTAGGGTCATATACTTCAAAGTAAATAACCTTATCCACTACAATATATCCTTTTACTATTATAAAATGTCCTGCCGATACCCAATAAAACCTATCTTTATGTTGTTTGTTGCTTGGATCGTTAAAACTTATTTCACCAGCTTTTATACCTAAAAGCAATATATTTCCGTTTTTTAGGTATGATATCATAGAACTTTTTGTCACATTTGAGATTATTTTAGATTTTATATTAAACTTATCCAAATAGTTCTTTATATTTTCAGTATACCATCCACCATCATCCCCATAATCTAATTCTCTTGCTTCTTTTGCCGTTCCTTTAAAATTTTCATCTACCCATTTTCCTATCATTTCCGCACTTGCTGGGCCACAATTAGTTCCTGCATATTCACCTGTGGTAGCTTGGTCAACATACCAATAATAATCCTTATCATTATCAACTTTTTCTGTAATAAATTTCCCCAACCCATAACTTTCATCCACGGGTAATTTACTAATATTGAATGATTGTAACATCGGTTCTTTGATATTTCCAAACCATCTTCCTTGCACTTCATTAACCATCAAAATGTAATTTTGTCCCAAAGAATATGGTTTATCAAATGGTTTTATTATCAAAGTTCTACTGTTTTCGTTCAAATGAAAACTCAAAGGTATATGGACTCCCTTTGAATCCGTTATATAAATACCTTCTTTTGTTTTCGAATCTAGTATAATATCTGTGTCAAATTCTAGACTAATGGTTTTATAATCATCAATATATGAAACTTTTTCAACTTTAATGGGAGCAACAAAGTAAATCTTGAACCCTATAGCTAAAAGAATTAAAACTAAAAAAGCAAAACCTAATAGTGTTTTCCTCCATAAGCCAAGTTTTTTTTTCATACTTATCTCCTATTTTAATCAATATGTTTATACCTAACATATATTCATTTCAATCAAATATTATTTCATTATCCTTATTTTCTTTAGCAATACCTAAATAATTTTCAATTCTCACCAACAAATCATCCATGCTTTCATTTTCGTGTGGTGATGCCACAGCGAAGCTACAAGTTATTTTACCTACTTTTTCAAAATAATGTGAAAAGAGTCCCTCTTGTATTCTTTTGGTTACTTTTAATGCCGTTCGATTATTAACTTCTGGTATTAATAAAACAAAAGTTTCTTCCGCCCAATGAGCAAATAAATCCTTATCTCTCAATAACATTCTTAATAAAACAGATATCTCTTTCATAAGTGTCTCAATTACTTTATTTCCATATAAGTCTTTCATACCTTCAAATTCATTGATACTAAAAATAATTAATGCCATATCTCCATTTTGAGAATCATATTTTTGAAATAATTTTCTATATTCTTCATGGAATTTCTTTTTATCTGTAACTCTCATAACTTTATTGATTATTGATAAATGTGAAGAATCTAATTCTTTTAAATATAATTCTCTTTTTAAACAATGCAACTTAAATGTCAAAACACTTATAAACACAAATGTAACTATAGTATATATAGAAATATATAACGCTTCAATCATGTAACTATGATTTACTGTATTAAAAGTTATAGCTAAATAAAACAATATCATTCCTATAGAAACCATAAAAGAATTTATCCACTTATTTGGTACTAAGAAAATAGTAGCTACTATTACAACAGATTCAAAATAATGAATTGGTGATCCTGTTGAATAATTCAAAAAACACATATATAGATAAATAATACAAAATAAAATTTCATAAATAGTTATCCAAATAACTATTTTATGCCTTTTATCCTCTTTAATTTTTTTCAAAACAATACCAAAAATAATTGAACATAAAATTACTAGGATACGAATAATTAAAAGAACGTTTAAAACATTTCTATCCTTTAATGTATAAAAATCAATCACGTAAAATATGCAATATAACGAAATGAAAATCAGCATATATATACCAATTTTGCTTATAAACTGGCCAATATAATTTGTATAGAATTCTTGTTCCATATCCTTCTGTTTAAATTGAGCAAATGAACTAATATTTGTTTTATCTTTCATAAATTATCCCCCAATTTAATTGACTTAAACCTACCACATAAAAACATATGATAATCCTTATACTCACTACTTTGATTTATTTTCTATACTACACAACCAACTCCTAGTATTACCTAAACATAACTTCATTTTTACCATCTCTTCTTGCTTTATACAAATACCTCTCAACTCTTTCAAAAAACTCTTCAATACTTTCATTTTCTTTAGGTGATGCTAGTCCAAAGCAACAACTGACCTCTCCAACCTCACTAAAATAATAATCTACAATACCGCCATTTAATCTTGCTGCAATTTTCATTGCAATATCAACTTCCATTCCTGACAATAATAATATAAATTCATCTTTTCCCCATCGTGCAAAAATATCATTGTCTCTAGTAAATTTCTTTACTAACTTAGTTATTTCTAGCAAAACTTTATCCGCTATGTTTTTCCCATATTTTCCAACCATATTATCAAACTCATTTATCCCAAATAAAACAACATATAAATTTCCTTCATGAGTTTTATAATAATTAAACACTTTTCTAAATTCCATATTAAATTTAGCTTTATCGTTGATTTCTAATAATTGATCCATAACAGTTTTCTGAGATATCTTGTTTTCATATATATATTTTTTTCTTTCAAAATTTGATATTCTATAAGTTAATATACTTATAAGTAAAAATATAATTAATTGGTATTCAACTGTAATAAAAAAACGATTGCTTTCAACATTCTCAATCATTAAAAACCCTAGTGAAAAGAATGATAAAAGAAATGCTATTGAAATAGCAAAACAACTTTTCCAATCTATTGGTATCAAAAAAATCCCTGTTATAATTATAAGTACTTCAAAGCATTGTATATAATAATCTAAAAAATTAAATAAATAAGCTCCATAAAGATATGATAAACAAAATAGTACACCATAAATAGCAAAAAATATTTTTAATACCTTGTAATTTTGCAAACTTGCCAAAATAATCATCAAAATAATTGTTATTAAAAATATGCTTCCTCTTATAAAAACTATTTTTACTATCAAGTCATTACTACCTAATGCTATGCTGTCAGAAATTCCAACAATTAAGTAAAAAAGCGAAAATACTATAAACAATGGATACATATAAGACTTGATATTATCTATTTGTTTCCTATAAAAATCTATTTCTGTTTCTTTGTCAAAAACTATTCCTTTCATCTCAATTGTCATTCTTCTTTCATTAAACATTAAACCCACCTCTGATAAATTATTTTACTTATGATAAATTATTTTACTTTGTCCCCTAAAACACTAATATTCATTTATTACAAATCATTTAATCCAACATTATAATTATAACAATTATATTATACCATCAATTTAAAAAAAGTGGCAAAAAAGCCACTTTCTTAACAAAATTTATTCTATACCATCATAATTTGTCTTGATATTCTATCAATTAATTTATCCATACTTTCATAAGCTTTTTCAATTGCTTTATCTCTGCCTATTTCTGGAACATCCACTCCTTCAACCATTAATTTTTCAAATCTATCAATACCTAAAAAAGTAAATATTTCTTTACAATAATTCACCCCATGATTAAATTTACCACTAAAAATCATAGGATAGTCCCCTCCTGATGATTGAATATACACCATATTTCTTTCTTTATCATCTAATAAACCTGTTACTTTATCAGTACCAATTTTGATTACTCTATTATTTTGGATAATACAATCAAAATATCTTTTTAAAGGTGATGGAAAACTTAAACTCCACATTGGTGCTGCAATTACATAAGTATCTGCCTCTATAAATTCATCGCATAAATCATTTACTCTATCTACCGCTTTTTTATCCTCACTGCTAAGAGAATCATATTCATTTCCCTCTACTAATTCTGCTCTGCTTTTAATCATCTTGTAATTAATTTCTGGAATGTACTCTTTATATAAATCTAACTCTTTAAGTTCGTAATCACTATTTTTGCTCATAAATCTAGTTACAAATTCCCTACCCACTTTTCTACTAGTGGATATTTCTTCTGGCTTAGAATTAACAGTAATATATAATAACTTTTTCATAAAAAACCTCCATATGTATTTATTTTAATTTATTTTTTGTTAAATATATTTTTTTATTCATTTACATGTGTTTATAATTAAATTATTACCTAAACATATATTTATATAAAAAGAATTCTATTTCTACAGAATAAGCAGATGTAAATGTTTAAAAGCTTGTTTTTTATGAAATTTGCCTTATATTTGATTTATTCTCCCCTTGAATACACTCTCCATGATTATTATAATTAATTTTATATTATTTTTTATTTGGGGGCGTATTTTAATGATTTGGAAATCATCTAATTATATAGAACTTGGTGTTTCTGTAGGCTCAATAATTTTAGCTAATAAATACTGGATTTCAGGTGCTATTGCAATTTTTGCTATGCTTTTACTTATTTATTCTTTATTAATAAATGGTTTGAAAAAAGAAAACTAATTCCATACATATAAAAAAGCATGATTGAATGATTATAATTTATCATTGAATCATGCTTTTTTGCTATTTTTTTGATGCACAACTATCTCCATGTGGACAAGAAGTGCAACTTCCACACTCACCTTTAAGTTGTTTCTTAAAACTTTTCCTTAAAGTATATACTGTATAAATAATAATAAGTGTAAATAATAAATAAGTTATTATTTTTCCAATCATTTTATCACTCCTATATAAATAGACATCCAACTTGATAAATTATCATAGCTACAATCCAAGCTACCCCGAATTGGTAAAATACAGAAAATAAAGTCCATTTCAAAGAATTTGTTTCCCTTTTAACTGTTGCTATAACCGCTACACATGGTGTATAAAGAAGTACAAATACCATAAAAGCATAAGCACTTAATTGAGTAAAGGCCGCTGATAAATTTGCCGCAAAGCTGCTTGCTGAACCCATGGCCGCATCACCCATACCATACATTATAGCCATATTACTAACAACAACTTCTTTCGCAATAATTCCTGTAAGCAATGATAATGATGCTTGCCAATTTCCAAATCCCAGTGGAGCAAATATCGGAGCAATAGCCTTTCCTATATAAGCACCAAAACTATCCGCTAATTCTGCTTGTCCTGAAAAATTAAATCCTAAGATAAACCATAATGCTACTGATGCTGCAAATATTATGGTTCCTGCTTTTATTAAAAAACCTTTCACTCTATCCCAAACATGAATAAATGTACCTTTTAATGTAGGTATTCTATATGGAGGAAGTTCCATAACAAAAGCTGAATTCTCACTTTTAAATAAAGTCTTCTTAAATATTAACCCCATAGTAATAGCTACTAGTATTCCTAAAATATATAAAGAAAATACTACTAACCCTGCATTATTTTGAAAAAAAGCTGCCGCAAATAAAGTATACACTGGTAGTCTAGCTCCACAAGACATAAATGGATTTATTAATATAGCTGTTAGTCTATCTTCTTCATTTTCAAGGGTTCTTGTAGACATTATAGCTGGTACATTACATCCAAATCCCATTATCATAGGTATAAATGCTTTTCCGTTTAATCCTATTTTCTTCATTGCCCTATCCATGATAAAAGCAACTCTAGCCATATATCCGCTATCCTCTAAAATAGAAATAGCAAAGAATAAAATCATTATATTAGGAAGAAACACTAAAACTCCACCTATTCCACCAATAATACCATCTACAATTAAAGAATGAAGGCCTGATGAAACTCCTATTGATTCGAGGGCTACCGACACCCAACCTGATAATGTTTCCGCAAAGAAAACATCTATAATATCAAGAAAAATTCCACCTATATTAAAAGTACTCCAAAACACAAAATACATCAAAGCCGCAAATATAGGTATTCCTGCCCATTTATTAGTTAATACTTTATCTATTTTATCAGATGTGGTTATTATTTTGCTACTAGGTTTTTTTACTGCCTTAGAAACTAAGTCACCGATTAATTCATATTTCCCATCTACTATTAAACCTTCAATATCTTCTAATTCTTCTTCTGAAACTTTTACAAATTCACTTAAATCATTATCAAGTTTTTTTGAAACTTCTTCATCCTTCTCTAATAATTTTATAGCCATCCATCTTTTATTATATTTATTAAATCTTTCATCACTTTCAATGACCGCTTGCACTTCTTTTATCTTTTTCTCAATTCCTTTATGATATTTTATATTTATTGTTGAATATTTTAATTTATCATTAAAAACATTAACAACTTCTTCCATTAGCTTACCTATATTATTATTTTTTGATGCTGATATTGGTACCACCGGCACACCTAAAATATTTGACAATTTATCATAATCTATTTTTATTCCTCTTTTTTCTGATAGATCTATCATATTTAAAGCTACCACTACAGGTTTCCCTAACTCTACTAATTGAAGAGTTAAATATAAGTTTCTATCTATATTTGTTGCATCAACTATATTTAGAACAACATCTGGTGACTCTTCCACAATATAATTTCTAGCTACTATTTCCTCTATTGAATAAGGCGACAAACTATATGTTCCTGGCAAATCCGTCACTAAAATATCATTTTCTTTATATTTAGTTTTACCCTCTTTTTTTTCAACAGTTACTCCTGCCCAATTTCCTACATATTGTTTTGACCCGGTTAATGCATTAAATAAAGTTGTTTTACCACAGTTAGGGTTTCCTGCTAATGCTATCTTTATACTATTATTCACTTCATTTCCTCCTACTATTCTTGCAATTAATATTCAATCTCATTGTAGTTGCAAAAAAAATTATTCTATTACTATTTGACTCGCTTCAGACTTTCTTAAAGATAAATTATATCCTTTAACTTTAATTTCAATAGGATCTCCTAGCGGTGCTACTTTCTCAATATTAACTTCCGTTCCTTTAGTAACTCCCATTTCCATAAGCCTTCTTCTAACTTTTCCTAATCCACCAATAGATTTTATAATACCTCTATCACCAGGTTTTAATTGTTCCAAAGTTCTTTCCATTATCTCGCCTCCCTAACAATTATCTTTTGAGCAGTACCTCTATCTAAAACTAATTTTGACCCCATAACATTTATTATAAAAGGTCCTCTCATATCATTTGATATAACATCAAATTTAACCCCGTCAAATAATCCTAAATCCTGAAGTCTTTTTTTCAATTTTTTTTCTTCATTTATTTTTAATAATACAACCTGCATTCCTTCATTAACCATAGTCAACGGCATGAGTATTCCTCCATTTTATTTATTTATAAATTAAAAACTAATCACTAAATATTGTTTTATTAATTACATTATAATGATAATCATTCTCATTGTCAAGTAAATTAAGGGGACGGTTCTCAATTATTTGCATAATATTATGCAAATAATTTGTGAACCGTCCCTATTTTTTTATTTAAAAAACCCAAAAAACTATTTATGGGGTTTTTATATATCTTTTCATTTACTTATGCTTAGCTTATATTCAAGTAAACATCTAATTGCCTCTTCATATGAGATGCCATTTCATTGTCTTGTTCTAAAATATAATAATTGTTTCCCTCTACTTTTGTAGAAAATGCTGAAAATTGATTTTGCGATAAATAATTAGTCATATCTTCAATTTTATCATTTTGTTCTAACAAAATCTTTCTACCTATAAAATCTCCATTAACATAAATATTATAGAATTCATGATCTTTTCCATCTGTTTGTCTTCCTTCATTATCTTCAAAAATCAAACCTGGATATACCTGATAGTTAAATTGATTATTAATAGGATATATTTTCACTAGACTACCCACTCCTTTAATTTTTATTCTTAAACTTATTTTGCCCATAATTTAAATAATGATTAAAATTTTTTAAATAATTTTACTTTTTATATTTTTGGAGTAAAATAGTATATGTGTCATAATTTTTTAAGTTAAGGAGATATATTATGTTAAGTGAATTCAAAGAATATGTAACTAAAATCGAATATTTAAATAGTGCAATGGCCGTATTAAGTTGGGACGCAATGGTTAATACCCCCTCCAAAGGTAAAGCTTATAGAGGCGAAATTCTTGGTTTCTTAAGTGGTGAATATTATAAATTAATAACTGATGATAAAGTTAAAGTATTTATAGATTATTTTAATAATGAATCTAATTTAGATGATATTACAAATGCTATGGTAAAAAAAATCGAAAAATCTTATAACGAAATCAAAAAAATTCCTGAGGATTTTTATATTCAGTATACTGTAGATGCCTCTATTTCTTCTGCTGCTTGGGAGGAAGCTAAAAATGCTAATGATTTTTCTATTTTTAAACCTCACCTTGAAAAAATGGTGGATTATAAGAAAAAATTTGTTGATTATCTTTCATTTGAGGAAAATAAATATGATACTTTATTAGATATGTACGAACCAGGAATAACCGTAAAAAAACTTGATGAGGTTTTTAGTGAAGTTAGAGATGCTATTGTAATGCTATTAAAAAAAATAGAAACTTCAGATGTTTCTATACAAACGGATTTTTTTACTAAGTATTTCTCTAAAAATGATCAAGAAGAGTTTTCAAAGTTTATTCTTTCAAAGCTTGAATATGATTTTATTAGCAGAGGAAGAATTGATGAATCCGAGCATCCTTTTACTACCGATTTTGGTAAGGATGATGTTAGAATAACTACTCATTATTATGAAAATGATTTTAGGTCTGCTATGTTTGGATGTATTCACGAGGGTGGTCATGCAATATATGAGCAGGATATTTCTAAAGATTTAATGGGTACTGGTCTTGCTGAAGGAACTTCTATGGGAATTCATGAATCTCAGTCTAGATTTTACGAAAATATTTTAGGGCGTTCAAAAGAATTTTGGAGCTATTTTTATCCTGAAGCTCAAAAAAAATTTCCACAATTTGAAAGTATAACTTTAGACCAATTCTATAAAGCTATCAATAAAGTTGAGCCTTCTTTAATAAGAATAGAAGCAGATGAATTGACTTATAGCCTTCATGTCATTATAAGATATGAGTTAGAGAAGATGCTAATAAATGATGAATTGAAAGTTGAAGATTTACCTACTGCTTGGAATAAAAAATATAAAGATTATTTAGGGGTTGAACCTTCTTCTGATGCCGATGGTGTGTTGCAGGATATGCACTGGTCCGATGGAAGCTTTGGATATTTCCCTAGTTATGCTCTTGGTAATTTATACGGAGCTCAAATGGTTAAAATTATGGAAAAAGATATTCCTAATCTTTATACACAGATTAGCCAAGGGAATTTCTCAGATATCCACAATTGGTTAAAAGAAAATGTTCATAAACATGGCGCAGTTTATAAACCTGCTGAACTTATTAAGAAAATCACTGGTGAAGAATTAAAATCAGAGTATTTTATTAATTATCTAAATAAAAAGTATTCTGAAATATATAATTTAGTGTAGTAGTTTAAGCTTTATTTAAAAACAAGGAATTATTTAAGGGGCTGTCGCATTAGCATAAAAAAATCTGCTAACGCGGCAGCGTTTTTTTGTATGTTTTATAGAAAATTCAAGGATACTTTAACCTCTAACAAGCTCCATAATTAAAAAATGTCGCACTTTAATAAGCCTTTGATATTAAGGCTTTTTTTGATTTCCAAAGTTTTTAAAATTCTAAAATTATGCACCTTTTTTAAGAGACAAAAGATGTATTCCAGTTCTATCTGACTGAATTTTATTATGTAACTTATTTACATTATGTGCCATTGCTAATAAAACACTTTCTGCTAAAACATTCTTTTTACCTTTACATAGATATCTACGAAATCCCATATCCTGCTTTATCTGTGCAAAAGAGCCTTCAGCTTGAATACTTCGATTCATTCTCAATTCGCAGCCTTCTTCACTTACTATTCTTTCAAGATTCTCTTTACGAAGCATGTTGAACAGCTTTGAAGTTTCAAGATTTTTAACTCTTTCTTCTAGTGGTGTTTTGCAGTTATGTCCTTTTATGCATTTGCTCTTGTGAATACAGTTACTACAGTCATCAGAGGTATAAATTGTTTTTTCACTTATATAGCCTGTCTTACTTTTTCTTTTTAATATTTTATTTACTGTTAGTTTCTTATTATTTTTGCAAGTATAATAATCACCCAATTCAGTATAATCCATATTTTCTATTCTGCTTATATCATTTTTATATTTCCTTGTTTTTGATATTTCATAGTTTGCTGGTTTAATATAGGATAACTGTCCATTATCTTTAACATAAACATAATTTTCTTCACTCTCATATCCTGCATCCGCAACAATTTTAAAATACTTAAAACACAAGAAATTCTCCATGCTTTTTATAAATGGAATCAATGTTGTTGTGTCTGTAGGTTGTTCGCCAACAGTAAGCCATACTATATATTCAGAATCTACTCCATGCTGAACATTGTAACCTGGCTTTAACTGACCATTTTTCATGGCATCTTCTTTCATCCTCATAAAAGTTGCGTCTTTATCTGTCTTGGAATAGCTATTACGTTTACCGCAGGTATGAATTTTCTGTGTATATTCTTTTAACTTACCAAGATATTCCTCAAGTTTTTCAATTGAACGTTGAATAGGAGTTTTCCTCTTTCCACATCCATGTACAAATTCTATATTTTCTTCTTGTTTCAAGGAGTAAAGCTTCTTGCGTAGCTTTTTTACATGCTTTATTTTTACTTTATTCTCGTATACAAGCTTTATTCCATACAGTTCCTCACATTCAGATACGAAAATAGCTAATTTAGAAAGTAATCTCTCTAAATTTTTTGAAACTGCTTTTTTCCAGACGAAAGTATACTTGTTAGCACATGCCTCTATCTTTGTACCATCAATAAATATAGCATCTCCTAATATTTCTCCAATCTCATAAAGGAAATTTGTCATTTCAGCCATAATTGTTTCTGAACAGGGAGCAAAGTGAAGACTACGAAACCTTGCAAAAGTAGAATGATCTGGTACTGGTGAACCTTCTAAAAGGTACATGAAATTTACATCCCTTTTACAGGAGGTTTCCATTTCCCTAGAAGAATAGCTATGATTCATGTAAG
Source organism: Clostridium grantii DSM 8605 (assembly GCF_900129965.1). Taxonomy (GTDB): domain Bacteria; phylum Bacillota; class Clostridia; order Clostridiales; family Clostridiaceae; genus Clostridium_AF; species Clostridium_AF grantii. The sequence goes on along the minus strand of NZ_FQXM01000010.1, from coordinate 38,573 downwards.
AATAAAGTACAATCTTCAGCATCTGACGAGGCGTAGCCTGATTTTCCCTTAATCGGGAATAAGTCGAATATAAATCTGTTAAATCCATCTCCTCTACAAACTGACTTAGCAAACGCACCGAATCATTATTTGGAATCATGTACTCAATATTTAGCGGAAGTTTTAATTGATAACTTCCACGATTTGATGTATAATTTTTATGTAAATTAATGTGTTTAATCATATATTAATTTTACTATAAATCTTCCACTTTTCCGAGGGGAAGATTTATTTTTTTACGCAAAAAAGCTGTCGCATTAATTTTTTAGTGCGCCAGCCCCTTCTAAATTACTTTTTAAAAGCTGATTTTCTAAACTCCTTTTCCTGAATCAGTAACATTAATTAATTCACTTGGAAAAGCTTCAAATATAGTTTGTTTTAATAAATACTCATTACCGAAACGTATTACCCAAGAGTGGATTAATGATAAAGGAACAGAAAAAGGGACTTTTTTATTTCTATACTTCTCTAATTCTTCTAAGAAAAATCCTTTTTCATTTGTTGTTAAATCCTTTGAAAAGTAACCAAATAAATGCAAAAGCATATTTACATTTCTACCAGTGTTAAGCATTGTTCCTAACGCTTTGTACAAAATAGGTTCATATTCTTCTAAAATTTGGTCTATTTTCTTTCCTTCAGTGTTTCCTACTAGCTTTCCTAATTGCTTTAACTTTCCTTGACTTAAGGCCATTAAAAGGTATTTATTTTCACTATGAAATTTTATTAAAGAATTTAAATTTTTTTCTTCTTTAACTTTTCTAAAAAAAGCTGATGTAAATATATTAATCAAGAAACTTTCCCTTATATTATAGTTTGAAAGTCTTCCCTCATCTTCTAATACTATATCCGGAAAACTTTCTAAAACCTGCTTGGCAAAAATTCCTTTTGTTTTCTTTGGAATAGAAGGTGCCTTTCCAAAAGTTTTATACATTTTAACATCCTTCATTCCACAAGAAGGTGATCGACTTTTCAAAATAAATCCATCTATTTCTGATTTATTTAAATCATCTAAAAACCCATTAGAAAATGATTGCATTTTCTCTGTTATATCTTCTCCAGTTCTTGAGAATACTAAGCTTTGTTCCTCATTTTCTGATAAAATTATTCTTAATGCCTGCCTGGGTATAGGTAGCCCAACTTCCACTTCTGGACATACTGGAGTAAAATCTACATATTCTTTTAATTTTTCTATGAATTCATTATTAATCATTGACCCATCATATCTACACTTGTCATGTTCCAAGCATTTGCTTATCACAACTCTAGGCTTTATAAATTCCTTCATTTTATCATCCTCCACTTTTAATATATCCCTGGTAAAAATTTTAAGTTTTTTTCATACTTTTATCAGAATATTTTAATTTTCTGTATATGCTTTCTTTATATCTTCATATCTTTGCTTATTTAATCCCATATCAGAATATCCAACTCTAGATGCTGATCTAAAATGAATTAATTTGCTTTTTTTATCAAAATAAAATTCAACATCATCTTTATATTTCATTTTTTCTGTAGTAAAAACTGCATAAATATAATCTTCTTTATTTTCAATTATATTAACATTTCCCATAGATTTTATTATTTCTAATATTGCTTCTTTTGATTCATCAATATTCCCTTTAAATTCTAGTGGATCAACTTTTTTTTCTTTTTCTGTTGCTTGAGATGATACAGCATTAGGACTACTTGGCATTACTGCTAATTTTCCATTATTAACCCCTATAGTTTTTGGAGTTTTGTTATTATCCACAATCATTTTTACCACCATTAATAATATTAATACAATAATTACACCAAGAATTTTTAAAAATAAATTCATTTTAAATCTCTCCTTTTTTTTATTTATTTTTTTATTTTTATTTGACATAGGCTTACCTATTTTCTAAACAATTTAACAATTGGATTATTTAATAAATTATCGACTTTTACCTTCTTACCTATCTTATTTAAAACTTCTGCATAAGTAGGATAAGGATGAATTACATCTGCCAATTTTCCAAAGTTTACACCTAATGTTTTAACTACTTGAATTTCAGATATGATTTCTCCTGCTCTATCGCCTAAAATACTTGCTCCAAGGACCTTACCTTTTTTATCTAAAATTACTTTTACTAGTCCTATACTATTTTCTTTAGTCATAGCTCTATCAATGTGGTCATAGCTATGAGTATATACCCTTATGCTATCTCCAAACTTTTCTCTAGCCTCTGTTTCTAACATTCCTGCTCTAGCAAGCTCTGGGTCAGTGTAAGAACACCATGCAACATTTTGGTAATTGATTTTTTTATTAATTGGTAAAACAGCATTTTGCACTGCAGTAATACCTTGTACATTTGCCATATGAGAAAAATTATAAGGTCCAACTACATCTCCAATAGCATAAACTCCTTTTAGTGAAGTTTCTAAATGATTGTCTACTTCAATGCCTTTTCTAGAAATTTCTATACCAACTTTATTTAAATCTAAACCTTCTAGATTAGCTTTTCTTCCAAGTGCAAGCAGTATACTTTCACCTTCAATTTCAAATTCTTCTTCGTTTTTCTGAACTTTCACAGAAACTTTACCATTATCAGAATTAACTTCTATAGCTTTTGTTCCTGTGTATATTTCAATTCCTTCGCTTTCTAATCTATCATGAAGCATACTTACTAGTTCTGGTTCTTCCCTAAATAATATCTTAGGTAACATTTCGATGACTTTTACTTTTACCCCTATTCTATTAAGCGCTTGCGCTAACTCTATTCCTATTGGTCCTCCACCTAAAACAATTAAGCTTTCTGGAAGTTTTTTTAATGTAAATATACTTTCATTTGTTAAATAATCAACTTTATCTAATCCATTTATAGGTGGAACTAGTGGAGAAGATCCTGTAGCTATAATAATCTTTTTAGCTTTTATTTGTTCATTATTAACTTCTATAGTGTTTTTATCTATAAATCTAGCAAATCCATTAATATAATCAATCCCATCATTTATCAACTTTTCAGGATTTTCATTTGAGTACACATTTTCTATTACTTTTGTAACTCTTTCCATAACTTCAGTAGAATCTATTTTTAAATTCAAATTAAATTTCTTAGCCATATGTATTTCCTCGGCAATATTTATTAAAGCCTTGCTTGGAACGCATCCTGACCAAGTACATTCTCCACCGGGTTTGTTTTTATCAATAAGAGCAACCTTTTTAGAGAATCCTAAAGCTGTATAAGCTGCTGTAAGTCCCCCCGCACCTGCTCCAATTACTACTACATCATATTGTTTCATATTAAAAAACCCCTTTCATAATCATTAAACTCTATTTTTAATTTTACTATTTTAAAGATTTTATTAATTCATTTAATGATTCTCTTAGTTTTATCAAATCTATACTTTCACCACAACAATCTTCCATCATAGAAATAGGAATTTCTTTAGCATCTTGTTTCAGTTTTGTTCCTTTATCTGTTAAATTAATAATTACAGTTCTCTCATCTTTTTTATCTCTCTCTCTACTAATAAAATCAGCTGCTTCTAATCTTTTTAGTAAAGGTGTTAGTGTTCCAGAATCAAGATATAGCTTTTCCCCTAAATCTTTAACATTCATATTTTTATTTTCCCATAAAACCATCATTACTAAGTATTGTGGATAAGTAAGTCCTATTTTTTCTAACATAGGTCTATATTTTCTTACTATTAATCTAGATGCTGCATATAAAGGAAAGCATATTTGATTATCTAATTTTAAAGCTTCTTCATATATTTTTTCTTTATTATCCATAACTACCTTCCCTTCGATTATTATATTTATACTAATATTTTTATACTTCATAAAAAATTGATGCATTTTAATTTAAGTTGTTGTAAATTAAATTGTGCACAATCTTTTAACTAATTATAATCCTACTTAAATTATTTGTCAATATTATATAGGGATCCCATTGTGAAACTTAATTTATACTTGTACAAAATCTCCACGCTTCTAGGAGTTTTGGACACGTATAAATTAATAGTTGAACTGGGATACCTATAAAGAAAATACTCAAAATAATATAAAAAAAAGAACACAAAATTTTATGTGCCCCTTAATATATTATTATTCAATTTTAGTAAATTTAAATTCTTTTATCATTAATTCCGCCATTCTTTTATCCATATCTGCTTGAAGAACTAATTTTATTATTTCTTTAACTCGCTGACTTTCATTAGCATTTCCATTTTCAGTATTATATTCTTTAAATTTCTCTCTAGACTCTTCTATAACTTCCTTTTGAATTTCAAGAAAACTTTTGTAAATTTCTTTTATTGCATTATTATTCTTATATTCTATATTTTTACCATCTTTATCATCATTTTTAGGCGTTATAAATCTACTTTTCTCATATTTTAATAAATTATCTATATCACTTATGGGAATAATATTTTTTAAATGATAAATCATAATTAATTCCATTATTTGATTTTTTGTATATTTCTTTTTATTTGGTTTTTCTATGATTTTGGCTTTTACATAATTATTAATCATTGTTTTAGTAAGAACTTTATCGTCTTCGTCAATTTTAACATTATCTAACACTGAATCCATATAACTAGTTACCTGATCCATATATAAATCAATATCCGGAATATCTTCAATTTCAACTGCTTTATGTGCTAAAAGTTTATCTTTTTTATCCATAACATCACTCCATTATATTTTACAAACACCTAAGTATAAAATCGTTCCAATATTAAAAATATTTGTTTAAATAAATTATATAGTATTGGAAACTACCTGTCAAAGTTTTTAGAATTATTAGTTTGACTTTTTTATTTATTATTGTTATTATATTAATATAACATCACCTAGTTTTAAAAACTAGGTAAGGAGGTATTTATATGAAAGTTGCAATTCGGGAACCCATAAACTCTTTAACACATTTAGTTGGTATCTTTCTATCAACCGTTGGTTTGTTTTTTTTACTTGTTAACTCTATTGGCTCAGGTAGCTATGCTAAGATTCTTTCATCCGTTATATTTTCCCTTGGTTTAATCGGTTTGTATTCCGCCTCTACAATTTACCATTGGAAAATTGCTTCAAATAAAACAATAGCTATTCTTAGAAGAATTGACCATAGCATGATATATGTATTAATTGCTGCTACTTATACACCTATTTGCCTTATAACCTTAAAAGGTACAACTGGTTATATATTGTTGACAATTGTTTGGGCCTTAGGTATTCTTGGAATAGTTCTTAAATTGCTTTGGTTTGATGCCCCTAGATGGTTATATACAAGTTTTTATCTTATTCTAGGCTGGGCTGCAATATTTGTTATTTATCCACTTTCTAAGATTTTGCCAACCTCTGGTTTAATGCTTTTATTCGGTGGCGGCCTATCTTATTCAGTAGGCGCAGTTTTTTATGCAATCAAATCAGAAAAAATCAAGATTTGGAAATTTGGATTTCATGAAATTTTTCATGTTTTTATACTAATAGGAAGTCTTGCTCATTATTTAATGATATATAAATATGTTATTTAAAAGAATTGCGAAGCTCGCTTCGCAGTTCTTTTGTTTTATATGCACCTATATTCTCAATTCTTTTTTTGATCTATATAGTTATCCTAGCTCAACTATTGCTTTAGATACAAAAAATTCATTGCTATTACTTATAATTCATACCATATTAATCAAGATATTCTTCTTTAAAATACACGGCAACTATTATATAATTTAATATGTGTATTTCTATCACATGTTAATAAAGTATAATATTATTTTAATATAGGTATCCCATATATAAGAAAAGAAAGGATTTGAAATATGAGTATTTTAACAGTAAAGAATTTAAGCCACGGATTTGGTGATCGTGCTATTTTTGATAATGTATCTTTTAGACTTTTAAAAGGTGAACACATTGGATTAATAGGCGCAAATGGAGAAGGTAAATCTACCTTCATGAACATAATAACAGGAAAATTAGAACCCGATGATGGAACTATTGAATGGTCTAAACGTGTAAGGGTTGGATATCTTGACCAACATACTTCTTTAGAAAGAGGTATGACAATTTATGATATTTTAAAGAATGCATATCAATATCTTTTTGATCTTGAAGCTGAGGTTACAAATATATGTGAAAAAATGGGCGATGCTGACCCTGATGAATTAGAAGTTATGCTTGAAGATATGGGTACAATCCAAGATATACTAGATCACAACGATTTTTATATTATTGATGCTAAAATTTCTGAAATTGCATCAGGTCTTGGATTAAATGATATTGGATTGGATAAAGATGTAGCTGATTTAAGTGGTGGTCAAAGAACAAAAGTTTTACTAGCTAAACTTTTGTTAGAAAAACCTGACATATTACTTTTGGACGAGCCTACAAACTATTTAGATGAACAACATATTGAGTGGTTAAAACGTTACTTAAATGCTTATGAAAATGCATTTATACTAATTTCTCATGATATTCCTTTTTTAAATAGCGTAATAAATCTTATATATCACATGGGTAATCAAGAATTAAATCGTTACGTTGGTGATTATGATAATTTTATGAATGTTTACGAAGCTAGAAAAAAACAAGTTGAATCTGCTTATAAGAAACAACAAAAAGAAATTGATGACTTAAAAGATTTTGTTGCTAGAAATAAAGCTAGAGTTTCTACAAGAAATATGGCTATGTCTAGACAAAAAAAATTAGACAAAATGGATGTTATCGAACTTGATAAGGAAAAACCAAAACCAGTTTTCAACTTTAAAGCTGCTAGAACTTCTGATAAATTAATTTTTGAAACAAGAGATTTAGTTATCGGTTATGATGAGCCTTTATCTATACCTTTAAATTTAGTAATGGAAAGAGGACAAAAAATCGCTTTAGTTGGCGCAAATGGTTTAGGTAAAACTACTTTGCTAAGAAGCATTCTAGGTGAAATACCTTCAATTTCTGGTGAAGTTGAGCTAGGTGAACATCAACATATAGGTTATTTCCAACAAGAAATTAAAGAAGCAAATTATAATAGCTGTATTGAAGAAGTATGGCAAGAGTTTCCTTCTTACACTCAATACGAAGTTCGTGCCGCTTTAGCTAGATGTGGTCTTACAACTAAGCACATCGAAAGCAAAGTTCTAGTTCTAAGTGGTGGAGAACAAGCTAAAGTTCGTTTATGTAAAATACTAAACCGTGAATCAAATATACTTGTACTAGACGAGCCCACTAACCATCTAGATGTTGATGCAAAAGATGAACTAAAAAAAGCCTTAAAAGAATACAAAGGCAGCATCCTTCTTATATGTCACGAACCTGAATTCTATAACGACATAGTTACCCATGTATGGAACTGTGAATCCTGGACAACTAAAATTATTTAGGGACGGTTCACAACTTTTTGTTAAATTATTTTATAATATTAAAAAATATGTGAACCGTCCCTATTGATAGAACTATAAACCTATGCTATGATAACTTTATAATCGAATAACTAAATTAACACAGGGGAGCTGGTGATTCCAGCTGAGAGTAAGAATAAAATTCTTAGACCCTTAACCTGATCTGGATAATGCCAGCGTAGGATGATGTTTATGAAAATATAATTTCTAACACAAATCTACGGATTTGTGTTTTTTATTTTAATTTCATAAAAATCCTTTCACTCTTATTTCCTTAAATAAAATATTTTTGAAATATTTTTCAAGGTTACCTCTCAACTCCTGTAGTAAAATGGAGGTTTATTTATGAAAACGAAAAAATTAGTTTTTTCATCACTTCTAGTTGCACTTGGCATTGTAACCGGTAGTTTAGTTTACTTTCCTGTAGGTGTTTCAAAATGTTTTCCTATGCAACATTTTATCAATGTTTTTTCTGCAATAACTTTAGGTCCTATCTATAGTGTTTGTATTGCCTTTTGTATTTCATTAATGCGAAACATTTTAGGGACTGGCTCACTTTTAGCTTTCCCTGGTTCTATGATTGGAGCTTATCTTTCAGCTATATTGTACAAACACACAAAAAAATATTTATTTGCTGTCTTTGGTGAAATAATTGGTACTGGAATAATTGGTGGCATTATTGCTTATCCTGTGGCTACTTTGCTTATGGGTAAATCTGTTGCTTTATTTTTCTTTGTTATACCATTTCTAATCAGCACTACCGGTGGCAGTACCATTGCTTATTTATTGATAAAAGCATTAGACTCAATGAAAATTCTAAAACTAAAAGACACTTTATAAAAGGGGATTTTAAGATGAAAAATGTATTAACTATAGCTGGTTCAGATTCAAGTGGTGGTGCTGGAATACAAGCAGACTTGAAAAGTTTTAGTGCTAATGGTGTTTTTGGAATGAGCGTTATTACAGCCATTACTGCTCAAAATACTCAAGGAGTTTTTGCCGTTGAAGATGTATCTTCTAGTATGATTGGAAAACAAATAGATGCAATATTCACAGATATTGAAGTATCCGCGGTTAAAATAGGTATGGTTTCAATAATAAATTCTATAGAAATAATCAGTCAGAAAATCAAAGAATATTTTCCTAAGAATATAGTTATAGACCCTGTTATGATATCTAAAAGTGGTTTTTCTTTATTACACCCTGAATCAAAAACAGTATTAATAGAAAAATTATTGCCTCTAGCTTATGTTTTAACGCCTAATATTCCAGAAGCAGAAGTAATATTAGAAGAGGCACTGGGGAAAAAGGTAACAATATCAAATATTGAAGATATGATTGAAGCTAGTAAGGAAATCAAGAAACTTGGGCCTAAAAATGTATTAATAAAAGGCGGTCATATGGAAGGCAGTGCTGTAGATGTGTTATTTGATGGAGAAAAAATATCTTACTTTGAAAGTGAAAGAATTGCTACAAAAAACACTCATGGTACAGGGTGCACCTTATCTTCTGCAATAACTGCAAATCTTGCACTAGGCTACTCGGTTGCGGAAAGTATAAAAAAATCAAAAGAATACATAACTACTGCAATTGCCCATTCTCTTGATATCGGCAAAGGCGTTGGACCTACAAATCATTTCTACACTCTCTATGAAAAGGCAGGTATGTTATATGAATAATACAGAAAATAAATTATCATTTTGGAGTTTTGCATTTTTGTGGTGCGGAGCTTCTATCTCAATAGCAGAAATATTAACTGGTGGTTTTATTGCTCCCCTTGGATTTAAGATGGGTTTAATAACTATTTTAGTTGGACATCTAATTGGTACTGCTATATTAGTTTTAGGCGGTGTTATAGGTACTCGTGAGAGAATTCCAGCTATTACTTCAACAAGAATTTCTTTTGGTTTATATGGCACGTATTTATTCTCTATTTTAAATGTACTTCAATTGATAGGTTGGACCGCTATAATGATTAAATCTGCCGCTTTATCTTTAAATATAATCAGCAATACTTTATGGGGAATTAATAACACAATACTTTGGAGTATCTTAATAGGATTATGTATTTGTTTTTGGATTTTTCTTGGAATAAAGGGATTTAAAAAAGTAAATGTCATAGCTGTTATTTTATTATTTGGACTAACTCTTGTTCTTGCATCAATTATTTTTTCTAATCAAAGTTTATTTAATAGCATTTCAGATAATTCAATATCATTTGGTGGTGCATTAGAACTCTCTGTAGTAATGCCTCTTTCTTGGTTACCATTAATCTCTGATTATACTAGATTTTCAAAATCAGAAAATGATGCTAAATACGGTAGTTTTATTGGTTATTTCTTAGGAAGTTCATGGATGTATATTATTGGTCTAGGAGCTGCTATTGTTACTCAGAATCCTGATCCTTCTGCTATTATGCTAGCGGCTAATCTTGGCCTTATTGCTTTTGGTATTGTTTTTCTTTCTACTATAACTACTACTTTTATGGATGCTTATTCTGCAGGCGTTACTTTTTTAAATATTATGCCTAAGCTAGACGAGAAGAAAATCTCAATAATTATGACAATTATAGGGACAATCATTTCTCTAATGTTTGCTATTGAAAATTATGAATTTTTCTTATATGCCATAGGTTCAGTTTTCAGTCCATTATTCGCCATTTTATTAACTGATTATTTTATTATTAAGAAAAAAACAAAGATTGAAGAAACACTTTTATTAAATATAGGTTCAGTTATTGTATGGGTTGTTGGTGTTTCCATTTACTATATATTTATTAAATATGATTTTATTTTAGGAGCTACCCTTCCTACAATCATAGTAACTGGATTCTTATATTTTATTAGTTGGAGGTTTATGAATTCATGGAAACTTATTCAAAAATAGAAAAATTACTTATTGATATTAATGAAAAAAATCCTCTTGTTCATCATATAACCAATTATGTTACCACTAATGACTGTGCAAACATCGTTTTAGCCATTGGTGCTTCTCCTGTTATGGCTGATGCTATAAATGAAATTGAAGATATTGTTTCAATTTCTAATTCTCTTATTATTAATATAGGTACTTTAAATGATACTAAAATTGAATCTATGATTAAAGCTGGAATTAAAGCTAACAAGCTAAATATTCCCGTAATTCTAGACCCCGTTGGAATTTCTGCCTCAAAATACAGAACTGAAACTATAAAAAAACTTTTAAAAGAAATTAATTTTTCTGTGATACGAGGTAATTTATCTGAAATCAAGGCCTTATGTGGTATAGATTCCATTTCAAAAGGGGTTGATTCTAGAGAAGATAGTTGCCGTGAAGGAGAAAAAATAGCTTTAATGGCTGCCAAACTTCATAATACCGTCATTGCTATTACAGGTGCAGTTGATTATATTTCTGATGGTAAAAAAATTATTACTCTTCATAATGGAAATAAAATTCTTACTAAAGTTACTGGTACTGGATGTATGACTACTTCATTAATTGGTGCTTTCTGTGGCGCTACTCAAGATTATTTTCTTGCAGCTACATTAGGAATTTTAACAATGAGCTTGTCTGGTGAAATAGCTTACGATTCACTAAAAGAAGGAGATGGCATAGGTAGTTTTAAAGTGAAATTAATGGATTCTATTTATAACTTTTCAATTGATGACATAAATAAAAGAGGTAAAATTTATGAAGGATAAAGTTGATTATTCATTATATCTAGTTACAGATAGAGATATTTTAGGTGATAGAGATTTGTGCACTGCTATGGAAGAAGCTATTTTAGGCGGAGTTTCAATAATTCAACTTCGTGAAAAAAACATTTCATCTTTAGATTTTTATAACTCAGCTTTAAAAGTAAAAAAAGTTACTGATAAATATAACATTCCACTAATTATAAACGATAGATTAGATATCGCTTTAGCAATAGACGCCGCAGGCGTACATCTTGGTCAATCTGATCTTCCATGTGAAATTGCCCGAAAAATACTTGGAGAAAATAAAATATTAGGTATTTCTACTGCTACTTTAGAAGAAGCTGTTTTAGCAAAAAAACAAGGGGCTGATTATTTAGGTGTTGGGGCCATGTTTTCAACCTCTACAAAACTAAATACTCGCTCAGTAAGCATCTCTACTTTAAAGGAAATAAAAAATACAGTAAATATCCCCGTAGTTGCTATAGGTGGTATAAATCATGCAAACTATAAAAAACTAATTCCTACAAATATAGAAGGCTTTGCAGTTGTTTCTGCCATACTAGGCCAAGACAATATAAAATTAGCCTCCCAAAAATTTTTGGACTGTCCACAATCTTTTTAGAAATATAAAAAACTTTAGGGACGGTTCACAAATATTTTTATATAAAAATATTTGTGAACCGTCCCTATTATTTTGATTTTATTTTGATTAAATTTATTTTATTGGTCAATACTTTAGTTATAAATCTAAATTTTAAATTGCGCTAGGCTATATATGTCTAGATAATACCATAAGGAAGGTGTTTAATTTGTGTAGAAAAGCAAGAAATGCAGTAGAAACAGGAACCTATCATATTATAATGAGGGGTTCAAGTGAAATAACTCTTTTTAAATCTGATACTGATAAAGATCGTTTCTTAAATACAATAAAAAAGTACCAAACTACTTTCAGATTCAAAGTTTTAGCCTATTGTATTATGAGTACTCATGTTCATTTACTAATAGCATCTAATGGAGCTAATCTAAGTAAATTCATGCATGGGATAAATCTTAGTTATGCAATTTATTATAATAAAACTTATAAAAGACACGGTCATGTTTTTTCAGATAGATTTAAAAGTAAAATTGTTCAAAGTGAACCCGCTTTAAAATTTGTTTCAGCATATATTCATAATAATCCAAAAGATATAAGTGGCTATAAAAATAAAGTCGAAGATTATAAATACTCAAGTTTAGGAATATATTTAGGTATTCATGAAGATGTTCTCAATATAGTTGATTCGTCAATTATTCTAAATTATTATGATACTAATAAAATTATTGCAAGGAAAAATTATTTTACATTCGTAAAAGCAAGACAAGCACTTAAGGATTCATTGTCAAATACAGAACAAATCTGTGATTCTCTAAATAATGTCTATGATGAATACAACACTCTTCTATTAGAGATTAAAAACTTTGAACTTAATAAAGATCACTGGCAATATACTAGTGGAAAATCCGAAACTACCAAAAGAGTAAAACCTGAGGATATCATAAGCTTCATTTGTAATAATACAAATATAAACAACTATGATTTACAAATAAAATATCGAAGAAATACAACTGAATTTAGAGCTTTCAGTGTGTTTTTAATGCGTAGTTTTTGTGATATAAATTTTAAAAATATAAGTTCCCTTTTAGGTGGCATTAGTGTTTCTGCTCTTTGTAACCTTTGTAATAAAGGCTATGAATTAATTAAAAGCAATTCTTACTACACTAATATTTTAACTAAATTTTTAAAAGAATACCCCGCTTAAAAATAAAAACACATCCTTTTTATATACCTTTAAGATAAATATCTAATAATAGCTACTGATAATTTTAACCTTTATATCAAAATTCTCTTTTCAGTTTATTTTTATATAACTCTTGATCTGCTTTTACGACAAAGCTCCATGGTTTTATATCTTTTTTAGGGCTATCATTATATATTCCTATACTAATTGTTACATATTTATCTATTGGAGATAATTCATTTAACATCTCTAAATTTCTCACTTTACTTTTCAAAGACATGATTTCATCTATTAATGTTGCATTGTGAATACCTGGTAAAACTAAGCAAAATTCATCCCCACCATATCTGGCTGCAAAGCCTGAGTGATCTTCACAAAAATCCTTAAGCACATTTGATATTTCAATTATACATCCATCGCCTGCTATATGCCCATAAGTATCGTTGTATTTTTTAAAATAATCAATATCAATCATAACTAAAAATAATTCAATATTTTCATTTATAGCATTTTTCCATTGCTCATCAATAATAATATCTAGTTTTCTTCTATTATACAAGTTAGTTAGTGAATCTACACAAGAAATCGTTTCTAGTTTTTCATTAGCCCTCTTTAATTCTAAATTTTTTTCTTCTATAATCTTTGTTTTTATAAAATTTTCTAATCTATTTTTATAAAGATGCCTTTCAATAACCCATCCTATTACGATAAAGACTGAAGTATTTAGAGTACTTGCAAAAACTTCAGCTTCTGTGCCATTAATTATAAATCTCATACTAACAAAAAATACTTGAACCAAACCGTAAACTATTAATAATAATTTAGGTTTTATATATACAACAAGTGCTATTGCCACAATAAAAGTCAAATAAACTGTAGCCTCTCTATTATAAATTTGATCTATTATTGATATTCCTGCACTCCATATTAATCCACTTAAAATGTGAAATAAAATTATGTTTTGTAACTTTTTAGTTTTTATGTTTTTATGCTTATTAATATTTCTAAATAAAATAATATAAAATATTACCATTGCTATTAATAAAAAATACATTCCTCTGTAATATTTCAAAGATGTTCCATAAAGAGGTTTTGACATAGGCACAAATGACACTATAGTAACTATGATTTCAATTAAAAGTATCCACTTTAAAAAATGAGCAGAATTTTTTAAACTATTTAAAGTTGCTTCTCGTTCAAACTCATCCTTATATTCTTTTGGGATTTTAACAAATAAATCTTCTAAAAATTTCCGCATATTATCCACCATACCCCTTGTAAGCTTATAAATAATCTTTCCTAAATTCATAATTAAATTATATATATTTTTCTTAATTATAATTCAAATGAAACAATTTTAACACCCTTTTAGTTCCAATTAACTATCAATAGTTAATTGGAACTAAATATCATTGATATTTACAAAAATTATTAGAATTTAACCTTTTTCATAGCCCTGTTTCTTTTTTTAATCTCTCTTACATATGCTCGTTGACTATTTTTATTAGATTTTCTCTCCATAAATTCTGCTTCTTTTTTTAGTTTTAGATAATTATTATATCTCTCCACTGAAATATTTCCATTTTTCATAGCTTCTTTTATTGCGCATCCTACTTCTGTTCTATGACTACAATTTGTGAATTTACACCTAGCAGATATTTCTTCAATATCTTTAAAAGAATTGTAAATACTTTCATTATCTCCCAACATACCAACTTCCCTCATTCCAGGGGTATCAATAATTACTCCCCCTAAATTAGTTTGAATAAGTTCTCGATAAGTAGTTGTATGCCGTCCTTTATCTCCATTTCCAATATCCTTTGTAAGTTGTTTTTCCTCATTTAATATACTATTAACCAATGTTGATTTCCCTACCCCTGAAGAGCCTACAAACCCAATAGTACTACCTTCTTTTAAATATGTTTTTACCTGTTCAATCCCTGACATTTCAACTGAAGACACCACGATTATATCTATTCCAAAGGCAATGCTATCTACCTGTGAATATTTTTCATTAATATCTTCACATAAATCAGATTTTGTTAGTAAAATTACTGGAGTCGCCCCACTATTCCAAGCTAAGCTTATATATCTTTCTAATCTTTTTAAATTAAAATCATTATTTAAAGTCATACAAATAAACAAGTTATCAACATTTGCAGCAACAATCTGCTCATCGCTTCTATTTCCTGCTACTTTTCTTGAAAACTTACTTTTTCTTTTCAATATTCCATTAATAATGGCTACCCCATTATCATGATTGACTCTATCAACAACTACCCAATCTCCAACAGTTGGATAATCCATTCTTTCAATTGCATTGTAAGACATTTTACCTGAAATCTTTCCTAGCATCTTGCCTTCTTCAGTCACTATTTTATATAAATTTTTTTGTTCTTCAACCACTCTACCTAAATAATACCCTTGATAATTTTCTTCATATTCCTTTATAAAGGATTCCTTTAATCCCCAATGAAAAAGATTTATTTTATTATCCATACTTACCTCCAATTAATTTTGGGCATAAAAATACCCTAGAATTCAAAAATTTTCATTTTTGCTACTCCAAGGTCTATAGGCATAAAAATAAATCTATTATTTTAAAATATATTATAAGATATTCTAATAGTTATATTTAACAAATATTATCCCCAGAGTAGCTTTTATTCAATTCACTTTTTATAATCAACATGCTTAAATTTTTCATAATACACCACTCCTTTTATTTTCTTTTCTAAAATAGGGTACTAATATATACTCTTTTAGATATCTTATTATATCACAAATCTAATAATAATAATAATAATAATAATGCTAAACTTAACATTTACTTATATTCTATAGGGATCCCTCTGTGAAACTTAATTTATACTTGTACAAAATCTCCATGTTTCTAGGAGTTTTGGACACGTATAAATTAATAGTTGAACTGGGATACCTATAACGTAAATCCACTCCCTACTTCTTTTAAATTAACTACTTTTGATAACGCTATTTTTGATTTCAAATCTGTGCAATGGCATGCATGAACTTCATTAATATCTTCTTTTTCAAAATATTCTATAGTTCCTTCCAATTGTTCTTTACTAGGGTCAAGTAAATGAAATCCTCCAACTATATCAGCAATTCTGTTTTCTTTACAAATTTTCTTTGCATACTCAATAATATTACAAATACCTGCATGAGAACATCCGGTTATTAATACCAATCCTTCTGATGATTTATAAACCATAGCAGAATCATCAATTAAATAATCATCTACTTTCACTCCATTAACTTCAAACTTTCCAATTGGAATTTTATTTTCAAAATCATTCTTTCTTTCAATTTCTCCAAGAAAACCTATTTTATCTGATATCCAAACAGGCTCTTTACTTAAATTCATATTAAAGTTTTTACTCAGTTTTTCTTCACTTATTAAGGAACCTATTTCTTGGTCTACTTCATATTCCTTATATAAAAATGCATAAGGATGCGCTATAAGTGTTGGCTTATTATACTTTATACTTTCGATTTTTGCTTCCGTATAAAGCTTGATCAAAGGAACTAATCCCCATGTATGATCTATATGTCCATGTGAAATGACTAAAAAATCCAAATTCATAAGACTTGTATTCATTTTCTGTGCATTCCTAATAAATGCATCTGAATATCCTGTATCAAATAAAACATTCACTGATTCATCTTCAATTAAATATGATACTCCTTGTTCCCCGAAAAAAATAACGTTCTATTAAAGTGTTGTTATCTAGCAATACTTTTAATTTCATTTATTCACCTTCCAAACTAGTTTCATAATAAACGCACTCCTTTATTTTAAAAATTTAACATTATAAATATGCCACATATAAAACTCACTATATTTGCAACTATAGCATATCTTATTCGTCTACTAGCCTTATATTCAAGCAAAAATTTGTTGAATAAAATAGTTTCAATAACTAAAATAATAATTTCAAAAGGTATATAATAAAATACCGCTGCCAGTGTACCTTGTGATATCATCCCTTTAATTACAACTAAGGTTAATAACAATTGTGTACTTAAATTAATATTTAAAATAGTAATTTAATTTTAAATATTCTCCTAGTCTAATATAATATTGTTTAAAAACTCTTTACTTCTAGATGCAATTTCTTCGTACTCATAATCATGAACATAATGCCCACAATCTAATATAATCTTCTGATTTTCAGCTATTCCTGAGGCATAGTCAATTAGATATTGTTGCCATTGTTCTTTCTCCCAACCTGTTCCATTACCATTTGAGATAAACAATAGCATAGGAACTTCAGGTAATCCCATTTCATCAACTTTTTCTGCACTTTCTTTAATACATTCTAACTCATTCAACATTGTCTTTGTAACTGTTCTTCTATAAAAAACTGCTCTATATATTTCTTTTTCATCTTCAGTTAAAGACCCCGCCTTAATTGCAGCTGAGCTTTCACAAACAGATGGAATAAACCTTGTAAATCCGATTTCAGCTGCAAATGCTGCTAAGTTTAGAATAGCTTTATTTGGCATTAGATAGTTTTCATAAGTTTCTGGAATAGCTGGATCTAATCCTATAATTGCTTTAACTTCTTCTGGGTATTTATTTACCCAATAAATTGCTTCTATTCCTGACATGGAATGTGGAAATACTACATATGGAGGCTTTTGTCCAGCTAACGTTAACGCTTTTCTTGTTTCTTCTAGAACCGTATCTATGTCTCTTGGAACATCCGAAACTTCACTAAAACCATATCCAGCTTTCTCTATAACTGCAATACCATAATCATCACTTAATTTAGAATATAAGCTTCTAAAATCTAAAGTTGGCGAGCAAGTTCCTCCCCCTGACATAAATACCAAAGTCACGTTTCCTTCCCCTTCAGTATAAACATGCATATAATGATCATTTACCTTAACCATTTTACCTAGGGGTTTAAATAATTCTGATTCTTGATTTAACTTAATTTTATGATTGATAAAGCTAATTATAATAATGATTATTAAAATACTAAAAATTATTATTATCCCTCTTCTTAATATTCTCATGATTTTTTTCATTGTTACCTCCAAGGATATTTGATTTCTGTTCCATGGCACTCTATACCCTCACTAATAAATTATAATCATTAATCCAGCAAAAAAATATTACTTGTATTTATGCTAAACAACGTAGGTTTTACACCTGAAAAGTCATACCATCATAAGCAAAACTAATTCCATCATACTGCTTTTCTAATTCTAAATAATCATCATAAGACTTGCCCCAATCCTCTTCCAAGTGAGCCATAATAACTTTTTTAATTTTATATTTATTTTTTAATTCTACAATTTCATTCCTACTAAACAATTCTTTTCTAAAAATATTATCTTCACTTAAAACATAGCCATCCTTTAAAACTTCACCAACAACAGTATTCCCAATAACCATAACATCAGCATTTTCAAAAATATGATTTTCAGAAAATGGCTTTACATCACAAGGAGCATAAATAACTTTTCTTCCTTCTTTCTCAAAAATAAATATCGTAGCACAATATAATACAATATGTTTTAAAGTTCATGTATGCTTCTTTTCAAAATAACAATGCCCCGTGGCTTATTAAAAGTAGAAAAATCAAACACATTCTTTATATCTTTAATTAATATATTTTCAATATCAAAATAGTATTTATCCTGTTCTATACGTTCATCCATCCAGGTTAACCACAGCTCTACCTCATAGCCTTCCTTCATATTTTCCTTTAAATAATCAATCAATTCATTCGCTCTTTTGTCCGAATATCTCCAATTTAATGTATATATATAATATTCTTATTTGTATACCATTGAATATCCGAGTCTTTATATCCTATAGAAATTTGTATTTCATTAAAGTCCTCTTCTGAATCAACAACAATGCTATCCGCTTCTTCTGCACTACAAGGAATTAATAAGTCTGGCGAATTTTTATCACTTTCATGGGTATAATGATAAATAGTCCCGTCATCATCAATTTCTACTTTAACTCCATTCTTAAACTTATAATACTTAACTTTACTATAATCTATAAATGGTAATGCATGATCAGTAGCAATAAACATTAATAAACTCATAAAAAATACCTCCTTAAATATTTATTCCTCTTTTTTTGTAAATTTTATCTGAATTTTTTCAAGAATAAATATCTGAAAACTCTATAGATATCCGTTCAACCTTTGATTGAATAAAATTATCCACTTTATTTTCAGAAATATCTTCAGCTAATACTTTTACGGGCAATTCTATTATGAATTCGCTCCCTTTTCCTATTTCGCTAATTACTTTTATTTTTCCATTATGTAATTCAATTATTGATTTTACTAATGAGAGGCCTATGCCGCTTCCTTCAGCTTGTCTACTAAGTGAGGAATCTACCTGTCTAAATCTATCAAAAATTTGCTCTCTCATATAATCTGGAATTCCTATTCCTGTATCTTTTACGCTGATAATCACCTTATCTTTTCTATCAAAGATATTTACATGTATTGCTCCCCCATGCTTAGTAAATTTTATTGCATTAGAAAATAAATTCAACATGATTCTCTCAAGTTTATCAGCATCAAAAGCTACTATTTTTTCTTCTACTTCAGTATCAAATACAAGCTCAATCCCTTTACTGCCTACGTATTCAGCTATAGACATAGTAATATCTTCTACATTACTTATAATATTATGATTCTCTAGATTTAAATTCATAAATCCTGAATCAATTTTAGTAATATCAATTAAATTATTTATAAGTTTAAGTAGTCTATAACAATTTTGTTTAGAAATTTTTGTATATGTATTTAATTTTTCATGATAAACAATTGATTTCTTATCACAATATAGTTCATTAATTAATTGTACAACCCCTAAAATAATATTCAAAGGAGTTTTTAATTCATGTGAAATAGTTGCAAAAAATTGATCTTTCATTAGCTCACATTTCTTAGCTTCTTCCAATAACATTTCTTTTATTTCAACTTCTTTTTCAAGCTTTTCCATTTCTCTTTTTTTGGTGATATCTCTCAAACTCCAAATACTTCCACTCAATTTTTCATCTATTATAAAAGCCTTAGATAATCCCTCAAATACTCTTCCATCCTTTAACTTTATAATATAAGTACTATCAAATATATTTTCTATGCTTTCTATTAACCAATTAATAACTTCTTCTGAATTTATAACTATGCTTCTAATATAATTTTCGAATTCATGACTATTTTTTATATCTAAATGTTCTTGTTGTATTCCTAATATTTTATTTAAGCTATCATTACCATGTATAATATTCTTTTGAGTATCCGCAACTAGAATTCCGTCTACTGTAGAGTCAAGAATTGATTTCAATATTTTTTTTTCTCTTTTCAATTCCTTCTCTATTTTTCTTAGTTTTTTTATATTATTCAACCGACTGTAGTTTACTATGGAAAGAAAAATTATTATGATAATCCCACATAAATAGATTAAACTCTTTTCTATTTTTAAAGATGAAACTGGCATATTTATAAATTTACTTTCTTTGGGTAGTCTATCAATATTTATATTAAATTCTTTTAAAAGATTATAATCAAAAGTATATTCACTTATACTTTCTTCTATAAAAGGGATTTCAGATATATTTTTACCTCTTAATATTTCCACTGCCATATTAGCTATTATCTGACCCTGATTGTAGGCATCAATCATTCTTCCTCCAACAACGCCCCCTCCCAATTGCATTTTCCAACAACTATATAATGGAACCTTTGTTTTCTCATAAATAAGTTTGCTACCTATTTCCACAGGAACAAGTTCTCCAAATTTATCTTTAAAAATTGCAGTTTGAAATATTATGCTATTAACAGGTATGTCTTTTATAATATTTATCACCTTATCTATAGAATCTTCCTTTATATAATCAAACTTTATTTCTTTGAAATATAACGCCTCTATTTCCTTTATAATTTCTTCATTTATATCACCAAATAAGGAATTATCAGATATAACATATATATTTTCAGTATTTGGATGTAACTTCATAGCTAAATCAATAGTACTTTTTACATCTACATTTTCACTAATTCCTGTAAATAAATTATCATTTTTAGTTATATATTGGTCGTACTGATTCAGTCCACAAACTATTATTGGAGTATCTGGAAATAATTCTTCATGATATGATTTTAAAAATTCATAAGCATCATTATCACTAGCCAAAATCACATCAAATTTACTATCTTTATACTTATGCTTATACAATTCATACAAGTTTTTTAAATGTTCTTTATCTTTTATTACTTTTGTATCCATATATTCAATCCGAATAACATTTTCCGTGTCATCCAAAACACTTTTTATACCTTTAATTATATCATCTGTCCATGTATATCCTTGATGATAAGAGTTCAGAATAAGTATATGCTTTTCTATATTTCCCTCAGCAAATATATACGAGTTGCTAAGTAATAAAATATTAATTAGTACCAGTAATGAAAGTACTGCTTTTTTTATATAACGTTTCATTATATCCGAACCCCTTTTACAAAATTAGTATTTAAATTTAATATATAACATATTAAATTATACCATAAAACCTTTTTAATTCCTTTATTTTGTAATACTATCTCCAATTGAATCTACAAGTTTCTTATACACAAACTCTAAACTGCTAATCGTTAAAATCGTTTCAATCATACCATCTTCAGAATATGCTTATATTGCCTCAACATCTTGATCACAGGCTATATCGCAATCTTAGTTCATTTTAAATAAGCTATATAAAACCATGGGGTATATATATTTTCTCCTCTACCTAATAAGCATAGACCTATATAAAAATTTATCAGCTTTCATTTTTACTTGCCTTCATCAAAAATAAGGAATAGCTGACTTTTTGTCCTTCTATTATTTTTTCATCATAAAAAAATGTATTTGATTGTATATCCTTGAATCCCACACTTGTTAAAATATCTTTTAAATCCTCTTGATTAAAACCATTATGCCCATCAAAATCCTCATATTCTTTATGAAAACTCCCATCTTCTTTATCTAAATCCACAATACATAAACTTCTCTCTTCATTTTTCAGTATCCCAAGTTTCTGCGTAATCATTAAAACTCATTTCTTAATCCTCTCCCCCAACTCACTTATCAATAAGCTATTTTACTATTTAGTATTAACTCAAATTAATTATTAAAACTTATAACCAACAATCATCTTGTCCATTTATTATACTATAAGCTATATTTTACCATGTGATTACAAAAAAATATATTCCCTTTATTAATATAGTGGATTTTTCAAAAATCAATAAAATAAACAGTCAAAGGCATTGTTTCCCTCAACTGTTTCCATTAAAATTTTTATTAATTTTTATTATTAATTATCTTCATTATCAAATTTAAGCTTAGCCAAAGCCTCCGCAAAAGGATTATTAAATGGTTCTTCATCCTTCTTATTTTTATTTTGATTTTTAAGATATTTTGATACATCTTGCTTCGATGCTTTATTATTATCTTTTTTCTTTCTTTGTTCAAAAGAAGATAACTTTTCTCTATAACCACATTTACATGCAAATATTTGTCCTTCTCCTTCTCCTCTAAGCTCTAATTTTTTATGACAATTAGGACACCTTGCATTAGTAATTCTGGCTACGCCTTTTCTATGTCCACATTCTCTATCTTGGCATACTAACATTTTGCCTTTTTTGCCATTAACCTCAAGCATGTATTTTCCACATTCTGGACATTTATTTCTTGTTAAGTTATCATGTCTAAACTTACTATCACTTGATTTTATTTCTTTAACCACTGATTTAGAATATTCTTTCATTTCATTCACAAAGGTGTTTTTATTCAAAGATCCTTTTGAAATTAATTCTAATTTTTTCTCCCATTCTGCTGTTAAGGCTGGGGATTTTAATTCTTCTGGTACAAGCTCTAATAATTGTTTTCCTTTAGACGTTATATGAATATCTTTGCCTTTCTTTTCAATAAGAAAAGTATTGTATAATTTTTCAATAATATCTGCTCTTGTAGCAACTGTTCCAAGTCCGCCAGTTTCTCCAATTATTTTTTTCAAATCTTTGCTTTCTTCAGCCATATATTTTACTGGATTCTCCATGGCTGATAAAAGAGTTGCTTCATTGAATAATGCTGGCGGCTTTGTTTTCCCTTCAGTTTTAACAATATTCAATATATTTAACGAATCCCCTTTATTAATATCAGGTAAAGTTTGATCTTTAATATCTTCACTTGTTTCTTCTTCTTGCATATTGTTTTTATAAACTATTTTCCAACCTTCTTTTTTAACTATTTTTCCTTTAGCAACAAAGATTTCGTTACCAATTTTAGCTTTGATAGTTGTTTGTTCATATTCAAAAGGTGGTAATAAAACTGACAAAAATCTTTTCACAACTAAATCATATATTTTTCTTTCTTTATCATTAAATGCACTAATATTAACATTCTGCTCTGTTGGAATAATAGCATGATGATCTGAAACTTTTTTGTTATCCACAAATGCATTATTTGCTTTTATTGGATTTCTCATTATTTCTGAAGCTATTGCAGAATAGTTACCAAATCTACATGCTTTTACTCTATCTTTTAAAGTATCTACAATATCATCAGTAATAAATCTTGAGTCTGTTCTTGGATACGTTAAAACCTTATGGCTCTCATATAATTTTTGCATAGCAGAAAGAGTTTCTTTAGCTGAGAATCCATATATTTTATTTCCATCCCTTTGAAGCTCCGTTAAATCATATAATTGAGGTGCATATTTTTTCTTATAAGTTTTTGAAACTTCAATTATTTCCGCATTTTTATTTCTTAAGCTTTTATAAATATCTTCAACTTTGTTTTTATCAAAGCTTCTTAAATCATTAGTATTTTTATCTTGCCAAGTAAGAGTTAACCCTTTTGCTACTGCATTAAGCCCGTAGAAACTCTTAGGTTTAAATTTTTGAATTTCTTCTTCCCTTGTATCAATAATTGCAAGGGTTGGTGTTTGTACTCTTCCGCAAGATAATTGAGAATTATATTTACAAGTCAAAGCACGAGTTGCGTTTATTCCTACAACCCAATCCACCTCTGATCTTGCAACTGCAGAAGCATATAAATTATCATATAGTTTCCCATCTTTTAATTTATTGAATCCTTCTTTTATAGCTTTATCTGTAACTGAAGAAATCCAAAGACGTTTTATTGGTTTATTCACATGAGCTTTTTCTATAATCCATCTTGCTACTAATTCGCCTTCTCGTCCAGCATCAGTTGCTATAACTATTTCTGAAACATCTTTTCTAATCATTTGATTTTTAACGGCTGTAAACTGCTTTCCACTTTGTTTAATAACTACTAGCTTAAATTGAGCAGGTATTATAGGCAATTCTTCCATACTCCACTGTGCAAACTTTTTATCATAAGCTTCCGGATCTGCCAAAGTTACTAAATGACCTAAAGCCCAAGTAACTATATATTTTGCTCCTTCCAAATATCCATTTCCTTTATTGTTACAATTTAAAACTATAGCCAATTCTCTTCCAACAGAAGGTTTCTCAGCAAGTACTAATATTTTACTCATCTAAACAATCCTCTCAATTTTAAATTACTTTATACTAATTCCATCCCATATCATATCATAAACTTGGTCAAAACTATTTTCAGATATACAGCATTTACCTGATAGATTATACTCGCTAATTCCTTCCACTGAAAAAAGTAAAAAAGCAAAAATCAAGCTATTATCTACATCTTTTATAATTCCTTGTTCTTTATAATTGTTTATAATTTCATTAATTTTCTTATAACTACTTAAATTTTGGTCGCATTGATCATGCAAAGCCGGACAACTTTTAAATTGCTTTATAAAATAATACTCATCTTTATTTGAAAGTATAAATTCATAATACGCTTTAGATATAAGATAAAAAGTTTTTTTTGCTTGCATTAAGTTATCAGTATCTCTAAGTATAAATGAAATCATTCTATCTTTTAATTCTATATAAAGTTCCTTTAGCATTTCTTCTTTATTCTCATAATAAATATAAATGGTAGCAGGTGACACCCCAGCTTTTTTAGCAATTTTGGAAACTGATGTACCATGGAATCCTAGTTCTTGAATAAGCTCTATGGCAGCAATCTTTATGCTTTCAATTTTTTTATCATCTTTTATCCTCATTTACCATCGTTCCCTTCTCATTTTTTGTTGCTTAGTAAAAATTAAAATAATTCTTCCATTATACTTTATTGTAAGTGAATGTTCATTCAGTTGTCAAACAAACTTCAACTTGATTAATAAATTTATAAAATACTCATATTAATCAAGCTGATTTCCTGGAAATTTTTAAATATTATTTTTATTTTCTTAAGTTGAAAGGATTATTATACAAAGCTGTCTTAAATAAATAAGGATATTTCCCCTGTAAATGTCTCATATATTGAACCCATTCATAAACAATATATTTATAAACTCTTATTATATCTGACTCAATATGTTCCTCATCCTCTTTGGATAATTTATCTAGATCTCTAGCAAGTAGTTCTTCTTCTACATGGAAAACTGCATTTAATAATTCTGCAAAAGTCTCGTGTTCTAACAAATTTGGATTTTCTAATAATCTTATTAAAAATTCTCTTTTAGAAGTTAGAAACTCTTTAACTTCATGCAAATCTACGCCTTCAATAGAAATAGAGTATTCATAGTTTTTAAGTATCTTTAAAAGATTATTATACTCTGCTTTATTACACTCTTCTTTTATTATCATTGCAGATCTTATTCTATCCACATTAGGATCCAACTTTACGCAAGTTTTCATAATAGATGTTCCTATTTCAATAAAAAATACACCTATCACCATATTCAATTTTTGCATCATATTTTCTTTTTCTCTTTTTTCTATTACTTTATCAATTAACAAAGTAACCACTAAAACTTCTATAGGTATAAAAGCTAAATCCTCTAAAAAAAACGTTAGAATATGATGGAAGTCTTTAAATATAGCGTAATTTATAAAATATACTATAAATGATAATAGCACCAATAATACTCCTAGTTTCACCTGCCATTTAATCTTAGAATTTTTATTCACTTTTTTCCTCCCCCTTTTTCCTCTCCCTTGTATCACAAATTATATCCGCTCTACTTCTTTTAATTTTATTTACCCCATCTACTGTAAAATCAAATATTTCCTTTAAAAAATCTAATCTTTTGATATTTCCTTTTTCCATATCATACAGCTTTTTTTCTAATCTTCCGGTATAATCTGTGTCCATAAGCTCTTTTATAGGGAAAGTTTCAATTAATTTTATACCTTTCTCTGTTACTAATAAAGATTTACCCTTAGCTACAATATAACCTGCATATTTTAGCTTATTTATAGTCTCTGCCCTAGTTGCTGCTGTACCTATAGAGTATCCATATAATATTTCAGTACTCTCTTCTTCTTCATCACTACTTTTACCCTTACCACAGGTTTCCATAGCTTTAAGCAAAGATTTCTCAGTATGGTGCGCTGGTGGCTTCGTTTTCTTGGATAATACTTTTAATTCCTTCATTTTTACCATATCATCTTTTTCTACTGGGGGTAATAGTTCATCCTTTTTCTCATCATTATATAGCTTTAACCAACCCTCAATTTTCAATATTTTACCTTTTGTCACAAATAACCTATCATGAACATCACCTTTTACACTTGTAATTATTTTAGTGTTTTCATATTCTGATGAAGGCATAAATTGTGATATAAATCTATTTTTTATAGCATTATATACATTCATTTCATCCTTTGATAAATTTTTAGGTATGATATACGTAGGAATGATAGCACTATGGCCTTCAACTTTGCTGTTATTAAAAACTTTCTTTGTATCACTAAAAACTATTTCATCTTTAAAAGGTAAATTTCTAGTTAAAGTCTGTAATACTTTTTCCGCCTTTTCTTTTAAACTTTCTTCTAAAGCAGTACTCTCTGTTCTAGGATAGGTAATGTATTTCTTTTCATAAAGGCTTTGAGCTACTTGTAATACTTTATTTGAAGTCCATCCTTTATACTTACTTGTTATATACCCTTGTAAATTACTCAAATTAAATAAGCTTGGTGGATTAACCTTGTTTATTTCTACTTCTTTCTCTGTTATTAATCCATCTTTACCTTGAATTTCATCCTTTAATTTTTTTATACTTTCTTTATTGGAAAATTTTTCTTTTTTGCCATGAAAAAATTTACCTTTATATTCACCTTTTTCGTTTTTAAATACTGCATTTAACTCAAAAAACTCTTCTACTTTAAAATTATTTATTTGCATGTCTTTATCATATATCATTTTTAAAGTAGGCATAAGCACTCTTCCTATATTTAACAAGTTGCCTTTACCCCTAGAATACTTCATTGTAGCCATAGAAGTGAAATTTATTCCGATAACCCAGTCTGCCCATTGTCTACAAATTCCTGCATCTTGAAGACTTTTCATTTCTGCATTAGTTTTAAGAGTATTTAATCCTTTCTTTATTTCTTCTGGTGTCCATTCATTAATCAAAATTCTATATATAGGTTTATTGACTTTTAAATATTTAAATATAAGTAGGGCAATAAGTTCCCCCTCTCTATCAAAGTCGGTGGCAGATATTATTTCTGTAATATCTTCTCTATATGCTAACTCCTTTATGACTTCTAATTGTTTTTTTGCTCCTGCATCAATAATATTCCTGTTTACCCCGTCATTTTTTATTCTGTACTGAAACTTTTGGGGTATATAAGGGAAATTATCATAACTCCATAAAGCTAGTTTAGGATCATAGTCCTTACAATCATATAAAGTAAGTAAATGTCCAAACGCCCATGTAATCACATAATCGTCACCTTCTAAATATCCATTACCTTTTTTCTTGCATCCAAGAGCTTCCGCTAAATTCCTTGCTACTGAAGGTTTTTCAGCTAGTATTAATCTGCTCATTTAATCATCCTCACAAAATTTATTAATATACCCATAATATTTTACCACAATAAATCAATAGTTAAAAATCAATGTTACTAATTCCTTATTAATTGTGCTAAAATAGAATCTATAATATTATCTTAATTGAAATTTATTGGTTATTTCTGTTTAAAGTTATATCCAGTTTGGTATAATATTATAATAAGTTAAGTAAAAAATCTTCTACCTATATAAATAAGCAAAATAAAATTATACTGGAGGGTCTTTATGATAAAATATGATGAAAAAACCTATAAGGCAGTAAAAGTTGCAGGTGCCGCAAATATCGCTATAGGAACTATAACTATTGTTATGGGTGTAACTTTAGGTGTGATTTCTATTGTTTGTGGTAGTAATCTTCTTTCTAAAAAGAAAAATTTAATTGATTAATTAATTTACATCAATTAATGCGCTCTAATTTTAAAAACAAAAGCAGAAAATCATTAGATTTTCTGCTTTTAACTTGAACTACTTTTATCTACAATACTAATTTTATTATATAAAAGTTATTTCCTAAATACGCCACACTATCCATATTTAATCCAACTTCTTTAGCATATTCTTCAACTCGATCCACACTTATTCTGTGATTAATCGGAGGACCAACTTTTCCTTCTACTTTATTCCAATCTAAAATAATAATACTCCCTTTTTCATTTATAATTTTTTTACATTGAAGTAAAAATTCTTGTGGGCAATCCACTTCATGTAACACCGTTGAAGAAAAAACCATATCGCAACTATTCTCTAGTAAATCAAAACTCTCTTCACCAGCTTTCATAGTTATAATATTTGTGATTTCTGCTTCTTCTGCTTTTTTTTCTGTTTCTATAAGCATTTCATTACTAATATCTATAGCATATATCTTACTTTTAGGCCCTACAAGTTTTGCAATAGGAATAGAAAAATATCCTGTACCGCATCCTATATCTGCAATTACCATGTTTTTTTCTATCCCTATAATATTTAAAACTTTATCCGGAGGAAGAAGTTTTTTTCTTTCCGGACTATCTAATTTATTTTTGTTTTGAGGATCGAATTTTTTCATTTTAATTTATCTCCTTTAGTACTCATTATAAATCATAGTTGCACACTAAAAAAATATTCTGTATCTTTAAATTTTTTTGTTTCATTTGAATTAATTATTTTTGGAGAATATCCAAATTCTTTTGACGCAAAGTAAATATGACTAAGCCCTATTCCCATATCTAATTCTCCGTATTTACCTAATAGTTTATTAGTAATAAAATTATTTTTTTTATAAAAATCAATTCTATTATCTATGAAATTAATTCTCCATGGTTGTGAATTAACTGCTGAAGGTGCTGATAGTAGTGCTTTGAAAATAAATTCGTGCTCTGTATTTTTTTCTTCAAGCATTAATTCTTTCATTGATATTCTTTTTCTTTGTTCTACAACTGAAAGTTTTTCTAATGGATACCCTAAAGCAATCATAATAATATATCTTTGGTTATCATCCATTTCAATTATATTTCTTAAAATATTTTCATCTATTGGACTTCCTAGCCAACAACTCCCAACCCCTAAATTTGTAAGTTGAAGTACAATTTGCTCCCCAACAAATCCTATATTTTCCTTGTAGCCATCTTTAATTTCTGAAGTAAGTATAATATAATGAGGAGCTTTTACCTTAAAATACATATTCTTTATTCCTTTAAATGTTTCTTTCATTTGATTATAATTAACCAATTTGGCTTTAAATGAAATACTTTCATCCAAAGGCTTAACTTCATCAATAATGGAATCAATTTTCTTTAAATCCTCCTGTTCAATACTACCTTCCTTATACTTTCTAACAGATTTTCTTGTATTAACTCTATCTATAAAATTCATTATTATCATCCTTTCATATAAATATTCAATAATACCATTCTACCACTAATACTCATTTATTATTATTAATTTTTATTATATAGATAAACATTGCGTATAAATTAATAGTTGAACTAGGATAACTATACTATGATATACTATAATATACTAAACTTAATTTAAAAGGAGAAAATATGGATAAAAATTTAATTATAGAAAAAACAAAAGCCTTTGTAAAAGAAAAACTTGATGGTGAGGGTACCGGTCATGATTGGTGGCATATACTTAGAGTTTATAAATCAGCTGTTTTTATAGCTAAAAAAGAAAATGCCAACATTTTTGTAGTTGAACTAGCTGCTTTATTACATGATATTGCTGACTGGAAATTTCATGATGGAAATAGTAATATAGGGGCAGAAATATCCTCCAAATGGCTAGAAAGCATCGGAGTTGATTCTATCTATATTGATCAAATTTGCACTATAATTAAGACTTTGTCTTTTAAAGGTGGCACAGTTGATTCAACTCAATACACTATAGAAGGTAAAGTTGTTCAAGATGCAGATAGGCTAGATGCAATTGGCGCTATAGGAATAGCTAGGACTTTTGCTTATGGTGGAAATAAAAATAGAGAAATGTATAACCCCAGTATACCACCAAAATCATTTAATGATTTTAATCAATATAAAGACGCTAAAAATACCACTGTAAATCATTTTTATGAAAAACTATTGAAATTAAAGGATTTAATGAATACCTCATCCGGTAAAGAAATTGCTAAAAAAAGACATGAATTTATGGAAAATTATCTTACTGAATTTTATAACGAATGGAATTGTGAAGATGTCAATTAACCATTGCTATTAGTGCTAATAAAATTAGCCTCTTTTATAAAAAGGCAATTAAAGTTTTTATATTCTTTCATTGCCTTTTTAGCTGAGTTTTTTTATATTTTTCATAAAAGAACTGAAATTAGCAACTTCCTTTTTAGTTAAAGTATATAAAATAAAAACTGAAACAACAAATAATATTAATAAAATAACATATGGTATTACTACTGTTTTATTTATACGATATGTAATACAAAAAAATACTAAAGTTATAAATAATATTATGTATCCTCTATAGCTAAATTTAATAAATCTATCTCTTCTTTTAAATCTAAAGAACAAATATACTATTTCATTAGTTTCTTTGTTTAAATTACTGTCTATTAACCATTGTTGATAGTCCTCACTATATTTGATTAGTAATGCTACTACTAAAGCACCAAATGATAATATTTCAAACATAAACTCCCCCCTAAAACTTCTTTCACTTATATAGACGTTTTAGTCACAAAAAAAGTTTCATAATATTTATTAACAATTTGTATCAAATTTTTCTAAAACATACTTATTTGCTCTAAAGACTTTTCTTTAAGATTTGATACACTGATTCCTATGAGTCTAATATCTAAGTTTAAGTCTATTTCTTTTAGTACTTGTCCCCCTACTATAATAATATCCTCAACTTTATAAAAATATTCATTCATTGTCTTACTTTTTGTATGACTTATAAAATCAGAAGTTCTCGTTTTTATAGTTAAGGTTTTTGCTGCTAAATTTCTTTTTTCCAATGAATATGCTATGTTTTTAGAAAATCTTTCTACATATTTTTGTAATTTATCTATATCATTTATATCCCGTTTTAAAGTTGTTTCCCTACCAATTGATTTTACTTTTCTAGAAATTTTTACTTCTCTATTATCAATTCCTCTTATTCTATTATAAATTTCATGTCCATATTTACCAAAATAACTTTCAAACAAATCTGTGGGTATTTTCATCAAATCATTTACCGTATAGATGCCTATGCCGTTAAGTTTTTTAGTTGATTTTTCTCCTATTCCATATATTTTTCTAATAGGTAAAGGTAATAAAATTTCTGGAACTTCATTTTCTTCAATAATTTTTATTCCATCCGGCTTATTCCAATCTGATGCTAGTTTAGCCAAAAACTTATTATAAGATATTCCTACTGATATAGTGAGCCCAGTTTCTTCTTTTACCTTTTTTTTTATTTTTTTTGCTATCATTAATGATTCATCTTCAATATTCGAAATATCAAGATAAGCCTCATCTATTGATAAAGGCTCTACTAAATCTGTTATACTAAATAGAATCTCGAATATTTGAGAAGAAATTTCTTTATATCTTTCATATCTTACGGGTACAAATATTCCAAAAGGACATTTTTGTTTTGCAATATAAGTTGGCATGGCTGAATGTACTCCAAATTTTCTAGCTTCATAGGAGCAGGTACAAACTACACCTCTTTCTTCTGTTCCCCCAACAATTACTGGTTTACCTTTTAAAGAAGGATTATCTTTTTCTTCTATTGCAGCAAAAAAAGCATCCATATCTACATGTATAATTGAACGTTTCATATTTATATCCCCCTCACTTTCAAAAAAATTTACTCTATTTAAATTTTATAATATCTCTATTATTTTTATACAATAATTTTATTACTAATTGATTATAATACCAATAGCTCTTGGAAAATAATTAATAAATTATAAATATTCTCGAAAATAATAATAAATCAGTATGCTTTATAGTTGTTTTTATAGTATTATTTATATATGTGTTACTTATAAATATAATATTTAAAGGAGAAATCTATTGTTCGGATATGTAATACCATGTAAAATGGAACTAAAGATAAAAGATTACGAAAAATTCAAGGCTTACTATTGTGGTTTGTGTATTTCTATAAAAAATCAATTTGGTGAGCTTCCAAGATTGGCATTAAACTATGATATGACCTTTTTAGCTATTCTACTGGATTCATTAGCTAATACTAAAAATACTTATATCAAGAATAGATGTATTGCACATCCTTTAAAAACTAGAGTAAAAGTTGTGGACTCTACCGCAATCGATTATGCCGCCTTTTGTAATGTTGCTTTACTTTATTATAAATTACTGGATGACTTTAATGATGATAAATCTATAAAAGCCAAAATAAAAGCTGGTTTTTTACAAAGATATATAAAAACGTCAGATACGCAAAAAATTAATCAATTAAATTTTATTGAGAAAAGACTAAAGGAACTTGATAACCTCGAGTCCAAAATTGATGCTTCTTTATTAGATGAGTTATCTCATCCTTTTGCTGACTTAACAGCTTATATAATTTCAAATTATGCAGAAGATATAGATATTAAATTTGATCTTTATTGGCTTGGGTATAATTTAGGAAAATGGATTTATATAATTGATGCTTTTGATGATTTAGAAAAAGATATGGCTTTGAAAAAATTTAATGCTATTGAAGCTAGTTTAAATAAGAATAATCTATTATTTCAAGATTTTAAAATTAAAATTGAAAATAGAATTGACGTATTACTTTGTGATTGTGCTAGAAGTTGCTATGAGTATTTTTGTAATTTACCCATAGAAAAAAATAAATTGCTAATAGAAAATATCCTTCTCTTTGGATTACCTGAGAAAATGGACATAGTATTTAAAAGGAGAGTAGAAAATAATGAGAAATCCCTATGAAGTGATAGGTGTCAAAGAAAATGCATCCATGGACGAAATTAAGAAAGCTTATAGACAACAAGCAAGAAAATATCATCCCGACCAATATGGTGATAATCCACTAAAAGATTTAGCCGAAGAAAAAATGAGAGAACTAAATGAAGCCTATGATTATTTAGAAAAAAATAGTTCTACTAATAATTCCTCTAAAAACAACTCTTCAAATAATTATTCTTCATCACAAAATTCCGGCAATGGTTCTTCTGGA
This sequence comes from Clostridium grantii DSM 8605, assembly GCF_900129965.1. Classification (GTDB taxonomy): domain Bacteria; phylum Bacillota; class Clostridia; order Clostridiales; family Clostridiaceae; genus Clostridium_AF; species Clostridium_AF grantii. The sequence continues at coordinate 5,137 of NZ_FQXM01000010.1, read as the reverse complement.
TATGATTATAACAAAATAAGAATGGATATACGTTCTGGAAATCTATCCGCTGCAGAACAAACTTTAAATAAAATAAAAATTCATGATGCTGAGTGGAATTATTTGATGGGACTACTTTATATTCAAAAAGGTTGGCAAGATGCAGGTTTTAGATATGTATCAACAGCTTCTAAAATGTCTCCTTCCAATCAAGAGTATAGAGATACATTGAATTTTATAAATACTAAAAATAATTCCTACAGACAACAATACTATGGTAACCGTGGTGGAGATCCTGATTTCTGTAATATTTGCATGAACTTATGGTGTTTAGATACCTTCTGTGAATGCTTTGGTGGCGATTTAATAGGCTGTTGTTAAAGGAGTCCTTCTATATGAATAAAGCATCTAACATGGCAAAAGGCGGTATGATTACAGCCCTAAGTATTATACTGCTATACTTTAGTTCAATTATGCCAACGAATAAGTTGTCCTTTATTGTTGTTGCTTCTTTTTTAATACCAATAGCAATAATAAATCTCAACTTCAGAACAAGTGTTATTATATATTCTGCCATAAGTCTTTTAAGCTTATTTTTGTTGCCTTTAAAAGGTATAAGTATACTATATATACTTTTTTTTGGAGCTTATGGATTTATAAAATTTCTTATTGAAAAAATAAGAAAAGTCCCTATTGAAATATTTCTCAAATTGGTTTATTTTAATATTGTTTTAGTTATTTTGATTTTATTATACAAACAGTTTTTTGCTACTATGATTGATATTAAATACTTAACAACTTATTTAGTGGTTTCCATTATTCTTGCCCAACTATTATTTATGGCTTATGATTATTTGGTAACCCTAATGATACAACGTTTTTCAAAATTTAAATTTTAATTATATTACTTTTCAGTAATATAGATTGGAGCAACCTATGAGCTTATTTAACCAAAACTCAAAACAATTTGACGATAACATTCTTTATGTTATTACAAATTATTTTTCATGGATTTTTGTCTCAAATGTCTATTTTATACTACTTAACATTCCATTTATTTTTATGCTTACTTTTGGGTCATTAGTTGTTACAGAAGGGTATATTCCAATTTTTATTGCTTCAACTATTACAATAGGACCCTCTCTTACAGCTCTTTATTCTACCATGGGTAAACTTATAAGAGATAAAGATATTTCTTTAACAAAAAGTTTTTTTAAGTTTTATAAAAACAGCTTTAAGCAATCCTTTTTACTATGGGGATTAATTGTTTTATTAATAGAGCTTTTGTATTTTGATATAAGTTTAATTAATGCAAATAATTTGCCTGCATTTTTATCAAATATATTTTTAAGCTTTATAATTATTATTTTATTTATATCATTAACTATGTTCCCTATAATATCAAGATTTTATTTTAATACAAAAGATCTTTTAAAATTATCATTTTTTTATAGCTTCAAAAGAATTAAACACTCAATACTAAACATAATTATTGTTGTTGCTCAAATTTTGATTTTATCTATATATCCTCAATATACAACTTTCTTTGTTTTTAGTGTAGGTGCATATGCTATAATGTATAATTCAAAAGACTTTTTAACTGAAATAGAAGAAACTTTAATCCCAAACAAATAATACTACATAATAAAAGCGGAACAGATATTCAATTATCTGTTCCGCTTATTTTATATTTTACTAAAAATTAGCTATAACATATTTCTCAGCTTCTAAACACCAAAGCCCTTTATTAGCTTTTACTATTTCACTTAAAGCTTTAAATCTTTCATCAGCATTACCTTTTTCTTCGAAATCATCAATAGCTGTTAACTCCATATCTATATGTGGATAAATAAGTTTTTTCCCACCTGGAATATTAGGTAGATTTAAAATAGTTTCTGGAACAGCCTCTAATCCACCAATATGCGTTACCATAACAGCTGGGTTTATTGTGCCTTTTGCTGTCATCTCTAAAGACTCAATCATATCCCCTGTGCTTCCACCACTTGTTCCTGCTATGTGAGTTGATGCATAATGTACATTATAGAAATTAAAACTAGCTGAGAATTTATTATCTGTAGGGCCTGCGAAGAAGTTTAAACAACCATCTCTTCCAAGAATATTTCCACCCATTTCTACAACTGGTTTTACTGGTGCATATACAAATACATCATCATACCCTTCTCCATTTGTAAGTTCCATTAAATACTCTTCACCATTCTCTACTTCATTTGTGTTTACATAGTGAAGCTCAACTCCATTTCTCTTTGCTTCCTCCACTGTTAAAATACTTTCTGCTCTTTTCAATCTAGCTGCATCTATATCTGATACAACTAACAAACTAGGCTTTCTATCACAGTGAATTATATAATCTATAGCCCCCATACCCATAGGACCAGCTGATGCTAAAAGGGCAAGTTTACCACCTTCTTTTATTCCCATGAAATGCTCATATACGAAGTCTTTTGTATGATAATTTGCATGGAATGCTCCTATGATACATGACATTGGCTCTGCTAAAGAAGCATCTGCAAAAGATTCTCCTTCATATTTTAATAAACATCCAAGTTCCATACACTCATGAGGAAGTATTGTATAAGTTGCATTTCCTCCAAAATATTTATATGAATATCCCGGTGAATATGGACTACCTAAATAGTTTAATGCAGGTTGAACCGCAAATTTATCCCCTGGTTTAAATTGATCTTGCCATTTAGCTCCTACTTGAACTATTTCTCCTGAAAATTCATGTCCTGTAATAACTGGGTTTTCTGCAATATCTTCTGGTACTCTTTTATGCTCTGAACCAAGTTTTGCCGCTTTGTATGTTGACATACAAATACTATTTGAAATAACTTTAGTTAAAATTTCATCATCCTTTATTTCTGGTAATTCAAATTCTTGTACTCTTATATCATTTTTTCCATGTATTCTAGCTGCTCTTGTTTTCATTTTTATCATTCTCCTTAAATATATTTATATTCTACTTCTTTTGAAATTCTTATTATATCTTCATATTCTGGTGCTTGTGTACCCTCCATCATAACAGCTGCTGTTCCTGCTGCAACAGATAATCTTACCACCTCATCAAAAGGATAGTTTTTATCTAATGATAATGCTAACGCTGCTACCATTGAATCTCCAGCACCAACAGTACTTTTAACATCTACTTTAATTGGTTCAACTATTAAAGTTTTCTCTCTTGTAATAAATATTGATCCATCTCCACCTAAGGAAACAACTACAAGCTCTACACCAAAGTCAAACAACTTTTTAGCACACTCTATAACTTCATCTGTTGTATTTAATTTTACACCATATAATCGTTCTAATTCATCAATATTAGGTTTTACTAAATATGGTCCAGCTTTAATGCTTTCTTTTAGTAAATCTCCATCAGCATCTATAATAACTTTTGCCCCTTTTTCTTTTGCTTTCGTTATCATATTAAAATATACTTTATTACTTAAGTTTTTAGGTATGCTCCCTGAAAGAACCAATACAGATTCTTCATTTATAGAATCTTGAACTTTTTTCTCAGCGTTAAACAACTCTTCTTCTGAAATAAAAGGTCCATTCTCATTAATGTCTGTATATGTTTTATTTTTTAAATCTACAACTTTAAGATTTGTTCTTGTTTCTCCTTGAGTTATAACAAAATTATTTTGTATTCCAAAGCTATCTAGTTGTTGTTTTATAAAGTTTCCTGCATTACCCGCTATAAATCCAGTTGCTAAACTTTCGCCGCCAAGAGATTTTATAACTTTAGAAACATTTATTCCTTTACCACCTGCATCTACTCTAGATCTTTTTTCTCTATTGATTTTTTCTAAATTAAAATCATCTATTTCCATTGTTTTATCTAATGCAGGATTTAAAGTAACTGTAACAATCATTTTATTACCTCCTAGAACTACATATTTACAAAAGTTTTATATATTAAATCAGCATCGTTAGTTTCTATTAATTTTTTCACATCAGATTCATCTTCTAATGCAGTGGCAATATTAGATAAAATCACTAAATGCTCATCACCTATGCCAGCTATACCTATAACTAGATTTGCAATGTTTCCATCTCCAAAGGAAACTCCTTCTGGGTATTGTAACACAACAACTCCTGATTTTTTAATGTATTTTTTAGCTTCTCCTATTCCATGAGGAATTGCTAAGTTGTTACCTATATAAGTTGTAACAATTTCTTCTCTTTGTAGCATTGCATCAATGTAAGGCTCTTCTACATAACCACCCTCAACTAATAGCTTACCTGCCATTTTAATTGCCTCATATTTATCTGTGCTTTTTATATTTAATTTAATATTTTCTTTTCTCAATACTGTATTTTCTGTTTCTACCATTTTTGATTTATCTTCAGCAACTACTTCTTTATTTCCACTATTTAATGAACTTAATCTTTCAACTATTTTATCATACTCTGGGCTTGTTAAGAAATCAGTTATTGATACATGTTCTGCAGTGGGTGCATTTGTTTTAGCTCTTGAAGTCAAAGATTCATGGCTAATTACTAAATCTGCATCCGCTGGTATTTCGTTAATAGCATTATTAACTACCGTTATATTTAATCCAACTTTATTTAATTTTGATCTTAATTTAGATGCTCCCATTGCACTTGAACCCATTCCTGCATCACAAGCAAATACTATTTTTTTGATATCTTTTGTTATTTTAACAACTGAAGATTCTTTACCTTTTAAATCTACCATTTTAGCTTTTGCTTCTTCTAATTCTTCGTCATTACCTTTTCCTCTTTTAATGAAGAATCCAGCCACTAAGAAAGATACCACTGCTGCTACTACTATCCCTGCAAGTACTGGTATTAATCCACCTTTTGGTGTCATAAGCATTATAGCGAATATACTTCCTGGTGATGCTGCTGCTACTAATCCTGCTCCTAATAATGTGAATGTAAGTACTCCACTTGCTCCCCCAGCTATTACAGCTAATATTAATACTGGATTCATCAATACATATGGGAAATAAATTTCGTGTATTCCACCTAAGAAATGTATGATTATTGCTCCTGGTGCTGAGTTTTTAGACATTCCTTTACCAAATACATAGTATGCACATAAAATTCCAAGCCCTGGACCTGGATTTGCTTCTAATAAAAAGAATACTGAACTTCCAATTTCTTTTGCTTG
>NZ_FQXM01000004.1 GCF_900129965.1 Clostridium grantii DSM 8605 | reverse complement strand
GGATTATGGGCCAATCATTATTCACAAGTGTAAGAACGCCTCCGGCGTAATGTTTTTGAAGATTTGATAATACAAAGTTTTGATAAGATTCATGAGAAACATATTTAGGTTTCATTTGTAACACCCCAATCACAGTTAGTAAAGGAAATAATCCCTTCAATGCGATTATTGGGTTGATTTTCAAAAGTCAAGTGTTTTTTTGAGTTTTAATAATATTTTTTAGAAGTGAAATTTCCAATTTCACTTTAAGAAAATAAAAAACTTCCTACTAAAAGTAGGAGGATTACAACTAAAGTGTTTTGAGGAAACCCTTAAAACATAACACTCGGTTAATTCCGAGAGTCTATTTTATTATCTGGAGGGGATGCTTTTCTATTAATAGATGCCACTATTCCTGGCTTTTATAAGGAAGCTGAGCCACTGATTTTCCTAAGTAAATTTTTAAGTAAAGAAAGATCTAGTGTAAAGGATAGTAAGAAAATAAAAGAAATTATTAATATATGCTATGGTAAGGATAGAATCGGTAAACAAATTGAGATTAATGAGCAATATCATTTCGAAGTATGCGATAAAAATGATATAAAAGAAATGTGTGAAGTATACAAAAAAGTATTTGAAACGTATCATTTCCCTATTTTCAATGAAGACTATATAGAAAAAACTATGAATCAGAATTTGATTTACTTTTCCATAAAAAACAAAGAAAAAATTGTATCCTTATCATCTACAGAAATGGACTATACATCTAAAAGTGTTGAAATGACGGATTTCGCTACGTTATCTGAATATAGAGGAAAAGGATTTAGTGTTTTTTTACTCAATAAAATGGAAGAGGAAATGAGACAAAAGAATTTTCATGTGGCATATACTATCGCAAGAGCTGTATCCTATGGTATGAATATTACTTTTTCAAAGTTAAATTATAAGTACGCAGGTACTTTAATTAATAATACTAATATATCTGGTGATTTAGAAAGTATGAATGTGTGGTATAAGATTTTAGATTAGAAAATTAAAAATATTTAATTCTAAAAGCTGAAGGGAGCATGCCCTTTCAGTTTTTGTTTTATAGTAGTTAAAATAATTTGTAGAAAGAAGGAATTATATAGTCCTGTGTGGAATAAATAATTATGACAACAGTAAAGTGTAATTATAAATAAATATTTTAAAGAAAAGAGGCTATTAAAGATGAAAAACATTTATATTTTGGGTGCTGGCGCAATAGGAGCTTCATATGCAGCTGTTTTACACAAATATGATCCCCAGTGTGTTACCCTTGTAGCAGATAAAGAAAGATGCGAAAGATATAAAAAAGGCTTTGTTATAAATAATAAGAAATATATTTTTAAAACTATAACGCCAGAAGAAATCGAAAAGCCAGTGGATTTTGTAATAATAGCAGTTAAAAATCAACATTTAAATGGGGCTATAGATAGTATTGAAAAAGCTGTAGGAGAAAATACTATTATCATGTCTTTATTAAATGGAATTTCTTCAGAAGAAATATTAGGTGAAAGATTTGGAATAGAAAAATTAGTTTATTCTATGTGCGTAGGCATTGATGCTGTTAGAATTGGAAATGAAACTACATATTCTCAATTGGGAAAGATATTTTTTGGAGATAAGAATAATGAAGTTTTATCTGATAAGGTAAAGCTTATAAAAGATTTATTTGATAAAGCAGAAGTACCTTATGAAATTCCTATAGATATGTATAGAAAACTTTGGTGGAAATTCATGGTTAATACTGGAGCAAACCAAATATCAGCTTTACTTAGAGCTCCTTATGGGGTACTAAAGACTGATAAGGACGCTAGAGACTTAATGAGAAAAACCATGGAAGAAGTTATTGATTTATCAATTCCAGAAGGTATTAATCTAAATAATGAGGACTATTTACATTGGTTAAAAGTTCTTGATGGACTATCTGATGAAGGAAAAACTTCTATGCTACAAGATGTAGAAGCAGGTAGGAAAACGGAAGTAGAACTTTTTGCCGGCACTGTTGTAGAATTAGGAAAAAAATATAATGTTTCAACTCCTTTAAATGAAATTTGGTTAGCTATGATTAAAGTAATTGAAAAAAATTAAATGACAAACCTATTTAACAATTGATATTGTAGGGGCGGGTTTCCATGCCCGCCCGTTTTTATTCAAACAAAGGCATTATAATTAGTATTATTGAAAATCATCTTCTACATATAAATAAGAGTACAATGAAGGTGCTACATTTAAACTTAGCATCAAGGACATAAATTCATCCATGGCATCTTCATTTTCTTTTCCTGTTCTAAAAGCTCTTATCATTAGATTTTTAGGTGTTTCTAAAGGAGAAATATACTCAACAATGGAAACATCATATCCATTTGCCTCTAAAAGCAAAGTTCTCATTCCATCAGTAAGAATATCAGCCATTCTAGCTTTAAGAACACCTTGTTTTAAAATTCTATCAAAAGGTTTGTAACTATATTTTTTTAATACTTCTTTATGACAACATGGAACAGCTATAATAACATCCGCTTTTACTTTTACTCCTATAGCTAAACCCATATCAGTTGCAGTATCGCATGCGTGAAGGGAAAGAACTACATTTATTTGAGAACTTGGTTTAAAATCATTTATATCCATAGCTAAAAATTCCATATTTCTATAATCTAATTTAGCAGCTATTTTCTTAGAAGTTTCAATTATTTCGGGTGAAATATCAATTCCGATAAAATTAGATTTTCTTTTTTTAACTTCAGTTATGTAATAATTTAAAGCAAAAGATAGATAGGATTTGCCACAACCACAATCTAAAATCGTGATGTTTTTGTTGGCTGGGATTTTGTCAATTACACCATCAAGTAATTCTATATAATGATCTATTTGATTGTACTTTCTGATTTTATCATTCTTAATTTTGCCATCCTGTGTCATTATCTTAATTTCTTTAAGTAATGGAGCGGCTTTATCTGCATTTATAAAATAATCTCTGTTTAAAAGAGTAGACGTAGTTGCAGATGTAGTTTGAGTTTTTTTCTTTTCTGTTGGTAAATCATCTAATACCTCTTTTGAAGTCATGGTTACGTTTTTACTATTAGCAATTATTTGTACCCTAGAGCCTCTTTCTAGATAAAAGAAAGTTAATTCATCATAGTCTTCAGCGTCTTTTAAGATTTTTTGAAATAATTCTGAGATAGAATAATCTTTAGTAATTCCAGAAAAATTATAAGAAATTTTGCTTTCAGAAAAATCGCCTTTACCTACAAATTTTTTTAATCCAGCTTTAAATTCTGCTTCAATGCTTTGAAACATATCTATGTTTTCATTAAATCGACTTTCAAGTCCCATGAAAAACAATTTTAATTTATTTATATTATTCTTATTCATTAAATCACATTTCCTTCGCATAGTTTTTTATATTTTTAATTTCCGTAAATAATCAACTTTAATTATAACAAAACAAATAAAAAAGTCAAAAAAAAACCAACTTTAAGTTGGTTTTAGGTTAATTATCTGCGTTCTTTATTATTTCCAATAATTTTGTTGCAGCTTCAGTAGTTCCAGTTTTTTCTTTACCAGCAATACCTAAACAAGTTCTAAGTTGTCCAACTTGAACTCCTGTTTCATAGAATTTTTTAAAGTATGAATCAATCAAAATATCTGTTTCTTCTTTTTTCTGAACAGGACCAAATGGATTTGCAAAGTAAGATGTTACTAGGCCAGTTTCAGTTGTAGTTCCTTTTGTCATTCTTGCTCCAGCAGTGAAAACTTTTTTAGCTTCTTCAATATCTTCAAAGAAATCTAGGTATTCACCTTCGTCATAGTTATTAGCATATAGGAATAAATCAATAGGATATCCCTTCATGATTTCTTTATAAGTAGCTACAGGAATTACCAATCTTGCATTTACTTTATCAGGATTCATAAATACACTTCTATCCATTTCTCTAAAAGCATAACCTGAGTCTAAATCATCTAATCTTACGAAAGCACCAATTTCAGTACCATATCCCATAGGTTTATTATCCCCATCTAGTTTTACAGTACCCATATCATCAAAGATAATAGTCATTTCACTTATATAATCTTCACTTAATCTTCTAAATGCTTCTAAGCTTTCTGATTTACCAGCTCCAGAGTCACCCATAATTATTATATTTGAAGAATTTCCGTTTTTAGTTACTATGTTAACCATTGCTCCGTGAATAGGCAAGAAACCTCTTTTAATCATTATTAAATTATGAAGAGTTAGCATCATTTTTTTCATATATCCAAAATAATCCACATCATCAGAGTAATTAGCATAGCCTAGCATTATATCATTTTCTTTATCGTCATAGAATACAGTAGTTACTTCTTCACAATTATCTTTGCATCCGTAAACATAAACTAAATCTGGTTTTTTATTCTTATATTCATTTACAGTAGCCATTTCAAATAAATTACATAAAGTAACACCATGAGCCATTAAATCTCTATGGAAATATATATAAGCTAATAATTCACCAACTTTAGCAGGATAACAGAACCAATGATCTTCATCAATTTCCACACCAGTTAATGGATTTTCGAAAACTTCATTAAAAATACCGTTTCTTGTATTTTTCTTAGGATAAGTTATAAAAGGTGGAGAAATAACTATTGATTCTATAAATGGAATATCTTTTAATAAAGTATAGCTTGTAGGCATTGGCCATTTAGTTGAGTTAAGTATTAAACCAGCATTTCCACCAGCAGGAAGTTGTCTATAAATATTTAAGTGATGCTTTCTTACATTTTCCTCGATTTTTCTATAAGTTGTTCTGATTACATTTGTAAAAGTTTCGTTAGCATCTATGAAACTAACATTTTGGTAACCATTTTTATTAACACGGCTACTTTTTATTATTGTATATCTTTCGATTTTTCTCCAATAATTATATAATTTTTCAACAAAATCTAAAAAAGAGTCCTTGTCTGACAATAAATTTTTGAATTGTTCATTTGTTTTTGAAACTTCATCTACATCTAGAACCATTAATAAACTTAATATTTTTATAATATCGTTCATAATTGATTCTGTAAATTGAGTTGTGTTAAAAGAGGATGCTAAATATTTATACACTTTAGATTGCTTTTTTTCAACTGATTTTAAATAGGATTCAAGTACCCTATAAAACCCGTAACTGTGAAGAAGTGATTCTGAATTAGTACAGAATTTTGCTGTGAAGTTAATCATTGCTTTACCTTTGCTAAGTGAAAATTCTTTTTTCATTGTTTACCTCCTAGATTAATAAATAAAAAGTCATTGGTTAATAATTATACATGAATATTAATATTTATTGATTATATCATAAAAAAACTTAAGAGTACAACTTTTAAGTCAAAAATTGTTGCAGAAATAAAAAATGAATAATTTTAATATAAAAAATTCATATAAGTATATTTTATTATAAATTAGAAAAAAATTCAACATTATGTAAAGTTTATTATTGAGTGAACGATTTCAAGATACTGATATGGTAGAATATAATTAAGATTAAAAAAGAATAATTACTTTTAAAAATTATACATTTATGTTATTATATAATAATAATTATTAATTAAATAAAAGATTGATTTATGCAAAATATAATTAATGAAAGAAGGGTTATTTTGAAGATATATTCTTGGAACGTAAATGGGTTAAGGGCAGCAGATGGAAAAGGATTTTATGAATGGTTGAAAGAAGAAAGTCCTGATATTTTGGGCATACAAGAAACTAAATTACAAAAAGAACAGCTTACAGATAAAATGATAAATGCAGAAGGGTATTATTCTTATTTTTCCTTTGCAGAAAAAAAAGGATATAGTGGGGTTGGCGTTTATACAAAAATCAAACCCATTTCTGTATCACATGGTATAGGAATACAAGAATTTGATAGTGAAGGTAGAATTTTAGTTTTGGAGTTTGAAGAGTTTACTCTTTTAAATATTTATTTTCCAAATGGACAAATGAGCGATGAAAGATTGCAGTACAAATTAAACTTTTATAAAGCATTATTTGAGTATTGCGATGATTTAAAAAACCAAGGTATAAAACTTTTGATATTTGGTGACTACAATACTGCACATAACGAAATAGATTTAAAACATCCCAAACCCAATAGTAAAAGATCGGGATTTCTTTCTATTGAAAGAGAATGGATGGATGATATAATATCAAAAGGATATTTAGATACATTTAGATATTTACATCCTGAAACTGTGGAGTATTCATGGTGGAGTTATAGGTTTAAGGCAAGAGAAAATAATGCTGGATGGAGAATCGATTATCATTTTATCTCTGAAAATTTAAAAGAAAATCTTAAGGATGCTTATATTTTGGGAGATGTGTTAGGATCAGACCATTGCCCAGTGGTTGTGGATTTAGAAATATAATAGAACCACTGAATATAGACCAGAGTTTCAAAGAATGCTTGAACTTTGTAGGTCAGGAAATATAGATTTAAATACATTATCAGGGGACGGAGAGCTTATGCTTTCTGTCCTTTCTTCTTTTGCTCAAGAAGAGAGCAAGAATGTAAGTGACAATATTAAATGGAGAATTAAAAAGGAATTTGAAAGAGGAATCTATCATTTAAACACCAACAAATTTCTAGGATATGATAAAGATGAATTTGGCACTCTTGTGATTGTATGGCAATGCAGTAATTTTGTTTATAAAAAAACGCGTACTTGCACAGGAACTAAAATAGATGAAAGAGATCTTGAGAAAGTTAATATAAAAGGACCAACAATCATAAAGGAGGAATTGAGGGATGGCAAGAAGCATTACAGTTATACCAGCAAGAACTAATGGAACTAATTTAGCACATACTATAGAACCACAGAAAAAGAAGATGGCTGCATATTGCAGAGTTTCAACAGATCAATTAGAACAGTTATCAAGTTATGAGGCTCAAGTTAATTATTACACTAATTATATAAATAGTAGTGAAGAATATGAATTCGCTGGAATCTTTGCAGATGAAGGGATATCAGGTACTAACACTAAAAAGCGAGAACAGTTCAATAAAATGATTGAAGATTGTAATGCTGGAAAGATTGATATGATAATAACCAAGTCCATATCAAGATTTGCAAGGAATACATTAGATTGTTTGAATTTTGTGAGACAACTTAAGGAACTTGGAGTGGGAATAATTTTCGAAAAAGAAAATATCAATACTTTAGATGCAAAAGGAGAGGTTTTGCTTACCATATTAAGTTCTTTGGCCCAAGATGAATCCAGAAGTATCAGTGAAAATTCTACTTGGGGAATAAGAAGAAGATTTGAACAAGGTAAACTTCATATCAATCATAAAAAGTTTTTAGGCTATGATAAAGATGAAGAATGCAACTTAATAATAAATGAAAAACAAGCCAAGATAGTAAGAAGAATTTATAAAGAGTATCTTGATGGAAAAGGTACAAATAGAATAGCTAAAGAGTTTGAAGCAGAAGGAATTCCAAAATGGGACGGTAATACTAATTGGTATGAGGGCAGCATAAGAAAAATGCTATCCAATGAAAAATATAAAGGAGACGCTCTTCTTCAAAAGACTTATACGGTAGATTTCCTCACAAAGAAAAGAACTAAAAACAATGGAGAAGTTCCTAAGTATTATGTAGAAGAAAGCCATCCTGCAATTATTGATAAAGATATGTGGGAAGCAGTGCAGCTTGAAATGGAAAGAAGAAAAGCTTTCACTGAAAGGTACGGAATTAGTAAAATTGATTATGCTACAGTAACTAATCCTTTTGCTGGGAGAGTTATTTGCGGATGTTGTGGAAGTGTTTTAGGCAGAAAAGTTTGGAATTCTACAGATGAAAAATTTAGAAAAAAGGTGTGGGTATGCAGTAAAAAGTATGCTGTTAAAGGAAAAAAGGGCTGTGAGAGTAAACATACAGAAGATAAGGTTTTGTATCAAGCTTTTGTAAATACTTTTAATGCCATGGTTGAAAATAAGGAATTCTTTATGGAAAAGTGGAAGGCTGTACTCAATAGTGAGAATGTATTGGTTAAGTATAAAGCTAAACAGTTTATAAGAATTATGGAGAAGTCTAAAGAGATAAAAGGGTTTGATGTGGATTTGTTTTTTAAGATTATAGAGAAGATGACTGTGTTTGATGGGAAGAAGGTAATTGTAACTTTGCTTGATGGAACTGAGATTGAGTGTGAAATTGAATAGGAAATTATTAAAGCCAGTTAAAGAGATGCGTGAATTTCTTTAACTGGCTTTTTTGTTTTGTCGAAAAACAACTAGTTTTGTAGAAGGTATAGAAAAACAGATTTTAATTATGTACAATTATACTATTTAATAGATTTTATTGTTAAAGATAGTATAAAAAAGAATAATAATTTAAATATGGACATTATGTGTCTATCTAAATACTTATAATAAAGATAGATAGTGGTGATAAAGATGATTATTGATAAGGATACAAAAGTTAACCGTGTATTAACAATATACTCAAAATTAGTTAGAGGAGATGTTGTTAAGAAAAAAGAGATGAGTGAATTATTTAAGGTGAATAAGAAAACCATTCAGAGGGATTTAGAAGATATAAGAGCTTATTTTAGTGAGAACAGAGAACGCTTTGGGACTATGGAAGTTGTATATAGGCATGATAGGAAGGGTTATAGCCTCAATAATAGGGAAGATGTTCTTTCTAAAGAAAGTATTCTTGCTATAACAAAAATATTACTTGAGAGTAGAGCCTTTTGTAAGGAAGAAATAAATAGTCTAGCTAACTCCATATTAAGACAAGCCGGTACTAAGCAAAGAAAGTATGTTCAAGAGATAATCGGTAATGAACTATTAAATTATGTCCCTTTGGAGCATAATGAATTACTCTTATCAAAAATATGGGATTTAAGCGAATTAATAAGGAATAAAGAAGTAACGCAAATAATCTATAATAAAATTAGTGGTGTGGAAGTGAAAAGAATAGTTAAACCAGTAGCAATTATTTTTTCGGAATACTATTTTTATTTAATTGCCTATTTTAAAGATTTTGATTCACCAACTGTATTTAGAATTGATAGGATTAAAGAATATAAAGAATTAGGAGAAAAATTCTTTATACCAAGCGTAGGAAGATTTGAAGATGGGGAATTTAGAAAAAGAGTTCAATTTATGTATGCAGGTAAACTTATGAAAATAAAATTTGAGTATACGGGTGCTTCAATAGATGCAGTATTGGATAGGTTGCCTACAGCAAGGATTATAGAATCGGTAGAAGGGAAATTTACTATAGAAGCTGAGGTTTATGGTAAGGGAATAAAAATGTGGTTATTAAGTCAGGGGAAGAATATCAGAGTAATCTCACCAGTTGAACTATACGAGGAGATATTAAATGAAATTGATCAAATCAAAAGATTGTATGAGATAAATTATGGATTGTGAATGAAAGGGATTATCAATGAGTGATAAAGATAAGAAAAATGAACACAGTGGATTTATTGATTCTGTTATAGGGGCAACAACAACTGAAAATGTCGGGAGATATGGCAGAGCATCAGCTGAGTATATTAAGGGTTACAACGGAACTATTTCTAATGAAGGGGATATAATTAAGAAGGGTCTTAAACAAGTAGCAGAATCTAAAGTCAATCCTAATTTTGAATATCAAAATCTTAAACAACAAGCAGGATTTGCTGCAGAAATTAACTATGTTGATAAAATTAATGCAGATAATATAATAAACAGAACGAATATTCGAGTAAGTAGATCGAATGATGTTGGACTTGGAAATCACACTCAGTTTGACATTTTAGCGGTTGATATAGAAGGAAATCCTATATTGAATTCAGATCAACCTCTTTGGAGTGCACAAATGAAATTTTGTGGAGGTTATCAAACTCAAGAACAAATACAAAATAGTTCAGAAAAACTTGTTGGAAAGTTAGCAAGTGAAGAGTGGGATAGATATAGAGGTAATAAAGTACTTGTTCCTTCTGAACAATGTGAATTAGCAAAAAAATATGCACAAGAAGAATCAGAAAAATTACTTTCTAAAGCTAATGAATTTCATGCAAATGGAAATATAGAAAAAGCTAAAATACTTGAGGATAAAGCACAAAAATATAGTCAAGCAGCAAAAGACATTACAGATAGTGGGATAACTTCTCAAGAAGCAATGTTTTTAAGAGAAAACCCTAAATTGGCTACTGCTAAATATGTTGCTAAAACAGCACATCATTCTGGTGTAGAGCAAGCTAAAGCGGCTGCGGTTATGTCATCAGCAATTTCTACTTCAAGAAATATTGTTTGCATAATGAGAGGAGAAAAAGAAGTTAAGGATGCATTAAAAGATGTTGCTGTAGATACAGCAGCAGGAAGTTCAACAGCTTATATTATTGGTGCAAGTGATACAGCAATAAGGGGATTTATGGCTTCAAGTAAGAATAGTGTTTTTGTGAATTTATCAAAGACTAATTTGCCCGCAACAATTGCTACAGTAGGAGTTCAAGTAGGAAAATCTTTAATAAGATATGCAAATGGAGAGATAGATGGGGTTCAATTAGTTGAAGAGTTGGGTGAAAAAGGAACAGGAATGTTTGCAGCAAGTTGGGGGGCTGCAATAGGTACGGCTATATTTCCAGGAGTAGGAACAGCTATTGGAGGTATGATTGGATATATGACTAGTTCAGCAATATATGGGACATCTATGCGAGTCTTAAAGGAAGAACATTTATCAGCAGAACGTACAGAAAAAATACATGCGATTACATTAGCAGCTATTGAATCAATGAATGCTCAACGAAATGAACTTATAGTGAGTATTAATAAATTTTATACTAACAGAAAACGTGTATTTAAAGAAAGTTTTGATGCTATAGATTTAGCTATAGAATCTAATGACCTAGATAAATTTACAGAGGGATTAAATAATATTACATTAGAGATGGGAAAAATATTACAATTTAAAAACTTTGATGAGTTTAATAATTTTATGTTAGATAAAAATATGGTACTAGAATTTTAGAAAAATATGCAGAGGGAGAGATGATATTTATGCCAATACCATTTATTATAGGAGGAATTGCAGCAGCAGTTGCTGCAAAAGGAGTTAAAGATGGAGTTGAAGCAAAACAAAATATGAACGAAGCTAAAGAGATAAATGAAGCTGCAAATGCTATGGCTAAGGAAGCAGAAGAATTTATAGAAATGGCTAAAAATAAAACCAAAGGTGCTATAGAAACCTTAGGATATGAAAAAGTAAGAATACTAACCACATCTATAAGTGACTTTGTAACTAATTTTGAAAGGATAAAAAATATTAATCTTAAAAACAGTGAAGGAATTAATGAATTGAAAAATTTCAATCCATCAAGTGATAGCTTTAAGCAGTTGAAGGAGGCTGCTTTTGAAGCAAAAAAGATTGCTGTTAATGGACTTGCAGCAGTTGGATCGGGGGCATTACTTGCATATGGGACATATAGCGTTGTAATGAGTGGATTAGGAGGATTAATTGTAACTGCTACAACAGGAACTGCACTAGGAGCACTTTCAGGAGCAGCAGCTGTTAATGCTACACTTGCTTGGTTAGGTGGAGGTGCTTTGGCAGCTGGTGGGTATGGAATGATGGGAGGTATGATTGTTCTAGGTGGTCTAGTTGTAGGTCCGGCACTAGCAATTGGTGGCAGCATATTTGCGAGTCAATCGAGAAAAGCCTTGAATGATTCTTATGGCAATTATGATAAGGCAAAGGCATTCAAAGTTCAAGCAAAAAATATTGGAGTAGCATTAAAGTCAATTTTTACGCGCTCAAACCAACTAACGGAGGTTTTGCAAAAACTGGATTCATATTTTGTTGATTATGTATCTAAACTAATAATCATATTGAATCATAGTGGTATTAATTGGAACAATTACAGCTTAGCTGAGCAGCAAGACATATATAAATGTGTACAAATAGCTCAGACTATAAAAGCTATCCTAGACACCTCATTATTAAAAGAAAATGGAGAGTTGGATGAAGCAACAAATAGTATGTTAGACAATGGAAATAAATATTTACAAATGCTTAAGCAAATCTAGGCTTCATGTTTAAATGCATAAAGTGTGGTGCGTGTTGTAGAGTTGTAGGGAAAAATGAAATGTATAGACAATTAGACAGAGGTGATGGTTGTTGTAAATACATTAACTTAGATACGAATGAATGTAGTATATATAGTAAAAGACCTTTACTTTGCAGAGTTGATGAGGCTTATAAAGTAATATTTTCGACGGAGTTAAGTTTAGAAGAATATTATAGACTGAATTATGAAGCTTGTAAATTATTAAGAAATGGAGTTGAAAGCAATGGATGATAAAAAACAAAAAATGATACAAAAGGAAGAAGAAATAACAAATGGTTCTGGTATTTGGAGAGGATATTTGATTGGTAATGATCCAAGTAATGAATATTCAGTTAAATACCTAGGGAGAGCAGCTGAAAAAATATGTGATAATAGAGTAAAATGGAGAGACATAATAATTTTATATAGTGATAGTTCTTTTGGGGAAGGTAAATCAGGATTTGTTCTATCTACTGATGGTATATACGTAAAATCTTTATTAAACAAAAATTCTAAGTTCAGTATTCCATATTCTGATATTGATTTTGTATATCATGATACATCAGAGAGTAAGCCTATACTTAAAATATATCCTAAATATGATGATTGTAAAATTATTGACCATCCATGGTTTAATTTAGAGGTTCTATGTGAATTGATTGATGCAATTAAAGAAATAGCAGATGAACACGATGATATCAAATTAGAGTGGTAAAATTGAAAGGTGGATAAGTGTATGGCTAATATTACATACATTGGATTTGATGATTACTCGCAAAGATATAGTTATGAAATCACATTTAATAGTGAATTTGATAGAATTAAATTTCAAAATAAATTCAATATGAATTTTAGAGGAAGTGAAGTTCAAGCAGAAATAGATAAATTTCAAGTATGTACGGAGAAGGTTGTATTTACTGATGAGAGTTATAAAGATAAAATCAGGTCGATTATAGAAAGGATGTTAATATGAGGAGATGCTCAATCTAATTGGTATAATGTTAGCATTATTATTTAAGATAATTGCACTTCCTTTTAAATTGATTCGAATATTGTTTTCGAGTGCATTAAATGGATTTGGTAAAGTATTTATGGTAGCATTAACGCTAATTGTTTGTTTTAATATATCTCTAATAGGAATACCAGTAGCAATATCTTTATTTAATAGGGAATGAAATAAAAATATTAAAAAAGTAATATTAAAAATTGAAATAGTAAGTTGTAAATATTGCGTAAAAGTATAAACTTATACAATCCCACGACCCCCCTAAGCTAAGGAGGTCGTTTTTTTGCTCAAACCCAATTCTAACGCGTATTAGTATCATGATTTTATCAGAACACACGTGGAGTTTATTATGGGGATATAAATAAAACTGGATAGAAGAAACTGATTTAAATCTTTTGAGAGGCATTCATGATAATGTTATAAATTTTATATTATTGATTACTAACAGATATAAATTGTGTCTACAAAGATGGTTTATAATAAGAAAATAGGCTATAATTAAATATAAGTAGCATTATAAATAACACCACATTATATAGTTGAACTGGGATACCTATAATAAGATTTTAATTATGATTCTTTTCGAAGTTTTAATTTTGTATTTATTTCTTCCACATCTTTTTTCCATTGAAAATAACATATTAACCAAATGGTTGAATATATACTAATAAAAATAACCATGGTAGATATAATTACAGTTATATCACTTCTGAACCAACCAGCCCAATTTGCGCAGGGGATATAAACAAGTAACAATACAAGAAAGTGTATTATTGTAGCTTTAAATATTCCCAATTTTTCGTATTGAAATAAAATGTTTAATGCACCAAAAACAAATCCAATAATAGTAGCGGCAACATACTGAGATATAAGAAATTCTTTACTGAAAGAAACAACTTCCTTTGAAAAAAACATCATTATAACGCCCAAGGATTCTATAATAAAAACACCTATAACTGAGCCTTGAAAACCTCTTTTTATTATTTCTTTAATTAACATAATTAACACTCCTTTTTTATAGATTTAAAAATTCCTTTATCTTTTTAACATATCGCCTAGAGGAATATTGTATATCTCCATTAATAAATTTAATGCAAAATGTACCATTAAAAGACATTTCTAGATTATTTATTTTATCAATATTAGCAATAATTGAATTAGAGATTCTTATTAAATTTGTACCATCCATTTGTTCCTCAATTTCATATAACTTTAATTTGACTTGCAAAACCTGGTTCTTAGTTTTTACCATTACTCTTTGCCCTTCTGTATAGAAATAGAAAATATCATCTGGATTTAATAAGTAAATTTGTTGGTCTTTTGTACCTTTGTAGGTAACATGCTTATTTGAATTTATAAAATTGATTATTTTTTCCACTTCCCTAGTAATTCTATTTGTAATTATGATAAATTTAGATTCTGTTGAATTTTTATCTATTTGTAGCTCAACTTTCAACTTAATAACCTCCAAAAATAGATTTTTTAATGATTGAAGTACTTGTATATATTTAGTATAAAATAATTTATCTTTAAAGGCCAGTGGTTATACACAGATGGTAGTAATTCATATATAAGTGGATTTTTTTTATAGATATCTGATATAATAAAAGGAAAGAAGAAAATTTACGTAAGTGGAAAAGTTAATTTAAGGAGAAATATATGAAAAAAATCGAATTACTAGCGCCGGCAGGTAGCTTAGAGAGTTTATATGCCGCTGTTTCAAATGGTGCGGATGCTGTTTATTTGGGCGGAGACAAGTTTTCAGCTAGAGCATACGCAACAAATTTTAATGAAGAAAAACTAAAAGAAGCTGTTGAATATTGTCATTTATATAATGTGAAAATTTATGTAACTGTTAATACATTAATCAAAGATAAAGAAATTGAGGAGTCCCTTGAATTTATTCATTTCCTTCATAGCATTAATGTGGATGCAATAATAATACAAGATACAGGACTTGCTTTTTTGAGTAGAAATTTATTTCCTGATTTAGAAATTCATGCTTCTACTCAAATGACAATTCATAATGTAGAGGGTGCAAGATTACTGAAGGAAAAAGGTTTTTCAAGAGTTGTTCTTGCAAGAGAATTATCAGTAGAAGAAATTGAAGAAATTTCAACAAAAGCAGAAGTAGAGACGGAAGTATTTATCCATGGAGCCCTTTGCATAAGTTACTCTGGTCAATGCTTAATGAGTTCTTTAATAGGTGGAAGAAGTGGGAATCGTGGAACTTGTGCGCAACCTTGCAGGCTACCTTATGAATTGATTAATAAAGATAAAAATATATCTAAAAAAGGGTATTTGCTAAGTCCTAAAGATGTTTGTACTCTTTCAAATATTGATGAAATAATAAAAACTGGTACAGCTTCCTTGAAAATTGAAGGAAGAATGAAAAGACCAGAATATGTAGCAGGGGTAGTTTCAGCATATAGGAAAGCTATTGATAGTTACTATGATAATGAAACCTTTGATTTAAAGGATGAAAAAGAAAGATTAAATCAATTATTCAATAGAGAAGGTTTTTCACAGGCTTTTTTATTTGGCAACAAAGGTAAAGAAATGATGGCTTTAAATTATCCTAAAAATACAGGAGTTTTTATTGGAAAGACCAATGAGGATTATACATTGACTTTAACTGAAAATCTAAATAGATTAGATGGAGTTAGGACAAATAAAAAAGGATTTATCGTTGAGAAAATCTTCAAGAATGGAATAGAGGTAGAAGAAGCTAAAAAAGGGGAAACTGTTGTTATTAGACCTAGTAATTACTCGAAAAATGAAAATATATTTAAAACATTTGATACAATTTTAATGGCTGAATTACAACAATCTTTTAATGATAAATTTATAAGAAAAATTCCAGTAAAGTTAGAAGTGGAATTTAAAGTAGGAGAACCTATTAAAGTTAGCTGTGTTTATGAAGGAAAAACTATTTCTGTTTATGGAGAAAAGGTACAATGCCCTATTAACAAGCCTTTAGATAAAAGTAGAATAGAGAAAAGTTTATCTAAAGCGGGAAATACACCTTTTGTAATTAAAGAAATTTATTTTGCTCAATACGAAGAAGGGTTTTCACCAGTTTCTTTGATTAATGAGCTTAGAAGAAATTTATTAGATAAATTAATTGATAATACTAATAGTAGTGAAACTATATATGATATAAAAGAAAAATTAAAACAATTTAAAGAATTAGACCTGGAAGTGAAGAATAGTTCTTTAAACAATACAACTTTTATCACTGTGATTAACAAAGAACAGTTGAAAGCTGCTGAGAATAATGGATTTGATAATATTGTTGTTGACTATTTTATGAGGGACTGCGATTTGAACCTAACTGATTTAGGTGATATTAATTTCTATTTGAGAGTTCCATCAATAGTTAAACAAGAATTCAATCATATATGTAAGATTATTGATAATAATTTGAAACATCTTAAAGGTATAGTTACTAGTAATTTGGGTATTATCAAGAAATATGGTAAAGAAATTACTATATTAGGGGATTATAAGTTAAATTGTTTTAATGGCTATTCTCCTGCTTTTTATAAGGACTATTTAGAAACATCTTTTATAAGTTTGGAATTAAATAAAAGTGAAATTAGTGAGTTCACTAAAAAGAATCCTAATACTATGGGCATGATAGTTTATGGTAAAAGTGAAATGATGATAAAGGAATATTGTCCTGTAGGTAGCTTATTTGGACAGAAAAAGGATAACTATTGTACAAATGCTTGTAGTGAAGGAAAGTATGTTTTAAAAGATAGAAAAGATAATGAATTCCCTATTGTTATGGATAAGTTTTGTAGAAGTCATATTTTAAATGTAAGTGCCACAAATCTTATACCTAATTTAGAAGAAATCAAAAGAATTAATATTTCAATTCTAAGATTAGATTTTACAGATGAAAGCTTTGAAGAAACTAATAAAATTTTACAAGCGTATAAAGAGAAAAGTTTCCAAAGTGAATTTGGTAATTATACAAGGGGTCATTTCAAAAGAGGTGTAGAATAAAGAAAGTTAGAAGGTGAATAGATATGAATGAAAGAGCTTTAAGAGTTTTAGAATTTGACAAAATAAAAGAACATATGAAAAAATATGCAGTATCAAAAGCAGGTAAAGATTATATTGGGGAATTAAAACCCTATGAAAATTCATATTTGGTAAAAGAACATTTAGATGAAACAGAGGAAGCTTATAATATTTTATTTAAAAAAGGAGCACCTCCTTTTAGTGGGTTATATGATGTAAGAGAAACTTTGGTGAAAGCTTCCAAAGGAATGACTTTACTTCCAGGGGAATTATTAAGATCTGCCAATTTATTAAGATGTGCAAGAAATATAAAATCCTTTATCTTTTCTAAAGAAGAAGGGGAGAAATATAGAATATTAGAAAATCTTACAATGGGCATTGTTAGTTTAAAACATATAGAAGATGAAATTTATAATGCTATCATTGGGGAAGATGAGATTTCTGATAAAGCAAGTAAAGATTTATTTTTAATTAGAAGAAGTATAAAAGAAAAAAATGCCTCAATTAAAGGTAAGATTAATTCATTAATAAAATCCTATTCTCAATATCTTCAAGAAGATATATACACTGTAAGAGGTGATAGATATGTGCTTCCTGTCAAGATAGAGTATAAAGGTCAAGTACAAGGATTAGTACATGACCAAAGTTCTTCAGGAGCTACTTTGTTTATAGAGCCTATAAGTTTAGTTACATTAAATAATGAAATAAGAGAAATGAAATTAAAAGAAAAAGCTGAAATTGAAAAAATATTAAGTGTTTTATCTTTAAAAATTCAGGATAATATTGATTTGATAAAAGTTAATGCAAAAATAATATGGGAAGTGGACTTTATTTTTGCAAAAGGAAAATATGCATATGATTTAAATGCATTTAAACCACAAGTTAGAATGGATGGGCGATTTAATTTAATAAGTGCTAAACACCCACTTATAGATCCTAAGGAAGTTGTGGCAAATAACATTTATATTGAGGATGATATCAATGGTGTAATTATTACCGGTCCAAATACAGGAGGTAAAACTGTTACTTTAAAAACTGTTGGACTTCTTCATTTAATGGCTTTAAGTGGGCTTATGATACCAGTTTCTGATGAATCTTCAGTGTCTTTTTATAAAGAAATCTTTGCTGATATTGGTGACGAACAAAGTATAGAGCAAAGTTTATCAACCTTCTCTTCTCATATGACTAATATAGTTAAAATAATTGATGAAGCAGATAAAGATTCTTTGGTATTATTTGATGAGCTTGGAGCTGGAACAGACCCCACAGAGGGAGCTGCCTTAGCCGTATCAATTTTAGAAAATTTAAAGAAAAGAAATTGCAAAATATTTGCTACTACCCATTATAGTGAATTAAAAGCTTATGCAATAAAAATGGATGGTATTGTAAATGCATCTGTGGAATTTAATGTAGAAAGCTTGAGACCAACTTATAAGTTGCTTATAGGAATTCCAGGTAAATCAAATGCTTTTGAAATTTCTAAGAAATTAGGATTGCCAGATTATATTATTGAAGAAGCAAGAAAAGGTATTTCAGAAGAAACATTAAAATTTGAGGATTTAATTCAGGACCTTCAAAGCCAAAGTATTAAATCACAACGAGATGCCATATTTGCGGAGAAAGCAAAAAGAGAGGCTTTAGCTTTAAAAGATAAATATGAAGATAAGCTTAATAATCTTCAAAATGTAAGAGATAGAGAACAAATGAAAGCAAATGAAGAAGCTAAAGAAATAATATTAAAAGCTAAAGAAGAAGCGGACTCAATTCTAAAAGAAATTAGAAAACTTGAGAAAATGGGATATAGCAATGATGTTAGACAAAAGCTAGAAGAAGAAAGATTAAAGCTTAAAAATGAATTAAATAAAAAAGAAAAAGATTTATTAAAAGTAGATGAAGATGGTGAAATTTTAGAAAAGGTGAGAGAAGGAGAAGAAGCATTTCTTCCAAAATTCAATACTAATGTTGTAATTTTATCTAAGCCAGATAACAAAGGTGACTTACAAGTTCAAGCAGGAATAATGAAGATTTCTGTTAATATAAAAGATTTAAGAAAAAACAAATCTAACAAAAAACAAAAGAAAGCTAATGCAAAACGTGAAGCAAAATTAAATATAAGTTCAATTTCCTCTTCAATTGATTTAAGAGGAATGGACTCAGAAGAAGCTTTATACAATTTAGATAAATATTTAGATGATGCTTACTTAGGGGGGCTAGGAGAGGTAACTATAATTCATGGTAAAGGAACAGGTGTTTTGAAAAATGCTGTAACCTTAATGATGAGAAAACACCCTCATGTGAAGAAATCTAGATTAGGTGAATTTGGCGAAGGTGGAGATGGAGTTACGGTAGTGGAGTTTAAGTAATTACTGGTAAATAATAAAGTTAAAAGACGAAGAAACTATTTGTAGGGGCGGGTTTCCATGCCCGCCTTCTGTTTCCCAATAAAATTACAATTACAGTAAAATCGTAATGAAAATATTATACTACCTTCTGTATTTTGTATTTTTTATCAATATTAAATATGTAATTTATAGGCATAGCGGAGCGGCGTGGAAACCGCTCCCTACGAGTTAGTTCATCTTTTTTCTCAATGATGATCAAATATATTTTTAGGGAGTTGATTACTCTGTACTTAATAAGCGCATGTCTCTGCGGTATCGATTGCAAATACAGCGGCGGAAATAATTATAATGATGAAATTTTTCGTATTTTCTCTAGGGGAGAAGGGATTTTAGTTTGTCCAGAAGAATTAGGGGGACTTGCTACTCCAAGAATACCATGTGAAATTGTTGGGGGATCTGGGGAAGAGGTTTTACAAGGAAAGGCTAGGGTTTTGAATTCTGACGGAGTAGATTTAACAAAAGAATTCATTAAGGGAGCAGAAGAAACTTTAAAAATAGCAAAATCTATAGATTGCAAAAAAGTTATTTTAAAAGCTAACAGTCCTTCTTGTGGATTCGGAAGGATTTATTCTGGAAATTTTAATGGTGAGTTGGTTGAAGGTGAAGGAGTAACATCAGCTTTACTTAGAAAAAATGGAGTTATTATTGAGAGTGATAAAAATTATATATAAAAATTAAATAGCTTATAAAAAAAATAAGGGGGTATTAATAATGGATTATAAAGAAATTTTAAAAAATGCTAGAGAAAATTTAAACAACAGTTGTAAAGTATGTCCAGTTTGTAATGGGGTAGCTTGTGCAGGTCAGGTACCTGGTATGGGCGGTAAGGGGAATGCATCTTCTTTTAAAGAAAATATCAATGCTTTAAATGCATACAAATTAAATATGAAAACCATACATAGTGCAAAAGATCCTGATATTTCTGTTGAGTTATTTGGCAAGAAAATGAGTTTGCCGGTTTTTGCCGCACCGGTTTCTGGTACAACCCTTAATATGGGTGGAAAATTTACAGAAGAAGAATATATATCATGGGTTATTAATGGATGTTTAGATGCTGGTATTTACCCTATGGTAGGGGATACTGCTGTAGATTCCTTCTTGATTACTAACCTTGAACAATTAGAAAAATCCGGAGGAAATGGAATAGCTTTTATAAAACCTTGGAAAAATGAAAGTGTAATTGAAAAAATAAAATTATCTGAAAAAGCTGGAGCTTACGCAGTTGGTATGGATATAGATGCTTGTGGGTTAATTACTTTAGCACTTCATGGAAAACCGGTAATGCCTAAAACAGTAGAAGAAATAAAAGAAATTGTTCATAGCACCAACCTACCATTTATTCTTAAAGGAGTTATGACTGTTGAAGATGCAGAATTTGCTGTAGAAGCAGGGGTTTCAGCTATAGTTGTATCTAATCATGGGGGAAGGGTTTTAGAAGAAACGCCAGGAGTAGCACAAGTATTGCCAGAAATTGCTCAAAAAGTTAAAGGAAAAGTAACTATTTTAGCAGATGGTGGAGTTAGAACAGGAGTAGACGTTTTGAAAATGATAGCTCTTGGTGCTGATGGAGTTTTAATTGGAAGACCCTTTGTAACAGCTTCCTTCGGAGGAGAAAGAGAAGGAGTTAAAACTTATATAGAAAAACTTAAAGGGGAATTAAAATCAGCAATGGTTCTTACTGGATGTAATTCTATTGATGAAATAAACTCAAATATATTATATAAATTTTAAAAAGTGTATATTTTCTTTATTTTTGTTAATAATAACAAAAGTAAAGGAGGGTTTATATGGAAACTATTAAATGCGAACAAAGAACTAAAACTGCACATCATAGTGCAAAAAGAGAAAGAAATGATGGTAAGTTACCTGGTATTATATATGGACATGGAAATAAAGGCGTTTTAATTTCTATGGATAAGCAAGAAATTAGTAAAGAAATAGCAACTCAAGGACAGCATGCATTTCTTAAAGTTGATATAAGCGGTGATATTCATACTGCATTCATTAAAGAAATTCAGAAAGAACCTGTTACTCATCAGCTTATACATATAGATTTACAGGAAGTAAGTTCAAAAGATAAAATTCAAACTGAAGTACCTATAGTGATTTCGGGTGAAGGATCTGTAGTAAGTAAAGGTGGAATTCTTCAAAGGGAGCGAGATTCAGTTAAAATAAAATGTACTGCTGATAATATTCCTAAGTCATTTAATGTTGATGCCTCAACATTAAATGTTGGAGATGTTTTTAGGGTGGCTGATTTAGAAGTTGCTGAGGAAATTTCATTTAATTTAGATTTGGATTCTGTTCTTTTTTCTGTTAATTATATCAATAACAAAGTTGAAGAGGAAGTTAATGATACTTCAAAGGAAATAAAAAGTATTGTGAAAGATGAAGAAAAAGCAGTAAAAAAAGAAGAAATGGCTTAAAAATAGCCATTTTTTTCTTTGCTAGAAAATGAATTTTAGAAAAACATTGTATCGTATTACCAATTTATAGTATAATAACTCTATAAAATTTAGATAGGGGGAGAAAAAATGAATTACAAAATGAAATATGAAGAGTGGATTAATTCAAG
The DNA here is from genome assembly GCF_900129965.1 of Clostridium grantii DSM 8605. Taxonomy (GTDB): domain Bacteria; phylum Bacillota; class Clostridia; order Clostridiales; family Clostridiaceae; genus Clostridium_AF; species Clostridium_AF grantii. Next base: position 272,051 of record NZ_FQXM01000004.1, on the reverse strand, counting down.
TTTAATTGATGAGGGTACTAAAAATGAGCTTAAAGCTATTAAGGATGAAAAAGAATTAGAAGATAGATTCTACAAAGATCTTGATTTTGGAACTGGTGGATTAAGAGGGGTTATAGGGGCAGGATCTAATAGGTTGAATATTTATACTGTAAACAAAGCTACACAAGGATTAGCAAATTATTTGTTGGATACATATAAAGATGAAGAAATCTCAGTAAGCATTGCATGCGACTCTAGAAATATGTCAGATGAATTTGCTAAAAGTGCTGCTTTGACTTTATGTGCTAATGGAATAAAAGTAAATTTATTTGAGAGTTTGAGACCAACCCCAGTTTTATCTTATACAGTTAGAGAACTTAAATCTCATGCAGGAATTGTTGTAACAGCATCTCATAACCCTAAACAATATAATGGATATAAAGTTTATGGGAATGATGGCGGACAAGTTACAGATGAAGCGGCTGAAAAAATCATAGGATTTGTAAATGATATAAAAGATTTTTCGGAAATTAAAACAATAGAAGAAAGTGAAGCAAAAGAAAAATCTTTACTTAATATTATTGGAGAAGAAGTAGATAAATTATATATAGATAAAGTAAAAAAACTTTCCATAAGAAAAGATTTAATTGAAAAATCAGCAAAAGATTTAAAAATTATTTATACTCCAATTCATGGTTCAGGTAATGTTCCGGTTAGAAGAGTTTTAAGTGAATTAGGATACGAAAATGTTATAGTAGTAAAGGAACAAGAAATGCCAGATGGTAATTTCCCAACTGCGTCATATCCTAATCCAGAAGAACCACAGGTTTTTAGCATTGCAATGGAAATGGCAAAAGAAATAAAACCTGATATTATATTTGGAACAGATCCGGATTGTGATAGAATTGGTGCAGTTGTACTTGACAGTGCTGGTGAATATAGAGTTTTATCTGGTAACCAAATGGGAGCTTTGCTTACTAACTATATTTTATCTTCATTAACTGAACTTGAAATACTTCCTGAAAACCCAGCAGTTATAAAAACTATTGTAACAACTGAATTAGCTGCAAAGGTTGCTGAAAAGTTTAATGTTGAATTAATTAATGTTCTTACTGGATTTAAATATATAGGTGAGAAGATAAAAGAATTTGAAACTAATAAGGATAAAACTTTCTTATTTGGATTTGAAGAAAGTTATGGATACTTATCCGGAGATTTTGTTAGAGATAAAGATGCAGTTATAGCAGCTATGCTTATTTCTGAAATGACTTTATATTATAAATCTATTGGATTAAGTCTTTATGATGCTTTAATGGATATGTATAAAGAATATGGTTACTATAAAGAAAGCTTAGTTTCAATAAGCCTTGAAGGTAAAGAAGGTCAAGAAAAAATTGCAAATGCACTTCAAAGTTTAAGACACTCAATGAAAGCTAATGTAAACGGAGTAAAAATCACACAAAAAATGGATTATCAAATTTCAGTTGAAAAAGATTTAATTGCAATGACAGAGAATGTAATTAATCTTCCGAAATCTAACGTGTTAAAATTTATTTTAGAGGATGGATCTTGGTTTGTTGTTAGACCTTCTGGTACAGAACCTAAAATGAAAATTTATTTGTCAGTTGTTGGTAAAAGTGAGGAAGATGCTAAAATTAAGACAGAAGAATTCAAAACAAATGTTATGAAAATAATTGAGGAAGCGTTGAATTAATAATTAAATACTATAAATCATTATAGCCGCAAATTTTGCGGCTATAAACTTTTTGTAAAAACTTATTCAATAAACAGACTTTTTGAAGTGAATAAACTATAATGATAAAGAAAAATAAAAGATTTACATTTAGGAGGAAAAATGAGTTTAAAAGCTAAGTTGAAAGAAAAATTAAAAAATGTTTTATTTATTACTTTAGATAATGAAAGAGTAAAATCACTTTTTAATATAGATTTAAAAGAGAATATTTATATGCCCATAGGGACAGAATCCTTAGTAGAAGATATAAATAAAGGAAAGAATATAGATAGAATACCAGTTGGTATTTTCATAGAAGGAATGTTTAAAGTTATAGGTATTGATGAAGAATTTAAATATAATGAAGATTATATTCGATTAATAAGTGCTACACCTAAAAGTATTCCTTTCATTAAGGGTAAAATTGCAGAGTCAGTTAAATTAAACAATCTTGAAGAAGCCTATATATTATTAAATGGATTAATAAAGATTGAAGATTCTAAAGAAAATTATGAAAAGTTATTATCTTTATTAAATACATTAACCATGGAAGACAAAGATTATAAAGAAGAGTTACTAAAATCAATTGAATTGTCAAAACAACATGAAAATTTCTCTATTCCTTATTTATACGAAGCTCAAATAAAAAAAGAAGATAAAAAATACGAAGAAGCTTTATTTTCAATAAACCAATACTTATCTTTGGGTGGAGAAGAAACAAATGAAATATCAGATGTGAAGAATTCATTGAAAAGAATTGTAGAGTATGAAGAAGGAAAACAATTAATTTATGAAGCTCCTAGTGAAGCTTTAAATAAGTTATTAGCTTTAGTCAATGAAATGGCAGATAATGCAAGTATTTTTTATTATATAGCGGTTGCTTATAGAAATTTAGAAAATTATGAAAAAGCTATTTTTTATTTAAATGAAAGTGTGAATTTAGATAGTAATTTTCCAGAAGTATTTAATGAACTAGGTATAAATTATGCAGCAATTTTAGATTATGAAAAAGCTATATATTATTTAAGAAAAGCCTTTGAAGTAACTGGATCTATTGAAATATGTACCAATCTGATTATGTGCTACATAAATTCAGGAGATATGGAAAATGCAAATATTCATTTAAAAATGGCTAAAAAAATTGATTCTAAGGATGAGATTTTAGTTCAAATAGAAAATTATATGAAAAGTTTATAGTATTAAGTTTTAAGAAAGGGAAGATGATTAAAATTATGAAAGTGGATTTATTAGATTTAAAAGCTCAGTACCAAACAATAGAAGAGGAAGTTGATAAAGCAATAAAGGATGTATTAGTGTCTACTCATTTCGTTATGGGACCTAATGTTAAAAAACTAGAAGAAGAGATTGCAGAATTTACTGGAGTTAAATACGGAATAGGCGTAGCAAACGGCACAGATGCTCTTATGTTAACTTTAAAAGCTTATGGAATAAAAGAAAATGATGAAGTTATAACTACTCCATTTACTTTTTTCGCTTCAGCGGAAACAACTTCAGTTGTGGGTGCAACACCTGTTTTTGCAGATATAGATGAAAAAACATTATGTATAGATCCGGATAAAATAGAAGAGAAAATAACTTCAAGAACAAAAGCTATTATACCAGTACATATTTTTGGCCAAATGTGTGATATGGATAGAATAATGGAAATTGCGGAAAAACATAATTTGATTGTTATTGAAGATGCTTGTCAAGCCATAGGAGCAGAATATAAAGGTAAAAAAGCAGGGTCTATAGGTCATGTAGGATGCTATTCCTTTTTCCCAACAAAAAATTTGGGGGGATATGGCGATGGTGGTATGATTGTAACTAATGATTCTGAAATAAATGAAAAACTTAAGCTATTAAGAGTTCATGGAAGTGCTAAAAAGTATGTTCATAGCTTAATAGGACACAACAGCAGGCTTGATGAAATACAAGCGGCAGTATTGAGAGTTAAATTAAAATACATAACAAAATGGAATGACTTAAGAAATGAGAAAGCACAAATATATAATGATTTATTAAAAGAGCAACAGATTCAATTACCTTTTATGAATGAAGATTGTAAACATGTTTATCATATGTATTCAATTCAACATTATGATAGAGATAAAATTATAGAGGAATTAAAGCAAAAAGGTATTTCAACTGGGGTTTATTATCCTATACCAGTTCATTTTCAAGAAGTTTATGAACATTTAAATCATAAAGTGGGCGATTTTCCTGTTGCAGAGGATGCTTGCAAAAAAACTTTTGCTTTACCATTATATCCAGAAATATCCCTTGAACAACAAAAATATGTTGTAGAAGCAATTAAGGAATATTTTAATTAGAAAATAGAAGGGGTCTTTTAATGAAAGTATTAGTTATATCTCATATGTACCCATCTAATTTTAATGAAATAAATGGAATTTTTGTTCATAAATCTGTGCAGGAATTAAAAAAAAATGGATGTGAAATAGTGGTGGTGTCGCCAGTTCCTTTATCTATTTTTCCTTTAAATAAGCTGAGTAAAAAGTGGAATAAATATTCCCTTATCCCTAAAAAAATTATTATGGATGATATAGAAGTTTATTATCCCAGATATGTTACTTTTCCAAAAGGAATTTTATTTGATAAATCTGGTTATTTTATGTATAAAGGCATTCATGGACTTGTGAATAAATTAAATAATAAACATAAATTTGATTTAATTCACTCACATGTGGCGTTACCAGATGGATTTGCTTCTATGATTATTAATAAAAAACTTAAGTTACCTCATGTAGTTACCATTCATGGTCAAGACTTGCAGGTGACTTTAAATAGAGGAAAAAAATATAAAGATAATATTTTTAGAGTATTTAGAAATGTAGATAAAATATTATTAGTTAGTGAAAAACTTAGAAAAGTGATTATAAATGAAGATTTTATTTGCAAAGCTACAGTTATACATAATGGAATTGATATGAAGCAATGTGAATATAAAGGAGAATCCCTTATTCAAAAGCCTAAAAATTCAATTCTTATATTAAGTGTATGTAATTTATATAAATCAAAAGGGACTCATTTAAATATTGAATCTATAGCAAAATTAAAAGATAAGTTCCCGAATATAATATATTGGATTATTGGTGACGGACCAGAGAAAGAAAATTTGAAAAAATTAGTTGCTAGTTTAGGCGTTGATAATCAAGTTAGATTTTTAGGTAAATTAGAGAATAATCAGGTTATGGGTTATTTGGAGATTTGCGATATATTTTCTTTGCCAAGTTGGAAAGAAGGTTTTGGAATAGCTTATTTAGAAGCTATGTATCATGGAAAACCTTCCATTGGAGTTAAGGGGGAAGGCATAGAAGATGCAATTAAACATAAAGAGAATGGAATGCTAGTTTTACCTAGTGATGCTGAAGATTTAAGAGAACAAATAGAATTTTTAATTGAGAATAAAGATGAAGCAGTAAAGATAGGTAATAAAGGCAAAACAACTGTGGAAGAAAATTTCAGTTGGAAAAATAGTGCTGATAAAGTTAAGAATGTTTATGAGCAAATGATGAAAAAAACATCTTAGTAAAAAATGGAATTATATTAGATTAATTGGAGAAAATAATATTACAACAGTGTGAAATTAAATGAGGAGTTGTTTATAATGTTTGATAAAAATATATTATTAAAAAAGATTGAGGATAGAACTGCTGTATTGGGAGTTGTTGGATTAGGTTATGTGGGATTACCTTTATCAGTAGAAAAAGCTAAGGCAGGATATAATGTAATTGGATTTGATATACAAGAAGAAAAAGTTAATATGGTAAATGAAGGCCATAATTATATAGGGGATATTATTGATAAAGATTTAGAAGACTTAGTTAAACAAGGATTATTGAAAGCAACTACGGATTTTTCTTTTGTAAAAGATGTGGATGCAATAGCTATAGCAGTACCTACACCACTTGATAAATTTAAACAACCCGATGTTTCTTATGTAGTTGATTCTACTCGTGAGATTGCTAAATACCTTCATGAAGGCATGTTAGTAGTTTTAGAAAGCACAACTTATCCTGGAACAACTGAAGAGATAATTAAGCCTATATTAGAAGAAACAGGTTTAAAATGTGGAGTTGATTTTTATTTAGCATTTTCTCCAGAGAGAGTAGACCCAGGTAATAAGCAATTTAAAACAAAGAATACCCCTAAAGTAGTGGGTGGATGTACAGAAGAGTGTACTGAAATTGCAGCTGCTTTATATAGAAATGTTTTAGAAGGTGAGATTCATTGTGTATCATCACCAGCGGTAGCTGAAATGGAAAAAATTCTTGAAAATACTTTTAGACATATTAATATAGGTTTAGCTAATGAAATGGCTATTTTATGTAAAAAAATGGGTATAGATATTTGGGAAGTTATTGATGCAGCTAAAACTAAGCCTTATGGCTATATGGCCTTTTATCCAGGTCCTGGACTAGGTGGACATTGCATTCCTTTAGATCCATTTTACTTAACTTATAAAGCTAGAGAATATGATTATCATACAAGACTTATAGAAACAGCAGGCGAAATTAATGATTCAATGCCGCAATTTGTTGTTGATACTATGATGAAATTATTAAATGGGGATAAAAAGGCTTTAAATGGAGCAAAGGTTTTATTGGTTGGTATTGCCTATAAGAAAGATATAGATGATATGAGGGAATCGCCAGCTTTGAAAATTCTTGAGTTATTAGAAGACAGTGGAGCAAGTGTATCATATAATGATCCTTTTGTGCCTAAGTTTAATCATAAAGGAAAAGAATATATATCTGTAGAATGGGAAAATGAGATTGAATCATCAGATATAGTTGTAATAACAACAGATCACTCTCAATATGATTATGAGACAATAGTTGAAAAATCTAAGATTTTTTATGACACAAGAAATGCATCAAAAGATGTTAAAAATAATAGAAGTAAAATTGTTAAATTATAATGAGGTGCTAATATGAATAAATTGAATTTTGCTATTATTGGGTGTGGCAGAATATCTTATAAACACATCGAAGGAATTTTAAAAAACAATCATGACTGCAAGCTTGTTGCTGTATGTGATGTGGATTTGAATAAAGCTACAGATAAGAAAAAGGAATATTGTTCTAAATCTTTAGAAAATCATGAAGTTAATGTTTATGAAGATTACAAAGAAATGCTAGCTAATGAAGACATTCATATTGTAACTATTGCCACAGAAAGCGGATATCACACTGAAATAGCAATAAACTGTATGAATGAAGGAAAGCATGTAATAGTTGAGAAACCAATGGCATTATCTATAGAAGATGCAGATAAAATGATAGCTAAAGCAAAGAAAATGAATGTGAAGTTATGTGTATGCCATCAAAATAGATTTAATAAGCCAATACAAAAACTTAGAAAAGCTATTGAAGAAGAAAGATTTGGAAAATTGATTAATGGAACTGCACGAATTTTATGGAATAGAAATGAGAATTATTATATTCAAGCTCCTTGGAGAGGAACTTGGGAATTAGATGGCGGAACTTTAATGAACCAATGTATCCATGATATTGATTTACTTCAATGGATGATGGCTGGAGAAATTGAAACTGTATTTTCTATGAGTGATACTTATATGAGAAATATTGAAGCAGAAGATTTTGGAGCTATAATGGTAAAGTTTAAGAATGGATCTATTGGAATAATTGAGGGTTCAGCTTGTGTATATCCTAAAAATCTAGAAGAAACATTAAGTATTTTTGGTGAAAAAGGAACAGTAGTTATTGGTGGTTTAGCTGTAAATAGAATTGAAAACTGGAGATTTGCTGATAAATTAGATTCTGAAGAAGAAGTAACAAGTGATTTAGAAGCAGATCCAGACTCTGTTTACGGGGATGGACATAGTCCTTTATTTAAAGATATGATAGAAGCTATAAAAGATAACAGAAGTCCTCTTGTATCAGGTGAAGAAGGAAAGAAAGCAATGTCTATAATTCTTGCGGCTTATAAATCAAGGGTAACAGGAATGCCAGTACAATTTCCTTTTAATGAATTTTCAACCGAAGAAATGAAAAAAGCAATATCTATAGGGATCCCACTGTGAAACTTAGTTTAAATAAAATTATTAAGTATACTATTATGGAGGTTACAAATGAATTATATTTCTGAAAAAGCTGTTTTAGGTAGTAATGTCAGTGTAGGCAAATTTGCAGTAATAGAAGATAATGTGCAAATAGGAGAAAATTGTTTGATTGGAAACAATGTAGTGATTCATTCTGGAAGCAACATTGGCAATAATGTGCGTATAGATGATAATTCAGTAATAGGCAAAAAGCCTATGAGAGCTGTAACCTCAATTTTTAAAGATGATAAAGAGTATGAAGGAGCTTTAATTAAAGACCAGTGTCTTATAGGAGCAGGAGTAATTATTTATTGTGGATGTACTATAGGTAATAATACTTTGGTAGCGGATCAAGCAGTTATAAGAGAAGATGTTTCTATTAAAGAAAAAACTATTATAGGTAAGGGAGCAACCATAGAGAATTTTTGCACAGTTGGTATGAATTGCAAGATACAAACAAATGTATACCTAACAGCTTACTCTGTTGTGGAGGATTATGTATTTATAGGACCTTGTGTGGTTACATCAAATGATAATTATGCAGCAAGATCTAAAGAACGATTCAAGCATTTTAAAGGAGTAACAATAAAAAAAGGTGCAAGAATAGGCGCAGGAGCTGTTATTCTGCCAGGTGTTACTATAAATGAAGATGGTTTTGCAGCAGCTGGAAGTATAGTTACTAAAGATGTGGCAAAAGCTAAAATAGTTAAAGGATCACCGGCAAAATATTTTAGAGATGTACCTGTAGATCAATTATTAGAAAATCAATAGAAAATAGATTCTTATTGAGTTTATTAAAGGAGTAAAGATGAAAATATGTATTTTAACATCTGGACATGATGTTTTTGATAATAGAATTTATTTTAAAGAAATTTTATCTCTTAAAAAAATATATAGTGAGATATATATGGTGGCTCCAGGTGAAAAAGATTTTATCACAGAGCAAGGAATAATTGTTAAATGCTTTAAGAAAAGAAAAGCTTGGTATGATAGATTTAGACCCATGAAAGAAATGTTTGATTTAGCTTTTAATATCAATGCTGATGTATATCATGCACATGAACCAGATTCTTTTCAAGTTGCATTAAAGTTAAAGAAAAGATTAAATTCAAAAGCGATTTTTGATTCTCATGAATATCATCCAGAAGCTTTTGCAGAGCACTTTCCAGTTGGTAAAACATTTGTGACAAAAACAATTTATTTGTATGAAAAAATTATGTGCAAGAAAGCGGATTATATAATTTCGGTAAATGATATTTTGGTGGATAAATTTAAAAGATATAATAAAAATGTTGCTTTAATTCCTAACTATCCTAATATGGAGTCTGTATCAAAAGAATACAGTGAAAAGCCTACATTTATTTATGTGGGTGGTATAAGAGAAGATAGAGGAATTTTGAAAATATTAGAGGCCATAGAGTTGGTTGATAAAGATTATAAATTTGTTTTTGTGGGTGCTTTTGAAACAGAAGAAGTTAAAGTGAAAATAGAAAGTTATTTAAAGAAAAATTTAAATGACAAAGATATTGTTTTTACTGGTAAAGTTCCGCATTTAAAAGTTTTTAGTTACTTAAAAAAATCCGATGTAGGATTTGTGATTCTTCAACCTAACAATTGGAGATACATAAATTCTGAACCTATCAAGTTATTTGAATATATGATTTCGACAACGGCTATTATCGCTAGTGATTTTCCAATGATGAGAAAAATTGTAGAAGATGCACAATGTGGTGTCTTAGTTAATCCCATAGATGAAAAAAGTATTGCTGATGCAATAATATCCTTAGGTGAAAAAAGAGAAAAAACTAAGGAAATGGCTTTTAAAGGCAATGAAGTAGTTGTAAAAAAATATAGTTGGAGTATTGTTGAAAAAACTCTACTAGATGCTTATAGTGAACTGGAAAAAAATATTTAAAAACAAGTTTGGAGTTGTAGTTTCATGAAAAAAACTTATATAAAAAACCTGGTTTGGTTTTTTATAATTGCTGCTGTTTTAATGGCATCAGCTTTTTATAAAATTAAATTAAATAATGAAAAGGTATCTTCAGAAAAAGATTTTGAAGAGAGTGTATTAAATAATAAAAGTATCGTTAGAGTTTGGCTACCAGGTGACAATACTACGTCCACTAGAAGATATCAAATTCAAAAATTCAATCAAAATCATGATGATATATATATTATGTTTAATACCTATGGAAATGATTATAATAATTTATTGGAGTTATCATTAGCCGCCGATAAAGGCCCAGATATAATGGCTTATACATCTTTAGGATTAATAAATAAAGGTCAAATAATGAACTTGGAGAAATCCGGTATAAATCTTGACAATTTCGATCCAGAGAATTTTATATACTTTATAGACACACCTATTGGAGTAAGGATTTTTGAAAACAATGTAAAGTTTATTTGGAATAAAGAGATATTTAAAAAAGCTGGATTAAATCCAGAAAGAGGGCCTAGAACTTGGGATGAAGTAATGTCTTATAGTGAGAAAATAAAAGAATACGATGAAGATATTGTTCCTTTCGCCTTTCCATTTTCAAATTATGAAGACTTTAAGTTATCAGTAGGGGAACCTAGTGTAAGTGCAGGAAGTATATACACTTCCTTTTGGGATTATGAGGACCAAAAGTATGAATTTGAAAATTCAAATAGAATTCTTTCTTTATACAATGAAATGTATTCTTCTAATTTTATAGATGAAGAATTTTTTACTAAAGGAAGAAAAGATTTAAGAAAAGATTTTTATTTTGGTAACACAGCAATGATGATAAGTTCATTTGAAGATAAATGGTATTTCTCTAATGAGATTCCTTTAACTTTTGATTTGGGTATAAGTAATCTTCCGGTTTTTAATTATTATGATGAAGTTAAATATTATTATATGACGGGATCAAATTTTTTATGTATTAATAATGCTATGGTAAGTAAAACAGAAAAAGAACAAAATGCTATAAGAGAAGTATATAATTGGTTTATTTCAGAAGAGGTAAATAGAGAACTTTTATCGAAAAACTTAATTAATTCACCTCTTATCAGTGATACCAGTTTTAAAAATTATGAATATGAAGAATACAATGATAATTATAAATTTAAAGTAGAAACTAAAGATCCATCGATTTTTGTCACAAGTGTAAATAATTCTAAAACACTTGAATTGGCTTCAGAAGCAATTATTGGTGAAAAAACAATTGAAGAGGTCATAGGGATATTAAATGAAAACTTTAAAGAATATTATAATAATATAAGATATGATAAAAATATATTTTCAGAATCTGAGAAATAGAGGGAACAAGCAAGGAGAATTAAATTATAATGATCATTAAAATTAAGAATTTTGTGTTTAAAAATAAACCAATATTTATAATGAGTTTTATTTTTACAATAGCTTTACTTATTATAAATTATAAAAACCTAGGTTCAATGGATTTGGCAATGCTTTGTGGGTCAACTTTTTTACTTCTCATTGCTTTAGGTTTGATATACCATAACGAAAAAATTTCGCTACTTCTTTTTATTCTATCACTACCAGTCCTTGTGACAGCAAGAAAGTTTTGCTATGTAGATTTTGGAATTTTTAAAATAACTTTCGAAGCAATATATATTACAATTTTCTTTTTATTTAAATTTAAAAAAATATTATTAACTTTGAAAAAAGATTATTATAAGAAAGAAAATAAAATAGTTTACTTAGTTATATCTTTTGGAGTGGTAGCTTTTAGTAGCGTTATATTTTCTCCAGATGTTGAAGAAAGCATAAGACTGACTTTTTTAAGCGTAGCGGTTCCAATTATGTTTTTTTTAATATGCTTAACTGTCATTAATAGAGATGATATAAAGAAAATATACTATATTTTAATACTGAATTTAAACTTTAGTTGTATTTATGGTATGTTTCAAGTATTTAAAGGCGGAGTATCATTAGACAGTTTAAATAGAAATAGAGCACTACTTACCTTTGGTTATCATAATGTGAATATTTTTGCAGCAATATTAATAACAATTACTCCATTGTTGCTTGAATTGATTTTATATAAAAAAACTACTGTAAAAGAAAAAGTGTTCTTATATTCTTCTTTAATAATTCAAATCACAGGATTGCTAATTACTTTTACTAGGGGAGCTTGGCTAACTTTTATTTTAAGTGTTTTTATAATATTGATAAGTAAGAAATATAAAAAATATTTATTTGTATTATGTGGATTAGGGTTGGTTGTAATGAAGCCTGTTTTAGAATTTATAATTTCTAGAGGTACTGGCAGCGTAACTTTCTTGAAGAATCCATCAGCAGTATCAAGAATTCAAGCTATATTTACAGATGTTATCATAATGAAAAAATACCCTTTTGGAACAGGAATGGGTAATTTCCAAGAGCTTTATAAGGAATTTGCTGTTCAAGGCTATATGAGTATACCCACTGTCTTAAGGTGGAAAATGATTGTTGCTCCATATATGTTAGAACATCCACATAATTTATTTTTACAAATAGGGGTGGATTTAGGTGTTTTAACAATGCTATTATTTTTATCTATATTAATTATTACTATATTAAAAACAATTAAATACTATGATAATAATCGAGGTTTTTTAGTATCTATTGTAACTTTTAGTTTTATGGCAGTAATGACTGGTAGTGAACTTAACCACAAAGGAGTAATTTCGGGTACTTTGATATTATTTTTAATAATAGCATTAGTAGAAATTAATAACAGAGTACAAGAAAATATAGAATAAGGTGGAGAAAATGATTAAAAAAATATTAGATAAAACAGTTTCTGTAGTTATTCCATGTAAAAACGAAAAAAACTATATTCAAAAATGTTTAGATTCATTTATTAACCAAAGTTACCATAAGGAATTATATGAAATATTGGTTTGTGATGGTATGTCTACAGATGGTACAAGAGAGATTGTAAAAGAATATACTAAAAAACATAATAACATTAAACTATTAGACAATATTGGAATTACAGCTCCAAAGGCTATGAACATTGGAATAAAGAATTCAAATTCTGATATTGTGGTTATTTTTGGAGCACATGCAGAAGCACACTTTGATTTTATAAAAAATAATGTAGAAAAATTAATGAAAGATAATGTTCATTGTAGTGGAGGGCCTATTGAAACCGTAAGTGATTCTAATATAGGAAAAGCTATTTCATTATCAACTAGTTCGCCTTTTGGAGTTGGGAATGCATTATTTAGATACTCAAAAGAAGAAAAATTTGTAGATACGGTGGCCTTTGGTGCTTATAAAAGGGAGGTTTTTCATAAAATAGGTTATTTCAATGAAGAATTGACGCGAGCTCAAGATTTTGAATTTAATTTTAGATTGACACAAAACAAATTAAATATTTTGTTATCACCAGACATTAAATCTAAGTATTATAGTAGAAGTTCATTAAAAAATCTATGGAATCAATATTACCAATATGGATTTTGGAAACCTAAAATTATTAAAGAATATAAAAAAATAGCTTCAATTAGACATATAATACCTACTTTATTTGTTTTTTACAATATATTAAGTTTAATAGGAAGCATTTTTAGCGGTATTTTCTTTTATCAATGGCTTGCATTTATGTCCTTATATTTTATTTTAGATGCTATTGTTAGTTTTAAACTTTCTAAAAAGGAAATTAATTTATTTCCTTTATGTTGTATAGTATTTCCTATTTTACATGTAAGTTATGGTGTAGGCTTTATTGTGGGGTATATAGCATTTTCTTTGAATTTTGATGCATTAATAAAAAACAATACAAAAATTACAAGATAAATATTTTATACATTGAGAGTTATTTTTAAAAGCAAGGTTAAAATAAAGTTGTAGGCCAATATAGTTTATATTTTAACAAATAAATCCTAGTTTGAAAGGAGATTTATAGATGGAAATTAATAAAGAAATAAATAGTAATTTTGTTGTGTCAAAAGAAATTCAATTAATGATAAAAAGGTGTATTGATGTAGGTATTTCAATTGTAGGTATATTGATATTGTTACCATTTTTCATTGTAATTCCTATACTAATAAGAATGGACTCTAAGGGAAATGTAATATTTAAGCAAACTAGAGTAGGTAAAAATGGAGAGTACTTCACTATTCTAAAGTTTAGAACAATGGTTAATAATGCAGATAGCTTAAGAAAAATAGATATACCATCAAATATTGGGGACTATGTAATTCAAGATAGGAATGATTCAAGAGTAACAAAATTGGGGGCTTTTTTAAGAAAAACAAGTTTAGATGAAATTCCTCAATTGTTTAACGTTTTTATGGGAAGTATGAGTATTGTTGGACCAAGACCTGAGGTACCAGATATTGAAAAACATTTTCCACAAAAGTACAAACAAAGAGTATTAATGACTCCAGGCATAACTGGATGGGCTCAAATTAACGGTAGAGGAGAAATTCCTCTAGAGAAGAAGATTTCTTATGATTTAGAGTATATACAAAACTATAGTTTATTTTTAGATATTAAAATTATTTTGAAAACTTTTAGCTATGTATTTCAACAACAAGGCGCAATGTAAGAGCAGATTTAATCTGCTCTTTTTTTTGTTGTATAAAAAATAAGCAATTTGATAAAAATACTATAGTAAAGGAGAGTGAATTATGGATTTTTATAATGTGATTGATCAACGAAGAAGTGCAAAAAAATTTAATAGCATCAAAGTGGATTGCAATAGTTTAGATAGAATGATTGATGCTGCCTTAATGTCTCCATCTTGGAAGAATAAAAGTTCTTATAAAATGATTATTGTAGAAGATAATGAAAAAAGAAATCAAATATCTTTTGCCATAGAAAACAGAACGGATGAAGCGGCAAATGCTTTGCGTGAAGCCCCTATGGTGGTTGTTATGGTAGGAGAACCTAGTGTTTCAGGAAATTTAGATGGAAAAGAAATGTATTTAGTAGATGGAGCTATCGCAATGGAGCATTTTATATTGGCAGCTACTGAGGAAGGATATGGTACTTGTTGGGTAGCATCCTTTGATGAAAAGAAGGTAAAAGATATTTTATCAATACCAGAAGGATTTAAAATCATAGGCATGACTCCACTAGGAAAAGCGGCCGAATTAAAAGAGCATTACGAGAAAAAAGATAGAAAAGAATATGTTTATTATGATAAATGGGATATTTCTCATAGTAATAAAAAATCAAAAGAAAACAAAGTTCACTAAATCTTAAGGATAATCCTTAAGATTTTTTGGTAAATTTGTTGACATTAAAAATTAAGAATAATAAAATGAGTTTATATGAAATAAGGGGGATACAAAATGCAAAAAAACATGAGTATAGAAGAGTACATTGAGATATTAGCTTCAAAGGAAGCAATACCAGGTGGAGGAAGTGCTGCTGCTTTAGTAGCAGCTATAGGAAATGCTTTATGTGGAATGGTATTTAGTTTAACTACAAATAAAAAAAGTTTTGAATTAAATGAAGATAGTGTTAAAGAAATGGTGAAGGAAGCTGCAAAATTTTCAAAAGAAGCAAATCAGTTACTATTAAAATCTATGGATGAAGATGGAAAAGCATTCCAACAACTGTTAGAATGTTATAAAATGCCCAAAGAAACAACAAAAGATAAAGAAAGTAGAAATGAAAAACTTCAAAAATGCTATTTCGACTCTTTAAGTGTACCTCTTCAGCTAGCTGAGAAATCTTTAGAATTATATTCTAGTATAGAAATATCTTGTTTACATGGTAATAAAAATCTTATTTCTGATGCAGGGGTGGCTGCAATACTTATAAATGCTGCCATTGAAAGTGCTATACTAAATGTAAAAATAAATTTATCAGGAATCAACAATACTGAGCTAAAGGATAAACTTAACAATAGAATAAAAGAAATAGAAATTGAAAATAATTTGAAAAAGGTAAAAATTATGACTCTTGTAGAAAAAGAGATTTAATTATATAAATTTGTTTTTATACTGATATTCATGGTATACTAATTTGTAAAACTATTTGGTTTTAGACTATTATAGTAGACTATTATATTGGAGAGTATTAAATGGAACTTAACTTTAAAAAAGTAATTAACGAATTATATTGTATTATTAAAGAACCCATGGATATAAGTTTTAAATATATTGCTATAGATAATTATAAAAAAGCCCTGGATATAAAAGAAAGTAGCTTTTCACAATACTACATTAAAGTGTTAAAAGATAGAAAAAATAAAGGTGTGGTTTATACACCAAAACCAATTGCAGATTACATGATAAAAAATCTTGTAGATAAAAAAGAAATTATAAATAATCCTTTTTTAAAAATATTAGATCCTTCCTGTGGTTGTGGAAATATAATCATTCCTACCATTGAGTATTTGTTGGAGATTTACTTGGAAAACCTAGATTTGATTAATACTAAAAATGATTTGAAACTAACCAAGTATTCTATTATAGAACATATACTTACTAATAATGTTTATGGATATGATATTGATGAGTATTCAATTAAAATATTAATTATTGATATTTTTCAACTTTATGGGGTACTCAATTTAGGGAATTTTAAAGTCACTGATTTTTTAATTGATGATATTGATATTAGATTTGATTTTATTATTGGAAACCCTCCATATATAGGACATAAGACTATTGAAAGAGAATATTTTAACTTGCTTAAAAATAAGTATGGAAGTATTTATAGAGATAAAAGTGATATTTCTTATTGCTTTTTCCAAAAGGGATTAAAGGTAATTAATAAAATGGGTAAAATCACTTTTATAACTTCTAGATATTTTATGGAATCTTTAAGTGGTTCAGATTTAAGGAAAATTTTGAAAGAATATTGTTCTATTTATAGAATAATAGATTTTTATGGAATAAGACCCTTTAAAAATATAGGCATCGACCCAGTTATTATATTTTTTGTTAATAGTAGTGATGCAGTTGAATACATAAATGTAATAAAGCCGAAAATCAATGTTGGTTCAAAAAATATTAATTTTTATAATTCAGTATTCCTCAATGAAGGAAAAGAATATAATGAATTTACAATTAATAAAAACCTTTTAAATAACAAAGGGTGGATGTTAAAAGATGAAAAAGAAAGAGAAATTATTAGAAAAATAGAAGAAAAAAGCATAACTAATTTAGCAAATATTTGTTATAGCTATCAAGGAATTATTTCAGGATTAGATAAAGCATTTGTAGTAGATGAAGAAATAATTAAAGATAACAAATTAGAAAAAGATATAATTATGCCATGGATTAAGAGTACAAGCATTGAAAAAAATAAAGTTAACTCTACCGGAAAATATATAATCTATACTGACAAAATTGAAGATAAAAGCTTATATCCTAATTGTTTGAAATACATAGCACAACATAAGGAAAAACTAATGAATCGAAGAGAATGCAAGTTTGGAAAAAGAAAGTGGTATGAACTTCAATGGGGTAGAAAAGAATTTATTTTTCAAGAAGAAAAAATAGTATTTCCTTATAAGTCAAAGAACAATAGATTTTCCTTAGATAAAGGTAAATGTTTTAGCGCAGATGTATATGCATTGTCATTGAAGGAAGATGTGGCAATAAATTATGACTATCTATTATTTCTACTTAACAGTAAGGTTTACGAATTTTATTTTAAATGTTTTACAAAAAAACTAGGTGAGGATATGTATGAATATTATCCTAATAATTTAATGAAACTATGCATTCCTATAAATGAATTTAGTGATTTTAGTGACGAGAATGATTTAAATCAGTTTTTTGGCTTTGGAGATGAAGAAATAGAAATAATTAATAATTCAATTTAAGTAGCTATGCTACTTTTTTTTGTTTGAGAATAAATGTATATTTTTTTAGGAATAAAACAAACAAAATTGGACATAATAAAAATAATTAAAAAAATTTTTAGAAAATAAAGGAAATAAAACATATTTATAGAATTATATTAATACAGGAAGAGTGGAGGGATAAAATGTATATTAAATTCACTAATACTAAAAATACTTTAGTAGCTCATTTAAGCGGAGAATTAGACCATCATAGTGCCAGTGAAGTTAGAAGTAAACTTGATGATATGATTGAAAGAACTAATGCTTTGAATTTGGTAATGGATTTTTCAGAAGTCAGTTTTATGGATAGTTCAGGTATAGGGGTTGTAATAGGCAGATACAAGAAGTTATTGTCCAAGAAGGGTAAAGTGTCTATATCAAATGCAAATGGCTCTGTAAGAAGGGTTTTTGAGTTATCAGGGATGTTTAAAATAATACCAGTATATAATAATTCAGATGAAGCCATTAAAAGCGTTTAACGGGGGGGTAAATATGTTTGAAAATACTATGAAAGTTGAATTTTTGAGCAAATCACAAAATGAAAGTTTTGCTAGGGTAGCAGTGGCAGCATTTATTTCTCAGTTAGACCCAACAATAGAAGAATTAGCTGATGTCAAAACTGCAGTTTCTGAAGCAGTGACTAATTCTATAATTCATGGATATGGTGATAATATAGGATTTATTACTATTGAAGTGAAAATATTGGGTAATGAAATTGAGATT
Organism: Clostridium grantii DSM 8605; assembly: GCF_900129965.1. GTDB lineage: Bacteria > Bacillota > Clostridia > Clostridiales > Clostridiaceae > Clostridium_AF > Clostridium_AF grantii. The sequence continues at coordinate 253,741 of NZ_FQXM01000004.1, read as the reverse complement.
AAGATAAAAGATAAAGGGGTAGGAATAAAAGATATTGACAAAGCAATGGAACCTTTATTTACATCTCGACCAGATTTGGAAAGGTCAGGAATGGGCTTTACCGTTATGGAAACTTTTATGGATAAATTAGAAGTTTTATCAGATGAAGAAGATGGTACAACCATACTCATGAAGAAAAAATTCAAATCTTTGGAAGGATAAAAGGGGGATATATAATTGATAAATGGGCACTATGAATAATGAAGCAAGAAAAAATTATGATAACAACTTAGTATTATTAAAAAAAGCCCAAGCAGGTGATTCTTTAGCACTTGACCAATTAGTTGAAATAAATCTTCCTTTAGTAGCAGCATTAACAAAAAAATTTATGAATAGGGGCTACGAGTATGATGATATTTTTCAAATAGGTTCTATGGGCTTGATAAAAGCTATTCAAAATTTTGATTTGAGTTACGATGTTAAATTTTCTACATATGCTGTTCCTATGATTATGGGAGAAATTAGAAGATTTTTAAGAGATGATGGATTTATTAAAGTAAGCAGAAATGTAAAATATCTAGCAAAAAAAATTCATTATGGAAAAGAAAAGTTAACTCAGAGTTTAAAAAGAGAACCAACTATTCAAGAGCTAGCAGAATATATGGATATTTCTAAAGAAGAATTAGTTTTTTCAATGGATGCTACACTTGAACCACAATATTTATATGAAATTATTCATCAAGAAGATGGTGCGCCTATATACTTGATGGATAAACTTACTGAGGAAGAAGACTTATCAATTGCAGATAAAATGAATTTGAAAGATGTTTTAAGTACTTTAGATAAAAGATCAAGACAAATTATTATGCTAAGGTACTTCAAAGATGTAACTCAAATGAATGTAGCAAAGATGCTAGGAATAAGTCAGGTACAAGTGTCAAGAATAGAGAAAAAGGTATTAAGTCAAATGAAAGAAAAATTGAAAGAATAAAGAAAACTCACTTAAGGTGAGTTTTTTTATGTTTAAAAAAGTTTTTTTTGAGAAAAATAATTATATGATGCCTTTGGAGGTGTAGTTATGAAAGAAAAAGAAAATGATGTGAAATTAAAATTTAAACAAGTATCACAAAGAGATACTCCAAATACTAAACTTATCAGTAATTGTGTAAAGGCTTTTATTGTAGGGGGATTAATATGCGATGTGGGACAAATGTTTTTAAATTTTTATACAAGAATAGGATTGGATAAACAAAATGCAGGTACTTTAGTTTCTATATCAATGATATTTTTAGGAGCTTTGCTAACTGGGATTGGAATATATGATAAAATTGGTGATTTTGCAGGAGCGGGTTCAGTTGTTCCTATAACAGGATTTGCTAATTCGATAGTATCTCCAGCTATGGAGTTCAAAAAGGAAGGTTTCGTTTTTGGAGTTGGAGCAAAAATGTTTATTATTGCAGGTCCAGTATTGGTTTATGGTATAGGATCTTCTGTTATTGTGGGTATTATCTATTATTTAGTAACATTGTAAAAAAAAGTACTAAAATTATTAATTATAACATTAAATGAAAAATTATTAAATTTTGGAGTGAATGCAAATGAATAAAAGAGTTGGAAAACAAACAATTGAATTAAAAACGAAACCTAGAATAATTGCCACTACTAGTGTAGTTGGACCTAAAGAGGGAGAAGGTCCATTATCCATGTATTTTGATAAAATTTTAAAAGATGATATAAATGGTGAAAAAAGCTTTGAAAAAGCAGAGACAAGTATTTTAATTGATTCTATTAAAGAAACTATTTTTAAAGGAAATATTACAGAAGATAAAATTAACTATATCATTTCTGGAGATTTATTAAATCAGCTAACAGCTACAAACTTTGCTATGAGGGAATTTAAAATACCTTTTTTGGGAATTTATGGAGCATGTTCAACTATGGCACAAGCTATTGGAATAGCAGCCATGTTAATTGATGGAAACTTTGCCGAATATACAATTGCTGCTACATCATCACATTTTTCTTCAGCTGAAAGACAATTTAGAATGCCACTTGAAATGGGAAGTCAAAGAGCACCATCAGCACAATGGACAGTTACAGGGTCAGGGTCTATGTTGTTTGGAACAAAAGGAAACTTCCCTTTTGTAAAGTATGTAACCACTGGAATGGTCAAGGATTATGGAGTTAAGGATGCAAATAATATGGGAGCAGCTATGGCACCTGCTGCAGTAGACACGATTAAGCAACATTTTTTGGACACAGGTAGAAAACCAGATGATTATGATATTATAGCTACTGGTGATTTGGGGTCTATTGGTAGAAAAATAACTCAAGATTTGATTAGTGAGTATGGATTTAATTTAGGTAAAAATTATATTGATTGTGGTGAAGAAATTTTTGACCATGATAGACAAAAAACTCATTCAGGTGGAAGTGGATGTGGGTGTTCAGCAGTAGTAAGCACTGGATTCTTGTATAAGGGCTTAGTAGAAGGAAAATTTAAAAGAGTTCTATTAGTTTCCACAGGGGCTTTGATGAGTACAACGTCTTCTTTGCAAGGGGAAAGCATTCCAGGTATTGCTCATGCAGTGAGTTTAGAGGTAGGAGTGTGAATAAAGATGAATGATTATTTAATGACATTCCTTGTTGGAGGGATTATTTGTACTATAGGTCAAATTTTAATTGACAAAACAAAATTAACTCCTGCAAGAATTTTAGTTTTATTTGTTACTTTAGGGGTTATATTAGGAGCTTTAGGTATATATGATGTGGTGGTAGAATATGGAAATGCAGGGGCGACGGTTCCTTTACCAGGTTTTGGATACGCACTTTCTAAAGCGGTAATGGAGGAAGTTGATAAAGAAGGATTAATAGGAGCATTTACAGGTGGGATAAAAGGAACAGCGGGGGGAATAAGTGCTGCAATTTTGTTTGGATATATTATGGCTCTTATCTTTAATTCAAAATCCAAAAAATAAAAAAAAGTAAAGGGGTGACCTTTACTTTCTTTTGTTTTAATTTGTAGTTGTATTTGGTATAGTAGTTGTATTTGGTGTTGTATTTGTATTTGGTTTTGGAGTTTGAGCTGGTGTTTGCACTGGTGTTTGTGTTGTAGGGTTATTTCCAGGGTTATTAGCTCCTCCTTCTGTTTCAGATGGAACTGGTAACTCCTCAGGTATTTCTTCCTCAACAGGTGGTAATGTGTCATCTAATTGAATTGGTAATACATATTTTTGATCTTGTAAAGTAACAGATGGAAGATAGTCTCTTGTAATAAAGACTCTAGCTTCTCTTAGTTCCTCAGGAGTAAATTCAGTGGCAAGTAAACCATTGGATGAATTTATTTCTGCTTCTACGTGAACATTATCTGTTTCAGTTGGAACAGTTCCAGGTAAAAAGTAGAATCTTTGGACTCTGCTACCTCTTTGATCTTTATAAGATAATTCAGTAGGAAGTAATCCAGAATCAATATCAATCAATGCAGTGGTTAGACCACTAGGCATTTTTATTTCAGCATAATCTTTGCCTTCATTTGCTACCATCATTATTTTACCAAAAATATAAGCCGCGTCTGAACTGCCTAGTCCTTTTAATTTGATATGATTATCTATCCAAACTGCTCCAGAATAATATGGAGTTAAACCACAGAACCATAAATTCTTCATTTCGGTAGAAGTACCGGTTTTACCCATGATTGGCAGATTAGAAGTGAAACTACTTCTAATTCTACTTCCTGTTCCACCACTTGAAGTAGGCCCTTTAAGTAATTCTGACATTATGAAAGCAGTTTGAGGCGATAAAACCTCTCTGGTGCTTACTTCAGATTCAAGAATAATTTTTCCTTGTCTGTTAACAACTTTGGTATATAATCTTGGTTCAGTGTACTTACCATCATTACCGAAAACACCGTAGGCATTAGCCATTTCAAAGGTATTTGTTCCGTGTACTAATTCACCTAAGGCTAAAGCGGATGGGTAATTTTTTTCAGCATTTGTAAAAGATAACCCGAATTTTTCTCCATAGCTTACAGCAGTAGAGAAACCAATTTTATCAATAATTTTAGCAGCTACTACATTTATGGAGTTTTTCAAAGCTTGTTGAACAGTTACATATCCTTGGAAAATATCAGGACTATTGCTTGGGCTCCAATTATTAAATTTCTTAAAAGTTGCTTCATCTAATGGTGAATCTTCTATCACAGAGGCTGCAGTTAAAATTTTACTATCAATAGCCGCACTGTAGATTGTAAGTGGCTTAATGCTAGAACCAGATGGATAAGTTGCATCTACAGCAAGATTTAAACCAGCTGCGGTTTCTTCATACTTTGCACCAACAATTGTTTTTACTTCTCCAGTATGGTAATCAACAATAACTGCTGAGCCTTGAGGTTGAAGTAATCCACTACTATCTCTTGTAGGATTAACATTTACATTTTTAAAGTTTGAATCATCGTTTAAGATTTTTTGTGTTTCTTCTTGTAAATTTCTATCCATAGTGGTATAAATTTTTAAATTACCAGATGAAAGCATATTCTTAGCTTCATCAATGTCGTAATTATATTTTTCCATAAGATCAGTTAAAACTTGAGATATAACTGGTCTTGCGAACCATTCATATGCATATTTACCGGAATTTGATGAGTTGTTCAATATTATTTCATTTCCCAAAGCCGAGTTAACACTTAAATTTAATACTAATAGATTAAACTCGCCTTTAGTCTCATTTTCTAAGAAATCACCACCATTTAATTCTGCAATGTATGAATCTTCTTCTTTCAATTTCTCAATTGAATTTGTGATCCTTTTTATAGCTGCTTCGTCATTTTCAGTTTGTGCATCGATTAACAATTTATTCAAATATTCAATAGCTTCAGATTTATAAAGTTTTTTTGCATTAGTTAGGTAATATTCTTTTGAGATATATCCTAAGTCGTACAATGAAAGTAGATTTTCTGAAATACTTTCAGAAGTTAATCCATTTTCTTCAACACCTGTTGTATAGAATTCTTTTTCTATTATGCCTTGTTGATACATACTATATAAATTAGCTGTTATAGGGGATTTTTTTACTAAATCCACAGTCTCATTATACTCAGTTTCTGTAATATACTCATTTTTTTTCATAGACCCTAAAACAAGTAAAGTTCTAGTGATATATCGAGGTTGTGATTCTTCATCATTACTGATAGGATAGGATCCTTTTCTTGAAGTTAATGAGTAAGGATAGTAAACAGAGGGGCTTTGTGTTAAACCAGCTGTAAAAGAACTTTCTAATAAGTTCAAATCCTTAGCGGGTTTGTTGAAATACTGATTAGCGGCAGCTTCAACACCAATGGCTCTACCACCTAAATAAAAGGTATTCATATAAGCTTCTAAAATTTCATCCTTAGGTATTTCATTGTTTAGCTCAATTGCAAGATAAATTTCTTGAAATTTTCTTTGGATTTTATCGGCCATATTATCTCCACGTTCTAATATGGTGTTAACTAAAAGTTGTTGCGTTATGGTTGAAGCACCTTCAAGTCCTGAGGATCCAGTTAAATATGATTTTACATCATTATACAGAGCTCCAAGTATTCTTTTAGGATCTATTCCGCCATGATCATAGAATCTTTCATCTTCAATACTAACCACAGCATTTTGAACGTATTTAGACATTTCAGAAATATCTACCACGGTTCTATCTTTCTCAGTTATATATGTAACCATATATTGACCTTCATCATCATAAAGTTTAGAAGATTCGTCGTAGTTTATAATTTGAGCCATATCAAGTGGGGGAGCAGAACGTATCATTGCAATTGCAATTCCTGCAAAAACTACACATCCAAATAAAAATGATATGAAAATGGATAGTAATATTAGTTTAAAAGCCATAAAACGTTTCTTTTTTGGCTTTTTGTTTGTATCATCCTTTTGTTTAATCTCGTTTTTTTGAGACATAAAAAATCCTCCTTAAGTATGTTCATCTAATTTAGAGTTGTTTTTGTAAATATAGTTTTATACATAATAGATTATACACTATTTTAGATATTTTGATAATAGATGTGTAAAATTTATACAACTAATTAAGAATAGCACATAAAATAAAAACAAATTGCTTAAGCAATTTGTTTATTTTTCTTCCCAATTAAATACATAAGGTACATTTCTGTAGAAATCGCCATAGTTTAAACCATAGCCAACAACAAAAACATCTTCTATTTCAAAGCAAAAATAATCTGGTTTCAAATCCACTTTTCGTCTGGACGGTTTATCTAAAAACACACATGTTTTAACAGTAGATGCATTTAATTCTTTGCAACGATTTACAACAAATTCCATAGTGTATCCAGTGTCAACAATATCATCAACCACTAAAACATCCCATCCGGTAAGGTCATCAGGAATATCAGAAACTATTTTAACTTTTCCTGTAGATTGTTCATTGTGCCCATAACTAGAGGTTGTCATAAAACCAATTTTTGTAGGTAAATCTATGTTTCTCACTAAATCAGCAGTATAAATAAAACTACCTCTTAAAAGTGAAAGAACATATATTTGCTTTCCGGCATAATCTTTTGCAATTTCTTTGCCAAGTTCTGTGATTCTTTCAGAAATTTCTGTTTCATTAATTAGAATATTTTTCTTCTTGTGTTCCATGAATAGCCTCCAAGTAAAGATATTTACAATAATGATTTTATAGTATAGAATAAAATGAAAGTTGTCAAGGAAAAATCGCATTTTACCTATAATAAATATAGGGTATTTACGGTTTTATCCTCTGTTAATTATCAAAATACTATTGAGGTGATAATATGGTAGAAGGAAATATAACTGGTGTTAAAAATTCAATATTAAATAAATTAGATGATTTATATAATGTTAAAACAGAAAAAAATGTTCTGGCTAATATTGAAATTATAGAGGCTATAACAAGTGTAACAAATGATATAAATAGAGAAATAAGTGTAGCTATTGATAGGAAAGGTAAGGTGTTAAATGTATCTATTGGAGACAGTGGTTCTGTACATCTTCCACTACTTTCTTTAAAAGAAAAAAAATTATCAGGAGTTAAAATTATTCATACTCATCCTAATGGAAACCCTTTATTATCTGCTATAGATTTATCTGCATTAATACAACTAAAACTTGATGCAATTGCAGCTATTGGAATAGAAAATGGAAATGTAACTGGAGTATGTTTAGGATATTGTAATTTCTCTGATAATGTTTTAACAACTGTAGAAACAGCACCTTTAGATATTATAAGTGCTCTTAATATAAATATTGCTGAAAAAGTTGAAGACATTGAGAATTTTATGAAAAATCATAATATTATTGAGGATGACACTGAAAAAGCAATTTTGGTTGGTATTGAGAGTGAAGAAAGTTTAGATGAATTAAAAGAATTGGCTTCAGCTTGTAATGTTTATACAGTGCAAAAGGTATTACAAAAAAGAACTAAAGTAGACTCAGCGTTATTTGTAGGTAAAGGAAAGGTTACAGAACTTGCTATGTTAAGGCAAGCTGAAAAAGCGGATTTAATTATATTTGATGAAGAATTGTCTGCATCACAAATAAGAAATCTTGAAGAACTTACAGGATGTAAAGTTATTGATAGAACTATATTAATTCTAGAAATTTTCGCAAAACGTGCAAAGAGTAGAGAATCAAAAATTCAAATAGAATTAGCTCAATTAAAATATAGATTGCCAAGATTATCAGGACTAGGAACAATATTATCTAGAACAGGTGCAGGTATTGGAACTAGAGGACCTGGAGAGAAAAAACTTGAAATTGATAAAAGACGTATAAGAGAAAGAATATTTGAATTAACAAAAGAACTTCAAAAGGTAAAGAGTATACGTGAAGTTCAAAGAAATAAAAGAACTAAGGATAATATTCCAAAAGTATCTTTAGTGGGATATACAAATACAGGAAAATCTACATTGAGAAATACTTTGTGTTCAAAGTTTGCGCCTAATATATCTAATACTAAAGAAAAAGTTTTTGAGGCAGATATGCTTTTTGCTACATTAGATGTTACCACTAGAGCTATTAATTTACCGGATAACAGATTGGCTACATTAACAGATACAGTAGGGTTTGTAAAAAAATTACCTCATGATTTAATAGAAGCTTTTAAATCTACATTAGAAGAAGTTATTAATTCGGATTTATTAGTTCATGTAATAGATATTGCATCAAGTACGGTAAAAGAAGATATTGAAGCTGTTTGGAGTGTTTTAAAAGAGTTGGAAGCTTTTGAAAAGCCACTTTTATTAGCTTTTAATAAAATTGATAAAATTGAAGAAAAAGAATTATTAAAACTTAAAGAAGAGTTTAATGAATATATCATAGTTCCTATAAGTGCTTTAAAAGAAGAAAATCTTGATTTGTTAATGGAAACTATAACAGAATTATTGCCTGCATCCATTAAGGAGTATAGTTTCTTAATTCCTTATGACAAAGGTACTTTAGTTTCATATATTCATAATAATAGTAAAATACTTCAAGAAGATTATAAAGATAATGGAACATATATTAAAGCTATGGTAGACCCAGAAATGTTAAATAAACTTGAGGAATATTTATTCACAGAAGAAAATGAATAAATTTAGTATTTAAAAAATAAAATTTATAGTAGAAGAAGTCTACAAAATTATTGGATTCAAGTATAGGAGAAAACTATGAGTGAAAATTTTGAGGATACAAAAAAAACATTAGAAGACTTTAATATTGTTAAAGATGAAGTTGCAAAGCTTTGTTTAAATCCATCTAGAAGAGAGTTTTATGATACAGATATAGAACCTCTACTTAAAATGCTTTTAGAGCTTTCTTATGGATCTTCAAACCTTTCAAACGTAGCTAAGAATTTGAGTTCTATAAATTATAGTAAAACTTCAAAGATTGAAGATTCTTTAGATTTGATTTATGATATAAATAAAAGCATTGAAAAAGTATTTAATCAGCTTCAATGTGAAATAAAGGATTTTCTTAAAATCCCTTCTAGCGACATTTGTTGCAAGAAGGGTATTGAGGAAGAGTAAAATTTGTTGTTAAATCAGTGGGGGGTGTTTTTTTGAATAATATTATTTTGGAATATCAAGGCGCTTTTAATTCCATTATTGATAAATTAAAAGGTAGTGATGAAGTTATTGCTGTAATGGTTTTTGGAAGCATGGTCACAGGCGATTTATGGGAAGATTCAGATATAGATTTATTTGTTATTGTTAAAGGTAGTAAAAGTAAAATTGAAAATATTTATACTGAAGAAAAAGAAATTTCAATACATATGAAATTAATTAGTAAAGAAAGATTTATGCAATTTCATGATGAGGATTTTGTAGGAGGGTTTATTCATAGAATGCTTGTTTCTTCTAAATTGGTTTTTTCAAGAGATATGGAAGTTACAGAAAGATTTGATAATGGAAGATATTATCCGGATTTGGAAAGGCAAAAGTGGAGTTTGGTTTATTTGGGAGTACTGATAAAAAATATTGATACTTGTAAAAAATATTTATCAAATGATAGTATTTTCTCAGCCTTTTGTGAGAGTACGAATTGTTTGCAACAATATTCAAGACTTTATGTGAATCATTCAGGGTACATGGTTAGTAAAGATACTATGAGATTTTGTATGAATTTAAATGATGGATTTAAAGAAATAGCAGAAAATTTACTCAGTCTGGAAAATATGAAATTATCTATTGAAAAATTAATTATATATTTAGAAAAAGATATTGAGGAGAATATGAAAAATTATACATCTATCTTATTAAGTTTTATGGCTACCAAAGGAAAACATCTTTCTGCTCAAGAAATTCAATCAGACCAATTCTTTATAAATTTTAAAATTAGTGCGGAGCATATTTTAAATAAGCTTTACAATAAAAATTTAGTAAAAAAATCAAGTAGGGAATTTGCATTAGGGAAAAAGATTTTATTTGAGGAAAATACATATCATTTATAGTAGGAGAATAAAATGAAGAATTTTTATTTTAGTTTTGATGAAGATGATATTAAGTATAAAAAAGTAGCAATACATTTGAAGGCAATGATTAACAATCATGAACTGATTCATGGAGAAAAACTACCTACTATAAGAGAGTATTCGAAACTACTAGGGGTTAATACCAGTACTATTATTAATGCATATGAATTGCTACAGAATGAAGGATACGCTTATAAAAAAATGGGTAGCGGAACTTATGTAAAAAAAGAAGAACAAAAAAATTATATTCTTAAAGAATACTCAAATACATATAAAAAGCTGACTAGGGGTAATTTAGAAAATTTCATAGATTTTACTGGTGAAACCACAAGTTCTGAATTTTTCCCTGTAGATACATTTAAAAAAGTTTTAAATGAAGTTTTAGATAGAGATAAGGAGGATGCTTTTATATACCAAGATGCTTTAGGGTATAAAGGATTAAGGAAAAGCATTAATAAACATTTTTGGAATAATAAAATGGAAATAGATGATATTTTAGTAGTGTCAGGTGCACAGCAAGGTATTGACATTATTACAAAAGCAATCATAAATGTGAATGATAATGTTGTTATAGAAAAGCCGTCCTATAGTGGAGCTATGAATGTTTTTAAATGGAGAAAAGCAAATATAATTGAAATTGATATGAAAAAAGATGGAATACAAGTAGAAGAATTGGAAAAAATTTTACAAAAAAATAGAATAAAATGTTTTTACACCATGCCATATTTTCAAAATCCAACAGGGGTTACATATAGTTTCGAAAAGAAAAAAAGGATATTGGAATTGGCGGAAATTTACGATTTTTATATAATTGAAGATGATTATTTGTCAGATATAAGCTACGATAATAGAGTTGAATTTAAATCTTTAAAAAGTATGGATACCAAAGATCGGGTTATATATATTAAAAGTTTTTCGAAAATTTTTCTTCCGGGTATAAGAATTGGATACGTTATTCCACCACAAAAATATAGTGATAAAATTCAAACCTTTAAGATAAACACAGATATAACCACATCATCTTTGATGCAAAGAGCTTTAGATATTTATATAAGAAAAGGGCTTTGGAAACAACATATAAAAAATTTAAATTTAGAATACAAGAAAAGATATGAATTTTTGATTAAAGAATGTAATAATCTTTTGAAAGATAAAGTGCAAATATATGATACCTATGGAGGGTTAAGTTTATTCTTGAAAATCCAAAGAAAAGATGTGAATTGTATAAAATTATTTGAATATTGTAAAGATAATAATGTACTTATAACGCCTGGAATGCTTTATTATCTCAATAGTGATGATGGTATGCAATATTTTAAAATAGGATTTTCAAAGGTAGACACAAAAGCAATCCACCAAGGATTAATGGTTATAAATAATTTACTAAAGGAAAGTGAATAAAGTGCAAAAGGGATTATTAGATTTTAATTGGGATTATATTCAGGGTTATTCAGAAGAAGACATAACTTATTTTTTGTTTTTAGAAGGAAAAACCATGGAAGCAATCTCTAGGATAAGGAATATTGATAAAGCTTTAGTGCAGAAACATATTATAAATGGTAAAATAAACTATAGATATTTTATTAAAAATGAATCCATTGGAGAATTTCTTCAAGCTTTATCTTTAACAGATAAGCATGATAGAAATTCTATAATCCATAATTTGAATATAGTAATAGAAAAAAAGTTATTAAAGTATATAAATGATAATTATGCAAGTCTTTCTCCTTTAGAAAAAGAAAGAGCGGTTTGGATCATTGGAGAATTAAAGGATATAGATTCTCTTAATGTATTAGTTAAAGCTTCGGTTCATAAAAGCACAAATATCAGAAGAATGGCTATTTCAGCTATGAATAAAATTTCAGATATGAAGTGCGAAGATCATTTGATAAGAACTTTATATGATGATAATCCTCAAGTGGTTCTATACGCTTTAAAAGCTTTAGAAAACTTAAAAAGTAAAAAAGCATTTTCTCATATTGAAAAATTAGAAAAGCAATGGAAAAAAGAATATTTAATAAAGGAAAAAGAAATTTATATATCGAAAGTTTTTTCTGAGGGAGTTGAGCAATAATGGAATATTTAACCATAATGAAAAGTGCTTCTGAAACTTTGGAAATAAAAAAATCACTTTTTATATGTTATTCCAAAAGAGTAAATGATGAAGAAGAAGCAAAGGAATTTATTAAGGATATAAAAAACAAACATAAGGATGCTAGACACAATGTTTTTGCTTATACCATAGGAGAAAACATGGAGATACAAAGATATAGTGATGATGGTGAACCTCAAGGTACAGCAGGGATTCCTGTGCTAGAAGTTATTAAGAAAAAGAATATTAAAGATACAGCAATTGTAGTTACTAGATATTTTGGCGGGATACTTTTAGGGACAGGTGGATTAACCAGAGCTTATTCTAATGCAGCTTCCATGGGAATAGATGCAGCAGGAATTGTTGAAAAAGTAATGGGGATACCTGTTTATGTAGAAATCCCTTATGATTTACTAGGTAAAATTCAGTATTATTGCGAACAAAATGAAAAGTACATAGAAGAAATTCAGTATACAGATGTGGTGAAGATAAATTTATACATAGAAAAATCTCAGCTAGAAGATTTTAATAAAGCAATCATAGAAGTATGCGATGGAAAATCAAAGTTATCTTTTGGTGAAGAAAGTCATTTCTTTAAAATGAAAAATAGACTTTATTTAAATGTTATATAATCAAGAGGGAAACTTGAAATAAATCAACTTTTATATTAAAATGGTATGGTTATCATAAATATTAAAGTATATACATAAAAGAAGCGGGGGATAACAATGTCAGGACATTCAAAATTTAGTAATATTGCAGGTAAAAAAGGTAAGAACGATGCAAAAAGAGGTAAGATATTTACAAAAATAGGAAGAGAACTTGCTTTAGCTGCAAGACAAGGTGGTTCTAATCCGGATATAAATAGCAAATTAAGAGATGCAATAGCAAAAGCAAAAGTAAATAACATGCCTAACGATACTGTTGAAAGGGCTATAAAAAAAGGTGCTGGAGAATTAGAGGGAACAGAATATATGGAGTTTAGTTATGAAGGCTATGCACCATGTGGAGTAGCTGTAACTGTAGATGTTTTAACGGATAACAAAAATAGAAGTGCTGCAAATGTAAGATATTATTTTGATAAATATGGTGGAAATTTAGGATCTACTGGCTGCGTGTCTTATATGTTCCAAAGAAAAGGTCAAATAATAATAGAAAAAAATGAAGAAATTAATGAAGATGAATTAATGATGATGGCATTAGAAGCTGGAGCAGAAGATTTTAATGTAGAAGATGAATTTTATGAAATCATCACTGAAATGCAGGATTATTCTAGCGTTAGAGAAGAATTAGAAAAAAGTGGCTTAGAGTTTTTATCAGCAGAATTAACAATGATTCCTGATACAACAGTAGCATTATCAATGGAAGAAGCAGAAAAAGTTCAAATTCTTATAGATAAAATGGAAGATGATGATGATATTCAAAACGTTTATCATAATGCGGAGTTCCCAGAGGGTTTTGAGGGGTAAATTATAGAATTATAAATATAAATTTAAAGCACACAAAAACAATTAATCTATTGTTTTTGTGTGCTTTTTTGCCCATTGCTGAATATGGTTTAAAGCAGGAAATAAATCCTTGCCAATTTCAGTGAGCTCATATTCTACTTTTGGGGGCACTTCATCGTAAACTTTTTTGTTTATTAGTCCATCATCTTGAAGTTGTTTTAATTTTTCATTCAGTACCTTTTGACTTACACCACAGGTTATTCTTTGTAGTTCTAAAAATCTTTTAGGGCCTTCATTTAGATGGCAAAGGATAACAGCTTTCCATTTGCCTCTAATAAGCTCCATACCTAAATCCAAATCACAAACAAAATTTTTGTTATTATATTTAATCATGTAAACACCTTCTACAATAAAATTATTTATTATAAAAATATCATATATAAAACTATTTAGTCAAATCACAGAATTTAAATTAAGAAGTGTGTCTAGTTACGAAAAAGTGCGTACTTGTTATAAAAGTAAGCAATTGTTATAATGAATTGAAAAAATACAAGAAAGTATAAGAGGTGTTTGTATGAAAGTTGTAGCATTTAATGGAAGTCCTAAAAAAGAAGGAAATACTTATCAAGCTTTAAAGATTGTTGGAGAAGAATTGGAAAAGCAAAATATTGAGTTTGAAATTTTACATGTGGGAAATAAAAATATTAGAGGTTGCGCTGCTTGTAATATGTGTGCAAAAAATAAAAATGAAAAATGCATAATAAATGATGAAGTGAATGATATGATCCAAAAAATGAAAGAAGCAGATGGTATAATTCTTGGTTCTCCAGTTTATTATGCTGGTATAGCTGGAACAATGAAAGCTTTTCTTGATAGAGCATTTTATGTTACTTCGGTAAATGGAATGATGCTAAAATATAAGGTGGGAGCATCCCTTGCAGCAGTTAGAAGGTCAGGTGGAATACCAACTTTTGATTCTTTAAATCATTATATTACTTATTCAGAAATGTTTATGCCGGCATCAAATTACTGGAATGTAGTTCATGGTACTAAACCAGGGGATGTAAATGAAGATGAAGAGGGAAAACAAATTGCTAGAATATTAGGAACTAATATGGCTTGGTTAATGAAAGTTGTGAATGACGGTAAAAGTAATTATGGCATGCCAGAGAAAGAAAAGAAAGTATGGACTAGTTTTATTAGATAATAAGTAGAAAATATAACAAATAAAACTTGGTATAAAAATTGATAAAATGGAAAATATAACAATTAAAGGGGTGATTGTATGAGGAATAAAAAATTTATTATTTTCTCTCTAGTTCTTTTGGTTGGTATATTTTCAATAGGATATGTTATTGCTAACTACTTTTTTTATTCTAAGGATAGAATTATAAATTCAAAAAATAACTCAAATGATAATGTAAGTGTTAGTAGTGAAAAAGATGTGCTATTATCTCAAATTATTGAAGAGAACGTAGAAGTTGTTTTTAAAGTTCAATGTGGAGATAGTAGTACCTTTAGGATTGAGAGAAGTAGTAGTGCATCTAAATTAGAAGTAAGCCAAAAATCTCTTAAGGAACTTTATGAAAAATTCAGAGTTTATGGGTACAAAATCAAAGATGTAGATAATGACAAAATTGAACTATGTAGAAAATCTAATATATATGACCCCAATAAATATATAATTTTATTAGAAAATTGTAACTTGATTATTTGTAAAAGTGACAATGAAGGAAATATTTATAATAAAAAAGGCGAGTATATCTACAAAGAAGAATTAGGAGATACTGGGATAAATATAACCATAAATAGTTTACAAGAGGGAGATATAAAAAAAATCATCACAGGTGATAAAGATATGCAATTGGATACACTAGAAGATGCTTTTACAAGATTGGCAGATTATATTTAAACCATAAAAGACATATGAGAATATGTCTTTTATTATTATCATTAAACAACATTATCATTTTTGGTAATTTATGGTTAGTACATTAAATTCATTGAAAATTGAAAAACCCTATGGTAATATTGAAATATATTAAAGATTTTACTTAAATATTTAATGTGATTAAAATATACATAATAACAAAAGAAAAATTATAGGGGGAAAAAGTATGTTCAGGAACAAGATTGGTAAAAATATTATTATATGTGGAGTGGTGATTTTTGGTTTGATAAGCCCTAAAATTGTTTCTGCTTTAAATGTTAGCTCAATTAGAATGGCAGGGCCTGATAGGTATGATACAGCAGTTGCAATATCAAAAGCTGGGTGGACTAAATCTGATTCAGTAATAATAGCTACAGGAATGGATTTTAAAGATGCTTTAGTGGCGGCACCTTATGCAAAAAGTAAAGATGCTCCAGTTATATTAACTTCAAAAAATCAATTATCAATTAATTCAATAAATGAAATAAAAAGACTTCAAGCAAAAAATGTTTATATTATTGGTAATACTTCTGCTGTATCAGATAATGTGAAAAATCAATTAATTTCTTTAGGAATATCAGTTAATAGGATTTCAGGAGATAATAAATATGCAACAGCGGTAGAAGTTGCTAAGGAAATGGGAACTAGCAATGGAATAGTAATTACTACCTCAGCTACATTTGCAGATGCACTTTCTATTGTACCAATTGCAGCTAGTTATAATATGCCTATTTTATTAACAGATTCAAATACATTGCCAAGTGAAGTGAAGAATTACATAAGTGGAAAAGAAATTCCTAAAACTTATATAATAGGGGGAACGGGAGCGGTAAGTGATACAGTGAAAAATGCTTTCAGTAACACTGTTAGAATTGGTGGAAAAAACAGATATGAAACAAATCTTTTTGTAATGAAGTATTTCCAAGACGATATTGATTTTAGCAATGTTTTTGCTGCTACAGGATTGAATTTCCCGGATGCTTTATCAGGGGCAGCTTTAGCAGCTAAGTATAATTCTCCTTTAATACTTACAAATGCAAATATGCCTTCTGCCACTGATTTCTATTTAAAAACAAAAGCATTAACTGGATTCACTCTTTTGGGTGGAACGGCAGTAATAAGTACTTCTTTAGAAAAAACTATACAAGCTTATAAAGTGGAATCATTTAGTATTGTATCAATAGAGTAAATTTGAATTAAAAAGAGCGAAGGCTCTTTTTTTGTAGCTTGATAATTTACTATTAAAGTGTTAAAGTATTATAGAATGGTTATGCTTAAGCAATATATGATTTTTGTTTTTGGAGGATTTTTAATGTACGAATACATTATAGGTAAATATGTAGGCTTGAAAAAAGAATTTGCAATAATCGAAAATAATAGTTTAGCATATAAAATATTTATTTCAGGAAATACAATGGCTCAGTTGCCTCATATAAATGAAGAAGTTAAGCTTTATTTGCAACAAATAGTAAGGGAAGATTTTATTGGATTATATGGATTTATTAATGATGAAGAAAAAGATATGTTTAATATGTTATTACAAATTAATGGAGTGGGAGCAAAAGCTGCTTTATCACTACTTTCTATAAGTAATGTCCAAAATTTAAAGTTATCTATTATAACCAGCGATTATAAAACTTTGACTAAAGCACCTGGAATTGGGGCGAAAACTGCTCAAAGGATTGTTTTAGAATTAAAAGATAAAATAGATTTTGTTGATGATGAAAACAATGTTAATCTTGAAATGAATATTGGAAATAATGGAATCAATAAGAAAAAATCTAGTGAAGCTTTAGAAGCTTTGGTTTCTTTAGGTTTTACAGCTAAAGAAGCAGAAAAAGCTTTGGCAGAAGTTGATTTGAATTTGAACTTGGACGAAATTATCAAGATTTCATTAAAAAGCTTAATTCAGATGTAAGGAGCGTAATAAATGGAAGATAGAATAGTATCACAATCTTTATTAAATGAAGATAATGATGTGGAGTATTCTTTAAGACCTAATAATTTAAAAGAATATATAGGGCAGGATAAAGTTAAGGAAAAACTTGATATATTTATAAAAGCTGCTAAATTAAGAAATGAAGCTTTGGACCATGTTCTATTATACGGACCCCCAGGACTTGGGAAAACTACTATGGCTAATATTATTGCTAATGAAATGGGTGGAAATCTTAAAGTCACTTCAGGTCCAGCAATAGAAAGAGCAGGGGACTTGGCTGCAATTTTAACATCATTAAATGATTATGATGTTCTTTTTATCGACGAAATTCACAGATTAAATAGAAATATAGAAGAAATTTTATATCCGGCTATGGAAGATTATGCCATAGATATTGTTATTGGAAAAGGAGCTGCTGCTAAATCTATTAGACTAGATTTGCCTAAATTTACTTTGATCGGAGCTACTACTAGAGTTGGACTTTTGAGTGCACCTTTAAGAGATCGATTTGGTGTGCTAAATGCTATGGAGTATTATAATCATGATGAACTTCAATACATTGTTTCTAGATCATCAAGTATTCTTAATGCAAAGATGACAGAGTCAGCTGCTTATGAAATCGCTAGACGTTCAAGAGGAACACCCAGAATAGCTAATAGAATTTTAAAAAGAGTTAGAGATTATTGTGATATAAAGTGCAATGGATTAATTGATAAAGACTCAGCAAAGGCTGCATTGGATTTATTAGAAATAGATAAAGAAGGTTTAGATATTATTGACTTAAAAATATTGAATGCAGTAATAGATAATTTCTCAGGGGGACCTGTTGGAATTGAAACTCTTTCGTATTTTATTGGAGAAGAGTTAGATACTATACAAGATGTTTACGAACCTTATTTATTGCAAAAGGGTTATATTGTTAGACTACCAAGAGGAAGAAAAGCTACGAAAAAGGCTTATGAACATTTAGGAAGAAATTTTTGTGAGGAATCATAATAAGGAGTGGAGATTTTGAAAGTAAAAGATTTTGATTTTTATTTGCCGGAGGAATTGATTGCACAACATCCTATGAAAAAAAGGGATGAATCAAGACTTATGGTTTTGGATAAAGTTACAGGGAAAGTTCAACATAAGGTTTTCAAAGATATAATTGATTATCTAGAAGAAGGGGACTGCCTTGTATTAAATGATACAAGAGTAATGCCAGCTAGATTATTTGGAGTTAAAAAGGATACTCAAAGTAAAATAGAATTTTTATTGCTAAAAAGATTGAACGACAATAAATGGGAAACTTTAGTTAAGCCGGGAAAAAAGGCTAAAATTGGTGCGGAAATAATTTTTGGAGAAGGAATATTAACTGGGACTATAGTTGATATTTGCGAAGATGGAAGTAGAATAATTCAATTTAATTATAAAGGCATTTTTGAAGAAATCCTAGATGAATTAGGACAAATGCCACTACCACCATATATTACTGAAAGATTGGAAGATAAAGAAAGATATCAAACAGTTTATTCAAAAGAAGTGGGGTCAGCAGCAGCACCTACAGCTGGCTTGCATTTTACAAAAGATTTAATGGAAAAGATAAAAGATAAAGGAATTAAAATTGCTTTTCTTACACTTCATGTAGGACTTGGAACTTTTAGACCAGTTAAAGTTGAGAATATTGATGACCATCATATGCATTCAGAGTTTTACGTGATGACAAAGGAAACAGCAGAAATTATTAATGAAACCAAAAAAAACAAAGGTAGAATAATAGCTGTTGGAACTACGTCTTGCAGAACCTTAGAAACTGTTGCAGATGAAAATGGATGGATTAGTGAGAAAACAGGATGGACTGATATTTTTATTTACCCAGGATATAAATTTAAAGTAGTGGATAAAATGATTACTAATTTTCACTTGCCTCAATCTACATTATTAATGCTTATTAGTGCTTTATCTTCTCAAAAAATAATAATGGATGCATATGAAGAAGCTATTGAACAAAGATATAGATTTTTTAGTTTTGGCGACAGCATGTTCATAAAGTAACTGAAAGGATGAAAAAAATTGTTTAAATTAAAAAATACAGATAATAGAGCTAGAAGAGGAGAATTTATAACTCCTCATGGTACAATACAAACACCGGTTTTTATGAATGTTGGAACTTTAGCGGCTATAAAAGGCGCAGTTTCTTCTATGGATTTAAAGGATATTGGATGTCAAGTGGAGCTATCAAATACTTATCATCTTCATTTGAGACCGGGTGATGAAGTTATAAAGAAACTTGGTGGATTACATAAATTTATGAATTGGGATCAGCCAATTCTTACTGACTCAGGCGGATTTCAGGTGTTTTCTTTATCAAAAATGAGGAAAATAAAAGAAGAAGGAGTTTATTTTAACTCTCATATCGATGGAAGAAAAATTTTTATGGGACCGGAAGAAAGTATGCAAATTCAAAGTAATCTAGCATCTACTATTGCTATGGCTTTTGATGAGTGTATTGAAAATCCTTCTCCGCGTAATTATGTGTTAAATTCTGTTGATAGAACAACTCGTTGGCTTGAAAGATGTAAAAATGAAATGGATAAATTGAACTCTCAGGAAGATACCATTAATAAAAAGCAAATGCTTTTTGGAATTAACCAAGGTGGAGTTTATGAAGATATAAGAATACAGCATGCAAAAACCATATCACAATTTGATTTAGATGGATATGCAATTGGAGGATTGGCTGTTGGAGAAACTCATGAAGAAATGTATAGAGTTATTGAAGCGGTAGAACCATTTTTGCCTAAAGATAAACCAAGGTATTTGATGGGGGTAGGAATGCCATCTAATATATTAGAAGCGGTTTCGAGGGGAGTAGATTTCTTTGACTGCGTTTTACCAGCAAGAAACGGTCGTCATGGCCATGTTTTCACTAGTGAGGGTAAGATCAACTTGTTTAATGCAAAGTTTGAATTAGATGATAGACCTATTGATGAAGGATGTCAATGTCCAGCTTGCCAAAATTATACTAGAGCTTATATTAGACATTTATTTAAAGCAAAAGAAATGTTAGCTATGAGATTATGTGTTTTACACAATCTATATTTTTACAACAAATTGATGGAAGATATTAGAATAGCCATTGATGAAAACAGATTTGAAGAATTTAAAAATGAAAAACTATTCCAATGGAATGGAAAAGCATAAGGAGGTGAAATAATGGAACAATTATTTGGATTATTACCTTTTATAGTTATGATGGTTGTTTTTTATTTGGTACTTTTTTTACCAGAGAGAAAAAGAAAAAAACAATATCAATCAATGTTAGACTCTCTTTCAGTTAATGACGAGGTTATGACAAGAGGCGGTATTATTGGTAGAATAATCAATCTTCAAGATGAGTTTATTATTCTTGAAACTGGTCCTGAAAGAGTAAGAATTAAAGTGCAAAGAAAAGGCATTTCTTCAGTATCAAAAAGCAGTCAAATAGCTGAATAGTAAGTAATAAATCACCTTCTATCATCATATTTATTAATGATAGGAGGTGTGTTTATGAAAAAAAGAGATTTTGTTTATATTGTAGAAGGTGTACTGAGAGGATTTTTTTTAACGTTATTGTTGATTCTTATTTATTCCCTAATTGGGGCTTATGTGGACATAGATGAAAAGGTCACATCAGCCTACATAGTAATTGTAACTGCACTTAGTGTAATGTATGGGTCAATCTATGGGGGAAGAAAAATAGAGTCAAAGGGATGGTTAACAGGAATTTGTGTAGCAATAATGTATATGCTTGCAATTTATTTGGTTTCAATTATCAATGGAAGAGGATTTGAAATTTCTTCTTATGGTTTATTGAGATTATCTTTAGCTTTAGCTGTAGGAATGTTTTCAGGTATGCTTAGTGTTAATATGGAATAGAAAAAAGCTTTATATTCTTTATTATATATGATATAATTTTAGGGACAAATTATGAAATGGAGGAATTATAATGAAACATATTAAAACAGTTAATAAACAAAATATAAAAGAAAGTTTAAAAAAACCAGGCTGTAAGGAATGTGCAAACTCTTGCCAATCAGCTTGTAAAACATCTTGTACAGTTGCAAACTTAGAATGTGAAAAGTAATTTTGTTTAGCAGTAACTTAGGTTACTGCTATAAATTCGTTAAGGGGGAAATAAATAATGGCATTGATACATAAATTTTCACAATGTGGAGATTATTTTTTATTAGATGTAAATACAGGAGCATTACACATTGTTGATGAGCTTGTATATGATCTTCTAGATGATGAAGGAATGAAACCTTTACAAGAATTGCTAGAATTATATAGTGATAAATATGGTGAAGAAGTAATAAAAGAAGCATATGGTGAAATAAATGAATTAGTGGAAGAAGGGTCTTTATATTCTAAAGAATTATATGAAGAAATTGCTAAAACTTTTGAAAAATCACCTAACTTCGTTAAAGCTTTATGTTTAAATATAACACATGATTGTAATTTGAGATGTAAATATTGCTTTGCAGATGAAGGAAAATATCACGGAGCAAGAAAAGTTATGTCTGCAGAAGTTGGTAAAAAAGCCATCGATTTTGTAATAAAAAATTCAGGACCACGTACAAATATTGAAGTTGATTTGTTTGGTGGGGAACCATTGATGGCAATGAAGGAAATAAAAGAAATTGTTGATTATGCAAGAAGTAAAGAAAAAGAGAGCAACAAAAATATTAGATTTACTATGACAACTAATGCTACTTTACTAAATGAAGAAATCATGGATTATCTTAATGAGGAAATGGTTAATATAATTCTTAGTATTGATGGAAGAAAAGAAGTAAATGATAATGTTAGAATAAAACATGATGGAAGTGGTAGTTTTGAAGCAATACTACCTAAGATAAAAGAAATGGTAAAAAGAAGAGATAAAAGTAAAACTCATTATGTTAGGGGAACTTTTACTCATGAAAATTTAGATTTCTATAATGATATTATGTATTTAGTAAATGAAGGATTTAAAGAAATATCAGTTGAACCTGTTGTACTACCTGATGAGCATAAGTTGGCATTAAGAGAAGAAGACCTAGAAGAAATATTTAATAATTACGATAAGCTTTATTTAGAAATGTTAAATAGAAAGAAAGATGATATTTTTAATTTCTATCACTTTAATATAGATCTTCAAGGGGGACCTTGTGCTTATAAAAGAATCTCAGGCTGTGGAGCAGGACACGAATATGTATCTGTAACACCAGAAGGAGACATTTATCCTTGTCATCAATTCGTAGGAAATAAAGAATTTTATATGGGAAGTATTTTTGATGAAGATGAAAGCATGGATACTAATATTGCAGAAGAATTTAAAAAAGCTCATTTATATAGCAAACCAATTTGTAGACACTGTTGGGCTAGATTCTATTGTAGTGGGGGGTGCCAAGCAAATAACTTTAACTTTAATGGAGATATGAAAATACCATATGAAATTGGATGTGAAATGCAAAAGAAAAGAATCGAATGTGCCATTGCTTTAAAAGCTAAAGCTATGGAGGAAAATTAAGTATTGGAAGTTGTTGACTGTATTATATAAAAAGAATATAATTAGTAATGACTATGGCTATACAATTGACGAAGGAGGATGAAAATGGGTAACTCAAAATCAAAAAAGAACAGTAAAGTTTCAAGTATTGTTAAATTTATTATTGTTGTTTCATTAATAGGTTTATATTCATATACTGGGGCTGTAGGTTTTAAAAGTATATTTGGTTATAAAGTAGCACCATTTACTGAAACAATTAAAAAAGGATTAGATTTACAAGGTGGAGTATCAGTTCTTGAAGAAATTCAAGCAGATGAGGTTGATGAAGCCACAATGGAAAGAACCATTGAAATGCTTTCAATGAGGGTTAATCCAGATGGAGTTAAAGAAACAAGTGTTCAACAGGAAGGAGAAAACAGAATTAGAATAGAAATTCCTGGTGAATTTGATGCAGAAAAAGTATTGGAAAGTATTGGTAAGACTGGTAAGTTAGAATTTAGAGATCCCGACGGAAATGTAATTTTATCAGGTGACGAAGTTACAGATGCATCAGCATATTTAGATCAATATAGTAGTCCTACTATAAGCCTTGAATTTAGTGCTGAAGGAACTACAAAGTTTGCAGAAGCTACTGAAAAATTTATAGGGCAAGCAATCGGTATATATATGGACGATGAATTGTTGACAAATCCTACAGTAAACAGTACAATTACTGATGGTAAAGCAATTATAACAGGAAGTGATACTCTTGAAGAAGCTTCAAGAAAAGCTGGTATAATTAAATCAGGTGCTCTTCCAGTAACATTAAAGGCTGTGGAATATAAAACAGTAGGGGCAACATTAGGTGCCAGTGCATTACCATTAAGTATAAAAGCGGGTATAATTGGTATATTAATAGTTTTTATTTTTATGATAGCATATTATAGAATGCCAGGTTTAATGGCTAATATAGCTTTGTTACTTTATGTGTTTTTAGTACTTGGAACATTTTCTACAATCGAAGCTACTCTTACATTATCAGGAATAGCAGGATTCTTGCTAACGGTAGGTATGGCAGTAGATGCAAATGTATTAATATTTGAGAGAATAAAAGAAGAATTAAAATTAGGAAAAACCATTAAAAATGCTGTTGATACTGGATTTAGCAGAGCATTATCCTCAATACTAGATTCTAATATAACAACTATAATTGCTGCAATTGTGTTATATTCACTTGGTTCTGGTTCGGTAAAAGGATTTGCTTTAACTCTTATGATAGGTATTGTATTAAGTATTTTTACTGCTCTTACTATAACAAGATTATTGTTGAATCTTGCTATAAACATTGGACTAATTAAAAGTTCATCTCATTTTGGGGTAAGAAGGGGGTAAGAAAATGCTTAAGATTATAGAAAAAACTAAAATATGGTTCGCAATATCAATAGTATTAATTGTTATTGGAATGGGTTCACTTTTTGTTAATGGATTAAATTTTGGTATCGATTTTAATGGTGGAACAGTTGTAACTATTGAAATGGGTGAAAAAATTATCCCAGAAACTAAATCAGAAATTGATACAATAATTCAGAAGTATGACAAAAATGCAACATCTAATACTTCAAATGAAACTCAAATTGAGATTAAAAGTAATTCTTTAGATGAAAACACAACAAACGATTTATTTGAAGAAATTAAAACAGCTTATAACTTGGAAGATGCTGACTTACTTTCTCAAAGTAATGTAGGTCCAGCAGTAGGAAAAGAATTGAAAAGTAAAGCTCTTAAAGCACTTGTAATTGCTGTTTTAGCAATGTTGGCGTACATAGCTATAAGATTTGAATTTAAATTTGGTATTGCAGCTGTAATTGCTTTATTACATGATATTTTAATTACATTAGGTGTTTATGCTTTATTTAGAGTTCCATTAAATACTCCTTTTATAGCAGCTATGCTTACTATTCTAGGGTATTCCATTAATGATACAATTGTTATTTTTGATAGAATAAGAGAAAATACTAAAAATATGAAGGGGAAAAGTATTACGGAAGTTACAAATATAAGTGTGACTCAAACTATGTCAAGATCTATAAATACAGTTTTGACTACATTAATTACTATAGTTTCAGTATACATATTTGTACCAGCTGTAAGAGATTTCACTTTTCCGCTAATTGTAGGTATATTGTCAGGTGCTTATTCTTCAATATTTATCGCAAGCCCTGTGTGGGTATTACTAAAAAAGCAAAAGTAATTTTGGGATGCTTATAAAAAGTCTGAAGTACTTCAGACTTTTTATTTTTCACCTTTGGTTAATAACCTTTTGCAAGCAGATATAAAGGAAAAAAATTATATTATATTAAAATTATTGTATTTATTTTTATTTTAAACTATAATAAATATATTTCCTTGCTTTCGGAGGACTACTTATGGAAAAACGTTTTACTAATCAAAATCATATGAACAACTTTCATAATCCTTTATTGCTAAAAGGCATTGATAAAGCTTTGGCGAGAATAATTAAGGCTGTAAATGAAAGAGAAAAAATAGTTTTATATGGTAGCTCTGACGTGGACGGAATAACGAGTACAGCTATGATAATACTTATACTAAAGTATTTAAACGCAGATGTGGAGTATTACGTACCTGATAAGGCTGCCTCTAAACAATTTAATACTGAGTTTATTGAAAGCCATGTAAAATATCTAGGAGCAAAAGTCATTATAACTTTTGGGTGTGGGATAGATTCTTTAGATGAAATTTATTTGTGTAAAAAGTTAGGCATTGATTTAATAATAACTGATTATCGAAAGTCAGATATTATACCAGTGGATACAATAATAATAAATCCTAATCAATCAGGCTGTCAGTATCCTTATAAGGATTTAACTGCAAGTGGAATAGCTTTTAAGATAGCTCAAACTATTGCAGGATATTATCATATTAGTTGTGTAAATAAATATTTGGATTTAGTTTCTATTGGTATTGTGTCAACAAATATTAATATTGATGGTGAAAATAGAATTATAGTAGAGCAAGGGATAAAAGCTATGACGCTATCAAATAATTATGGGCTCAATGCAATAAAGAAACTTAAGAAATTCCAATTAGTTGATATAAATACTTTAAAAGCTTGCGCAGATATATTTATGGCACAAGTAAATGCTTTGGGCAGAATGGATGATGCAAAAATTGTTATTGAATTACTCACTACTAACGATGAAGAAAGAGCAGAAAGAATTGCAAAATATTTAATTAACAAATCAAAAAAAAGTTTATAATAAATTAATTTAAAATAAATTTAATTTAGGAGGAATAAAAGTGAATTTAAAAGATAAGATAAGAATAGTCGAAAATTTTCCTAAAGAAGGTATTAGTTTTAAAGATATCACAACTATTTTACAAGACGGAGAGGCTTTTAGATCTTGTATAGATGAAATAGTAAATTACTTAAAAGATAAGAATATAGATGTAATTGTAGGACCGGAAGCTAGAGGGTTTTTATTTGGAACACCAGTAGCTTACGAATTAGGAATAGGTTTTGTTCCTGTTAGAAAAAAAGGGAAATTACCTAGTGAAACCATTGAAGTTGAGTATCAGTTAGAATATGGTACTGATATATTGCAAGTACACAAAGATGCTATTAAACCTGGGCAAAGGGTTGCTATAGTGGATGATTTATTAGCAACTGGTGGCACTATTGAATCAGCCGCAAAATTAGTTGAAAAAATAGGTGGTAAAGTTGTAACTATGAATTTTGTAGTTGAATTAACGGATTTAAAAGGACGAGATAAATTAAACGATTATGATGTGCAAACTTTAGTAGAATATAATATTTAATAATAAGACCAAAAAAGTAGTTTAGCTTTTTTGGTCTTATTATTTTAAGGATATGATAAGAAATGCTTATATATCTTATTGCAAAATATAACAGGGTATTATATAATATTATAAAAAACTAAAGCTGGTTAGTAGTGCCAGCTTTTGATTTTGGAGAGAATTTGATGATAAAAGAATTGATGAAGGCTATAGATGAAAATTGTATAAATGTTGACAAAAATTTTATTGTAAAAGCTTATGAGCTTGCAAGAGATGCTCATGTAGAACAAAAAAGAGAGTCTGGAGAGCCTTATATTATTCATCCTGTGGAAGTGGCAACTATACTTGCAGAAATGGGATTAGATGAAAATGTAATTGCAGCCAGTTTACTTCATGACGTTATCGAAGATACAGAATATACCTTCCAAGAGATTGAGAATTTATTTAATACTCAAGTAGCAACTTTGGTGGAAGGGGTAACTAAACTTGGTAAGATAAAATATCAAACAAAAGAAGAGCGCCAAGCTGAAAGTGTTAGAAAAATGCTTTTTGCTATGACGAAAGATATTAGAGTTATTTTGATAAAATTAGCCGATAGATTGCATAATATGCGCACTTTGAAGTTTATGAGTGTAGAAAAGCAAAAAGAAAAAGCTAAGGAAACATTAGATATTTATGCTCCTTTAGCTCACAGACTTGGAATGTCAAAAATAAAATGGGAACTAGAAGATTTATCTCTTAGATATATGCATCCAGAAGAGTATTATCAATTGGTAAATGAGATAGCTGAAAAACGTGAAGAAAGAGAATTGTATATTTCCAATATAACTTCTGAGTTAATTACTAAACTATCTTTAGCAGGTATTGAAATCGAAATTGATGGAAGACCTAAGCATTTTTATAGTATATATAGAAAAATGGTAATTAAAAATAAAAAGTTAGAAGAGATATTCGATTTAACAGCCATTAGAATATTAGTAGAGGACATCAAAGATTGCTATGCAGCTTTAGGTATTGTTCATACAATGTATAAACCAATACCAGGTAGATTTAAAGATTATATAGCTATGCCAAAACCTAATATGTATCAATCCCTTCACACAACAGTTATAGGACCGGAAGGAAAGCCTTTTGAAATTCAAATTAGAACTTTTGATATGCATAGAACATCAGAATATGGAATTGCTGCTCATTGGAAATATAAGCAAGGGTCTGAAGGAGATAGAGAATACGAAGAAAAATTAACTTGGTTGAGAGAAACACTAGAGTGGCAAAGAGAAACTTCAAATGCTGAAGAATTTATGGAAGATTTTAAAATAGATATGTTTTCAGATGAAATTTTTGTTTTTACACCAAATGGTAAAGTTATTAATTTGCCTTACCATTCCACTCCTATTGATTTTGCTTATAGAATTCATACAGATGTAGGTCATAAATGTTCTGGGGCAAAAGTAAATGGGAAACTTGTTCCTTTAGATTATCATTTAAAAACTGGAGAAATAGTAGAAATTAATACTAGTTCACACTCAAAAGGTCCAAGTTTACATTGGTTAAAAATCACTCAATCTAATCAAGCTAGAAGTAAGATAAAAGCTTGGTTTAAGAAACAACAAAAGGAAGAAACTTTAGAAAAAGGCAAAGAATTTTTAGAAAAAGAATCAAAAAAACAAGGATATTCTTTAGGAGAATTAACAAAAGGAAAGCCTTTTGAAAAGTTTTTAGATAGATATCATATGAATAATTTAGAAGAGCTTTATGTTACTGTAGGAAATGGAAATATGTTAGCAGCTACCGTAATAGCAAAGATTCTAAAGTATTCTAATAAAAAGGAAAATGTTGACCTTGAGGCTTTAAAAGAACAATTGCTAAAAGAAACTAAAACAATTAAAAAGAAGAAAAGTTCACCAGGAATAATGGTAAAAGGTATAGATAATGTTTTAGTAAGATTTGCAAAGTGTTGTACACCAGTTCCAGGGGATGATATTATAGGTTATATAACTAAAGGCAGAGGGGTTTCAGTTCATAGAAAAGATTGTTTGAATGTAAATAATTTAATAAATACTGACAGTAGTAGAATGGTTCAAGTGTCTTGGGAAGAAAAAGAATCGATTAAGGATGACTATATTACTGGTATAGAAATAAAGGCGGAAGATAGAACTGGTCTTTTAGCAGATTTAATGGAAATAATAGCCAATAAAAAAGTATCTCTTTATGCAGTTAACGTGCAACCGGTTAAAGCAAATATTGCTTATGTAACCTTAAAAGTAAAGATTCAAGATATTAAAAGATTAGAAGATATAATGAAACAACTAAAATACGTTAGAAGTGTTATTTCAGTCTATAGAACTAAAAGTTAATTAGTTCTATAGACTTTCCTTTAGAAAGGGTGATGAATTTGAGAGCGATTGTTCAAAGAGTATCTAGTTCAAAAGTGGTAGTTGATAATACAGTGGTTGGAAAAATTGGGAAAGGTCTTAATGTTTTGCTAGGGATTTCTGTAGAAGATAATTTTGAAGATGTAAAATATATGAAAGATAAAATTGTCAACTTGAGAATTTTTGAAGACCAAGAAGGCAAGTTAAATAAATCGTTGAAAGATATAAATGGAGAATTAATAGTAATATCACAATTCACTTTATATGGAGATTGCAGAAAAGGAAGAAGACCCTCTTTTATTAATGCTTTGTCAGGAGATAAATCAGAAGTTTTATACAATGAATTTATTCATTTGTGTGAAGATGAAGTGGATAAGGTTGAAAAAGGTATTTTTGGAGCAGATATGCAAGTGGAAATACAAAATGATGGACCGGTAACTTTATTAATTGAAAGTAAAAAAACTTTTTAGGAGGAATTTAATGAGTATTAAGTTTGAAACGTTAGAAGTAGGATACCTACAAGAAAATTGTTATATTGTTTATGATGAATCTTCTTTAGAGGGAGTAGTGATTGATCCAGGTGATGAGGAAAATAAAATCATAGCTACTATTGAAAAGATAGGCGTGGATGTGAAATATATACTATTAACCCATGGACATATGGATCATACGGGAGCAGCTGAGGCATTATTATACAAATATAATGTTCCTTTATTGATGAATGAAGAAGATTATAAATTTATTAAAGATAATACTCAGGTTTTTGGGGAGTTTAAGAAATATTCTACAGAAAGCTTTTTGAAGGACAAGGATGAAGTTATAATTGGAAGCAGTAAAATAAAATGCATCGAGACTCCAGGACATTCTCCAGGGGGAATATGTTTTTTAGTGGACGATTATTTATTCTCAGGTGATACAATGTTTATGAGTAATATTGGCAGATGGGATTTGCCAGGAGGTAATTATTCAACCCTTGTGTCTAGTTTGAGAAATAAATTATATGTATTACCGGAAGAAATAAGGGTAATGCCTGGACATGGTCCGTATACCTTTATTAAAGCTGAAAAAAATAATTATTAAGAAAGAAGTTTTTAAATGTTAAATGTGTATCTAAACCATATGGAAGTGAGATTTTCACTTTACCAGCTTTTAAATATGTATTTCCCTTTTGAAATAATTCAATTCAATCAAGAAAAGGATTATGATTATAAATTCTTAATTCAGGGAGAAAATATTTCAATTTATTATAAAAATAAGCTTGAACTTGAAAATAAAATAGAAAATAACTTTTCAGAAGAATTTAAAAAAATAGTATTTAATTATTTGAAGAAGAATACCAAAAAAGAATTGCCTTGGGGTATTTTATCTGGAATTAGGCCAACTAAACAAATTCATAAGCTAATGAAATTAAATTTGTCAAAAGAAGAAACTATAAGTATTTTTGAAGAGAAATTTTTAACTAGCCATGAAAAAGCAATACTTTGTTATGAAACAGCTATAGCGGAAAAGGAAATAGTTAACAAGGAAGAAAACAAAATAAGTATTTATATAGGAATACCTTTTTGTCCAACTAGGTGCTCATATTGTTCGTTTACCTCAAATCCTATTTCTAAATGTAAAAAAATTATAAATCCATATTTGGAAAGTTTATTTATGGAAATAGAAGCTATCTCTAAATTTGTAACAGAGAATAATCTTAAAATTCAATGTGTTTATATTGGAGGGGGAACT
Source organism: Clostridium grantii DSM 8605 (assembly GCF_900129965.1). Taxonomy (GTDB): domain Bacteria; phylum Bacillota; class Clostridia; order Clostridiales; family Clostridiaceae; genus Clostridium_AF; species Clostridium_AF grantii. Next base: position 222,962 of record NZ_FQXM01000004.1, on the reverse strand, counting down.
CCTACTTCTTTGAATGATGAAGATTTTCATAGTTTAATGACAAAAGTTTTTAATTATTTTGTGAAAAATAGAAATGTGGAAGAGTTTAATGTGGAATGCGGAAGACCAGATAGCATAACTTTAAACAAATTAAATTCCATGAAAGAATTCTTTGTAAATAGAATAAGCATAAATCCTCAAACTATGAATGATGATACATTAAAAAAAATTGGTAGAAAACACAACACTGAAGATATAATAGAAAACTTTAATAAAGCTCGACAACTTGGATTTGATAATATAAATATGGATTTGATTATAGGTTTACCAGGAGAAAATATTTCTTATGTAGAAAAAACTATTCAAGAAATCAAAAAATTAGATCCGGATAGTATTACCATTCATGGCATGTCAATTAAAAGAGCCTCTAAATTACATGAAGATTTGTTAAATAAAAAATTCAAAGTTGAAGAACAAAATAATTTAAATCAAATGTTTGAATTAACAAGAATTTTAGCAAAAGAATTAGAAATGAAGCCATATTATTTGTATAGACAGAAAAATATGGTTGGCAACATGGAGAATTTAGGGTATGCTAAGATAGGTAAAGAAGGAATCTATAATATTCAAATTATTGAAGAAAAGCAAACTATTATTGCATTGGGAGCAGATGCAGTAACTAAAATAGTTTATTTAGATGAGGATAGAATAGATAGAGTTGCAAATTTAAAAGATGTAAGAGAATACATAAAAAGAATTGATGAGAAAATTAATGAAAAACTAGTAAGGTTACAATTATTGCAAAATCATAGTAAAATATAAAATAATATTTTAATAAAAGTAAATAATAACATAACAGCAATAAGGTTAGTAAATAACAATCTTATTGCATAGGAAAGTGAGGCAATACAATGGGAGAATCATTAAACGGTTTAAAGAGAAGTATAATGTGTGGTAATCTTAAAGAAAACCATGTAGGTAATGAATTTACAGTAATGGGATGGGTTCAAAGAAAAAGAAATTTAGGAGCTTTGGTTTTTGTGGATCTTCGTGATACTACTGGATTATTGCAAGTGGTATTTGGTGAGGAAATAAATGTAGAGGCTTTTAATAAAGCAGAGTTATTAAAATCTGAATATTGTGTAGCTATAACTGGAGAATTAGTTTTAAGAGAATCTCCAAATAATAATCTTCCTACAGGAAAAGTTGAATTATTAGGTAAAAGTATTAAAATATTATCAGAGTCTGAAACACCAGCAATTTTAATTAAAGAAAACTTAGATACTGATGAAAGTATAAGATTAAAATACAGATATTTAGATTTAAGAAGACCAGATATGCAAAGAATATTTAAAATTAGACATAAAGTATCTAAAGTTGTAAGAGATTTCTTGGACGAAGAAAACTTTTTAGAACTAGAAACACCTATGCTTACAAAAAGTACGCCAGAAGGAGCTAGAGACTATCTTGTACCAAGTAGAAACTACCCAAGTATGTTTTATGCGCTTCCTCAATCTCCACAATTATTTAAACAATTATTGATGGTTTCAGGATTTGATAAATATTTCCAAATAGCGAAATGTTTTAGAGATGAAGATTTAAGAGCTAATAGACAACCAGAATTCACTCAAATTGACTTAGAAATGTCTTTTGTAGATACAGAAGACGTAATTAGTATGAATGAAAAATTATTACAAAGAGTGTTTAAAGAAGTAGGAAATATTGATATAAGTCTACCAATAAAAAGAATGCCTTACAAAGAAGCTATGGATAGATATGGGTCAGACAAACCAGACACTAGATTTGATCTTGAAATCGTAGATATTTCTCAGGTTGTAAAAGATACTGAATTTGCAGCTTTCAAAGGTGCTATAGAGAATGGTGGAAGCGTTAGAGGTATAAAAGTACCAGGTCAAGCAGGTATGGGAAGAAAGCAAGTTGATAAATTAACGGATTTTGTTAAAAAGTATAAAGCAAAAGGATTGGCTTGGATAGCTTATAAAGAGGATGAAATAAAATCACCAATATTAAAATTCTTAAAAGAAGAAGAAGTAACCGGAATACTTTCATCTTTTGAAGCAGAAAAAGGAGATTTAATACTTATAGTTGCTGATACTAATAAAGTAGTTTATCAATCTTTAGGGGCTTTGAGAATAGATGTAGCTAAAAAATTAGATTTGATAGATAATTCAAGATTTGATTTTCTTTGGGTTACAGAATTCCCTCTTGTATCTTATAACGAAGAAGAAGATAGATACCAAGCAGAACATCATCCTTTTACTATGCCTTTTGAAGAAGATTTACAATACTTAGAAACAGATCCTGGCAGAGTAAGATCTAATACTTATGATATAGTTTTAAATGGAGAAGAATTAGGTGGAGGAAGTATTAGAATCCATGATACACAACTTCAAGAAAGAATGTTTAAAGTATTAGGTTTTACAGAGGAAAGTGCTTGGGAAAGATTTGGATTCTTACTTGATGCATTCAAATTTGGACCACCACCACATGGCGGATTAGCTTACGGACTTGATAGAATGGTAATGTTTTTAGCAGGAACAGAGAATATTAAAGATGTTATTGCATTCCCTAAAAACCAAAATGCTTTCTGTCCTTTAACAGAAGCACCTAATGTAGTGGATGAAAAGCAATTAACTGAACTTGGAGTAAAAATTATTAAAGAAAATAAAGAATAAAAGCAAAATAACATAATATTTTTCATCATTTTGTAGTATAATATAAATATACATTAATGTTCCTGCTTTATACGTAGATGAAGTATATATTGACCCAACATTTTTTGATTGGGAATCTTGCTCTTTTAATCTATTGATGCTCTTAAATGAGAACTTGAAATTGAAAGGCGGATACCCACCTGTTGAGAGACAGGATCAACTATTAGTTCATATACGGTTTAGTGGGAACTTTTAATTAATTGATGCTACGAAAAATATCTAGAGTTAGTGAGGTACCTATGGAAGACAAAATCGTTTTAACTAAGGATATTCAAAATAGATTACGTAGGATTGAGGGACAGGTTAAAGGCATTGAAAGAATGTTAGATAATGAAGCCTGTTGTAAAGACATTTTGGTTCAAGTGGCTGCTGTAAGAGCGGCTGTTAATAAAGTTGGTACTATGATTATTCAAAATTATGCAGGAAATTGTCTTTTACCCAATGAGAATGAAGAACAAAGTGAAAAAGTGGAAGAATTACTTTCTACAATTACAATGTTTTTAAAATAGAGTAATCAAAAGCCTTTCTTAGGGCTTTTTTTATAATTCAATTTTGATTTACAATAGGAGGAAAGAATGAAGATTAATACAAACCCAGTGAGGGGAACTAGAGATTTTGGACCACAAGAAATGGAATTAAGAGATTATGTTACCAATGTAATAATGGAGATATACAGAAACCATGGATTTACAAGAATTCAAACACCGGTTTTAGAAAATATTGATTTACTTCTAGGCAGTGATGGAGGAGAAAATCTTAAATTGATTTATAAGATCTTAAAGAGGGGAAATAAAATAGATTTATCTCAAGAAAACTTAAAAGAAATTGATTTAGTTGATATGGGGTTACGTTACGATTTGACACTACCTTTAAGTAGATTTTATGCAAATAATTATAGTATTTTGCCATCAACTTTTAAAGGTATGCAAATAGGCGAGGTTTTTAGAGCAGAAAGACCACAAAAAGGTAGATATCGTTCTTTTTATCAATGCGACATAGACATAATTGGTGAAGAAAGTGAAATTGCAGAATTAGAGCTTATATTGACAACATCTGAAGCTTTACTAGCTTTAGAATTCAAAGATTTTATTATTCGTATAAACGATAGAAGAATTTTAACAGGATTAATTCAACATGCAGGTTTTAAAGAAGAAGATGTAAACAGTATATGTATTACCTTCGATAAATTAGATAAGATTGGTTTAGAAGGAGTAGAAAAAGAACTTAAAGGAAAAGAGTATAGTGATGAAATTATAAATAAATTTATAGCTATATTAACTGATATAAACCAAGGAATTGAGATTAGTGAAATGGAGAAGTTTGGAATAGAACAAAGTGTTTTAAATCCATTGAGCAATTTAATTGATATAGTTGAAAAACAATCAAAGGGAAAATTCAAAATCAAGTTTGATCCTACTATAGTAAGAGGAATGGGATATTATACTGGTATCATATATGAAATACAATGTGATGGCTTAGGAGTATCAATTGCAGGTGGAGGACGTTATGACAAAATGATTGGTCAATTCATGAAAAGTGATGTTCCGGCAGTTGGTTTCTCTATAGGATTTGAAAGAATTCTTTCAATAATGCAAGATAAAAATTTCAAAATACCAAATAGTTCTCAGAAAATAGCTTTTTTATTTGATAAAGAAAAAGACCATTTATCTAGTGTTATTGAAAAATCCGATGAGTTAAGAGCTGATAAAAATATAGTTGCTCTTATACAAAAGGGCAAAAAGATAGGAAAACAATTAGATAATCTTAAAGAACAAGGTTTTGATAGTTTTTGCATATATGGAGAAGAAATAGAAGTTAAGAAATTAGGTTAAAATATTATTTAATTAAAATAAGGAATATCAAGGGGTGAAATGATGGAATTTGAAAATTTAGTAAATACGGATAAAGAATTATACAATATTATTAAAGAAGAAGAAAGTAGACAAAATTTTAATATTGAGTTAATTGCTTCAGAAAATTTTACTAGTAAATCTGTTATGGAGGCAATGGGTTCAGTTTTAACGAACAAGTACGCTGAGGGGTATCCAAATAAAAGATACTACGGGGGATGTTATGTTGTTGATAAAGCTGAAGATTTAGCAAGAGAAAGACTTAAAAAACTATTTAATGCTGAATATGTTAATGTTCAACCACATTCAGGATCGCAAGCTAATATGGGGGTTTATTTTGCTATGTTAGAGCCTGGAGATACTATACTTGGTATGGATTTAACACATGGAGGGCATCTTACTCATGGAAGTAAGGTTAATTTTTCAGGTTCATTATACAAGTTTGTATCTTATGGGGTAAAAGAAGATGATGAAACTATTGATTATGAAAGTATGAGGGAATTAGCATTAGAACATAAACCAAAGATGATTGTTTCTGGGGCTAGTGCTTACTCTAGATATATTGATTTTGAAAAGATAAGACAGGTTTGTGATGAAGTAGGGGCATTAATGATGGTTGATATTGCGCATATAGCAGGCTTAGTTGCTACAGGGGAGCACCCATCACCAGTTCCTTATGCAGATTTTGTTACTACAACAACACATAAAACTTTAAGAGGACCAAGAGGAGGAGCTATTCTTTGTAAAGAAGAATATGGTAAAGCTATTGATAAAGCTATTTTTCCAGGTATTCAAGGAGGTCCTTTGATGCATATAATAGCTGCTAAAGCTGTTTGTTTTGGGGAAGCTTTAACTGATGAATACAAGGATTATACTATAAAGGTTAAAAACAATGCTAAAACACTGGAAAAAGAATTAAAGAAATATGAATTCCGAATTGTTTCAGGTGGAACAGATAATCATCTTTTACTTATAGATCTAACAAATAAAGATATAACAGGAAAGGAAGCGGAAGCTTTACTTGATTCTGTTGGAATTACAGTTAATAAAAACACAATACCTTTTGAAAAAAGAAGTCCTTTTGTAACTAGTGGAATAAGAATAGGAACACCGGCAGTTACAACAAGAGGTTTTGGAGAAACTGAAATGAGTGAAATAGCTTATTTAATAAACTATGTCATGGAGCACAGAGAAGAAGATCTTTCTTCGGTTAAAGATAAAGTTAAAGAAATGTGTGGAAGATATCCGTTATATAAGTAAAAGGTAGGGCGAAAGCCCTACCTTTTTTATCTTTAAATAAAGTCATAAATAATTAAAATGTTAAAATAATAAAAATATCCTAAAATTTTGATAAATTAGCAATTGACAAACAGAATAATAAATAATATAATAAATACAAAATAATAAATAACAAATCAATAATAAATAGTTGAAAAAAATATTAAATAAGCAATAATATATAATATAATATAATAATTAAATTTATCAATTATTTAATAAAAAATCTAAAATGGGATTTGTTATTAAGAAAAGGGGCGGATTTTATGGATTTAACAAATTTATCAATTGCTATTGACAACTCTTGGGTACTTATTGCAACTGCTTTAGTTTTCTTTATGCAAGCGGGCTTTGCTATGGTTGAAACAGGATTTACAAGAGCTAAAAATGCTTCAAACATTATTATGAAAAATTTGATGGATTTTGCTGTTGGGTCATTAATCTTTTGGGTGTTGGGTTTCACGTTAATGTTTGGTGCGGATAAAGCAGGGTTAATTGGTACAGGTTCTTTGTTTTCATTAGGAAGTTTTGACCACTTGGGATTAAGTATTCCTATTTCTACTTTTCTAATATTTCAAACAGTATTTTGTGCTACGGCGGCAACTATAGTATCAGGAGCAATGGCAGAAAGAACTAAATTCAAATCATATCTAATTTATAGTTTTGCAATTAGTGCAGTTATTTATCCTATAGTTGGACACTGGATTTGGGGTGGTGGCTGGTTAGCAAATCTAGGATTTCATGACTTTGCTGGGTCTACAGTTGTTCATTCTATTGGGGGATGGGCTGCTTTAATGGGAGCTTATATATTAGGACCTAGAATAGGTAAATATGGTAAAAATGGTGAAGTAAATACAATTTGTGCTCATAATATAACTTTGGGAGCTTTGGGTGTTTTCATTCTTTGGTTTGGTTGGTTTGGTTTTAACCCTGGTTCTACATTGTCAGGAATGGATTTTGAAGCAACTGGTCATATATTTATGACAACAAATCTAGCAGCTGCCATGGGAGCTACAGTAGCAATGTTTATTACTTGGTTTAAAAATGGTAAACCAGATGTAGGATTTACATTGAACGGAGCTTTAGCAGGATTGGTTGGTATAACAGCAGGATGTGATTTAGTTAGCCCAGGAGGGGCAGTAATTATAGGATTAATATCTGCTTTTGTAGTAGTTTTTGGAGCAGAATTTATTGAAAAGAAATTAAAAGTTGACGATCCAGTAGGTGCAGTTTCAGTACACGGGTTATGTGGGGTTGTAGGAACTCTTTGTGTAGGATTATTTGCTGTAGATGGAGGTTTATTTTACGGTGGAGGACTATCCATGTTTGGAATACAATTGTTAGGTGCTTTAGCAGTTGCTGTTTGGACATTAGGAACTACATTTGTATTATTTAAGGCTATCGATAAAACAGTGGGACTTAGAGTATCAGCAGAAGAAGAGACTGTTGGACTTGACATTTTAGAACATGGAACAACTGCATATCCTTGTTTTTACACTAAAGCAAAGGGTATGGAAGTACCAGTAGAAAAATAAAAAATAGAGAATCCAACTTTGGATTCTCTATTTTTTTATTGAGTACAGGTTTTGTTTTTTAGACAGCTCATATATTCTACTATAAGAGTATCTAAGTATTGACTTGTTTCTAATATTTCTTTATATTCTAAGGTTTTATCATTTGATAAACACATCTTGTCTAGGATTTTTCTTAATTGATGTATTTTATTATCTAACATAAGTAAATAAGGATTATTTTCTTTACTATCATCATCTAAAGTTATAATAAGTTCATTATTTTTATTGTATGTAACATTATCCGTAGCTAAGAAATCATTCATTTTGTCAATAAAATCATTTATATTAGAAAAGGAAGTTGAAGAGTTTTTTAAATCATTTTCTTTTTTGTTGATATATTTTTTATCATCTCAAGTACATGTTTTTTATCATCAATAAACAAAGGAGCAGCTGTTACTAAGAAAATAGAATTACTAACATATTCAATTTTTGATACAGCATCTTCTTCATAATACGCTTTTCTTCAAATACAGTTTTTGCAAGAAGAACCTCTCCTCCAAATGTTATAGTAAGGTACTTCAGGGAGAAATGATTCATTATCTTTTATTATTTTTGATCTTTTTTTGATTATATCAACTATTCTAATGAAATCATGTCTGCTTTCTATTAAGCATACATTTTCTTTGGTTTGTTCACTCAAACTTTTCATATGATTCTGCTCCTTTCTTTAATGGAGGTTATTAATATAAATAATTTATTAACCAAATAAAAACATAATAGAAAATTTTTTAAAAAATTAAGATATATAATAATAACAATTAAATTTTATCATATCAATAAATTCATTTCAATACATTACTAATTAAATTTACAATATAGCTCTTGTGAAAGGATTTAAAAAAACATGCAGCAATAGTTTTATTTTCTTACAAGATTATATTAAAATTACAAATAATAAATGACAGAATATTTTGATAATTACGAATTTCAATAAAATATTACTTTTTACTAAAGACAAAGCACATTTATATGTTATAATAATATTTGAGTATAATTGTTTTTAATGGCAAAAATATTTGATTTTTATTCCAACAACGTTTGACAAACGTTTGACAATTAATTAACAAATCCTATTTTTCGATAATGTAGAAAAAAATATTATATGACATTTATCGGCGAATATGGACAAGGTATTGTGGCTTAATACAAAGTGAAATTGTTTACTTTTCAATCGGATAATAGTCAGTATTTTGGTTACACTAAAAATGGTTAGTCTAAACGTTTGAAAGCTTGTTTTATTCAAGCAAATATAATAGAAGGAAGGTATTCAAGATGAGTAAAATGAAAACTATGGATGGTAATACTGCTGCAGGATATGTATCTTATGCATTTACTGATGTTGCTGCAATATTCCCAATAACTCCATCATCACCAATGGCTGAACATGTAGATGAGTGGGCGGCTCAAGGAGTAAAAAATATTTTCGGTCAAACAGTTAAAGTTGTAGAAATGCAATCTGAAGGTGGTGCAGCAGGAGCAGTTCACGGTTCACTTCAAGCTGGAGCGTTAACTACTACATACACTGCTTCACAAGGTTTATTACTTATGATACCAAATATGTACAAAATAGCTGGAGAACTTCTTCCATGCGTATTCCATGTAAGTGCTAGAGCTCTTGCAGCTCATGCTTTATCAATATTCGGAGATCACTCAGATGTTATGTCTGCAAGACAAACTGGTTTTGCTATGCTTTCTTCAAACTCAGTTCAAGAAGCAATGGATTTAGGAGCAGTTGCACATTTAGCAACTTTAAAAACTAAAATTCCTTTCATGCACTTCTTTGATGGTTTCAGAACTTCTCATGAAGTACAAAAAATTGAAGTATTAGAATATGATGATTTAGCTAAATTAGTTGATATGGATGCAGTTAAAGCATTCAGAGATAACGCTTTAAATCCAGAGCATCCTGTAACAAGGGGAACAGCTCAAAACCCAGATATCTTCTTCCAAGCTAAAGAGTCTATTAACAAATTCTATGACGCTGTACCAGCAGTTGTTGAAGAGTGTATGGCTGAAATAAGCAAATTAACTGGCAGAGATTATCAATTATTTAACTATGTTGGTGCTGCTGATGCTGAATATGTAGTTGTAGCAATGGGATCAGGATGTGATACTGTTGAAGAAACTATTAACTACTTAAATGCTAAAGGTGAAAAATTAGGTTTATTAAAAGTTCGTTTATATAGACCATTTGTAGTAGATAAATTCTTATCAGCTATTCCTAAAACTGTTAAGAAAATTGCTGTTTTAGATAGAACAAAAGAGCCAGGATCAATCGGAGAGCCATTATTCTTAGATGTAAGAGCTGCATTCTACGGAACAGAAAATGCTCCTGTAATTGTAGGCGGAAGATATGGATTAGGATCAAAAGAATTTACTCCAGGAGATGTTGCTGCAGTATTTGAAAACTTAAAAGCAGAAGCACCAAAAGCTGGATTTACAGTAGGTATTAACGATGACGTTACTAACACTTCTGTAGGTTATGTAGATGGAGTAGACGTTATAGCAGAAGGAACTACAGCTTGTAAGTTCTGGGGACTTGGATCTGACGGTACTGTTGGAGCTAATAAAAGTGCTATTAAAATCATTGGTGACCATACAGACATGTATGCTCAAGGATACTTCTCATATGACTCTAAAAAATCAGGTGGAGTAACAGTTTCTCACTTAAGATTTGGTAAGAATCCAATAAATTCTCCATACTTAATTCAAACTCCTCACTTTGTAGCTTGTCATAACCAATCATATGTAGATAAATATGATATAATTGGTGGATTAAGAGATGGAGGAACATTCTTATTAAACACTATCTGGACTCCAGAAGAAGTAGAAGCACATTTACCAGGAAACTTAAAGAAATATATTGCTGACCACAACATTAACTTCTACACATTAGACGCTGTTAAAATTGCAGAAGAAATTGGTCTTGGTGGAAGAATAAACATGATCATGCAAGCAGGTTTCTTTAAATTAGCAAATATAATTCCTATAGAAGATGCTGTTGCATACCTTAAAGATGCTGTAGTTAAATCATACGGTAAAAAAGGTGAAAAAATTGTTAACATGAACAATGCAGCTATTGATAAAGGTATAGAATCTTTAGTTAAAATAGAAGTTCCAGCAACATGGAAAGATGCTACTAACGAAGTTGTGGTTGATGAAACTCTTCCTAAATTCTTCAAAGATATTTGTGTTCCTGTAAATGCTCAAAAAGGTGATTCATTACCTGTAAGTGCTTTTGCTGGAAGAGAAGATGGAACTTTTGAGCAAGGTACATCTGCTCATGAAAAAAGAGGTATTGCTGTAAATGTTCCATGTTGGTTAGAAGATAATTGTATTCAATGTAATCAATGTTCTTATGTATGCCCACATGCTGTAATCAGACCAGCACTTCTTACTCAAGAAGAATTAGATAATGCACCAGAAGGATTTAAAGCTGTTGAAGCTAAAGCTCTTAAAACAGCAGATAAATTATACTATGGAATGACAGTAAGTCCATTAGACTGTACTGGTTGCGGAAACTGTGCTCAAATTTGTCCAGCTAAAAACAAAGCTTTAGTTATGGAGCCAATTGCAACACAAATGCCTCAACAAGAATCATTTGCTTATGGATTATCAGTTCTAAAAGCTAATCCATTAGATAAAAAGACATTAAAAGGTAGTCAATTTGAGTTACCATTATTCGAGTTCTCAGGAGCTTGTGCTGGATGTGGAGAAACTCCATATGCTAAATTAATAACTCAATTATTTGGAGATAGAATGATGATTTCTAATGCAACAGGTTGTTCTTCAATCTGGGGTGGATCTGCTCCTTCAACTCCTTACACAGTAACTGCTGATGGTAAAGGACCAGCTTGGGCTAACTCTTTATTTGAAGATAATGCTGAATTTGGACTTGGAATGCATATAGGTGGAGAACAAGTTAGAGATAGATTAGTTATGCTTGCTGATAAAGTTCAAGAAGAAACTGTAAGTGATGAACTTAAAGAAGCTTTAACATCCTGGAAAGAAGTAAAAGCATTAGGAGAAGAATCAAAAGTTGCTGCTGAAAAATTATTACCATTATTAGAAGCAGAAAAAGACAACGCTGTTGTAGCTGAAATTGCAGAAAGATCAGACTTCTTAGTGAAGAGATCTCAATGGATCTTCGGTGGAGACGGTTGGGCTTATGATATCGGTTATGGTGGATTAGACCATGTACTTGCATCAGGAGATGACGTAAATGTATTTGTATTTGATACAGAAGTTTACTCAAACACTGGTGGTCAATCTTCAAAAGCTACTCCATTCTCAGCTATAGCTAAATTCGCTGCAGCTGGTAAGAGAACTAAGAAGAAAGATCTTGGCATGATGGCTATGAGCTATGGTTATGTTTATGTTGCTCAAATAGCAATGGGAGCTGATAAAAATCAAACTCTTAAAGCTATAAAAGAAGCAGAAGCTTATCCAGGTCCATCTTTAGTTATCGGATACGCACCATGCGTAGCTCACGGATTAAAATCAGGTATGGGATGTAGCCAATTAGAGCAAAAGAAAGCTGTTGAAGTTGGATACTGGCACTTATACAGATTTAATCCAGAATTAAAAGATGCTGGAAAGAATCCATTTGTATTAGATTCTAAAGAGCCAAAAGGTTCATTCAAAGACTTCTTATTAGGTGAAGTAAGATATGCTTCTTTATCTAACATTCGTCCAGAATTAGCAGATGAGTTCTTTGCTAAAACTGAAAAAGATGCAATGGAAAGATACGAAGGATACAAGAAATTAGCAGAATAAGATAAATTTAACAAGACCTCTTTTAAGAGGTCTTGTTTTTTATTAAATTTTTATTACTATTTTGAAAATAAGCTTTTAATTCTTAATATATATTGGTAAAATAATATTATTAAAAATGAAATTACATCGTAATAAAATTCCAAAATTTAAAGTTCCATTCCATACATGGAACCTATATTAAATAATTGACTAATTAAACTATTATGATATAATTTCAATTAAAGTTTAGGAGGAAAAAAATGGATAATCATGATGAATTACACGAAGGGATAGATACAATTGAAATTGAAATGGAAGACGAAAATGGAAATGTGATTCCATGTGAAATAGTAGATGGGTTTATGTTTGAAGAACAAGAATATGCAGTTGTTAAAAATAAGGAAGAAGATTCTATTTACTTATTTAAAGTAGTAGGAGACGATGAAGAAGCAGAATTAGTATTACCTTCAGACGAAGAGTTTGACGCAGCAGCAGCATATTATGATGGTTTAGTTGAAGAAGATTATGAAGAAGATTTAGAAGATGATTTAGACCAAGAGTAAAACATTATAATTTGAGTCGTTGCATAGTGCATCGGCTCAAATTTTTGGAGGGAAAAATGGAAAAATTAGCAATTTTTGATGTGGATTATACTTTAACCAAAAGCGAAACTTTATATGAATTGTTTAAATTTATGATGTCAAAAGATAAAAAGCTTTTAAAACATTTACCTGTAAGTTTAGGGTCAGCATTACTATATATTATTAAAGTTTTTGACGAAAAAAAAGCTAAAGATAACTTTATCAAATTTCTAAGAAATATTGAAGAGAAAGATTTAGAATTATTGATGGAAGAATTTTATGAAAAAAAATTAAGTAAAATTTTATACAAAGATGCCATAGATAAAATTAAAAAATTAAAAGATGAAGGATGCAAAATATATTTAATTTCTGCATCACCTGAAGTTTATCTCAATCAATTATATAAAATTAAAGAAGTAGATAGAATTATTGGCACTAGATTAAAATGTGAAGAAAAGAAATATTCTATTGAAGGATACAATTGTAAGGGTGAAGAAAAAGTAAAAAGATTAAATGAGGTTTTGAAAGAAAATAATATTGAAGTTGACTTTAAAAATTCATATATGTTTTCCGACTCTTTATCTGATTTGCCTTTACTAGAATTAGTTGGCCATCCTTACTTAATAAACTACAAAAAAGGTCATGATAAAATAGAAGTTCTTTCTTGGAAATAGGAGGCTTTGGGTATGGAAGAGTATATAGGTACTAGTTATTTATATAATGATGAAGCAGTTACCATTAAAGAGTTTGATGTAACTAACGTTTTAATGGAAAACTCCATTTATGAAGTATTTAGGGTAATGAATGGAGTACCTTTATTTATTGAACAACATTTTAAAAGATTAAAGAAAAGTTTTGAATTGATAGATGAAAAAATAAATTTTTCTTTAAGGAAATTAAAAAGCATGGTTAAAAAGTTGTGTGATGAAAATAATATTTTTTTTGGGAATGTAAAATTAGTTTGCAATATAGCAGGGGAAAAAAAGTTTTTTTTGTATTTTATTAAAACTAATTATCCTAGTCGGGAGTTATATGAACAAGGAGTAAAAACCTGTAGTTTTAATTTGGAAAGAGATAATCCTAATGCGAAACTTGTTAAAGGAAATTATAAAAAACTTGTTCAAGAAACTAAGATTGAAAAAAATGTATTTGAATTGATATTAGTTGACAACCATGGATTCATTACTGAAGGAAGTATATCAAATACTTTTATGATAAAAGATAACAAAGTTATAACTGCTTTAAATGAAAAAGTATTAAAAGGTATAACTAGAGATTATGTTTTTGAAATTTGTAGGGAAAATAATATTGAAATAATTGAAATGAATTTTCATATAAGTGAGATTGAACAATTAAATGCTATGTTTATAACAGGTACTTCCCCTAAAATTTTACCAATCCAATCATTGGATTATAAAAAATATTCCACTACCGATAAAATCTTAAGGTTGATAATGAATGAATATGATAAAAAAATTAATGAATATATCAAAAATTATACAATTTAAAATAAACATATATAGCACAACTTTATAGTTGTAGCGATATATGTTTATTTTTATTATTTGTTATTCATAGATTCAATTGTAGTGGTAATGGGAGGAATAACTTGTTTTTTTCTTGAAAGTATTCCATCTACGTAGAATTCGTTATTAACCAACTCTTTGTTAAAAGCCTTTGAAATAATTTCTTTTTCTTTTCCAGAAGCTATAAAGCAAGAGCCATTTTTGAAAATATCTGTAATCATGAATAAAAGCAAATCATAATTTTCAGAGGTAGCTTTTTTCTCGATATAATCTACCAATTCTTTTTTCTTAGAATCGAATTCTTCAATGTTCATAGTGTTTATTTGAGATACTCCTATTTTTCGTTCAATTAAGGTAAAGATTTTAAAATCTGTATTAAATATTTTTTCTATACTTTTACCTTTGATTGAAGTACCGGCTTTAAACATTTCATCAGCAAATTTTTCTATATCTATATTTGCTATATTAGCTAATCTATTAAGAATCATTTTATCTATATTTGTTGAAGTTGGAGATCTAAAAAGCAATGTATCAGAAATAATAGCAGAGGCTAAAATTCCAGCGATTTTTCTTGAAGGTCTTATACCATTCTCAAAGAATTTTGTTGCTACTATGGTTGAAGTACTGCCAACTGGTTCATTTCTAAAATAAATAGGAAAGCCGGTTTGGACATCAGCAATTCTATGATGATCTATAATTTCAATAATATCTGCTTCTTCAACTCCATGTACAGATTGACTCAATTCATTGTGGTCAACTAAAATTAGTTTTTTCTTTTTTTGAGAAATTAAATGATATCTAGATATACTACCTAGTACCTTGTTATTTGCATCTAAAACAGGATAACTTCTATATCTAGTTCTTGCCATAACAGATCTAACATCTTCAATAAATTCAACATTTTTAAATGAAATTAGATTATCTGTGGACATAACAAATTTTATTGGTATACTTTGTATAATCAAACGGGAAGTGGTAAAAGTGTCATGAGGAGTAGAAATTATGGAACAATGTAACTTTTTAGCTTTATTTAAAATATCTTCAGTAGGAGCAAAATTTCCGGTTAAAATCAATAATGAGATATTTTTATTTAGAATAGTATCAATTGCATCTATTCTATTACCACAAATAACTATATCACCATCTTCAATTAATTCATTTGCAGTTGTTGGTTCCATTGCAGCTACCAATATCTTTCCTTTAAAGGAATTGACTTTTTCAAAATTAAGAATTTCCTTACCGGACAAAGTATCTAGAATATTTTGATAGGATGTTTGGCTTTTACCTAATATATAATTATTCCATATGTCCATATAAGCCGCTGTAAGGTCTGTTAAAGTTACAACACCCTCAAAATTCCCTTCTGGATCAACAACAGGGATAGCTTTAGTGCCTTCCTTCTTCATAATAGTCCAAGCGGTTTTAAGGGATATTTCTGCTGAAATAGGAGGAACTTTATCCATTTGTAAATCTCTAACTTGTGGTTTCATGGTTTCCATCAATTTTGGTTTTGATACGTCAAAATAATTTAATATAAATTCTGTTTCTTTATTTAATTCACCTAATCTTATAGGTACAGCGGTAACATCTTCTGTTTTGTTTTTAAATTCAGCATAAGCTATGGCAGAGCATATAGAATCAGAATCAGGATTTTTATGCCCGCAAATATAATATGTTTCTTTCAATTTATTGTCTCCTCTCTTACTTAAAGTAAATACATTATAACTCAACTCTATTAAACTTTTCTATATTTATTTTAAATTCTTCATAACATTATACACATTCTTCATATATTTATCTAGAGGCATAAAAAATAATATGGGAGGGACAGAAATGGTAAATGAAAAAAGCAATTTTAGAGGGTTATCTGAAGATGAAGCTTTAAAAAGGCAAAAGAGATTTGGCCTTAATGTTCTTGAAGAGAAAAAAAGAATATCGCCTTTTGCTATATTAATCCAACAATATAATGATTTTATAATCTGGGTTCTTATAGGTGCAACTATTATATCTTTTATTATGGGAGAAAAAGCAGATGCAATTACAATACTGATAATTGTGATAATGAATTCTGTTTTAGGTTTTATTCAAGAATATAAAACCGAAAGATCATTAGAAGCTTTAAAAGAAATGGCGGCGCCAACAGCAAAAGTGATGAGAAAAGACAGTGTGGTTGTGATAAAAGCAGAATGCTTAGTTCCAGGGGATGTAGTAATAATAGAAAGTGGGGATAGAGTACCGGCAGATTGTATTATTGAAGAAAGTGCTGGAATTCTAATGGATGAATCACTTCTTACTGGGGAATCAGAAAATGTAGAAAAAAATGCAGATAAAAATAATAACTCTTTATTTATGGGGACTATAGTGCTCAATGGTAAGGCAATTGCCAAAGTTGTGGCAATTGGTATGGCTACAGAGATGGGGAAAATAGCAAAAATGCTTAATTCTATTAAAAGAGAAAAATCTCCATTAAAAGAAAAGTTAGATTCATTAGGTAAAATACTTGTATTGATTTGCTTAATTATTTGTTTTGTGGTAACAATTATGGGAGTTTTAAGAGGGAATGATAAATATGAAATGTTTCTTCTAGGAGTATCCCTTGCTGTGGCAGCTATTCCTGAAGGGTTATCTGCTATAGTTACAGTAGCCTTGGCTTTAGGGGTATCTAGGATGCTAAAAAGAAATGCCTTGGTAAGAAAACTACCTGCTGTAGAAACTTTAGGGTGTACATCTATAATATGTAGCGATAAAACAGGAACACTAACTCAAAACAAAATGAAAGTTTTAAAAATATACTTAAATGGCAGAGTTATTGATGTAAACAAAGAAAAAGTAAATAGTGAACTATTAAGAAAAACTTTTGTATTGTGTAATGATTGCATAATATCTTCTAAAAGTAAAAATTTTGAGGAAAGTATAAAAGGTGATGCTACAGATAAAGCATTATTGTCAGTGTTCTTTAATAATGAAAGAGATTATAAGGAATATATAAAAGATAAAATTAAAATTTATGAGATTCCTTTTGATTCCAACAGAAAAAGGGTTTCTGTGGTTATAAAAGAAAAGCTAGGCAATACAGCTTACATAAAAGGAGCGCCTGAAATAATAATAAAAAGATGTAATTATATTTATGAGAATGGGGAATGTAGACTTCTAACTACTGAAGATAAAAAAAGAATTTTAAAAGTTGTGGAAGGAATGACAAGGGAAGCTTTAAGATGTATAGGTGCAGCTTATAAAAGAAATATAAAAAATAATGATAAAACAATAGAGGACAATCTAGTTTTTATTGGTATAGCAGCCATGAAAGACCCTCCTAGAGAAGAAGTTAAAGAAGCGGTATTTAAATGTAGACGTGCTGGAATAAAACCAGTAATGATAACAGGAGATCATAAAAACACAGCTTTTGCTATTGCAAGAGAAATAGGCATCGCAGATGAAAAAAGTGGAGTTTTAACAGGAACAGAGATTGATGATTTGTCAGACAATGAATTATTAGAAAAGTGTAAAAAAACTACTGTTTATTCTAGAGTAACCCCGAATCATAAATTAAGAATAGTAAGATGTTATAAAAAATTAAATAACGTTGTAGCTATGACAGGAGATGGAGTAAATGATGCACCAGCAGTGAAAGAAGCTGATATAGGAATCGCCATGGGTATTTCTGGAACTGATGTTACAAAAGAAGCTTCATCAATGATATTGTTAGATGATAATTTTGCAACAATTGTAGCTGCAGTAGAAGAAGGAAGAATAATTTATAATAATATAAGAAAGTTTATTAGGTATCTTCTATCTTGTAATTTAGGGGAAGTACTTACCATGTTTTTAGCATCACTTATAAATATACAAACACCTTTATTACCAATCCAAATACTATTCATAAATCTTGCAACAGACGGACTTCCAGCTATAGCTCTTGGATTAGATTCTGGTGATAAAGCTATAATGGAGCAAAAGCCTTTAAGTAGAAATGAAAGTATATTTGCTAGAGGATTAAAAGAAAAAATTTTTATAAGAGGTTCATTAATAGGTATTTGCACAGTTTTAGCTTTTTTAGCTGGAAAGTACTATGGTATGGATTTAGAAACTTGCAGGACACTTACCTTGGGTACATTAATTTTATCACAACTTATTCATGTTTTTGAATGTAGGTCTGAAAAGTGCTCTATATTTGAAATGAAGTTTTATACTAATCTTTATCTTGTTGGAGCTGTTTGTATTTCTATAACCATGTTAATTTTAATAATATATCTACCTTATTTAGGCAGAGTATTTCATACGGTTCCTTTAGATTTAGGACAATGGTTAATAATAATTTTCTTTTCAAGTATAATATCTTTTGTTAATAGCTTAGTTTTATTGTTTAGAAAATAAAAAAGAAACTCTAAAGAGTTTCTTTTTATCTACCTTTAAATTTTACTTTTTGAGCATCTTTAAGTTTCTTGATGTTATCATCTGACCCTTCAGTTTGAACTAATTGTTGTTTTGTAGTCATATTTATAACATTCATAATTTCAACACTATCACCAGTCAAAGCAGTTTTTTTATTTGATTTGTTCTTTTCAGGTTTAAGTCCTTGAATAATAAGTGAATTTCCTTGAGAAATTCCAATGAACTTTGGCTTTTTAAACCATTTATTTTTTCTATAATAGCATTTTACTACGTTTCTACTTCTCTCAGGTTTAACAATGATAGTAACCATTATTTTGTGAAAAATCCATAGAACTGATTTTTCTTCAATTTTTACTGATAAAACTTTACCTTGTGCTTGAGTGAGTCTATCGCCATATTTTTTTAAATAATTTTTTGTGTAACTTTCAGTTAATCTATCTCTAATGCCCATTTAAAAAACTCCTTTATGTGTATTTAAATCCATAAAACCTTGTTTGACTAATGAAAATTATATCATAGTATAGTTTTTTTTAAAAGTATTCTTTAAAAAAATTATATTGTAAGGGTAAAATATTGAGATTTTAAGCAGTGAATTATTTTATTTTATGATTAAGTTCCTATTTTCATACTTTTAGAATATTAATATATTATGGAAAGGAGGTTGAGTATGTTAAGAAAATTGGATTCAAAGGATATTGTGTATAATGTTAATTTTGATTCAGAAATATATTTAAATAGGGAAAGTTTTATTCCAGAGTATAAAGAAAATGTTTATGAAGAGTTAGATGAGGCACTAGAATTAAATCATCAGGGATATAATATTTATCTTGTAGATGACTTAACTTCTATGAAAGTTGAAAAATTAAAAGAATATTTAGAAAAGGTAATGGTAAACAAAGAAGTTCCTAATGATATTTGTTATGTGATTAAAGAGGATAGGGAAAAGCCAGAAACCTTGTATTTAAAAAAAGGAAATGGGGAAAAACTCAGAAATGAATTAGAAATGATTCAAAAGAAATATTATGATGTGATTTTTGATTTTTATAATTTAGAAAATTGTGAGGAAAAAGAAAATATAATTGATTCTTTGCAAAACTATAGAACGAAGCTTATTGAAGAATTAGTAGAAAAAGCACATGAGAATGGATTTGATATAAAATCTAGTTATAAAGGATTTGCATTTATACCTCTTACCAAAGAAGGAGAAATAACAGAAGATGATTTTGAATTATTAAAAAAAGAGGAAAAAAAGGATATGCTTGAAAAGGTAGATATTTTGAAAAAGGAAGCAAGAGATATCCTTGATGAATTGAAAAATAAAGAAATAATTGAGTTAGAAAAGTTGAAAGAATTATTGAAAGTATTTTTATTAGAAGAAATGGCAGAATTTAAAGAAGAGTTGTCATTGAAGTTTGAAAATGATGATAGTGCTTTAAATTATATTGAATACATCTATGATAATATTGAGGAAGAACTTGTGGAAATATATACAATGAACTTTGAAGAGGATGATATTCAAATAAAAGATATTTTATTTAATTATGAAGTTAATGTTATGTTTGATGGATCTCAGATTGATTCACCAAGAGTTATATTTGAAAATGACCCATCACTTTCTAATTTATTTGGAAATATTGAATATACGAATAAAAATGGAACATATACATCCGAAATTTCTATGATCACAGGAGGGTCAGTAATCAACTCAAATGGAGGAGTATTAATTATTGAAATAAATAAATTATTGGCTTATTCTAAATCCTATAATTATTTGAAAAATTTTATTGAAGAGGGAAAATTAAAATTAGATTATAATAAGAATTACCTAGAGTTATTAACAATAAGTTCTATAAAACCAGAGGAAATAATTGTTGAAACAAAACTAATATTAGTTGGCACAATTGAAACTTACGATTTGCTGTATGAATACGATCCAGATTTTAAAAAAATATTCAAATTAAAAGTAGAATATAATCCTGTGGTTAATTGCGACGAAAAAAATAAAGAAACGTTGAAAGCAGCATTGAATAATCTTTGCTCAGAAAAAAAATATAAAGAATTATCTGATTCTTGCTATAATAAAATTTCAAAATATCTAGCAAGAAAAGCTGAAAATAGGGAGAAAGTATTATTTGATATAAGTACAATTAATGATATTTTAATATTATCAGACAATAAAGCAAGAAAGTTGAATAAAAAAAACATTGATGAGGAATGTTTGGTTTTTCCAGATGGGAAGAATTCAATAATAAGAAAAAAAATAGATGAAATGTACAAAAATAAGCATATACTTGTAACCGTTTCTGGGGAAAAAGTAGGGCAAGTTAACGGTTTGTCGGTAATAGATTTAAATTATTTTGTATTTGGAAAGCCTATAAAAATAACATGTACGTGTTATAAGGGTGAAGGACATATAATTGATGTTCAAAAGGAAAGCGAGTTAAGTGGGAAAATACATTCAAAAGCTATAAACACTCTTAGTGGTTTGTTGAATAATTTGTTAAATAGTTATAGTAGAATTCCAGTGGACCTACATTTAAGCTTTGAACAGATTTATGGTATGGTAGATGGAGATAGTGCTTCTGTAGCAGAATTCTTAACAATTATTTCATCAATTAGTAAAGTTCCCATAAAACAAAATATGGGGGTTACAGGTTCGCTTAATCAATTTGGAGAAGTACAATCTATAGGGGGAGCAAATGAAAAGATTGAGGGATTTTATAATACCTGTCAAGTTATTGATTCCACAAAAGATAAAGGAGTGCTAATTCCTAATACTAATAGAAATGATTTGGTTTTAAATGATGAAATAGAAAAATCAATTTTATTAAACGAATTTCATATTTATACCATGGAGAACATAAAAGATGCTATTGAAGTAATGATGGGTGATTATGAAGAAGTCTTGATGAAATTAAGAAAAGAATTGAAAAAATATTCAAAATAAGAAAAAGACCTAGTTATAGGTCTTTTTCAATTAAACGTTAAATCTAAAATTAACAACATCGCCATCTTGCATTATATAGTCTTTTCCTTCAAGTCTATAGAATCCTTTTTCTCTTGCAGCAGCCTCAGATCCACATTGAACTAGCTTATCGTAAGAAATAGTTTCGGCTCTTATGAAACCTCTTTCTATATCAGAATGAATTTTACTTGCAGCTTTAGGAGCCTTTGTTCCAATTTTAATAGTCCAAGCTCTGATTTCTTGAACACCAGCAGTTAAGAAACTCATAAGACCTAGTAATTTGTAACTAGATTTAATTAATAAATCAAGACCAGGCTCATTTAATCCATATTCAGCTAGCATTTCTAATCTTTCATCATCATCTAAGGATGATAATTCTTCTTCTATTTTAGCACAAACTTTAATTACTTCAGAGCCTTCTTTTGAAGAAAAATCTCTTACTAATTGAACTAAATCATTATCTTCACCAGACATAATATCATCTTCAGATACATTGGCAACGTAAAGAACAGGCTTTGAAGTTATTAAAAATAAGGCTTTTATTATAGCGGCTTCTTCATCAGTAACTTCAAGAGATCTAGCAGGAAGTTCCTTTTCTAAATGTTCTTTAAGTTTTTCCATGATTTCTAGTTCTGATTTGGCCTCTTTATTACCACTTCTGGCTAATTTCACAGTTTTTTCAATTCTTTTTTCAAGAATTTCAATGTCTGATAGAATCAATTCTAAGTTGATGGTTTCTATATCTCTTATTGGATCTACATTTCCCTCTACGTGAACAACATTATCATCATGGAAACATCTAACTACGTGAACTATGGAAGCTACTTCTCTAATATGAGATAAAAATTTATTTCCTAACCCTTCACCTTTACTAGCACCTTTAACAAGTCCTGCAATATCATAAAACTCTACAGCTGCATGCACTTGTTTTTTAGAGTTGTAAAGCTTTTGTAGAACGTCTAATCGTTCATCTGGAACATTTACAACGCCAACATTGGGTTCTATGGTGCAAAATGGGTAGTTTGCCGATTCTGCACCAGCTTTGGTGATAGCATTAAAAAGCGTGCTCTTGCCAACATTTGGCAAACCTACAATACCTAACTTCATCTTGTACATCCTTTCTTAATATTAACCACTAATTTTATCATTTTAAAGCGATTAATTTTCCTTTATTAGATAATTACTAATAAATTATACTCTAGATTAATTTTAATTTCAATTAAAAGTGATATATAACATTAATTTTGGGTGATTTGGACTTTGAAGTAAAGTAAAGTATTTTATTGTAGTGAAAAATAATTTGATTAAGACTACAATAACAAAAAAATAAACAAAATAATGAATAAATATCAAAAAGTAACAAAAAATACAAAAAAATCAATAAAAAAAGTATTATTTTTAAGATTTTGAAAAAAAATTTTAATTTAATAAAAAAAAGTCTCTAGAAAAAAAGGATTATTTGAATTTGCATAGAACAGTATATAAAAGTGGTTTAAAGTGGTGTAGAATGGAGTAAAGTAGTTTAGTTGGGGTGGAAAATGTTTATAGGGGAATATTCACATTTCTTAGATGCTAAAAACCGAATGATTTTACCCTCAAAATTTAGAGACGAGCTGAATGGAGAAGGAGTTATTACTAAAGGTCTGGATGGATGCTTATATCTATTTCCTTTCAGTGAGTGGAAAATATTACAGGAAAAGTTGAAAAAACTTCCACTAACAAGTAAAGATGCCAGGGCTTTTGTTAGATTCTTTTTTTCAGGGGCTTGCCAAGTTAATTTTGATAAGCAAGGAAGAGCTTTGATACCACAAAATTTATTAGAATATGCTAGTATAAAAAAGGATATAGTAAGTATAGGAGTAATGACAAAAATTGAAATTTGGAGTAAAGAAAAATGGGAGTCGTACAATGATTCAGATATGAATTTTGATGAAATCGCAGAAAAAATGAGTGAACTACTTATATAGAAGGAGAAACTATGGAATTTAAACATATTTCAGTATTATTAGAAGAGGTATTAGAGAATTTGAATATAAAGGAAGAAGGTATTTATGTTGATTGTACCCTTGGTGGAGCAGGACATTCTTCGGAAATTTTAAAAAAATTAAATTCAGAAGGGTTATTAATAGGAATTGACCAAGATACTGAAGCTTTAAGTTTTGCTAAAAAAAAGCTGGAACAGTTTGAAAACGTAAAATATATACATAGCAATTTTCATGATATAAAAGAAGTTTTGGATAGAATTGGTATTGAAAAAGTGGATGGGATTTTAATGGATTTAGGGGTGTCCTCTTATCAATTAGATAAAGCAGAAAGAGGTTTTTCTTACATGAAAGATGCTCCTTTGGATATGAGAATGAATAGTGAAGATACTCGTACAGCCTATGATGTGGTAAATGAATATTCTAAAGCAGAATTAATGAGAATTCTAAGAGAGTATGGGGAAGAAAAATTTACTCCAAGAATTGCAGATAGAATATGCAGGTATAGAGAAACTAAGCCTATAGAATCAACCTTAGAACTAGCAGAAATAGTTTCACAAGCTATACCAAAGAAATTTCAGAAAAATGGGCATCCAGCTAAAAAAACCTTCCAAGCTATAAGGATTGAGGTCAATAAAGAGTTAGAGATTTTAAATAAAGCTATAGAAGATAGCATTGATATGTTAAATGATGGTGGAAGAATTGCTATAATTACCTTTCATTCATTAGAAGATAGAATAGTAAAAACAGTATTCAATAGACTTAGTAATCCATGCACATGTCCTAGTGACTTCCCTATATGTGCTTGTGGTAAAACAGCTTCTATTAAATTGGTAAGTAGGAAGCCTATTGAACCTTCTGAATTAGAAAAAAGTGAAAACTCAAGAAGTAAAAGCGCAAAATTAAGAGTAGCAGAAAAAATTAGTTCTAATTAAATTTGGGGTGAATAGAATGGTAATGAAGAAGAATAATTTTTATATGAATGGCAATACAGCTTTGAATTATGGATCCTTACCAAACCATAAAGATGAAAAACATAAAGAACTTGAGGAATTTAAAAGAAAACAATTAAGAAAAAAATTACAACAGGAACGTTTAACAAAAACGAAGGTTGTGGCCTCCTTTATTCTTACATTTACATTAGGGCTCTCTAGCGTTTATAGATATTCCACTATAAATAAACTTCAAAAAAATATTGGAGATATTAAAACTGAGATTAGTAGAATTGATGCTGAAAATGAAGATTTAAAGATTAATTTACTACAATACAAAAAAGTTGCTTTTATTGAAGATTATGCAATTAATGAACTAGAAATGGTTATACCAAGCTCAGCAAATAGAACTTTCGTTAATTTAGAAAAAAATAATTTTATTGATGAACAAAAGGATGAAAATAGTGGAGGAGATAAAGTTTTAGAACGAATTAAGAGTATTTTTAATTAACGGAGGTATTAAAGGTGAATAAAAATCAATATAGTGATAAAGTAATTATGAAGCGGAGGATGCTCTACACAGTGAGCTTTCTTCTGCTCTTATTTTTTGGATTGTTTATAAGGCTTGGGTATATTATGTTAGTTAAAGCGAAGGATTATAATCCTATTGCAGTACAGCAATGGACAGAGGATGTAAAAATTGATGCAAAAAGAGGACAAATATTAGATAGAAATGGCAATGAGTTAGCTGTATCTGCTAATGTGTATAGAGTTGATTTTGATTTGAATACTTTAAGAAAAGTACAAGAATCTAAAGGGTTAAGTAATGAAGATATTGCAATAAAAATTTCTAATGTTATTGACATAGAAAAAGATAAAGTATTAGGAATACTAGAAAAAACTTTGCCTGGTGGATTGCCTATGAAATCAGCTACTTTAATTAGAAGAATAGAAAAAACGGAAGCTGATAACATAAGAGCACTAGGAATAAACGGAATAATCGTATCGCCTGATACAGCAAGATATTATCCTAATGACAATTTTTTAGCCCATGTATTAGGGCATACAAACTCTGATGGGGAAGGATTAACAGGAGTTGAATTAATGTACAATAGTTACCTTGCAGGAACACCAGGAATACTTATAGCGGAAACTGATGCTAAAAGTCAGGAAATAGGTAATACAATCTCAGAGTACATACCTCCTATAGCAGGAAAAAATTTAATTTTGACTATTGATGAAATGATTCAGCATTTTGCGGAAAAAGCTGCAGATCAAGCATTGATAGACAACAAAGCTAAGGCAGTAACCATAATTATAAGTAATCCAAATAATGGAGAAATACTAGCTATGGTAAATAAACCAGACTATGATCCTAATAACCCATGGATTGATGGATTAAGTTTTGAAGAACTTCAACAAAGTTGGAGGAATAGAGCAGTGAGTGATACTTATGAACCAGGTTCTATTTTTAAGGTGGTTACGGCCACAGCAGCTATGGCAGAAAAAGTTATAGATGAAGATACTTATGAGATAGTTTGTAATGGGAGTACCACTATTGGTAAAAAAATAATTCATTGTTGGAAGAGAACAGGGCATGGAACTCAAGCTTTTGTAGATATTCTTAGAAATTCTTGTAATGTAGGGTTTATGAACTTGGCTGAAAAACTTGGTGCAGAAGCATTAAATAAACATATAAAACTATTTGGATTAGGTGAGAAAACAGGAATAGATCTTCCAGGAGAAGCTAAGGGAATTATAAAAAAGACAGAAAATATTACTGCTACTGATTTAGCAACAATATCTTTTGGTCAAACTAATACACTAACTCCTATACAATATGTTCAAGTAATAAATGCTATTGCAAATGGAGGAAAATTGATTACTCCTCACGTTATGAAGGAGATTCAATGGACAGATGAAAATAATGAAAACCAAACAATTCAATATGATAACTCTAATGTTAGACAAGTAGAAGACCCAGTTGTTATGGAAAGACTTAGAGGGTATCTTGAAGAGGTTATAACTACAGGCGGAGGAGGTAAAGCTTATGTTGAAGGGTACAATATTGGTGGAAAAACAGGAACAGCACAAAAGGTTGTAGATGGCAAATATGCAGCCCAAACATATGTGGCTTCCTTTGGTGGGATGGCCCCTATATTGCCTGGGAAAACTCCAGATTTAACTGTATTTATATCAATAGATGAGCCAGACCCATCAAATTATTATGCTGGACAAATAGCAGCGCCTGTAGCAAAACAAATTTTTGTAGATGTATTTAATTACCTAGATATGGTTAATATTAATAGTAGTAAAGATGAATTACTAAGTGATGTTATTGTTCCGGAGATAAGAGGCTCTAAAAAATCAGAAGCATTAAGTGTACTTAAAGAAAGCAAATTGAATTACGAAATTAGTGGGGACGGAGAATATGTAACAGATACAACTCCAAAGCCTGGGTATACTACAAAAGAAAATAGTAAGATAATAGTTTATACAGGAAGTAATAATCCTGTTACTAATGATATTATCGTTCCAAATTTTAATGGGTTGACAGAAGAAGCAGCTATAGAAATTTTGAATGATTTAGGATTAAAGTATGAATTTAATGGCGAAGGTTTGATATCTCATCAAAGTATAGAATTTAAACAAAAGGTTTCTAAAAATACTTTGATAACTTTTGAACTTGAAATAATAGGAGATTAAAAAAAGTTTACTCTTAGAAAAAAAATGATATAATGTGTACTAGGGTTAGCTAATAAAGCTAATAGGTAAAACTATTGGAAGTGAAGGTGAAAATATGGAATTAAAAGAATTACTATCAGGAATCAATTATAATCTGATTTCAGGAAATATAAATATTAATGTTAATCAAATACAATATGATTCTAGAAATATTTTGCCGGGAGATATTTTTATTTGTATAAAAGGGTTTAAGGTTGACGGACATAATTATATAAATAAAGCAGTAGCAAACGGGGCAAAGATTATTATTGTTATGGATGATGTAGCTATTATAGAAGACGTAACTGTAATTAAAGTGGAAGACACAAGAAAAGCAATGGCTTTTTTAGCTGCTAATTTTTATGGAAAGCCTTCAAAGAAGATGAAGGTAATTGGTATTACTGGTACAAATGGGAAAACAACTTCTGCATTTATGCTTAAAGCTATACTTGAAGAAGCGGGTTTTAAAACAGGAGTTATTGGTACAATAGCCAATTATATAGGTGATAAAAAAGTTAAAGCTGAAAGAACAACTCCAGAATCTTTAGAATTACAGAAATTATTTAAAGATATGGTTGATGAAAAAGTGGATTATTGTATAATGGAAGTCTCTTCTCATTCATTAAGCTTAGATAGAGTTTATGGAACTGAGTTTGATTATGCTATCTTTACAAATTTAACAAGAGATCATTTGGATTTTCATAAAACTTTTGAAGAATATTATGAAGCTAAGTTAAAACTTTTCAAAACGGCTGATTATTCAATTGTAAATATTGATGATACTTATGGGGTAAAAGTTACAAAAGATATAAATTCATTATTTACTAGCTTTGGAATTGAAAATTCAGCAGATTTAACAATTGATAAGGTAGATGCTCATTCTAGAGGTATAGATTTTGAAATAAAGTACGAAGAAATTCAAGAAAAAATAAATTTAAATATTCCAGGCTTATATAATGTGTATAATGCTCTTGGGTGTATTGGGATTTGTTTGAAAGAAAATATTTCAATTAAAGCAATTAAAAAAGGATTGAATGAAGTTGTGGTTCCAGGTAGATGTGAACTAGTAGCAAAGGAATATAACTTAGACTTTGAAATAATAATTGATTATGCTCATTCTCCAGATGGATTAGAAAATATCTTAACTACTGCAAAGGAATTTACTAAAAATAGGCTTGTGGCTGTATTTGGATGTGGTGGAGACAGAGATAAAGAAAAACGTCCTATGATGGGTGAGATTGGAGCAACAATTGCGGACATTGCTATAATAACATCTGATAATCCAAGAAGTGAAGAACCTATGGATATTATTAATGATGTTTTAGCAGGAGTACCAAAGGATGCTAAATTTATTGTAGAAGAAAATAGAAAAGAAGCCATAAAAAAAGCTATTAGATTGGCACAAAAAGGTGATGTTATAGTAATTGCCGGTAAAGGTCATGAAGATTACCAAATATTAAAGGATAAAACTATAGATTTCGATGAAAGAATAGTGGTTAAAGAAATTCTAGAGGAGGAGAACTAATGGAAACTCTTTTATTCCATGAAATAGTTAAAGCTATTGATGGAGAAATATTGAAAAAAACAACTAAAGAACAATTTGATTCTGTAATTATAGATTCTAGAAAAATTACTGAGGGATGTATTTTCCTTGCTTTAAAAGGTGATAATTTTGATGCAAATGAGTTTGTAATTGATAGCAGTAAAAAAGGAGCAAAGTTATGCATAATTGATAATCTTTGTTTCTCTTTAAAGGAAGTAGCAGAAAATACATCAATTATACTTGTAAAAGATTCTAAGAAAGCTCTTTTGGATTTGGCGGAATATTATAGAACTAAATTAAATATAAAAGTAATAGGCATAACTGGGTCTACTGGTAAAACTTCAACTAAAGATATTTTAGCGGCTATGCTTTCGGAGAAGTTTAAGGTTTTCAAAACAAAAGGAAATTTCAATAATGAGATTGGTTTACCGCTGATGATATTTCAATTAAATGATTCTTATGATGTAGCAGTGTTAGAAATGGGTATGAGTGGATTTGGCGAAATAAATAATTTAGCAAGAGTAGCAAGGCCAGATTTAGCCATTATAACAAACATAGGAGTATCTCATATTGAACATTTAAAGACTAGGGAAAACATTCTAAAAGCAAAATTAGAAATTGTGAACTATTTTAGTGAAAAATCTTCATTAATCGTGAATGGTGAAAATGATTTATTAAGTACATTAAGTAGTAATAAATTTGATTTATTTAAAATAGGATTAGATAGAAACAAAAATACTTTTGCAACAGATATAGAAATTTTACCAGCATCTTCTAAGTTTAAAGTTGTAACTTTTAATGGAACACATGAATTTAACTTGAATATGCCAGGTGAACATAATATTCTAAATACTTTATTGTGTATAGAATGTTGTGAACTTTTAGGTATGAGTTTTGAAGAGATGGAAAAAGGGTTAAACAATATAGAAAGAACTTCTATGAGGTTAGATATTGTTAAGGGTGATAAATTCACAATTATTGATGATTGTTATAATGCAAGCCCAGATTCAACAAAAGCAGCTATTGAAGTGCTAGCTTCCTTTAAAGATAAAAGAAAAGTTGCAATCCTTGGTACCATGAAAGAACTAGGGGAAGAAGCTTATAAACATCATGAATCAGTAGGAAAGCATTTAAAGAAAAATAATATAGATATTTTAGTTAGTTGTGGAGAATATGGGAAAGCATATTTTGGTGGATTTGAAAAGGAAAACAATTCATTTTTGTTTGCTAATATTGAAGAGATGGCCTCTAATATATCCTTTCTTCTTAAAAAAGATGATGTTCTCTTGGTTAAAGCCTCAAGAAGTGAAAAATTTGAAAATATTGTTAACTTATTAAAAAGCTTAGATATAAAAGGAGAGTAATCATGCAAAGTGTAATTTATTCAGTTATAGTAGCGTTTTTTATATCATTGGTTTTAGGACCTATAATAATCCCAATGTTACATAAATTAAAGTTCGGACAAAATATAAGAGAAGAAGGGCCTAAAAGTCACCAGAAAAAATCTGGAACGCCATCTATGGGGGGAATTATTTTTATAATTTCTTCGGTTGTAACTATTTTTTTGGTGGATCGTAATTTGAGTTCTTCTTCCTTAGCAATTATCTTTGCTTTAATTGCTTTTGGAGCAATTGGGTTTACGGATGATTATTTGAAAATTGTTAAAAAGAAAAATGAAGGGTTAAAGCCTAAACAAAAAATGATACTTCTTATAATAGCAGCCACAGCACTTGCGATATTTGGATATACATCTCCAGAAGTAGGTACAAAGATTTTTATTCCTTTTCTAAAAAGTGAATGGGAACTAGGAATTCTATTTATTCCTTTTATAGTAATCTATTTTGCTGCTACAACAAATGCAGTAAATTTAACTGATGGATTAGATGGACTTTCTACTACTATTACTATTTTAGTGATGACATTCTTTGCTTCAGTATCTTTAATCTTAGGGAATATTCAAGTGGCTTTATTTTGTGGAGCATTAGCTGGTGCCTTACTTGGATTTTTACAATTTAATGCTTATCCAGCAAAAGTATTTATGGGTGATACAGGTTCTTTAGCATTGGGAGGAGCTTTAGCTACTATAGCAATGGTATTAAAATTACCTTTGTTGGTTATAATTGTAGGAGGAGTGTATTTAGGAGAAACTCTTTCAGTTATAATTCAAGTAATTTCTTTCAAAACAACAGGAAAAAGAGTTTTTAAGATGAGTCCCATTCACCATCATTTTGAATTAATGGGATGGCATGAAACTAGAGTTGTTGTAGTATTTTCTATTGTTACAATTATATTATGTTTGATAGGTTTTTTATCTATTACATAAGCTGGCGTTTTTTTTACAGGAGGAAGTTTTATGAGTAAGTCTTTACTTAGAAAGCAACAAGTAGATTTTATTCTATTATCTTGTATAATGTCTTTGGTTGCAATTGGTGTAATTATGGTTTATAGCGCAAGTTCGCATATTGCATTATATAAATATAAGAATGACTTATATTTTTTAAAACGCCAAGGAGCCTTTGCATTTCTAGGATTTACATCAATGTTTTTTATATCAAGAATCGATTATCATTGGTTTAGACATCATACAGGAAAGATAATGATAATAGTAGTTGCATTTTTATTACTAGTTTTGCTACCTATTTTCCCCTCAATTAATGGAGCTAGAAGGTGGATTATTATAGGTCCAGTATCAATTCAACCATCTGAAATGGCAAAGTATGTTGTTGTGTTGTATATGGCTAAAAGCATTACCAATAAAGGAAATCAAATAAAAAGTTTTCTTTACGGGGTACTACCATACTTATTAGTGTCAGGTTTTTTTGCAGGGCTAGTATTAGCAGAAAAGAATTTAAGTATAGCTGCGGTAATAATGATAGTTACTATTATTGTTTTATTTGCTGCGGGATGTAAATTTATTCACATTTGTTTAGTAGGTGGATTTGTAGGAGCATTAGGAGTAGCGGCAACAGTTTTTCAACCATATAGAATGCAAAGATTTCTAACTTTTTTAGATCCTTGGGCTGATCCTAAAGGAGCGGGGTATCAACTAATCCAATCATTACTAGCTTTGGGTTCTGGATCTATTCTAGGGCAAGGGTTAGGTTTATCAAGACAAAAATGTTATTATATACCTGAACCCCATAATGATTTTATTTTTTCTGTTATTGGTGAAGAATTAGGATTGGTGGGATGTACCTTTATTATGATATTGTTCATAATATTTATTGCAAGGGGTATATCAGTGGCATTAAATGCAAAAGATTTATATGGAACAATTTTAGCTGTAGGAATTACTGCAGTAATTGCAGTTCAAGCAATAATTAATATAGCAGTTGTAACAGGATCTATGCCAGTAACAGGGGTACCACTTCCATTTATAAGTTATGGAGGATCATCCTTGTTTATAAATCTTAGTGCCATGGGATTATTATTAAATGTATCAAAACAGGTTAAGAATAAAAGAAGTTTTTAAAATAAAAAAGAATCTTTGAGATTCTTTTTTTGTTTTAAAAAATAATTTATAATGTAATCGCTTAACGAGAAAAACAGGCTATTAAATTCATGAATTTTAGTATATAATTTAGTGAGTTTAATGAAAGATTTAATACCATAACTATTAATAAGAAAGGGTAAAGTTTTTCTTTTAACATAGAATAAAAATACATTTTGTGGTATTATGTATATGAGTTTGTATAAGAAGAAGGGATTAGTTTATGTCAAAAAAAAAGAAAAATAAACTTAATAAAATATTATTTTTTATATTCTTAATATCAATTGTGGCACTATTATTAGCTAATCTACCCATTTTTTCAGTGAAAAAAATTCAGGTTATAAATAATAAAAGTTTGAAAAGTGAAAAGATTTTGGAACTTTCACAAGTGAAATTGGGTACAAATATATTTTTTATTAAAAGTAAAAACATAGAACAAAAAATATTAAGTGAACCAGAAATTGAGGAAGTAAAAATAAATCGTAAATTACCCAATACTTTAGTACTAGATATAAAAGAAAGAAAATATGTTTTTTATATATTCAGCAATGGAAGTTACTATTTATTAGATAACGAAGGATTTGTTTTTGATAAAAAAGAAACTTTAGAGGATAACAATTTAATAGAATTAAAAGGGCTTGAATATGAAAAGTTAAAAGAAGGGGAAAGTATTGAGATTCTAGATAGTAGAAAAATGATATTGATAAGTAGCTTAACAGATTTAATGAGAGCGCTAAATTCAAATGTCAGTTATCCCACCACTATTGATATTACAGATTTATATGATATAAAAGTTTACTTTAATTCTATGGAAGTGAGAATTGGTAATATCGAAAACTTAAAAGATAAGTTTAATATTGGCATAAATATTTTAAATGAAAAAGATTTAGCAGATAAAAAAGGGTATATTGAAGTTAATTATGGAGGTAATCCTGTATTTTATATAGAAAACTAGGAGGAAAAAATGAATAAAACAAGTGGCAAAATTGCATTAGGAATTGTTTCTCTTTTATTAGGGCTTATGTTAACCTATCAGTTGAGAGCTGTTGCTAAAAACAAAAAAATAACGGGTAATAATGATGTGGCTACAATTACAATTGAAGTTGAAAAGTTAACTAAACAGAAAGCAGATATGCAGAAACAAATAGATGAACTACAAATACAAATTCAGAATTATGAAAAAGCAGTAAGTGAAGATACTTTATCAAAAGCTTTAGTTCAAGAACTGGATAGCACTAGAATGCTACTAGGCTCTACAGATGTTCAGGGAGAAGGAATAATTTTAACAATTGAAGCAGAAGAGGATATTTTTTCTGCTCAAAGTCCACAATATGGAGTAGATTATGGTGATTTAGTTAGAATAGTTAATGAATTGAATTATGCTGATGCTGAAGCTATTTCAATTAATGATATAAGGATTACTTCAAGAACAGGAATTAGATTAGCAGGAAATGCTATAATTATTAATGAAGAAAAAATATCTCCAGTTGAGACAGTTACTATAAAAGCAATTGGAAATAAAAATAAACTTTCAAAAGCACTAGAGTTTCCAGGAATACTTGATACTGGATTTACGGGATTTACTACAAAATTGACACCGTCTGATAAAGTAGAAATCTCTAAGTACAATGTTACTTTGAATTTTATGTATGCAAAACCTATAAATAATAATTGAGGTGTATTTATGATAATTTTTATTGGTCTTATTATTGGAGTTTTAATTGGAATGTTCACAAATTTTTCAATACCAGCACAGTTTGATGCTTATTTATCTGTTGCTATTTTTGCTTGTTTAGATTCAGTTTTTGGTGCACTTAAATCTGTATTAAAAAAAGAATTTAGAACAGATGTCTTTATTTCAGGTTTTTTTGGTAATGCAATTTTAGCTGTTGCATTAACATACTTAGGAGATAAATTAGGCATGCCTATATATATTGCTGCAGTTATAGTATTTGGGGGAAGAATTTTTGATAATTTTTCTACAATTAGAAGAGTGTTATTAAGTAAACTTGAAGAAAGTAGATTGCATTAAGAGGTGATTAAATGAAAAAAAACCAAGCAAATATTTTTATATTTATTGCATCGGTTTTAGTTGGGGTATTGATATCATTAAATGTACTAGGTAACACTGGAAGTCAAAAGATATATTTGGACCCAGAAGATTTCGTAGAAGCTTATAATGAAAAGGTAAAATTAACAAATGAACTTACTAATTTAAATAAAACCTTATATGAGCAAAGTAAAAAAATTGGGTCATATAAAAGTGCTTCAAATAATAATGAAGAAATAGTAGAAGAAATGAAGAGTGAGCTTACTAATAATTATATGAATTTAGGTAAAACTGATGTAGAAGGGGAAGGAATAACTATAACCTTAACAGATGGGGATGAAGTTCTTCCTTTTGGTGGAAATTTAATTCATGATAACGACGTTTTAAATTTGATTAACGACCTTAAAAATGCAGGTGCTGAAGTCATTTCTATTAATGGACAGAGAATAACTGATCAATCGGATATTTTTTGTAGTGGACCTTTTATTGAGGTTAATGGGGTTAAAAACCCAACTCCCTTTATAATAAGTGCTATTGGAAACAAAATGCAAATGGCTAGTTACATGGAATCAGAAGGAAAAAAAATCTCTAATTTGAAAATTAGAGGAATAAAAGTAAAACTTGTAACGTTGGATAATATAAAAATTCTTGCTTTTAATGGAGAATTAAATTATAACTATTTGAGTAAGAAAGATTCGGAAGAAAAGTCTACTAATTAATTTTCAGGGGTGATAAAATGACAATTGAAAATAATTTAATAAATATTAGAGAAAGTTTAGAAGGTAAGGAAGTTGGAATAATAGCAGTATCTAAAACTAGAACTATACAGGAAATGGAAAAGGCTTATTCACAAGGAATAAGAGATTTTGGAGAAAATAAAGTTCAGGATTTTATTACAAAATATGATGAATTTCATAAAGATGTAAAATGGCATTTTATTGGACATTTACAAAAAAATAAAGTAAAATATATAGTAGGAAAAGTTTTTTTAATACATTCTTTAGATTCAATTAAACTTTTAGAGGAACTAGAAAAGAAATATGCTAAAGAAAATAGTTTTGTGGATGCACTAATTCAAATAAATATATCTAAAGACATAAAAAAATGGGGTATATTCATAGAACAAGTAGAAGAATTTATTAAAGAGTGTGAAAAATGTAAGCATGTGAGAATTAAAGGTTTGATGACAGTTATTTCAAAAGGAAATGAAAAGCATTGTAGGGATCAATTCCTTTTAATGAAGAATTTGTTTGAAGATTTAGGAAAAAGAGAATTTAAAAATGTAAATATGAAATACTTATCTATGGGAATGTCAGGAGATTATGCTTACGCAGTAGAAAACGGTTCTAACTTGATAAGAATTGGTGAAGGTATTTTTGGGAAAAGAGATTATTCCAAATAATAGGGGGAAAGTAAATTGGCTAAGGTTTTTAATAAAGTTAAAGGATTTCTGGGATTTTCAGATGAATATGATGAAATAGAAGAATACGATGATGAAATAAATGAAAAACAAAATGAAGTTAGTAACATGATTAATTATGCAAATGCTAACAAAGGAGTGTCTAGAACAGCTTCAAAGGTTGTTTCTTTGCATACAACTCAAGACACAAAAATTGTAATTATAAAACCTACACATTATAATGATTCTGTTGAAATTTGTGATAACTTAAAGGAAAGAAAAGTTTCTTTAATAAATTTAACAGCCTTGGAATCTAGTACAGCTCAAAGATTACTAGATTTTATTGCAGGAGCATCTTATGCATTAGAGGGTGTACTTGAAGAGGTAAATAAAGGGGTATACGTTTTGTCACCTTCCAATGTGGAAGTTTCAAATGAACTTAAATCAGAATTAAAAAATAAAGGAATACTTAATTGGAGTAAATAATTAAATTTTCTTGGTTAGGAATACATATGAATAAATTAGAGTTTTTAAAGTATTTTGATGCTGAAAGTAGTTTGTTAGTTTCAAATATATTTGAAAAGATAATGCTTTGTTCCAAAATTGGAATTATAAAAGGAAGCGATATTTTCTTAACACCTGATGTTTGGGTAGTTTTAAAAAAAATCGAAAACAAATTGCCATGTAAAATAATTTTAGATGGAGTATTTGAGGAGTCAGATAGAAAATATGCAATTTTTCTTCCTAAAGAAAACTTTGGCTATGCTGAAGAAAAATTTATAAAAGTTTTAAAGATTGAAAATATGTCTAAGTACAAGGAATTAACACATTCTCATTATTTGGCAACTTTAATTCATTTGGGTTTAAAAAGAGAAGTTTTTGGAGATTTAATCATAAAGGATAACTGTTGTTTTTGTACTGTAATAGAAAATATGGCTCAATTTGTGTGTGAAAATCTTCAAACAATAAATAAAAATCCAGTTCAAGTTCATATATTAAATATAAATAGTGAACAATTACCACAATTAAATTACTTAGATAAGATGATAAATATTCCATCTTTAAGATTGGATGCAGTAGCTTCTACAGCATTTAATATTTCTAGGTCAGAGGTTGTTGAAAAAATAAGTAAAGGTAATTTGATACTCAATTATAAAAAGCAGTATAAAAAGGATTTCATTATCAAGGAACAGGATATTATTACTTTAAGAGGTAGTGGAAAAATAAGAGTGTTGAACGTTGCTGGAGAAACTAAAAAAGGAAAACTTAAGTTAAAAATTAAAATATACAATTGATTATGGGGGTGTCTACATTGAAAATAACAGTTATGGATATAGAAAATAAAGAATTTAAAAAAGGCTTTAGAGGGTATGAAGTAAATGATGTTGATGAATTTTTAGAAGATATTGCAGAAGATTATGAAACTTTGTACAAAGAGAATTCATCTTTAAAAGAAAGATTAGAAGTCCTAGATGAAAAGCTAGATAATTACAAAATGATAGAAAATACAATAAATAATACTTTGTTAATGGCACAAAAAAGTTCAGAACAATTAAAGATAAATTCTGAAAGTGAAGCACAATTAATAATAAATAGAGCTAATGAAGCTGCAAAAAAAATAATTGATAATTCTCAAAGTGAAGTTATAAAGATAAAAAATGAATATGACAAAATCAAAAACCAATATATGTCATTTAAGACTAAATACAAAAATTTTATGATTTCTCAAACAGAATTGTTTAATGAATTGGAAAAAGATTTTTCAAGAAACTTTAGTATAGCTTTTACTGAAGAAACACCAATAGTGTCAAAATCAATGGAAAATGAAATTGATGCTTTATTTACTAAAGAGAATGAAGTTGCAGCAGGTATAGAGGAAATAGTAAATTTGGACTCTAAAGAAATTGAATTTTTAAATAAAGAATTAAAAGAAAAAACAGAAGTAGAAGATGAAGAATTAGAAAATTTAGAAGAAGAGATTGAAGAAATTTAAAAGAGATAAAGTAAAAGTCTTACTCAAGAGAGTAGGACTTTTAAGTTTCTCATTGTATTAAATGCGAAAATTTGATAAAGTATATATGGTAGTTAGCTCTGAACTTAATTCTAAAAGCTAATACACAGAATAACTATAAATTAATTAACTTAGGAGGTTTTTATGAGAATAGGAATAATAGGAGCAATGGATGAAGAGGTAAGTATTTTGCTCCAAGATATAGAATTAGAAAAAAAAATAACAAAAGCTGGTATGGAATTTAATTTAGGTAAATTGTATAGTAAAAATGTAGTTGTGGTAAAAAGCGGTATAGGAAAAGTAAATGCTGCAGTGTGTACTCAAATTTTAATTGATGACTATGCAGTAGATTCTGTTATAAATATAGGCGCAGCAGGTGGTATTGGAGAAGAAGTTCTTCCAGGTGACGTAGTTATTGCAACTTCTTTAATTCATCATGATATGGATGTTACAGCTTTTGGAACTCCAATTGGTCAAATACCAAGAATGGATTGCTTTGATTTTAAAAGCGACGAAAAATTATTAAAGCTTACCATTAAATCTGCAGAAAATATAAAGGATATTAAAATACACAAGGGTATTATTGTATCAGGAGATCAATTTATAGATAGTGTTGAAAAAGTTAAATGGTTTAGTGAAGAATTCCATGCTTTAGCTTGTGAAATGGAAAGCGCTAGTATAGCACAAGTTTGTTATTTAAATAATAAAGCTTTCGTAATTATAAGATCAATATCAGACAATGCTTGCACAGGAGCACATATGGATTTTAATAAATTTGTTCCTTTAGCAGTTAAAAATTCAAGTATTATTATCAAAAATTTACTTCCTTCAATTTAAATCTGACTTACCAATAATTATCTTTATATATAATCACTATTCTGGTTAAAATAATACAGAGGTGTTGTATATGAATAGGGAGAAAATTAAAATTTTTGAAGAAAAGTTGCTAAAAGAGAAAAAAGAAAAAGAAGATTTGATAAAAGCAATAAAGGATGAAAAACAAGATAATTCTATTAATGAACTATCTAACTATGATAACCATCCTTCTGATTCTGCAACAGAATTGTTTGAAGTTGAAAAAGCAATGGCCTTACAAGCGGAACAAGAAAGAATTTTAGATCAAGTTAATTCAGCATTAGAAAATATTCATCAACAGAATTATGGTCATTGTAAAAATTGTGGTGCACCCATTGTAGAAAAAAGACTTGAGGAAATTCCTTACACGAATATTTGTTCTAAATGTGCACTAGAAAAAGAAAATATTACAACTGAAAATACTTTTAATCAAGCGGTGAATGAAATTGTAATAAGTACTTCTTTTCAAGGAAGAGGCAAAGAATTTAATACTGGAACTGATTCGGCTTATGAAAAATTAGAATCTTTTAATATGATGGAAAACATGGAAGAATTCAGTGATTATGAAGAGGACTATGAGGATTCTATTGAAAAAATAAGCAACCAGCAATATAAAAATCAGCTTCAATAAAAAGGTGGGGGCAAATTGGAAATTTTAATTATAATCCTAGGTATAGCACTAGATAGAATAACTAAGTATTGGGCATTAAATTCATTAAAGATAAATGGAGGAGTAGAAATCATAAAAGATTTCTTCTCTTTTGAATATTTGGAAAATAGGGGGGCAGCCTTTGGTATTTTCCAAAATAAAGTAAGCCTTCTAACAATGGTAACTTCTTTAGTTTTATTAGGTATTATCTACTACAGAATTAAATACAAGCCTAAAACTAAAATTATGAGAATATCTTTAGCTTTGATTATTTCAGGAGCTATTGGAAATTTAATAGACAGAATTTCTATTAATTATGTTGTTGACTTCATATTAGTACATTATAAAAATGTATATTATTTTCCTACATTTAATGTAGCTGATATGTTTGTAGTAGTTGGAACATTTTTACTAGCAATATGTATTGTAAAGGAATGGGAATAATGAAATTTGAGTTTATAATTGATGAAGAAAATAAAGATAAAAGAATAGATGTTTTTCTTTCAGAAAATGTTGAGAATACATCTAGATCTCATATACAAAAACTTGTTGATGAGGAAAATATAATTGTTAAAAATAAAAACAAGCTAAAAGCTAATTATAAGTTGAAACTAGGGGATATTATACTAATGGACCTGCCAGAACCAGAAGAATTTAAAGCAGAGCCTGAGAATATTCCAATAAAGATAATTTATGAAGATGAAGACATTATATTAGTAGACAAAGCAAGAGGTATGGTTGTTCATCCAGCACCGGGAAATTATACAGGAACCTTGGTAAATGCATTGTTATATCACTGCAAAGATTTGTCTGGTATAAATGGGGTTAAAAGACCGGGAATAGTACATAGAATTGATAAAGATACTTCAGGTATTCTTGTTATGGCAAAGAATGATAAAGCTCATATTAGTTTATCCAAGCAATTTAAAGACCATACCATTAAAAGAGAGTATATAGCATTAGTAGAAGGAAGAATGAAACAGGATAGTGGGAAGGTTGATGCTCCTATAGCAAGACACCCAAAAGAAAGAATAAAAATGGCAATTGTTAAAACAGGTAAGAGAGCTGTAACTCATTATGAAGTTATTGAGAGATTTACAAGATTTACTTTAGTTAAATGTGAGCTAGAAACAGGAAGAACACATCAAATAAGAGTTCACTTAAAAAGTTTAGGATTTCCTTTAGTAGGAGATACAGTTTATGGTTTTAAACATAAAAGATTCAAATTAGAAGGTCAATTTCTTCATGCTAGAAAATTAGGGTTTATACATCCTTCATCTGGAGAATACGTGGAGTTTGTTTCAGAAACACCAGAAGAATTAACAGAAATTTTGGAAAAGATTAAAAGAATGGAAAAAGATATTTAGGGATGTTTAAAGGAGGAAATGGGGCAAATGGAATTTAAAGCATTATTATTAGATGAAAAAGCTGTAAATAGAACTTTAACAAGAATTTCCCATGAAATAATTGAAAAAAACAAAGGGGTAGAGGATATTGTTTTAATTGGAATCAAAAGAAGAGGGGTTCCTTTAGCAAAAAGAATTGCTGAGCTTATCGAAAATTTTGAAGGACAAAAGGTTGTGGTTGGATCTGTAGACATAACTCTTTATAGAGATGATTTAACTGAAGTAGACGAACAACCAATTTTAAACAACGAAATTTTATCTCTTGATGTAAAAGACAAGAAAGTTATATTGATTGATGATGTATTATATACAGGAAGAACTGTAAGAGCTGCATTAGAGGCAATTATAGACAAAGGTAGACCTGCAACTATTCAATTAGCTGTATTGG
Organism: Clostridium grantii DSM 8605; assembly: GCF_900129965.1. Classification (GTDB taxonomy): domain Bacteria; phylum Bacillota; class Clostridia; order Clostridiales; family Clostridiaceae; genus Clostridium_AF; species Clostridium_AF grantii. Next base: position 181,898 of record NZ_FQXM01000004.1, on the reverse strand, counting down.
TTGATAGAGGGCATAGAGAGCTTCCTATAAGAGCAGACTATGTAGGGAAAAATGTTCCAACATCTAGAAAAGAAATGGTATCTGTTAAAGTTAATGAAATTGATGAAGAAGATTCTGTTGAACTTTATGAAGTAGAATAAAGAAACTCCCAAATAGGGAGTTTTTGTTTTAAAATTTATTATTTTACTTCAGCAATTTTTGGAGTTTTTGGATCTATAAAAACAGTTTTATTTGTGTAATAAATAACCATTCCAGGCTTTGAACCATTTGGTTTTTTTATGTTTTTAACTTCCGTATAGTCCACAGGAACTTTAGTTGAATTTTTTCCTTTTGAATAAAAAGCAGCTAGATTAGCAGCTTCCTCTAAGGTAATATCAGTAATGTTCTCATGAAATTTAACTATTACATGAGAGCCAGGTATTTCTTTTGTATGAAACCATAAATCATTTTTACTTGCAAATTTCAATGTTAATTCATCATTCTGGATGTTGTTTTTACCCACATAAAGATCAACGCCTTCTGAGGAAATAAAGTGTAAGGGTTTAGAGGCTTTTGATTTATCTTTTTTATTACCAGCTTTTTTCTTTATATAACCTGATTCTATTAATTCTTTTCTTAATTCGTCAATATCTTTATAATTATCACAATTGGTTAAATGAGTTAAAACTGAATTAAGATATTTTAATTCTTCTTCATTGCTTTCCAATTGTATATAAGCAGATTCCTCAGATTTTTTTAATTTATTATATTTTTTATAGTATTTTTGAACATTCTGAGAAGGAGATTTATGAGGATCTATAGAGATGTCAATCCAAGTTTCAAGAGGTTCATAATAGTTTAAAAGTTTTATAGAATCCACACCTTTTTCTATGGCATGGATATTTGCAGTTAGCAACTCACCTTTTAATCTAAAATCATCCTTGCTTTCACATTCTTCTAAAGTTTTATTTAATATCTTTTCTTTTTTCAAACAACGATTAATGTTATTGGTAATGATTTTATTTACGGATGCACTTTTATTTTTTAATCTATCTTTTTTATCCTTTTGGTTATAATATTCTTCTAACAAAATAGAGGCAGATGGAAATATAGATTTATCATAAGCACTAAATTGTGGTAAGTCATAGCAATAAAAATCTTTTAATTCCCCATTAAGAGAATAAATACTGAAATTATATGATTTAGAATTTAAAACTAAAAAATAATTATTGATGAAATCATATAAAGAATTTAAGTTATTTAAATCTAGATTTTTATCTATAGTTTCTTCATAAAGAATCTTTGATATATTAGCACTGATTCCGGCGAATATAGTCATAAATAGTCGTTCATTAAATTCTAGAGTTTCTTCAGTTATTAGATTTGTAAAATCATTTAAAGTAAAATCAAAAGGATTTAATTTTGAATGCACAGGAGGAAGTATAAATTCTACTCCAGGGAAAACTGAACGAAAGGAATTGTTATCTTCAGTCAAATGTTTTATGCTGTCCATAACCATCATATCCCTTTGTCTAACAAGGGTAATATTACTATGTCTTCCCATGATTTCAACATAAAGAGTATAGTTTGAATCAAATCCCATTTCATCACGACTTTCAAAGTTAAGCATAACAATTCTATCGTTATTTATTTGCTCAATTGAAATTAATTTAGCATTACTTAAATATTTTCTTAAAACCATACAAAACATAGGTGCTTTTATAGGATTTGGTTTAGCAACGTTTGTTATATGTAGTCTTGGATAATTTGAGCTAGAACTTATTAAAAGTTTTTGATTAACTCTTCCTTTTCTAATGGTTAAAACTATTTCGTCTTTTTCAGGCTGATTGACTTTTTCAACTTTGCCATCTATTAAAATTTCATTTAATTCATCTTTGATACTTTTTATAAAAATTCCATCTAAAGCCATGAAATCATCCTTTCTATCTTAAATGTCATATGATATAGTATATATTTAATTTTTTTATTAAGCAACTATTGATTAATATTTTAGCATTATAAATACACAGAAATATTCAAGCGTTGCAACTTATTTCATAAGTATAAGATTGCATTTTCTGGTATACTATGAGTATGAATAAAATAAATTTTTACATTATCTTGTGTATATAGGTATCCCTATAAAACAGAATGAGGAGAGTTAATATGATAGAAAAAAATATTGGAGTAATATCAGATACCCACGGATTGTTTAGAACAAAGGTTTTGGAAGTTTTCAACAATGTAGATTTGATTATTCATGCTGGTGATGTGGGAAAAGAAGAAATTTTAGACGAGTTAAGAGAAATAGCTCCAGTGGTTGCGGTGAGAGGAAATACGGATAATGGTTATTTGGCAACAAGATTAAATTATAGTGAAATTATGGATATAGGGGAAAAAAGTATATATCTTATTCATGATATTGATGGCATAGAAATAGAGCCAGAGGCTGCTTATATTGATGTGGTGGTGTATGGTCATTCACATAAACCGGATATGAAGAAAATTAATGGAGTATTATACCTAAATCCAGGAAGTTCAGGTCCAAAAAGATTTAATCTTCCTACTACAGTTGCAATAATGAAAATAAAGGATGATGAAGTTAGTGTAAAGTTTATAGAAATATAAATATATTGACTTTTATTTTTTCATAAAATATTATATACTTGGGCGATTAATATAATTAATGAGGGGGCAAAAAAATTGAGATTTACAAAAATACATGGAACGGGCAATGATTTCGTTTTAATTACCGATTTAAATAATGACTTTGTTGGAAAAGAAAAGGATTTAGCAGAAAAAATCTGTCATAGAAGATTTGGAGTAGGGGCAGATGGAGTTATTTTTGTTAGAAACAGTAGTATTGCTGATACTCAAATGGTTATATACAATTCAGATGGATCTTATGCTGAAATGTGTGGAAATGGCATAAGATGCTTTGCAAAATATGTTTATGATAATAAAATAGTAAGGAAAGATGAGATTACTATTGAAACTGGTGACGGAATAAAAATTGCTTATTTGAATTTAGAAAATGAAAAAGTAACAGGTGTTAAGATTGATATGGGAACATATACTTTTGAGCCTAGTAAAATACCTGTAAATTCTAATGATAAAGTTATTGATTTTGAATTAAAGGAAAATGATAAAATCTACAAAGTAACTACTCTTTTGTTAGGAGTTCCTCATACAATTATTTTTGGTGAACTAGATAACATTGATGTAAATGAGGGAAAAGCTGTTGAATTTAATGAGTTATATCCTGCAAGAACAAATGTTAATTTTTGTGAAGTGGTTCATCCAGGGTTTGTGAAAGTTAAAACTTGGGAAAGAGGAGCAGGGCCAACTATGGCTTGTGGAACAGGAAGTTGTGCGGCGGTAGTAGTGGCAAATATGTTTGGAAAAACTGATAATGTGGTTAAGGTTAGTGTTCCTGGTGGTGAAATGATTATTGAACTAACAGAAGATAAAAGAGTTTTTATGACAGGACCAGCTGTTACTGTATTTGAAGGAGAAATGTAGGATAGTTAAAATAATTAAATAAAAAAGTTTCTAAAATTTTAAATTTTAGAAACTTTTTTTGTTTAAAAAGAATTTTTTTGGTTAATAATTCAATTAATAGTTGAACTGGGATACATATATTTATATATACTATGAAAAAAATTCAAACATTATAATGGATTTTTAAAATTTGTTAGTTAAATAAAAAAGGGGGGCTTATGAATAGGCAAGAGGAAAGAGAAGAGAGTTTTTCAAATAATGATGTAAAAAAGATTTATTTAAGGAATGCTGAAATAGATGAAAGTCTTATTTCATTAATTTCAGAGAATTATGCAAAAACAAATTGTGTTTTTCCTTTTAAAATAGAGGGGAATGTTCTTCATGTAGCTTTTGGTGATATAAGCAATATGAGTATTAAAAATGAATTGAAACTATTAACAAGCAAAAATATTAAAATTTACGAAGAAGAAATAACAAATATTAATTATTGCATAGAAAAATTTTATGGAAACAGAACAATGAAGACCTTTAATATTGATGAACAAGGAAATTATACAAAATTAACTGATATGATAATAGCTTCTGCAATTGTAGATAAAGCTAGTGATATTCATATAGAGCCTTTTGAAGAAATAGGAAAAGTTAGATTTAGAGTTAACGGATATTTAAAGGATTATAAAAATATATCAATGAATATTGTTGAAAGGTTAATTCGTAGAATAAAAATATTATCTAGCATTAATATTGCAAGTAAGTTGATTCCTTGTGATGGAAAATTCTCTACAAATAAGTTTGGAAATAACTATGATTTAAGAGTGAGTACTATTCCAACAATTTATGGAGAAAAAGTAGTTATTCGAATTTTGAATGAAAAATCTATTGATTACTCTTTAAAAGGAATTACAAATAGTAAGGTAATTAGAAATGATTTTAAGAAAATTTTAAGAAACAATAATGGAATAATTTTGTTGTGTGGGCCTACTGGTAGTGGAAAGACCACCACTCTTTATACCTTTATTAATGAGCTAAATAATTCGGAAAAAAATATTATAACCATTGAAGATCCAGTTGAATTTAGAATTAGTGGGGTTAATCAAGTAAATGTTAATAATAAATCAGGACTAACTTTTGAAACAGGTTTAAAAAGTATTTTAAGACAGGACCCAGATATTTTAGTTATTGGGGAGATCAGGGATGAAGAGACCGCAGATATAGCTATTAGAGCGGCTATAACGGGTCATTTGGTTTTAAGCACTATTCATACTACTAATGCAGTTTCTACTATAAATAGACTGCAAAATATGAAGATTAAGAACTATTTGATATCAGATGCCATAGTATCAATTATTTCTCAAAGGCTAGTTAGAGTAAATTGCCCTTATTGCAAAGCAGAAGATAAAGAAAAAAATATAGAAAAAGATTTATTTGAAAACAGAAATAACATCAAGTTTTTTAAAGGGCAAGGATGTAATCAGTGTAATTTTACAGGCTATATGGGAAGAAAATCTATATATGAAATTTTACCAATGAATGATGAAATAAAAAAAGGTATTAATTCTTGTCTTAGTGCGGGGGAATTAAATAAAGTGGCTTTAAAACAGCAAATGATTTCTTTAAACAAAAGATGTGAAGAAATGCTTTTTAATGGTGAAACTTCTTACGAAGAATACTTAAATATTATATACAGTGTTAGATGAAGTAGATAAATATGGTGATAAAATATTTTGTTTATAATCTAGAAGGAAAAAAAATAAAAAAAGAAAGCTTATTTGAATCTATTGAGGAATTTTATTCTTATATCAAAGATAAAAAATTAATTTTATATAAATATAAAATACTTTCATCAAAACAGTTTAATAGTTCACTAGGAAATAGATATAAAATGTTAGAAAATTTGTGTGATAGTTTTTATCAAATTGAAGGTTCAGGACTTTCTTTAAAAAAAGGAATGAAATTAATTATTGAGACTATTAAGGATAAAAGACTGAAAAAAATTCTTGAAAAAGTAAATGAAGACATGAACGCAGGAAATACTTTTTATAATTGTTTCGGGAAATATCCAAAAATCTTTCCGGAATTTTTTATAACTATGCTGTCCATTGGGGAAAAAACAGATAATTTAGAAAGTATATTTAAACAGCTTAAGGATTTTTATTCATTAATGCATAAGATATCAAGCACCATAGTAAGAAGTTTTATTTATCCAATAGTTGTGATTATCTTAGCACTGATTTCTTTTATTTATATGAAACTTAAATTTCAACCAATGATTCAATCCTTAAGCTATGAAAACACAAATAATTTACAAGTAATAAATAAGTGGAGTTGGATCAATAGTATATGGCTTTTGCCAGTGATTATTTTATTTATATATATTATTTGTTTTATTTGTAAAAAACAATTCAATATAAAAATGAATATTTGGAGTGTATTACCTACAAAGCATATAAATAATTTGATCTTTCAGTTTAAATTATTAAATTCAATGTTATTATCGGTATCAAGTGGGGAAACTCTTAAATTTGCTTTCCAGATTACAAAGGATTCCTTAAGTAATGTTTATTACAAAAGTATTCTTGAAAAAGGAATTGAATCTTTGGAAACGGGAAATACATTATCCAAAAGTTTGAAAGAAATGAAGGTGATTAAGCTCATTATAATAGCAACAATTTCTATTGGAGAAGAAACTAATTCTCTAGAAAAAGCTTTAGAAAAGTGTTTGAAGAATACTGTAATTGAAATTGAAAATAAAACAAAAAAAATATCTATTTTGGTGGAACCGTTATTAATGCTGTTACTAGGAGTTTTTATAACCTATTTTATGGTTAGTATATTCACTCCTTTACTCAATATGATGGATAATATTTAATTAAAATAAAAAAAAAGGTGGTAATGAAATGAAAAAAAAGCTTATAAATAACAAGAAAAAAGGATTCTCTATTATTGAAATTTTAGTTGCTATGGCAATCACGTTGATTTTATTAAGTATAATGGCACCTAAGTATATGGCCTATAGAGATAAAGCTAAGGAGTTAAAAGCTGTGGATTTAGGAAGAAAGATATACTCAGTTTATTTAGATAGTTTTATGAATGAAGGAGGATATGATGCAGCTGTTTTAAAAGTTGATATAAATACTATGTTAGGTATTGCTGGAACTGATATTACATTAAGTGATAATGATGATCCGGTTACTATAGAGTATCCATGTGACGGAGAAGAATATAGTGTTGAGATTAATAAAGCAAATGGAAATTTTGAGGTAAAACACGACAGCAATGAAATTTACTCATCAAATCAATATAGTAAAGCTAGTGAACCAAGTGAACCTGATGCACCTGCTGGTGATTAAGTTATTACTAGAAATTAGAAGGTATATGTTATATGAAGTCAAAAGGGTTCAGCTTAATTGAAATATTAATTGTAATAAATATTGCTTTAATATTTTTAAGTTTTACAATATTAAGCTTTGTGGAATTAAATAATAGATTAGCAAATACAATGGATGTGGAATTATGCAGCAATGAAATTGTAAGTATTATTGATGGAGGCAAAAATTATTGTAGGGTTAATAAATATTTTGGAACAATTCGATTAAGTGATACCAACGAAGTGATTTTTGGGTGTAATGATAAAACAATTAAATATAAACTACCTTCTAAATTCAAATTGTATACTTACCCAAAAGAAATAATAATTAATCAAGAAGGGGAAATTGGATCAGCTTGTTCTATTTACTATTACGATAGAAAAAATAAAAGACATTGTATTACAATAAGGGTGGCAACAAATTATGTTAAAGTCAAAGAATAAAAAAGGTTTTACTCTACTTGAAACTATAATAGCTATGGAAATCACAGGGATTATGATTATTTTCATTATTAGTTTTACTATTAAATTAAATAAAGCTAAAATCACACTTTTAAATAATTACTCAAAAAATAGTGCTTTTGATGCTCTTTGCAAGGAAATAAAATATAATTGGGGATACGGGGATGCAGTTTATCTAATGGAAAATGGATTAATATATATGCAAGAAAACTCTCTTGAAACTGAGGTTATTTTAAATAGTAACTCGGTTCAATTATTTAGTAATATAAAAGATGATGCAATTGTTCAACTTGAATTTGAATTTCCAGAAGAAAAGGTAGCAAAGATTTATGTTAGTTTAAAAGATGATTCCAGCGCAGATAAAGATATTATTAAGTTGATTTCTTTAGGTAACTATGAATGGAAGTGAAAAAAGGCATTTCTTTAATTGAAACAATGATTTCTATAAGTATTTATACTTTTATTTTGGGAATACAAATAAGTATTCTTATGAGTGTTATAGGCATACATAAGGAATACGTTGAAAGTAGTAGAAAAATGCTTTATTGCTTTGATTCGTTAAATTTCTTGGAAAAGGAGATCAATTCATCTTTAAATAAAAGAATAATTGTTACCAAGAGTAAAATATCTATAGAATTAAAAGATGGAAATTATAACAATATTGATGTGTATGGCATTAAAGATAACATGAAGTTAAGAATTTCATATTACAAAAAGAAAGCCAGTGGAAGTACAACAATTACTAGTGATATTATTATGGAAGACATAAGTAAATATGAATTTATACAGAAAAACAATTTGGTTTACATAAAAATACAAATGAATAATGGGGAGATTTATAAAAGATGTATTGCAGAACGAAAAATAGTAAAGGGTGGATAGCTTTAGAAACATTGATTATTCTAGCAATTACAATAAGTGTATCTTTCTTTATAGTAAAACAATTGCTTTTAATGAATAAAATCAATAAACAATACGAAAATTCTTTTGAAGTTGAAGTTGAAGTTAAAGATGAATTGGAGTATAGCAGGCAATTTTTATTAAGTGAGCTTTCTAGTTTTTGTTACCACAATATTGAATTAATAAAAAATGATGCAAATTTAGTTTTAGAAAATTTAAACGAAAATAATATTAAATATAACAATTCATTTATAAACTATGAAAATAAAATAATAAAAATGAATTTAAAAGATGAAAAAGGCTTATTTTTAATAGAGTATTATGAGATAATAGAAGAAAAAGGAAAAATAATTATCAAATCTAGTTATAGGTAGGTGATGATATGAGGAAAGATAAATACATAATAAATATTTCAGATAAAGATGTAAACATGGTTAAGGTAAATAATAAGAAAATAAAAGATGTTGAAGTAAAAAGAAATAATAAATTTTTAACTTCCTTGATAAAAAGAAAAGTATCAATAATTTTAGAAGGAGAAGAGATTTTTATTAAATACTTCACATTACCGAAAAATTGCAAAAAGGATTTATCTCAAATCATAAAAAATAAATTACAAGAACTTTATGGAGAAAATATTGATAATATATTATTTTCCTATAATGTTTTAAGTGAAAATCAGTTAGAATTTAATGTAATAGTGTACTGCATAAATTCAGAGAAAATTTTGCAAAATAAAGAGTTGGTTTTTGGAAATCACAATGTTACGGATTTGAGTTTGATTCAATATTATTTCATTTCTTATTACAAAAAAGAATTACTAAAAGAAAAATTAATTTTCATTTTTAAGTACAATGAATTTATTTATTTGCAGTATATAGATAATGAAGTTATTAAAAGCAATTACGCATTGCTAGAATCAAAGGATTGCTACAGAATTCTTTATCAGTGTATAAACAGTATTTATAGAGAATTTTATGATAACAAAGATGAAAAGGTTTATATTTATTCTTCTCTTAAATTTAATGATGAAATAGATATGCCTATTAATATGGTATATGAAATAATTGAGTTAAATGATTATGACAAAAGAAAATTATTATTGGAAATAGGGTAAAGTATGATAAGAAAAGAAACTTTTTTACCTTGGTGGTATTTAGAAAAAAAGAATAAATATAAAATAATAAGACAATTAATTATATTCAGTATAGTATTAATTCTATTAATTATTTCTTTTAGTATAAATATTTATTTAAAAAATCAATTGACTAAATTTGATATAAATCATGATGATTTAATTAAAAATAAGAAAAATAAATATATTATTTATAAAGATAATTTAGATACAAATTTAAGAGAACTACAAATTTTTAATGAGTTGTTTAATATTGCTCAGAATGAACACCAGTTACAAATTAATGTTTCGGGAAAAAATGTTTTAATGGATTTCTATAGTAATGACCCCCTTAAAGCAAAAGATATTTTAGTTAATGTGGAAAAAATGTTTAAAATTAATTACTATAATCTTAATGAAATAGATGAAAAAATTCATACTGAGTTAAAAATGGTGATTAAATGAAAAAGAAATTTTACTTTTGGTTAGTTTTAATTTTGTTGTGTGCAGGTATAGTTAATTTTAATATAAATAATTTTTACTTAGCAAAAATTTTAACAGAAAAAGAGACTTTTATAAATGAAAGAGCCACTTCTATATGTAAATACTCAACAAATTTTGATGTGTTTGAAAAATACGGGGCTTTATCCTTGGAAAGTATCAATATAAAAAATGAAGATATAATTATACAAGGTAAAATAATAGGAAATAAGGATTTAAAACAGCTTGAGAGTTTTATAAAAGAAAATAATTTGTTTGAATTAAAAGAAATATCTTCATTTAAAAATAGTGAAGGGGTCATAGAAACTCAATTTGAATTGAAAAATATAAAATATTCCATTGGTGAGTAGTAATTATATTTGCAAATATACTGTAGTTTTGATAAAATATCATTGTTTAGAAAATAGGAGGCGCATTATGGTGCAGAATAGATTAAATACATTAAGAGAAAAAATGGAAAAAAAAGCTGTTGATGGTGTACTTTTATGGGGCGATATGAACAGAAATTATATTACAGGATTTACGGGTGATGAAAGCTGTGCTATAATCACAAAGGATAAATCTATTTTTATTACTGATTCAAGATTTACAGAACAAGCAAAATTAGAGGTAAAAGACTTTGAAATCCTGGACCATAAAGGTGATTTTGTTGGTTTTATAGCTAATTTGATAAAAGAAGTAAATTTAAATAAATTATATTTTGAAGAAGATATATTAAGTTATTCTCAATATGTAAAGTTTAAAGATGCTTTAGAATGTGAATTTCTTCCCTTAGAAGGGCTTGTGGAAGAAATGAGAATTATCAAAGACGAAGATGAAATAGCTAATATTACCAAAGCGGCTGATATAGCTGATAAAGCTTTTGATCATATGTTACAATTTATTCAAGCTGGAATGAAAGAAACAGATATTGCATTGGAACTTGAGTTTTTTATGAAAAAACAAGGAGCATCTGATTTATCATTTACTTCTATAGTTGCATCAGGTGTGAGAAGTTCTTTGCCACATGGGGCAGCTAGTGAGAAAACAATTAAAGAAAGTGAATTTTTGACCTTAGATTTTGGTTGTGTATATAATGGATATTGCTCAGATATGACAAGAACTATTGTCATTGGGGAACCAACTGAGGAAATGATAAATATATATAATACTGTTAAAGAAGCTCAAGAATTAGCTTTAGTTGAAATAGCTCCAGGTATAAAGTGTTCTGAAGTGGATAAAATAGCAAGAGAGTATATTACAAATAAGGGTTATGGTAAATACTTTGGTCATGGACTTGGCCATGGAGTAGGACGTGAAGTACATGAAGCACCACGTTTAAGCCCTAAAAGTGAAGCTATTTTAGAAACAGGAATGGTAGTTACTGATGAGCCAGGAATTTATGTGCCAAATTTAGGTGGAGTAAGAATTGAAGATTTAGTTTTAGTAACAAAAGATGGTTATAAAGTTCTATCTAAATCACCAAAAGAGCTTATTTGCATATAAATTGATTTTTTAGTTAAAAATATTTTTATAAAATATTTATCATAATTATAATGGTGGGAGGATTCAAAATGATTTCTGCAGGAGATATTAGAAAAGGTACAACTTTTGAAATGGATGGACAAGTATTTACAGTTATTGAATTTTTACATGTAAAACCAGGTAAAGGTGCTGCATTTGTAAGAACAAAATTAAGAAATGTAATCAATAGTTCAGTGGTTGAAAGAACATTTAACCCAACAACTAAATTACAAGAGGCAGTAATTGAAAGAAAAGAAATGGAATATTCTTATTCTGATGGTCAATTATACTACTTTATGGACCAAGAAACATTCGAACTAGTTCCATTAAACTTTGATCAAGTTGAAAATGCAATAAAATTCATGAAAGAAAACATGTTTGCAGTTATTAAATTCTTTAAGGGAAGTGCTTTTTCAGTAGAAGCTCCAAACTTTGTTGAATTATTAATAACAGAGTGTGAGCCAGGAGCAAAAGGAAACACAACTTCAAATGTATTAAAACCAGCAACTGTTGAAACAGGAGCAATAGTGTCTGTTCCATTGTTCGTTAATGAAGGAGATACAATTAGAATTGATACTAGAACTGGCGATTACATGGAAAGAGTTTAAATAAAATAGGAAGTGATTTTTTGGACTTAATCATAGATAAGATAAAAAATTTGGAAGAAAAAATCAATTGTATAAAGAATCCAAATGATGATTATAATGCCATTCTTTTTGATGTGTTAGGAATTATCCAAGAGATAGTATCTGATGTATCTACTCTCAACAAGAATTATGACGAGATAAATGATTATGTAACTGTTTTAGATGAAAATTTAGGGAATATTGAAGAAGAACTTTTTGGTTTTGAAGTTGAAGAAAGCGAATTTGAGGACTTTGAGTATCTTGATATTAGCTGTGAAGTATGTGGTGAGCAAATAGCCATTGAAAAATCACTTTTAAACGAAGGCAGTTCATTAGAATGTCCTAACTGTCATAATAAAATAAAGTTTTAAAAACTGTAGTGCAGAAATGCGCTACAGTTTTTTTTATTTTAGGAATAATTTCATCATATTTGCAATAAGCTTAATTAAGGAAGGAGGAAATCTATGAGTACTAGAGATGTTTTTTATATATTACCTAATGAAATTAGTGGGTTAGTAGAGAAGATTCAACGGGTGGAAGAAATTAATGAGATAAGGCTTAGAGTGGGAAGACCCATATCAATTTATATTGGTAATGAAGAAAGGATACTAAATTACACTATTAAAGGAGAAGATTTAAATAAAATTATTCAAAGGATGAGTAATTATTCAATTTACGCTTTTGATGAAGAAATACGACAAGGCTATATAACTATAAAAGGAGGCCATAGGGTAGGCGTTTGTGGTACGTGTATTATGGACAAGGGAAGAATAAAAACAATTAAAAATATATCTTCTTTGAACATTAGAATATGTAGGCAAATAATTAATTGTGCAAAAAGTGTAATGCCTAACCTAATAAATAATGGTAATCTTTTGAATAGCATAATTATTTCTCCACCTAAATGCGGTAAAACTACATTAATAAGAGATATATCCAGAAATTTATCTAATGGCTACATAGTTAACAATAAGAAAATGAAAAGTATGAAGGTTTGTATAATTGATGAAAGAAGCGAGATTGGTGGTTGTTATAATGGTATTCCTCAATTAGACATAGGCGAAAAAACAGATATTTTTGATAGTTGTTTAAAAAGTAATGGAATAATGATGGCTATTAGAAGTATGTCACCAGAAGTAATAGTTTGTGATGAAATTGGAACTTATGAGGATATGAATAGTATAATTGCCGCTTTAAGTTCAGGTGTAAATCTAATAACAACTATACATGGATTTGGAATTGAAGATCTTTATAGTAGAGATGTTTTTAAAGACATTTTAAATAATAAAGTTTTTCAAAGAGCAATAGTTCTAAGTAATAGAAAAGGAATAGGTACTATTGAATATGTTTATGATTTCAATAAAAAATCAAAGGTGGTGGTTGAATGATAAGTATTAAACTTGTTTGCTCTTTAATTATTATAGGTTCTTGTACTTTTATGGGTATAAAGTTTGGAGATACTTTGAGAAAAAGGGTAAAAGAGCTTAATGAGCTAATGGCAGCCATTTATTTAATTAAAACACAAATACATTATACATTTACACCTTTGCCTGAAATATTTAATGTTTTATCAAAAAAAAATAAAGAACCATTAAAAACAATATTTGAAAATATTTCAATAAGTTTATATGCCAATGATGTGGATTCAGTTTATGAAGCAGTTGAATATGAGTTAAATAATAAAATACATTCTCTTTCTTTAAAAAAAGAGGACAAGGATATATTTATGGATTTAGCAAAATCTTTAGGAGATACAGATATTGAAGGGCAAAATAGTATTTTGGAATTAACAGAAATGAAACTTAAGAAACAAATTGAGAAAGCTGATTTAGATTTGAAAAACAATTTGAAAATTTATCAATACTTAGGATTTACTATAGGAGCAACCATAGTAATTCTAATTGTTTAGGAGGAAGTTATGTTAGAAACAAGTTTGATTTTTAAATTAGCAGGTATAAGTCTATTAATTATTGTATTAGATAAAATTATAAGGTCTAGCGGAGGTAAGGAAGATTACGCTGTTGTTATAAATATAGCAGGAATAGTAATAATTTTAATGATGGTGTTGGGGCTTATAAATAATTTGTTTAATACAATAAAAACCATGTTTAGCTTTTGAGGTGACCTATGGATATTATTAAGGTTGTTTCTTTTGCTTTCATAGCTTTAGCTGTAATAGTTACTATAAGAAAAGAACGTCAGGATCTAGCTATTCAAATAAGTTTAGTAGCAGGGATTCTTATATTTATTTTTATGATAACTAAAATATCTTCCGTACTTCAATTACTTCAAGAATTAGCCATAAAAGCTAATATAGATTTTATATACTTAGATGTAGTATTTAAGATTTTGGGTATTTCATATTTAGCCTCATTTTGCAGTGAAATATGTAGAGATGCTGGTGAAAGTAATTTAGCTTCAAAGGTAGAATTTGCAGGTAAAATTTTAATACTGGTTTTAGCAATTCCAATTTTAATGGCGGTACTGCAATCAATTATGAAAATTATGTGAGAAACAGGTGATGACAGTGAAGAAAATTTTATTTTGTTTAAGTTTAGTATTTATGATGAATTTTTTCTTTGTTTCAAATTGTTATGGTGATGATAATACATACGGAGTAGAAGAAAGTGACACAAATAATGCTATAAAAAGTTTATATCAGTATATGACCAATATTCAAAGTGAGTATGAAATGTTAAGAGATATGACCTTTGAAGATTATGTTACCACATATACGAAAACTGGACAGGGAGCACTTACTTTTGATAAATTCATAGAAATATTTTTGAAATATGGATTAAGGGAAATCACAGCAACTTTCAAAACCATGTCTACTATAATAGTTATAGCCATAATATGTGCTTTAATTAAAAATCTAGAAACTGCTTTTAGTAATGAGAATTTAAGTAATATAGCTTATTTTGCTTGTTATTCATTGATCATAATTATACTTGCTAAAAGCTTTTATAATGGAGTTACCTTAGCTAGAGAAACTATTCAGGGAATGAGTGATTTTATGACCGCTTTAATACCAGTTCTTTTAATGTTATTGGCGGGGGTAGGAAGTGTTACGGAGGCAGCAGTATTAGACCCAATAATAATTGGAACTGTAAATATAAGTGCCAAATTAATTGTGGACATACTATTGCCCATTATATCCTTTGCATTTGTACTTATATTTGTAAATAACATAAGCGAGGATAGCAAAATAGAAAATTTAACCAAGCTATTAAATCAAATAGTTTTATGGCTTCAAGGGATAATAATGACAGTTTTTATAGGGATAATTACTATAAGAGGCATTTCGGCTAATACTATTGATGCAGTGGCAGAAAAAACTGTTAAGTTTGCTGTTGATAAGTTTATACCTATTGTGGGAGGGGCATTATCAGATGCTATTAGCACTGTGGCTGGATATTCACTGTTAATAAAAAATGCTTTGAGTAGTGTTGGATTAATAGTTTTAATCGCAATAGTTTTAATTCCAATAATCAAACTTTTGGCTATAGGATTTATATATAAAATAACTGCAGCTTTAATAGAGCCTATTAGCGACAAAAGATTAGTAAAAAGTGTTTCAGCAGCGGGGGATTCTTTAATACTTATAACTTCTTGTTTGATAAGTGTATCAGTGATGTTTTTTATAATGATAGCTATTGTAGCATCAGCAGGAAAAATAATTCTAAACGGATGACAAGGGGTGTGATTAATGGAGTATTTTAAGGAGTGGATAATGAGGATCTGCACAACTGTATTTTTTATTACGGCTGTGGAAATGATTCTTCCAAAAAATTCTATTAAAAAGTATGGTAAATTTGCCCTGGGATTGATTCTGGTCACTGTTATAATTGATCCTTTTATAAAAGTCTTTGATAATAATTTCAATTTAGAAAGATATGTAGCACAAGCCTCTAGTTATATGACCTCAAGTGAAAATAAGGATTTTAGCGATTATAAAAAAGAATCCATAGAAAAATCTTCAAGAGTATTTGCAGAAAATTTGTCTAAGATTGGGCAAGGGGAATTAGAAAGAATTATGCCAGAATGTAGTTTTCAAGTTGATGTTGAAGTAGAATACAATGAAGAATCAACGGAGTTTATAATTCAAAGAACCAAGGTTTTGGTATCAAGTTCGGGCATAAAACAAATAAAAAAAATTACTATAGGTAATTCACAAGAAGTTTCAAACAATAATGAAGTTAGTGGAGAAGTTCAAGTGAAAGTTAAAGATACATTATCCCAGCTTCTTAATATATCTCCTGATAAAATTAAAATTTACAAAGAATAAAAGAGAGGGATTAGGATGAATATTAAAGAGTTTTTGAATAAAGATGAAATAAAGAAAGTAAAAAAGGATAAAAAAAATTGGGTGAATTTAGTGATACTTACTTTGGTGGCCATTTTAATGATTGTACTAAGCAGTAGTTTTAGTGAAAGTAAAGATATGTTTTCACAAAAACAAGCTGATATACCAAAGGAAAGTACCATTTCTTCTGAAGTAGAAGTAAATGAGTATCAAACAGATATGGAGAGTAAGCTTAAAACAATGCTAGAGCAAATTGACGGAGTGGGTAAAGTTAAGGTGATGATAAATTTTGAAGGAGGAGAGGAACAGGTTCCAGCTACAAATAATAATGATTCTACAAGTTTGACAGAAGAAAATGATAGTAATGGTGGAACAAGAAAGATTACTCAAAACAATGAAGGAGAAACAGTAGTGATGGTGGATGGAATCAATGGAAATCAACCTTTGATATTGAAAAAAAATAGTCCAGAGGTATGTGGAATTTTTGTGGTAGCAGAAGGGGCTTCCAATGATTTGATTCGTTTGAGTATTCAAAAAGCTGTTATAACTTTATTTGGAGTTCCAGAAAGTAAAGTTACAGTTTATCCAATGAAAAAATAACATAAATAAAAATTTAAAGCATATAGTTATAGTGAAAATATAAAATCTTGAGGAGGAATAAAAATGAGTAAGAAGCAAGGAGCCATAATTGTAGTATTACTAGCTTTAATAATTTCAGCAGGGATTTTAGCTACTAAGTTAAATAATGATTCTCTTTATGTTGGGGAACAATTGAATGGTGATGGTCAAACTATTTCTACAAGCCAAACTGATACAACAACTTCTTCTAATTTTTTTGCAGAACAGAAAATTTTGAGGGACAACACTGAAAACTCTACATTAAAAACATTACAAACATTAATTGATGATGACAATGTATCCAAAGAAGAAAAAGACAAAACAGCTCAAAAATACACTGAATTGACTTTGGCACGTAATAACGAGTCTGAGGTTGAAACTATTTTAAAAGCAAAAGGATTTCAGGAAATTTTATGCTTAGTAGAAGAAAGCAAAGTAAGTGTTATAGTGAAAACAGCAGAAAAATTAACAGACAAGCAATTAAAACAAATTCAAACTGTAGTTTATGATGTAACAAAAATTATGGAAGTTGAAGTTATTGAAAAACAATAATTGTTTGTAAAAAGAATTTCTATTTGATATAATATACTTATGATAATTTGTTTTGGGTTTCCCAAAAGAGGAGGGACAGTAATGGAAGAAAATATAATGGAAATGACAGATATAGGGATAGTTAAAATATCTGATGAAGTAGTAGAAGTTATAGCAGGACTCGCAGCTTCGGAAATAGATGGAATAGTAAGAATGAGCACTAATTTAGTAGGTGGTATAACAAAAATATTAACTCCTAAAAAGAATCTTTCCAAAGGTGTTAAGGTAAATGTTGGGGAAGATAGTGCATGCATTGAAATATATGTTATAGTTACATATGGTACTAAAATTTTAGATGTAGCTAAAAAAGTACAAGAAAATGTTAAAAAAGCAGTAGAATCTATGACAGGATTAAAAGTAGAAGCTGTAGATGTTTTTGTTCAAAGTATGGTGGTACCTAAAGAAGAAATAAAAACAGTTGAATAAAAAAACATCCTCAATAAGAGGATGTTTTTTTAGAATTTGTTTGACATTTGAGGGAAAAATCTATAATGTTAGTAAGGGAAATATTTTAATAGGAAACACATAGGAGGAATTATTAATGAATAGACGTAAATCAAGGGAATTATTAATGAAATTTTTATTTGAGATTTCAATCAATAAATTAGCTTATGAAGAGGTATTAGAAAACTACAAAATGGATAAAAATAATATTGTGGAAGAAATTGATTTTAATTTTATTAAAGAGAGCATAGAGGGTATAGAAGAAAACAAAGAAATAATTGATAATAAAATTGAAATGAATCTTAAAAATTGGAAAATAAACAGACTTTCTAAAATAGATTTAGCTATTTTGAGAATTTGTACTTATGAGTTTTTATTTAACAAAGACATTCCAAATAATGTATCCATAAATGAAGGAATTGAACTTGCAAAAAAATATTCTGCAGATAGCTCACCATCATTTATAAATGGAGTTTTGGGAAATATGATGAAATCTTAGGAGGTTTAATTTTGTGGGGACTAAATTAGATGGAAAAACATTAGCAGCAAATATCAGAAATGACATTAGTGAAAAAATAGAGAAGTTAAAAAAAGAAAATAAGAAAATACCTTCTTTGGCTAATATAATTATTGGAGAAGATGGTGGATCTAGATTTTATTTTAATACTCAGAATTCTGTTTGTGAAAAAGTAGGGATTAAAACAAAAAGTTTAGAGCTTGAAGAAAATATTCAAGAAGAAACTTTAATTGACCTTATAAAGCAATTAAATGAAGATAAGTCAGTTTCAGGGATAATCCTTCAATTGCCATTACCTAAACATTTGGATGAAAACAAAATAGCTTCAACTATATCAATCAAGAAAGATGTGGATGGATTGAATTCTTTAAGTTCTGGAAAATTATTTAAGGGAGAAGATTGCTTTGTTCCATGCACACCAAAAGGTATTATAAAATTAATAAAAAGTACAGGTGTTGAAATTCAAGGAAAACATGCTGTTGTAATTGGAAGAAGCAATATAGTTGGAAAACCTGTAGCACAACTTTTATTAGCAGAAAATGCTACTGTAACTATGTGTCATTCAAAATCTGATAATTTAAAAGAAATATGTAAAATGGCAGATATTTTAGTGGTAGCCATAGGTCGACCAGGAATCATTAATAAAGAGTATGTTAAGAAAAATGCATTAGTTATTGATGTGGGTACTACAGTGGTTAATGGTAAATTGACTGGAGATGTAGATTATAATGATGTAGTAGACATTGCTGCTTATACAACTCCTGTACCTGGAGGCGTTGGTCCTATGACTACAACAATGCTTTTAGTCAATCTTTGTGGGGATAATTAGAATGTATATAAAAACTTTAACTGTAACTCAATTAAATAATTACATAAAAAAAACCATGGATGGAGACTTCATTCTAAAAAATGTAAGTCTTAAAGGAGAAATATCCAATTGGAAAAAGCATAGTAGTGGACATATTTACTTTTCTTTAAAAGATGAAAGTGGAAAAATAAATTGCATTATGTTTAAAGAATACGCTGATGGATTGGATTTTGACCCGGATAATGGAATTTCAGTTGAGGCAATGGGAAGAGTAACTCTTTATGCAAAAGAAGGTTCTGTACAATTGTATTGTCAAAGCATAAAAAGAGATGGAGTAGGAGATCTTTTTATTCAGTTTGAGAAGTTAAAAAAGAAACTAGAAGAAGAAAATCTTTTTTCCTCAAATTATAAAAAAAGTATACCCAAATTTGCAATGAAAGTAGGGGTTATAACTTCTCCTACTGGAGCCGCTATAAGAGACATAATCAATGTAGCTAAAAGAAGGAATTCTAAAGTAGAATTAATTATATATCCTTCATTAGTACAAGGAGATATGGCAGCGGCAAATTTGATTGAAGGTATAAAATATTTTAATGAAAAAAATGATGTAGATTTAATAATACTTACTCGTGGAGGTGGCTCCATTGAAGAATTATGGGCTTTTAATAATGAAGATTTAGCAAGAACAATATTTAAATCTAAAAAGCCTGTGATTTGCGGAGTAGGTCATGAAACGGATTTTACAATTGCTGATTTTGTTAGTGATATGAGAGCCCCAACTCCTTCTGCAGCAGCAGAAATCGCAATTTTCAATGAAAGTGAAATTTTAGAAAAATTATCTTATAATATGAAAATGATTAAGATGAAACAAATTAAGCGAATTGATTATGAAAAAAATAGAGTGAATTTATATAAAGAAAAGCTACAGAATTATAAACCTATAAACTATATAGCAAATGAATATTTCAAAGTGGATTATTTAAATAAAGAATTAAGGAATACTATTAATTCTAAAATTGATAAAAATAAAACTTTGTTAAGTCATACATATGCATTACTTCAAGAAAAGAATCCTTTAAATATTATCAATAAAGGATACTCAATAATAAGAGATTCTGACCAAAAGACTATAAAGTCAATTTCAATTTTAAAAGAAAAAAAAGAAATTGAAGTTATTTTAGCAGATGGACGTGAAAAATTTTATTTAGAAATGAAAAGGGAGGTTTAATTTTGCCCAAGAAAAAAGAAAACTATGAAGATCTTTTTAAACAATTAGAAACTATTGTGCAGGATATGGATGAAGATAATATTTCTTTAGATTCTTCTATGAAAAATTATGAAAAAGGTATAGAATTAACTAATAAGTTATATAAAATTTTAAGTGAAGCAGAAGGTAAGATTAAAATAATTGATAAAAACCAAGAAGAAAAATTATTTGAGGATGATGAGGATGAAAGAATTTAAAGATAATATTGATTTATGGTTACATGAGTATTTTAACAATAAAGATGATTATAATAAAAAATTATATGATGCCATGGAATATAGCATAAAAGTTGGAGGAAAAAGAATTAGGCCAATACTTTTGTTAACTACATATTCTATGTATAAAAAAGATATTGAAGAAGCTATGCCACTAGCTTGTGCTCTTGAAATGATTCATACTTATTCTCTTATTCATGATGATTTACCTTGTATGGATAATGATGACTTAAGAAGAGGAAAGGCAACAAGCCATAAAGTGTTTGGAGAAGCTATAGCAGTTTTAGCAGGAGATGCACTATTAAATGAAGCAATGAATATAATGTTTAAATGTTCAGCAAAATCATCACTTCATTTAAAAGCTTCTACAGAAATTGCTTTTGCAGCAGGACCTGAGGGCATGATAGGCGGGCAATTAGTTGATATTGAAGGTGAAAATAGAAAAATATCTCTTGATGAGTTAAATTACATGCATAGTAAGAAAACTGGCGCATTGATAAATGTATCTATTATTGCGGGAGCTATTTTGGGAAATGCTTCATTAGAGCATCTTGAAAAACTTTCTTTGTTTGGGAAAAAACTAGGATTAGCTTTTCAAATCAAAGATGATATTTTAGATGTTATTGGTGATGTTGATAAATTAGGCAAAAAAATCTCTAGCGATAATAATAATAATAAAACCACATATATAACTGAATTTGGATTAAAAGAATGTAAAATTATTTGTGAAGAATTGACTGATGAATGCTATAAAATATTAAATAGTATTGAGGTTGATACAACTGACCTTAAAAAAATAACTACATTTCTATTAAATAGAGATTTCTAGTAAATATTTTGAATTTTCATCATTGATATGATATAATTCCATTAGAATTAGTGGTGCAGTATTCTAGTCAGGTAAGTGTTTTTTGAGGGCGGGGCTAAAAATCCGTCAAAGGGCACATCGATGAAGCTTCTGGTGCTGGCTTACTACGCCCAGTGGTGGGTTGGTGCTGGGAGTAAGGGGGCTGGGGCAACCGCAAAGGCATGCGCATCTGACCCTACCCCCGGGAGACCATTTCTTGTGGTTTAGGAGAGATACCTATTCTACGACAATGGATTAAACCTGCAATGTGGTGAAAAGCTATGTGCAGTGTAGCCTGCCTTGAGTGAGGTTGGTGGAGGTGAACTTTTTGGTTCAAGGAAACCTATTTTGCAAAAGAGGCTAGGGAGACACCTAACTGCTGAGGAAAACTCCTAGACTGTTTTATAAAAGGTATGCTAAAGATTGCAGTGTGGACTAAGTGGTAATCCAGTCCTATAGTTTGGTAACGCTATAGGTAGAATATTAAAAGGAAACTGCTATGCTGGCGACAGGTAGTTGTTCTACGGGAAATCCTACTGGACCTAAGCCATAAGATTTATTTAGCATACTACCACTTATTATTAATGGAGGCTTAATTGAGTAATAATAAAAATAATAGAAAAAGTAAAAAAAAGAATGATTATAAAAAATGGGTAATAGTAATAGTTTTGTGGACTTTAGTTATTTCAACACTAATTTCTTTATTAGCTAATGTGGTATTGCAGGCTGTAAATCTTTTTTTAGCACTAATTATATTAGTGTTTATTATATTTATAGGTATAATCTTTGACTTAATTGGAGTAGCGGTTACTGCTGCAAGTGAGACACCTTTTCATTCAATGGCATCAAGAAAAGTAAAAGGAGCAAAGGAAGCTGTTAAACTTGTTAGAAATGCTGACAAAGTTTCAAACTTTTGCAATGATGTAATTGGGGATATTTGTGGAGTAATAAGTGGAGCTATAGGAGCTTTGATACTAGTAAAAGTTGTTTTGTGGACTCAGCTAACAGGAGAGAATGTTAATATAATTATAGGTTCTATTATTGGGGCTATTATTGCATCTCTTACAGTGGGTGGAAAAGCTATTGGTAAAAGTATAGCTATAAGTAAAAGTAATAAAATAGTTTTTGCAGTAGCAAAGGTTATAAATCTTATGAAAAGGGATAGATAGCATGTATAAATATTTGGATAATTACTCTCAATTAGATGGAGTAAAGAAAATGACATTAAAAGAGCTTTATGATTTTAGTGAAGAAATTAGACACTACCTTATAGAAAAAGTATCAAAAAATGGAGGACATTTAGCTTCAAATCTTGGTGTTGTAGAATTGACTTTAAGTCTTTTAAATATATTTGACGTGGAAGAAGATAAAATAGTATGGGATGTAGGACATCAATCCTATGTATACAAACTATTAACTGGAAGAAAAGAATGTTTTGACACTTTACGAAAATTTGGTGGACTTAGTGGATTTCCTAAAAGATGTGAAAGCAAATACGACTACTTTGAAACTGGACACAGTAGCACTTCTATTTCTGCAGCTTTAGGATTGGCTAGAGCTAGGGATATCTTAAATGAAAAATCAAATGTTATTGCCGTAATAGGCGATGGAGCATTAACAGGTGGTATGGCTTTAGAAGCTTTAAATGATATTGGGTATAATAAAACTAATATGATTATTGTTTTAAATGATAATCAAATGTCTATATCTGAAAATGTTGGTGGTATCTCAAATGTTTTAAATGGACTTAGAGTAGATCCAAACTATAATAGAATTAAAGAGGATATTACATCCACTTTAAATAAAATTTATTTTGGCAAAGAAATAGCTAATTCTTTGGGTAAAATAAAAGATGGTATACGAAATTTACTTGTACCAGGGCAGTTTTTTGAAGAATTAGGAATAAAATATTTTGGACCTATTGATGGGCATGATATTAAACAATTAAGTAAAGTATTAGGGCAGGCTAAGAAAATAAAGGGACCTGTATTGATTCATGCACTTACATTGAAAGGAAAAGGATATGATCATGCAGAGGAAAATCCTTCAACTTTTCATGGAATTGGACCTTTTAATTTAGAAAGTGGCAAAATCAAAGAAATAAAAAAAGAAACATATTCTAAAGTTTTTGGAAAAACCATGGTAGACCTTGGGAAAAACCATGAAAATTTAGTAGCAATTACTGCGGCTATGCCTGATGGTACCGGATTAAAGGAATTTAGCCAAGTTTATAAAGATAGATTTTTTGATGTTGGAATTGCAGAACAACATGCAACTACTCTTGCAGCTGGAATGGCAAGTGGGGGGTTAAAACCTGTATTTGCTGTTTATTCAACTTTCCTTCAAAGAGCCTATGACCAAATAATACATGATATATGTCTTCAAAAATTACCTGTAATACTTGCTATTGATAGAGCGGGTATAGTAGGAGAAGATGGAGAAACACATCAAGGATTGTTTGATTTATCTTACTTGACACACATACCAAATTTAACAATTATGACTCCACGATGTACTAAAGATTTGCAATTTATGTTGGAATGGGCTATTGAACAAAATGAGCCTATTGCAATAAGATATCCAAGAGGTGGAGATAATTATATTAATGATATACCTTTATGTTTAAATATAAATAAAGGAAAATGGCAAACAGTGTGTAAGGGTGAAAAAGTGGTAATAATAGCTTTAGGAGACATGGTTAATAAAGCTTACGCTTTAAGAGATAAGCTGAAAAATGTTGGAATAGACCCTACTATAGTTAATGCTTTATTTGTAAAGCCACTAGATACTGTTATGTTAGATTATTTTATTGAAAATGATTATAAAATAATTACTATAGAAGATAATTATACTATTGGTGGGTTTGGTGCTTATGTATTAAACTATACTAATAATAAAAATAAAAACATTAAAGTGTTAAATCTAGGTTATAAAGATGAATTTGTAACTCATGGAGAAGTTGAAATACTTTATAAACTTAATAAACTTGATGAAAATGGAATATTTAAAAGTATAGTTAGTTTTGTTTAAAGAAAAGGAGACATAAAATGAGTTCAAAAAAGGAAAGATTAGATTCATTGCTTGTAAAAAGAAATTTCTTTGAATCTAGAGAAAAAGCTAAAGTTAGAATTATGGCTGGTGAAATTTTTGTAGACAATGAAAGAGTAGATAAATGCGGTCAACTTGTAAAAGAAGATGCAGAAATTGAATTCAAAGGAAAAGAAATGCCTTATGTTAGTAGAGGTGGGTATAAGCTAGAAAAAGCAATGAAAACTTTTAATATAAATTTAGAAAACACAAAATGTATGGATATTGGAGCTTCTACAGGTGGATTTACAGATTGTATGCTTCAAAATGGTGCATCAAAAGTTTTTGCTGTAGATGTAGGTTATGGTCAATTTGCATGGAAGTTAAGACAAGATGAAAGAGTAGTTTGCATGGAGAGAACCAATGCTAGATATTTAACTGAAAAAGATTTAGGTGATTTGTGTGATTTTGCAAGCATTGATGTTTCTTTTATTTCTTTGACTAAAATCATACCAGCTGTATCCAATTTATTAAATGATAAAGGTTCAGTTGTAGCTTTAATTAAACCTCAATTTGAAGCAGGAAGAGAAAAAGTTGGTAAAAAAGGCGTTGTTAGAGATTCTAAAGTTCATAAAGAAGTTATTATGAAGATATTAGATTTTCTTAAAGCAAATGAATTAAAGGTTGTAGGAATAGATTATTCTCCAATTAAAGGACCAGAAGGAAATATTGAATACTTGGTTTATTTTACAAAAGATAAAGATTACACAATTGAATTTTCAAATGATGTAGTTGACCAAATAGTAGATTTTTCTCATGATAAAGCGAAATAGGTGGTATAATGTATAAAATAGCTGTTAATATCAATAGTAGAAAATTAATTGGGGATTCAGTAGTAGAAAAAATTATTTATACTATAAAAAAATATTATAAAAATACTGAGATCATTTTGTTTAAAGATGCTGTTAACTTAAAAGAAAGGTTAACCTGCGATTTCAGGAAAATTATTGTTTTAGGTGGAGATGGCACAATACTAGCTACCGCAAGAGAAGTTCATGATTGTGGTATTCCAATACTAGGAATAAATCTTGGGAATTTAGGATTCTTAACATCCATAGAAATGTCAAATTTAGATGAAGGTATAAAAAAACTAAGTCTTGGTGATTTTGAAATAGAAGAAAGAATTATGTTAGATTGTTCTATACAAAGTTCTATACAAAATGGAAACAATGAAGAGAAGATGCTAGCTTTAAATGATGTTGTGATTTCTAGAGAGATAATGTCGGGTATGTATAAATATGGTATTTATGTGGATGGTAATTATTACACCACCTTCAAATCAGATGGCATAATTATATCGACACCAACAGGTTCTACTGCTTATTCACTATCTGCAGGAGGACCAATAATTTACCCAACTATTGATGTTATAGCTATCACTCCAATTTGTCCTCATTCTCTTAATTCTAGAAGTATTGTGCTTGGGGCAGATTCCAACATATCAATATCTATAAGCGGCAATGTAGGTAAAATAATTTTGTCTTTAGATGGTCAATCTCATAATGATATTGTAAATACAGATATTATTAAAATTAAAAGGCATGAAAAAAAATGTAAAATCATTAAATTGAATGGGGATGACTATTTCAACGTTCTCAGAAATAAAATATTAAAAAATGTTTAAAGAAAGGGGACTTTTATGAAAATTGAGCGTCAAGCAAAATTACTAGAAATTATAAGTACACAAGATATTGTAACCCAAGAAGAATTGGCTGATGAATTGAAAAAACAAGGAATGGATATTACACAAGCCACAGTATCAAGAGATATTAAAGAATTAAAACTAATAAAGGTGCTTACAGATAATGGAACATATAAATATGCAACTGTAGTACCAAGCAATAATCCACATTCAAACAGACTGGCTAACATATTTTCACAAACTGTATTATCAGTTCAAAGTGTAGGTAATTTTGTTTGTGTTAAAACCATGTCAGGTTCTGGTGGAATTGCAGGCGAAGCAATTGATACATTGGGCCTAGAAGGTATTGTAGGAACAATAGCAGGAGATAATACAATATTTGTTTTAGCTATTAATGAAGAGAAGGCAAATGAAATATCAAAAAAAATGAAAAAAATGATAAGTAAATGAGGTGAGCAAAATGCTGCTTCAAGTTAGTGTGAAAAATTTTGCATTAATTGAACAATTAACGGTAAATTTTGAAGAAGGATTAAATGTTCTTACTGGTGAGACCGGGGCAGGAAAATCTATTCTTATAGATGCAATAAATTTTGTTTTAGGAGATAAAACAAATAAAAATGCTATAAGGCATGGAGAAGATAAAACTTTTGTAGAAGCTGTTTTTGAGGTGAAGAATCAAAAAACTATTGAGTTGCTTCAGAGTTTGGATATCGATTTTGACGATGTTATAATTGTCAGTAGAGAAACAAACAAATCAGGTAAAAGTTTGGTGAAAGTAAATGGAAAAACATTATTAGTTTCTCAAGTAAAAGAATTATCAGAAACTTTATTAAATATTCATGGACAACACCAAAACCAAGATTTGCTGAATTCTTCAAGACATATTGAATTTTTTAATAAATATGGGGAAGAATTTTTAATGGAAGTTATGAAGGTTTATGTTGAATTATTTGAACAATATAAAAATATAAATGAAAAGATAATATCCATTAAAAAAAATAAAGCTGAAAATGAAAAGTTGTTGGATTATTTGCAATTTCAATTAAAAGATATAGAAAAAGCAAATTTAAAAGAAAATGAAGATGAAGAGCTAGATGAGAGATATAAAATACTTTCAAATGCCGAAAAAATCAGTGCGGTGTTAAATGAAAGTTACTCTTCATTAAATAAAAATTCCGAAGATAATTATTCAATTAGCTATATCTTAGGTAAAACAATACATAATTTAAAAGGTATAGAAAGCAATTTAAAATCCATATCGCCGGCCATTAATCTTATTCAGGAAGCTTTTTATAATATTGAGCAAGCTATAGATGACATAAGAGATCAAAAAGATGATATTTATTATGATTCAGATGAATTGGATTTTCTAAATAGTAGAATTTTTCTTATTGATGCTATGAAAAGAAAATATGGAGCTTCTATAAAAGAAATTTTAGAATTTAAAAAATCCATTGAAGAAAAAATTGAGAATATAACTTTTAGCGATGAGAAAATTGAGAAACTAGAAGAGCAAAAACAAATTCTTGAGAATAAAATGATTCTAAGTTGTGATGAAATTTATAAAAGAAGACTTATTATAAAAGATGAGTTAGAAAAAAGTATAAAAAAAGAGCTAGATTATGTAGGATTAGAAAAAGCTATTTTTAAAGTAAATATAGAGCATACAAATGAATTTTTTGACTCAGGAAGTGACATTATTAAATTTCTTATTTCAACCAATCCAGGGCAACCATTACAACCTATGGAAAAAATAGTATCTGGAGGAGAATTGTCTAGAATAATGCTTAGCTTAAAAGCGGTATTTGCTAATAAAGATGATATTCCAACTATTATTTTCGATGAAATTGACACTGGAATTAGTGGAAGAACAGCTCAAAGTGTTGCTGAAAAAATGTATTTAATTTCTATTGATCATCAAGTTTTTTGTGTAACTCATTTACCGCAAATAGCTAGTATGTCTGATTCTCATTTAAAGGTATTTAAAGAATCTATAGATGAAAATACTTTTACAAAAGTTATTAATTTAAATCGTGAAGAAAAAGAAGATGAAATTGCTAGAATGATAGGTGGAAGTAAAATCACACCATTAACACTAGAAAATGCTAAAGAAATGATAAAATTAGCGGATGATATAAAAATAGAACTTTCATGAGAAACCATATATTTATGTATATGGTTTTCTTTTTTGCGTATTGAAAAGAAGAACATTTGAAGCATATTTATCTTAGCATAATATATTTCATATGGGGGAAATTAAAATTAAAGTCAGTGCCATTATGCAGGAGGTAATGAGATGAAAAAGAAACTTTATTGCATGGTATGCTGGATTTTTATTTCTCTATTAATTTTTTCAGGAAATTTATTTAATAATATTTCCTCTATACCTAGCACCATTTATGTTCATGAAGGACAGGAAATAGAATCCAATAATATTATAGAAGCAAATATTTTTTATACCAAAAACCATTTAAACAAAATCAATAGTAACAATGATTCAATTAATATTAATCTTCTTGGGTTTCTGCCAGTTAAGTCAGTTTCTGTGCAGTCTGTACCGGATATAAAGCTTTATCCTGGTGGGCAACCTGTAGGTGTTAAGATTAACACTAAAGGAGTATTAGTGGTAGCATTATGTGATATTGAAACCAAGGAGGGTAAAGTTATAAGTCCAGCTTCATCAGCCAGTATTAATGTAGGAGATTCAATAGTAAAAGTAAACAATAAAATAATTAAAACTGCAGAAGAACTTGTATATGAAGTGAAATGTTCAGAAGGAAGAGATATTATAGTTACAGTTGAAAGAGAAGGGAAAGAATATTCTAAAAAAGTTGTTCCTCAATTAGCAGAGAAGGACCAATCATATAAAATTGGATTATGGGTAAGAGATTATACTTCTGGAGTTGGGACTTTAACCTTTTATCACAAAAGTTCTAAAACCTTTGGAGCACTTGGACATCCCATAACAGATATTGATACAGGAACCATTTTAACTGTGGATAAAGGAGAAATTGTTAATTCCTCAATAATTTCCTACAAGAAGGGTGAAAAAGGAAGTCCAGGAGAATTGAGAGGCTTATTTGTAGACGAAGATAAGATTATAGGAAAAGTTGAAAAAAACACCTCTTGTGGTATTTATGGAAAAGGAACTAATAAATTGTTAGATAATAAGTATTCAAAGGCAATGAAAATAGGCTTAAGAAATGAGATTCAGGTTGGGCCTGCGCAGATATTGACCACAATTGACGGTTCAGAGCCAGAATTATACGATATAAAGATTGAAAAATTGATAGACCAACAAGAACCGGGATCTAAATCTATGGTTATTAAGGTTACAGATGAAAGACTTTTAAAAGAAACAGGAGGCATTGTTCAAGGAATGAGCGGAAGTCCTATTATTCAAAATGACAAAATTATTGGAGCAGTAACTCACGTTTTAATAAATAAACCTGATGTAGGATATGGTATTTATATAGAGTGGATGTTGAAAGATGCAGGGATTTTATAATATTACTAGAAACTTCTTCTATTAAGTAGTAAAATAAAGGATAAGTAGATTTTATCTTTTATTTTACTTTATTTTTTTTAAAAATTTCATTAAGTTAAAGGAATTGTAAATCTTATGTCGAATAGGTATATAAGAAGTTAGTTTGGAAAATTATAGGAGGGGTAAAATGGATAATTCAAAAATTAATGTAATAATTGCAGATGACAATAAAGAGTTTTGCAATATTTTAAATGATTACCTACAAAATCAAAGTGATATTTTAGTAACAGGAATGGCTAAGGATGGACTAGAAGCACTGGAGCTTGTTAAGGTTAAAAAGCCAGATTTGTTAATATTGGATATTATTATGCCGCATTTAGATGGATTAGGAGTTTTAGAAAGATTAAATTCAATGAACCTAGAAAGTATACCTAGAGTAATAGTTCTTTCAGCAGTGGGGCAAGATAAAATAACTCAAAGAGCTTTATCATTAGGAGCAGACTATTATGTAGTTAAACCATTTGATATGGATGTTTTTATTAAAAGAATCAGACAAATGTTTAATAACACAATAAGTGATGATAGTATTAGAATTAGAAAAGATATTGAAGTTGTGGATAGTGAAAAATATGATTACAGAAGAAACGAGCCACTGGATTTAGAAAATGAAATTACTAACATAATTCATGAAATAGGAATACCAGCTCATATAAAAGGATACATGTATTTGAGAGAAGCTATTACCATGGTAGTTAATAACATGGAATTATTATCTGCTGTGACCAAAGAACTTTATCCTAATATAGCAAAGAAGTTCAATACAACTTCAAGTCGTGTTGAAAGAGCAATAAGACATGCTATAGAGGTAGCTTGGGGTAGAGGTCAAGTTGAAACAATAAATAAAATTTTCGGATATACATACTCTAATGGAAAAGGAAAACCTACAAATTCTGAGTTTATAGCAATGGTTGCTGATAAGCTAAGATTAAAAAATAAGGTAAGCTAGCCTACTTATATCAAGGGTTTACATAGATTTTGGTTCATATTAAAAAGCCAACAAACTATAATATAAACCAACAAATTGTTTTTTTGAATTTATTTTAAGATTTTCTGTTTATTGGATTTTATTCTAATAAACAGGAGGTCTTTTTTATTATGTTAAAAGAAATTGAGTATCAAATTGACAATTTTATGTATTACTGCGAAAATAAAAATTTATCTAAAAAAACTATTGCGAGTTACGAAGCAACGCTAAGATTATTTGCACGTTATTTAGAAGACAACTTTTCAATTACAGATGCGAAATTAGTGAAAGAAAAAAATATTAAAGATTATATTATTTATACTAAAGAGCGAGGCAAATATACCTTTACAGCAAATAGCAGAACAGAAAAAATTAATAATCCTTGTGCAAGAGAAGATTTCGGTAAAAAAATTTCTACAACTACTGTAAATAATTATATCAGAAATTTAAAAGTATTTTTTAATTTTTTGGTAGAGGAAAGAGTTATAAAAACTAATCCACTTCAAAAAATCAAGCAATTTAAAAATGTAAGAAAAGCAAAAGAACAACTTTCAGATGAAGAGTTTGCAAGATTAATTAGATACTTAGACACAACAAAATTTCACGAATTTAGGGATTACATTATTATACAATTAATATTAGATTCGGGTATGAGAATAGGGGAATGTTTAGCACTTCAAGTAGAAAATTTAGATATTAGAAATAATGCAATATTAATTAAAGCAGAAAATGCAAAAAGCAACAAGGATAGATATGTATTTTTTTCTAATGTTATGCAGAAAATGTTACACAGATGGTTGCAATACAAAGATAGATATGTCAATACAGAGTTCTTATTTTGCACAAATAGAAGCACTCAATTAGCAGTAAGCAATTTTGAAAAGAATTTTAGAAATTATGTTGCTAGAGCAAGAATAACGAAAAATATTACAGCACACAGTTTACGAAATAATTATGCACGAAGATTTCTAATGAGTGGTGGAGATATTTACACATTATCCAAAATTTTGGGTCATAGTAGCGTAACTGTAACAGAACAAGCATATGCAGATTTAAGCACAGAAGATATTAGAAAAAATTATCGTAAATTTAGCCCTTTAGAAAATATGAAGGGGGGTAGAAGATAATGCGTACAAAAAAAATGAAAAATATAGTAAATAATAATACATCTACAACAACAGCAGGGAATTATACAATTATACAAAATGCAGATATTACAAGTAATCTATCAAATAGTGCTTATCGTCTATACGTATTACTATTAAGTATGTGCTATGCAGATAAAGACACTTGTTACCCTTCACAACAATATTTAGCATCAAAATTACATTGTAGTGTAAGAACAATACAAAGATCTTTAAAAGAATTAATAGTTGACAAATTAATTAAGAAACAGAGAAGAGGAAGTATCAGCAATATATATACAATGCTACAAAAGAAAATAAATCAAGTTGGTAATACAGTAGCAAATAAAGTTAATCAAATTAAAAATAATTATTCTAGTAATAAATCTAATCAATATAAAGATTCCTTCTCAAACAGAAAACAACGTTCATATAATTTAGATAAAATTGAAAGAACTTTGTTAGGTTGGGATGAATACGAATAGAAAAAGCACCTACTGAGATAACGACTCAAGTAGATGCCACAACTAAATAAAATATACTATTACACTTATTATAACCGATTTTTTAAAAATTATCAAGAATAGGTGTATTTGTCATGTAAATTTTTATTTTATTTTTTCGCAGCAACTTAAATTTGTATCTAATTACAAATATTTACCAACGATTTCTTTAAAGGAAACGCTTTTATAAGTGAAAATTTGTAAATAAATATAAAATATTCTAGTGCAAAATTAGTATATTAAATGTGTGTCGCATAAGAAATAACTTGTATCTCACATCAGATAAGCCACAGTTGTTATACAAAGAAATACAAAGAAGAATTAATTAAATTAATACTATATATATATATATAGATAGATTTATAACTATATTATATACCGTTAAATTATACTTTTTTAGTTGTTCGGTATGTTAGTTATAAACTAAGCCATTTAAACATTGATATAAAAGGATTCTGAGATTCATTAATATAAGCAAAAAAAAGTGGTGGGTGGAATATAGATAACTAACTAATTACTCAGTTTTTTTTAAACAAGCATAATTAAACAGATGTCCTTAAAGAACTTTAGTTGTTTATACGCATGTAATAGCACTCTACACGATAAATAAGGCACTATAATCCTAATTAGGTACATTAGGTATATTAGCACCTGATTATTGTTATAATGCCTTATTTATGTGCTATTTTGGCTGTACGTTGACTAGAGGTCACTAGATTTATTATCTAATTGTTTCTTAATTAATTTGTCAACGCATAAAGAAAAAGGGCTAGAATTTAATCTAGTCCTTTTTTAGTCTTTAATTTCAAAAATATCATCAAAATTACAATCTAAAGCCTTAATAATTTTCTCTAAATTTTCAAAATTAATTGAAGAAGTTTCATTTTTTACAAGCCTGCCTGCACTATTTTGACTCATACCAATTTGTTTAGCCAACCAGTAAACAGTTTTATTTTGTTCTTCTAAAATATCCTTTATTCTAAGTTTAAGCATTTAAGAACCTCCATACTACAAGTATATATATAGTATAACAATAAATAATATAATTATCAATAATACAACTTGACTTATAGTATAAGTGCAGTTATAATAGTAAATATATTAAGACAAAATAAAAATTCTTGGGAGGTTAAAATTTATGAATAAAAAGTATGACCATGAAGGAAAGCTTAAACATAATAGTCAGGGCAGATATGCACTAGAAGATAATTATTATTTTACATCAGGAGAACCAATAGAAATTTTCGACACAGATGATAACACTTGGCTACAAGGCATTATTGAATATAGCCACAAATACCAAGACTACTATTTTTGCAATGATGAAGATGGAATTTATATTTACGATTTATTAGGTTGGAAAGCAAGAATTTAATAAAAAATGGGGGATGATAAAATGGAAAATTTATTTACAAAAATGGAAACAAGAAAGCAAAAATTGGATAAACAAATCGTGGGAGATTATATTTACCTTTATGCAGGTGGGACAAGGGAAGAAAGAAAATTTGTGCTAGAAGAACTGTTTATGCAAAAGATTAATAATTACGATTATGTGGAATATTGTATCAAAAAAAATGAGTGGACTTTAGATGATATATTAAAAGGACATTTTGCAAATTTGTATTGTTGTATAGAACAATTAGTTTGTTGTAGCAAAGAAATATTAGATTAAAAATCAGAGTAGCCTAAATGGTTACTCTTTTAATTTCAACAAAGTTGATAAAAGTGGAATTTTATTAAAATCATGTTGAAGAAAAACGTAGCAAATGGAAGCATGAGCGAGTATGAGAGAGGTTAAAATTTAGAGTTTATGTTGGGAAATCCCAAAGCAAAACATATATCGTTTCCTTTAAAGGAAATGCTTTATATAAAATTTAATACCGAATAATTTCATCAAACATACTGTAAAGCTAGTCATACCAACACTTACAGACAATAAATTATAAATTTACATCTGCTACAATAAGGGGAACAATAATTTCAAATGTCCGAATAGGATTAATAAATTTGCACATATAATAGCTAGAAATGGCTATATGACTAGATTTGTAACAACGCTATGGGGGAAATGAATTGTCCGTATTAGATGTATATATTTTTTATTTTTTAAATACTTATAGAAATCAAGGGGGTGAAATAGATGGGGAGACCAAAAATTGACGTAGAAAGAGAACCTTTCACAACTTCTATTCAAACAGATATATTAGATCAGATTAGAATACTGGTTAGAATACTTGCAATAGCAAGAAGATGTAGCATCAATGTTATTATAGAAGAATTATTTTCTCAATATATTGCTGAAAATGAATAGAACACTACACAATAATATTAACATATATAAAGTCAATATGCAAGAATTATTTTTGCAATCCTCCATTTTAACTGAGGATACATAGAATAAATATATGATTTATGGAGGATTGGATATTATAATCCTCCATAAATAAACAATAATTTGTAAAGTTCATTCCGAACATTACAACAGGGGGTAATTAATATGGAAAATAACTATTCAGTAATTAAAAAGAAATCTTTAGCAGAAGCACTGAATTTCATAGGTTTTAGATACTTTAAATATCAGGATGAAGAAGGAAAAACGGTATATAGTTTTGAAAATACAGATAAATTTAATTTTGTGCTACATGAATTAATTAAACTAAAAAAAAGCACATCTAATTATTAGGGGGAATACCAATTATGAATACAAACAATTTACAAATCAATCAAGGATACAAATACAAAGAATTATGTAGTTTATTAGAAGTAGAAGAAAAGAGTAGAGGTAACTCACGAAATTGTCAATATAAGGACTTTGAAAGGTATTTCACATATCATAAAGTAGGACAGAAAACCTTCATTGATGAGATCTTTGCAGAAGTAAAAGAAAAAATTGATAATAGAAAAGGGCATAGTGGAAAATCAGAAGGGAGTAGAAATCAAACTACTCTTTATGCGAATTATATTGATGCTATATTAACAAATTATTTCTATTCTATTCAAGAAAATCACAAAATAGACAATACAATATATCGAACAAACTTGCAAATGCTACAAATAGCAAATTTAATCAATGAAAATTACAAAAGACTTCAAACAAAAGAAGAAGAAATCGTCAAATATATTTCAAAAAATGGATTATCTTTTATTTCATTTAACAACGTTATGTTTCAAGTTTCTTCGATAGCAAATAGAAAAATTGAACAGTCATTGACAAGATTGCAGAATAAAAATATTATTAAATTTCAAAAAGGATACATTATTTCATACTTTGATGAAGAAAGAATTTCAAAAGAAAGAATTGCTAATACAGAAGAAACTCAAATAATTAAAGATATTGAGAAAAAATTATTAGATGCATATGACACAACAATTCAACAACTTAAATTTGATAAAAAAGCATTAAGAAAATTTTATGACAAAGTAAAAGAAGAAGTTAAAAAAGAAATTGAATGTATGTATTTTTATGTTGGCTATGAAATTACTGCTTATTATCAAGAAAATAGAGAAATAATTGATGAAGAATATAATAATGCAAAAAAATTAAAACAAATAATAAAATCAAAAGTAGCAGAAAAAGCAAAATTGCAAGTTGAAGAAATAATAGTAAGAAAGAAGCAACTTGATAATGATATATTATATTTATTTTTAGAAGAAGAAGAAGATAAAGTTTTTAAAGGTTCTAAAAAGAAACCTCAATATTTAAAAAGTTGGGAAATGTCAATTGTTAATAATGAAAATTATCTAAATGAGGTAAAAGAAATAGTTAATTATATAGTTTAATCCTCTAAAACGTTCCATCTTTCGTAACCCTATATTAGAAAATTATATATAAGCCTACGAAAGATGGAACGCTTTTTGAATTGTACTTTCACTCAATTGAGGGAACACATAATCAGAATAAAAATAATAAATAAATAAAATAATAAATTTTGGCTTTCAAGTCAGCGTAGCGTTTTGACTTTAAAGACGAAATGACAAGCAACTTGTTGTGCGTCAGGCATTTGACTTTATCTTTTGACTTTGCTTTTAATCTTTTGACTTACTTTAATAGATAGAAGAAAAGATAAAATCAAATGCACGTCGTTAAGTCGCAAAAAGCAGCGACTGAACTTCCTTTTCACTTCGCAACAAGTTGCTTGTGATTATTATTATTATTATCTATCGTTATCAAATTAAATAGAGTACATATTACACTTATTATTGTGCTAGTATACTTATATTCAAATTAATTAAAGAACGGTATTTAGTTGCTTAATAATGCTTGTACGTACGTGTTTTAAATATACATAGTGTGCATTTTAGAAATTTTTAAAGGGTATGAGCCATTTAGAACAGGTTCTTCAAATGAACTTGTAAGGTTGATTGCAAATATTCTAGTATCAGTTCAAGGTGCACACTTTTGTGACGCTTAAACTGATACTCAAAATGAAGAACAGTTGTCTTATCACTCAAAATGATAAGTGATAACGTTCCGACCGTGAGCAAAATAACTGTGTCCACCTTTGTACACAGTTTAAGAATATGGCTATTAGTGGGTTGGCATAGACTGTGCAAACTTTAATAATTTACCCTCCAAAGGGGAAACTTTTCTAAACACAAATAAACTCACCCATTTTTGAGTGAATTCAAAAAAGCCCAAAAGTGTTGGACATTAATTTTAATTTATGTTATAGTTATGCCATGGTAAGATTACAACTAAGTATACCATATTATTATGTGCAATGTCAACAATAAATAAAAAATAAATTTTAAATAGGGGGAAATTAAATTGAATATCAAAAAAATATTTAAAAAGCAAATTGCAGAAGAATTAATGAAAAATGGAAATAATTTTCAGGGTACTGAAATAAATAGAAACAAAATTGGATTTCTAGTTTTTCTTTTTGAAGATACGGACAAGCTTAGATCTGATTTAGATAGCATTACATTAAGAAATAAAGCAAAATTTTAATTAACCACAAATCAAATAAAAATAAAAATCAAATGGGGGAATAAGGTTATGAAAAATGTTAATGAGGAAAGAGTAGTTGCAGAGATAGTAGAAGGAATATATATACCTTCAATAGAATGTTGCTGGTTGTACAAAGCTGCTATGGAAAATGAGGATAACAATTATGTTGTAGAAGAAAAATACTTAGATAAAATATTAAATGGTAAAATTGATTGGTCGTTTGAATTGGTTAAAAATCCATATCTACAAGACAATATAGATGTTAAATACATAGATGGGAAAGCTTATACATTAGATATTATTAACGTAAAATATAATAAGAAATATATTAATAAAAAAGAAGAAATCGCAGTAAATACGCTTGATTTAAGAATTTGGTCATATAATAATGGCTTTAAATTCAATAATAATTTAATGAAAAATTGGAAACGTGGAAGTGGTAAAGCTAGAGTTGGAGATAATCTATTTATGTTAAATACAATAGTGGACAAGTCGTTAGTATGGGCAAGAATGGACTTAGATTTTACAGGGGAAGTAGATATTGCTAGTGTAAGAGCATATGAAAGCTTAACATTGAGTAGTTTAATTGGGACAATAAAATTTGACCCTAAAAATATTCTTGTTATCGATGATTATGAGAGTAAATTTAATTGGAAAATGAGTAAAACATGGCTAGAAGGTGAACAATTACATACAGAAAATGTAATGATGGAAGAATCTAACTCAATTTGGGATGGGGAAGGACTTCTCTCGAAGAAAATTTTTGAAGATAATGAGATTATTAAAGGCAAGGGAGTAGCTTTATTGAGAAACAGATATATGAAGTGTGCTGGGTTTTCGTGTGATTTAGAAGCATATTATATCGACTATTGTAATAGTATTGGTGCTGATTATGAAACATTTACTGTTACAGATATGTTTGGGAAAGAAATATTTGTAAAAGATATTGAGTTAATAACTACACCAAGTGCAATTAAAATAGCTAAATTTCAAGAAGAAGTTACTAGAAAAGGTTATGTCGGAGAAGGTGCGTGGTTGACTTATTGGAAGGAAAGATGTGGGACAACCTTTGGCGTGTGCAAAACAGAGCATCAAAGTCATTTTGTTTCTGATGATGGTATTCCGAAAAATAGATTGTCGTACCAAATGGTTAATACTATTCCATTTACAAAATCTGAATTATCTCAATTAGTAGCACCAGAAATAGCATATGTAAATAAATTAAAAAATGATTTAGATTTCTTTCTTGCAGAAGTTAATTCTATAGATAATAGTTTTATAGATGATGATGAAGAAATTACAAAAGGTAATCAAATTGACGTTACAAGTGCTTTTGTTGCTATGTCACACAAAAATAGCGACTTCCAACACACACAAGTGTTTAAAGATTATAGAAGAAATTTTATAAATTCTTATGTAAATAAAATCAGAACAGGTAAAATATTGATAGATAGTGCAGATTATTGTGTTGCGTGCGGTAATCCTGTTGAATTATTAAATGCTACTGTGGGGAAATTTGATGGTATTTCTGAATTAAAAGGTAATCAACTATATTGTAGTAGATTTAATAATGGAGAAGACGTTGTTGGATTCAGGAATCCTCATGTTAACGAGGGGAATATAGGTATTCAAGTTAACAAATACATAGATGATATACATACTTACATGAACGATACTGAAAACATAGTATTTCTTAATAGCATAGATTATCCAATTTTATCTACATATCAGGGAGAAGATTTTGATATTGATAGTAACCTTTTAACAAACAATACTATAATTGTTGAAGCTTGTAAAAACATTGGAAAAGACAAAACTCTTATACCTAAAAATTGTATTAAAGGTGAGAACGTTAGGAGAGAGTTAAATGCTTTAAATATGTGTATTGTAGATAAAGCTATTGCACAAAATTATATTGGGCAAGTAATTAATCTTAGTCAAGAAATAAACAGTAAATTTAATCATCTACGATATAACAAGCTAGAAGCACAAGCAGAATTAGATGAGCTTTATAAACAAAGTAGCAGACTTTCTAGTATCTCTTGTTGTGAAATAGATAAGGCTAAAAAACAGTTTGCTAAATTAAAAATTATTAAGGAATTAGAAATTATTAAAAAAGATATGGAATTTATAAGTGCTGAAGATAAAAGAAGAATTAAACCTAATTTCTTTAGATATATTGGGGATAAT
This sequence comes from Clostridium grantii DSM 8605, assembly GCF_900129965.1. Lineage (GTDB taxonomy): Bacteria > Bacillota > Clostridia > Clostridiales > Clostridiaceae > Clostridium_AF > Clostridium_AF grantii. The sequence continues at coordinate 142,327 of NZ_FQXM01000004.1, read as the reverse complement.
AGCGCAGATAAACAACGACAAATAACAAATAAAAAACATAGAAGAGATTTAGATGCACCAATTATAAAACAATATTGTGCAGATAATAATGTTAATTTAGAAGAGATTAAAAAAGATAAAGAAGCTTATAAAAAATTATTAGATAAATCTGAATTGCTAGAATTGCTAAAAGTAAATGACAGTATTCAAAAAGATTGGATTGAAGCACAATATACCAAAATGGACACTCCAATGGACTGGCTACAAGAAGAACTAGATAAAATTGCAGACAAAAAAGGTAGAAATGCTACAGTACATGTTGCTAAACTGCTAAAAGAGAATAAAAATAAAGTTAATCATGAAAAAGTAGATAATGTTGTTAGAAAAATTAATTCATTAGATTTCATGAACAAAGCAGTAATGGGCAATTCTGAACTAAGTAGAAAAGAAAAACATGATAAAGTAACTTCTAATAAATATAATGCAGCTAAGTACATAAAAGATCAAAAGCTTACAAAAGCAGATATTGTAGCTGTTATGAAAAAGTGTTTAAATACTGTAAAACATAAATCTAATAGAATAGATAAGAAAAGTGGAATAGAATCAATTAGTTTAGAAGTGTTATTTATAACATTTGGAGATTCATTATTACAATTATTCAAATAAATTTAATACCGAATAATTATAATTAAAAGTTTCTAAACCATTGATATGACTAGCTTAACAAGGTTTTTTAGGGTGTGTTGTAGGTGCTACAATAGGGAGAAGAGTAGATAATCAATCAAAATTTTCTCTGCTTTAAAAAGCAATACTAGTAGAGTTGTTTGCGGAACAACATTAAAAATACCGTCAGTAGGAGCATAGTATTGAGGGGTCGCTACCTTCATTTATTATGCTTTTGCTAAAAATAAACGTATTAACACAATTTTATTATACATAGGGTTGATGTCAAAGTCAATACCAAAAACAGGGGGAATGTGGAAATGGGATACAAAAAACAAATTATTAAATTGATGGACAAAAATGCAATAGAATGTGGTACAGATAAGGATACTCTATATGTAAATGATGTAAATGGGGTACAACTCGAAATTGGCATAGGTAAAGATGATATTAGAAGTTTCGCTCATAATTTAGCAACGAATACAATTATAATAGAAGAGTATGATTGGGAAACATTTTTAATTAATTTGGATACACAACAAGTTATATTTTACCAAAGTATGGAAGAATTGATTTATTTGAATTGTAAATAATAATACATATAAGGGGTCGTGAAATGCGATTCCCTTTGCTTATATATTTTTTTATTTAAAAATGCAAAAAAGTATTCACTTAATTATAACAGTAATCAAATACAAATGCAATAGAAAAACTAAAATAAATTAAAATTAAAAAAGTTTTCTGTAAGGGGAAACGAGGGGGATATAAAATGAAAATGGGGATAAGTGGAGTATATGCAATTGAGGATGTAAAAACAGGAAATTTATATGTTGGTTCAAGCAGCGATATATCTAAACGCTGGTCACATTACCGCAGTTTTTTTAAAAATAATGAACACAGATATAAAGAATTACAAGAAGCATTTAACGAGGGTGGTAAAGCTAGAGTGAAATATACTATATTAGAAGAATGTAGTATAGAGGAATTAGAAGATAGGGAAAATTGGTGGTTGCAACATGTACAAAAAATTGAAGGTTGGACTTTAATTAATAAGCAGAAACATGCTACCAGAAGTGTTAAAGTTAATACTAAAAAAATGAAACTAGCACAGCAAAACGAAAGAAATGGGAATTGCAAATATAAGAGATCGGATATTATACGTGTATTAGAATTAATATTTTTAGAAAAAATTAACAGAAAAGATGTAGCTGCACAGTTTAATATGAGTTATAACTATGTAACATTTATTTGTACAGCAAGAAAATGGAAAAGTGTAGTACTAGATTGGAAAAAAGAAAATTTGGAAGGTGAGGGTAATGTGTAATTGTTTAGTTTATCCTTATGCAAATAAAATTGAAATGTTAGATATTATATCAGGATTAAAAAATGAAGGCAAGAAATATAGCAATGTTGGTAATGCAATATTTGTTATGGAATATGTTGAAAATGAAAAAACACCAGGAAAATTGATATGGGAGGACAGAAATGGTAAATGAAACAATACAAATATCGAGTGTAAATAAAATTGCATGGTTAAAGTCGCATAATATTAATGAAATAGATACAATTTGTTATGAAGATGCTAATAGACAATACATAGATTATATTTTTAACAATACAGATGAAGTTAGAGAATTGCTTAATAAATTTAAAAATGATAGTGAAATGTATGAGTTTCTAAAGTGTTTTAAACGTGTGAAAGATGAGATGAGAGAGATAAGACATAGTAGATTAAGTAGATAATTTGTACACGCTATACAAGAAAAATAAGGCTTTGAACCTTGTGCCGTTGTTGAAATCACACATTAAACAAGCGTTCATTAATTAATTAATATATGAATATAGGGGGAATATATGGATAAAAATGTGAGGGGATTAATTAAAAGTTTTGTGATGGCTGTTATATGTGCTTATATTATGAATGTAGATATATTATTTATTAAAGTTGCAGCGAATATTTTTGGATTTTGTTCGTTAATTATGATGGTTGCTTATTATCAAACTTGGAAGGATAGTAAGAAAAAATGTAAATAATTGAAATATTAAAAAGGATAATTGCTTTTAATGTAGAATATTTGAAGTGTAGTAAAATATTTTATGTGGGAGGTGAGAGTTGTGGAGATATATGAAAAGTATAATAAAATATTTAAATTAATCGGGGATTTTATTGATGAAAAACATCAAGGTATTTCTTTGGAAAATAAAATAAAGTCATTGAAATCAGAGCTAGAAGAAATGACTATGGATAACAGCCTAAAAGGAACTGAACATAGAAGAAATCTTGATTTTAAAATTAAAGAAAATACAAAACAATTACGTGAATATGAATTGCTTTTACAAATTAGAGAAGAAATTAATAACATTGATTAGCAAGAACACCCAGTTTGGGTGTTTTTATTTTGTAGAAAAATAGATAGGTATAATATATTTTAATTGTAAACTAATATTAAAATATGGTAAACAAATAAACTGGAGGTGTGTAGATGAATGGGAACATTAGGAACTAACAAAGAATTGTCAGAATTGAAAATGAAAATGATAGAAGGAATATTAAAGAATGACACTATTACACAGATTGCAAAAGATATAAAGGTGACTAGAAATACAGTATATGCGTGGTTAGAATTGGATGATGTGAAGGCTGAGTTAAACAAACGCAAACAGCAAATTATTTCTAAAGCTCAGAACGCAATTATGAATGATATGGATAAGTATATTGCAGAAGTTAAGAGATTAGCATTAGAATCTGACAGCGATAAGATAAAAACAGATTGCTTAATTTATTTGATAGATAAAACTTTGGGTAAAAATACTACTAAAATACAAGAAATATCAGATGAAAATAACAATAATAACCAAACCAATGAACAAATTATGAACGAATTGAATGATTTTAAGTTGATAGAATTAGAGAAAAAAGCTAAATAATTATACTATAATCGTGTTAAACGTTGGTATAACTAGGGTTAGAGTACATTGGTAGATATGCTAGAGGTATGCACATAATAACAATTACATGAATATATGATAAAAAGTTAATAAAATCTTTCTTTTATTGTCCCTTAAACGGTGATTTATGGTACAATATTTTAACTAACGTATTTTAGCCATTTTTAGCACTCAAAATTGTTTCAATAAACGTTCCAATATCTATTTACATTGTGGTACGTTTATGGTATATTAATAATATAATATATCGGAGGTGCTAGGAATGTTAATAGGATATGCAAGAGTTAGTACAGAAGAACAGTCTTTAGATCGGCAGATAGATGCTTTAGTTAAGTATGGTGTAGATAGTAGAAATATATATAAAGAAAAGATTACAGGTACTAAAAGAGATAGAGAACAACTTAATAAAATGTTAGAAGAATTAAAGTATGATGATATAGTTATCATTGCTGACCTAACAAGAATAAGTAGAAGCACTAAGGACTTATTAGAGATAGTACAAAAGATAAAGGATAAAGGTGCTAGTATTAAGAGTATAAAAGATACTTGGTTAGATACTACAACAGATAATCCTTATAATAGTTTCCTCTTAACTGTAATGGCAGGATTAAGCCAACTAGAAAGAGATTTAATATCTCAACGTACTAAAGAGGGATTGGCTAGTGCAAAGGCTAGAGGTAGAGAAGGTGGAAGACCTAACAAGCGGAATGATAAGGCTGATATAGTAGAGTTGATGGCTAAAGAGGGATATAAGATTAAAGATATAGTAGATAAAACAGGACTAGGAAGAACAACAATATATAGAATATTAAAAGATATAGAGCAATCTGAATAGGTTGTTCTTTTTTCTTGCATATAATAGACCCACCCACCCTTCTAATGTAAAAATTATGATTTTGGTGCATTGGACTATATAATTTTTTATAATATTTTCCCAACTTAGAAAGATTAATAATAATAGCAATAATAATAACAATACCCTGTACCATTTAGTACGCCCTCGCCCTCAATTGATAATCCATCGTCATAATTAGCCGAAGCCAAGATTGGATTGGGTGATAGTCCTTCCCCAAAACGGGGGAAGGTATTACAAGTGTGAAGAGTTTGACGGTTGTGTATTGTCGTAGATATTAGAAATATTTAGGTATCTATGCCATAGATAGCAAGATTCTAAAATGACAGATTGTCTATTTAGGAAAGTTCAAGTTTGCACTATCCTAATTGTAATTGTAGTGTCGGTGAGGTCGACACGTGTGCCTATGTGGCATGGGTTGAATATGATTGATGATGATATACGTTAACTAACAACTTAACCAAAAGTGGTCAAGTTTACTACTCGTACTAATAACGACTACTCGCCCTAATGGTGATTACCTATTTGTGACATTCATCTTGAAGATAACAAATATATAAAAATAAAATAAATAATAAATAATTAAACAGAAAGGGGGAAAATGAATAATAACATGATAGATTTTACAAAGTTGAATTTTACATCTGATAAACAAAGAGATAAATATATATTATACCATTATTTAACACTTAATTATATTAAAAATAATAATCTAACACAACAAGAAGCAGAAGTGAGTGCAACTAATATTATATTAAAATATAAAGATAATTTATTTACAAAAAATGGATTAGCAGTAAATTTAGCGTCAAATAATATAGAATTTTTCTGTATCTATTTCTTACAAGATATATTTGTACCAAAATCTAATAATACAACTAGAAACTTGGCAAATTTACATTACGAAATATGGGAAGAATTACAAAAAATATTTATTGATGATACACATGATATGGCTGAATTTATACTCCCTCGTGGAAGTTCTAAATCTACAACTATAAATAAAGCATTATCTTGTTATTTACATTGTTTTAAAAAATCTCGTTATTCTCTTATAATAGGTAAAAGATCTGAAGATGCTGAAGCATTTGTATCAGACGTAAGAAAATTTCTTGAATTTGATACTATTCAAAAAGCATTTGGAACTCTTGTAAATAAGAAAGATAGAACTGTAAATAAACAAGAATTAGAATTAGACAACGATACAATGATAAGGGCGTATGGTTGGGAAACTTCTGTTAGAGGTACTTCTTATTCTGCTAGAGATGGTATATTTAGACCAACTGTTATTATTTTAGATGATGTGTTAAATGAGAATGATATTAAAACTGATGGTGCTAAAGAACGTGCAGTTAATAAATTTTATAAAGAAATTAAAGAGTCTGGAGACGAATCTGTATATAGAAATAATGTAAAAATTAAAATGGCTACTAAATTTCTTGTGCTAGGTACACCACTTGCGACAGATTGTTTTGTTAATACTATTAGAAAAGACGTAAATTTTAAAGTATTTCATAGACGAGTTACAAATATTGACATTGATGATTATTTTGAAAATAACCAATATTGGATAAATTATAAAAAAATTATGATGGACACTAAACTAAATGAAGAAGAAAGAGAACAATTATCTAGGCAATACTATAATGATAATTATTCTGATATGCAATTTCCCACGATTTGGGAAAAATATAATTGTTTAAGTTTAGCAAAGAAATACTTGACTAAAAGAACAGCATTTATGCAAGAGTTAATGTGCGACTGTGAAAATGTAGGTGAAAAATGGTTTAAATCTATAAGAACACAATCTACAGAAGAAATTGAGGAACATACATTTATTAAAACTATGCTTTGTGTAGACCCTGCTTCTACAACTACTAATAGAAGTGATTATTCAGCATTTGCAGTAGGCTCTATAGCTGATAATGATTTTTTATATATTAGAAAAGGAATAATTGATAAATTAGAATTTAATGCTTATTGTGAGAAAGTTATTGAATTATTAAAGCAATATGAGGATATAACTCATGTATGTATAGAGAAAAATACATTTCAAGGTGCTGACGTTAAAAAAATACAAGAACTAATTGCTAAAGATAAGGATTTATCTAGTCGTAGAATAGAGTTTATAAATAAAATGCAGAGAAGAAATAAAGATGAAAAAATTTCTACTATAGTAAGTCCTGTTAACTTGGGACAAATTATTTTTAATGAAAATGATGTTGAATTTATTGAACAAATAAAAGAATTTGCTGGTCAAAGATATGGCAACGGACATGACGATAGTAGCGATACCGTAGCAGAGTTATATATAAATATAAATGAAATACAAACAAATAGTTATATAAGTGTGTTAGACATTAAGAAATTATTCTAATACAACCTATGGAGGTGAATTATGGATTTAGAATTAATACAAAGTTGCATACAAGATTACAGAATTAATAAATCTTATGTGCAAAAAAATTACAACTATTATAAAGGTGATACAGATGCTTTAAGAGATTATAAACTACAAACAACACGTTCTAATCTAAAAGTAAGAACTAATTTTGTGAAGAAATTTATAAAAGAAGAAGCTAGTTATATATTATCGAATAGTGTCACATATATAAATAAAAGTACAGATAATAGCGATATTATAAGTGCTATAGAATTAAATTTAGCGCATTGGAGCAAGAAGCACGACCAAGAATTACTTAAAAATTCATTAATTTTTGGTGAAAGTTATGAGTTGTATTACATAGATAACAATGCACAATTCTGTAGTAGATTACTAACACCACTCAATTGTTATGTATATCGTGATTATTTTGGGAATACAACAATGGCATTACATTTTTATAAATTAGACAAATTTTCTGATATAGAATATGTAGATATATACACTTCTACAGAAATAACTACATGTTTAGTTGCTGATTTATCTGTAACATCTGTTAAAAATCATATATTTGGAGAAGTTCCAATTTCTATTTGCACAACTAGCAGAGATGACGAGAAAGATACATTATTTGAAGATATCAAAGGCTTACAAGATGCTTATGAAACTAATTTGAGTGATATTTCTAATGAAATTTGTGATTTTAGAAATGCTTATTTGAAGTTCCAAAATTGTCAAGTAAAAGAAGAAGATTTGGCGAATATGAAGAAACTCGGCATAATACAAACTTCAAATAAAGACTCTTCGGTAGATTGGCTTGTTAAAAACATTAATGATACATTTATCCAAAATACTCTTACTACTGTGAAAGAAAATATGTATGAATTATCTAGCCATGTAAACACCAATGAGAAATTATCTTCTAATATTAGTGGGGTTGCCTTAAGATCAAGATTAATTAGTCTTGAACAGAAATGTAAATTTAATGAAAATGCTGTAACTGATTGCATGTTGAATAGACTAAGATTAATGTTTAATTATATTGAATTGCTAACTTCTAAACAATATGACTACAGAAATATAAGAGTTAAATTTACTGCAATGATACCTAGCGACGATCACACTACAAGCCTAATGTTAGCACAGCTAAGTGGTATGATAAGCAATGAAACAGGAATAGCACAACTTTCCTTTGTTGATAATACAGAAGCAGAAATGGCTAAATTGAGGGCTGAACAAGAATCTAATGCTATTAATTTAGATAATATTGTTTAGGTGATGGTATGGCTATAGATAAAGAATACCAAAAAATGATAGAGCAGATAAAATTGGACAATGAAGAATTGACTACTGGGCAGATAAAAGAAATTTTAAAAAAACAGAAATCTGATAGAGATGAATTACTTGATTATGTTTATATAATGTTTGGTAAATATGCAATAGATAATTTAATTTCTATGAACAGTGTTAAATTAAATTCTATTAAGAAAGAATTAACTAAAATACTATCTAACAACGCATCTAGTTTAACTAGGAGCGAAATAGCAGTTACAACAGAATTATTATCTAATGTATTTAAGGAAACTTATTACAAAAATGCTTTTATACTTGATTCGGGTATTAAAATAGACTTGGACTTTAATTTAATTAGACAAGAGTTTATTGACGCTATTGTAAATAAAGAGTTTGCGGGTGAATTATTTTCTGATAGAATTTGGACAAATAAAACTGATATGATGAATAAATTGCAGCTAGAAATTATTGAAGCAATGAAGGGTAATAGAACAGTACAACAAGTAAGTAATAACATAAAAAAGCAATACGATGTACAAGCGTATGAGTCTTTACGTTTGGCAAGAACTGAAATGGCTAGAGTTGAAGCACAAGCAAATGAAGAAATAGCAAGAAGTACAGGAATAAAGAAACAATTATTTCTAGCTACATTGGATAATAAAACATCGGAAATATGTCAATTTTACGATGGACAGGAATTTGATATAGGTGATAGTAATAAACCTATTCCACCACTGCACCCTTTTGCCGTAGCCTACTTGTAAATGTCCCTTTCGCTGCGTGGACTCCAAGTAGGCGTAAAGACAATGAAACAAAAGAAATAATTGATTATGTTAAGTATTCCGAATGGAAGAAAAACAAAAATATTTAGGCTATTAACTTGTGTCCTCAAAGGACTTTAGTTAATAGTCTTTTATAATGCAAAAAAATATTACAAATGGGTCTTTGTATGGAGTAGACCTAAAAGAACATTCAAAAAAATAAAACTTATGTGTTTCTAGGTACAGTAGTAGTTAGAAGTGCAATGGAGGTAATAAAATAATGGATATTAAAGAGATGCAAGAATATATAGAAGCAAATAAAGACAATACAGACGTTCAAAATTTTGTGAATGGTTTGAATCCTATTAATTTAGATAGAATTAAGTCATTTGTAGAAGAGGATAAGGATAGTAAAAGTTGGTTAGACAGTATTAAAGATAAACATTTAGGAAAAGGAATTGAGACTTTTAAATCCAACAATCTCCAAAAATTGGTCGATGAGAAAATAAAAGAATTATATCCCGACACTGACCCCAAAGATACTGCAATGGCACAATTAAAAGCGGAAATAGAACAAATGAAATCTGAATCCTTACGTAAGGATTTAACAAATAAAGCTTTAGAATCTTTAAATAGTAAGAAGTTGCCTTCTACGTTAGCAAAGTTTTTAGTTGCTGACAGTGAAGAAAATACGTTAGCTAACATTAATTCAATTGAAGAAATTTTTAACACATCTTTATCTGAAAGGGTAGAGAACAAAATAAAAAGTAACATACATATTCCTCCTACTGGTGGAAGTGGTGGGAAAATGACAAAAGAACAATTATTAAAAATGGGATATAAAGAAAGAGTCGAGTTTATGACTTCTAATCCTGAACTATATAAAGAATTAAACAAATAAAAATTGACTTTCGGGCTAGTCTATAAATAAGCACTATACAACATATAGAGAGGTAATTAAAAATGGCACAAACAACATTAACAAACTTAGTAAATCCTGAGGTTATGGCAGATATGATTTCTGCAACACTTCCAAATAAAATTAAATTCGCACCTTTAGCAACAATTGATACAACTTTAGTAGGACAAGCAGGAAACACTATTACAGTTCCTAAATTTGCTTATATTGGAGACGCAGAAGACGTAGCAGAAGGTATTGCAATGGGTACAACTGTATTAACAGCATCTTCTACACAAGCAACAGTTAAGAAAGCAGGTAAAGCAGTAGAGATTACAGATGAATCTGCATTAAGTGGATACGGAGATCCGGTTGGTGAAGCAGAAGCACAATTGGAAAAAGCTATTACAGCTAAAGTAGACGCTGACTGTGTAACAGCATTAGTTTCTACAACTTTAGTTTCTGACGATTCTGCAAACTTTATTTCTTATACAGGTATAGTTGATGCTATAGATAAGTTTGAAGAAGAAGACGATGAAACAAAAGTATTATTTATACACCCACTTCAAAAAGGCACTTTAAGAAAAGATGAAAACTTTATAAAAGCTTCCCAAATGGGCGATAACACAATAATGACAGGTGTTATTGGTGAAATAGCAGGTTGCCAAGTTGTTGCAAGTGCTAAAGTTCCAGTAGCAGCAGGTGTATATTCTAATTTAATTGTTAAAGCAGGAGCATTAACAATCTACTTGAAAAAAGATGTAAATGTTGAAACTGACAGAGATATATTGGCGAAAACTACTGTAATTAGTGCAGACGAACATTATGTAGCAGTATTGAGTGACGAGTCTAAGTGTGTAAAATACTTAGCAAAATAATTAATTGAGAGGGTAAATCCCTCTCTTTTTAATGGAGTTGAATTAAATGTTAATTAGAAGACATAGAGAAAAAGAAAAAGAAAAAAATGAAGTAGTAGAAAAAGTTGAAACTGTAGAAAAGGTTAAAAAAACAACTACTACTAAAAAGAAAACTAAATCTACTACTAAAAAGTAGAGGTGTTATAAATGGATATATTAGAAGAAGTAAAAATAATTTTAGATATAACAGATTATTCTAAAGATGAATTATTGAACATTTATATTAGAAAATCAAAACAGATGATTAAGCAATATCTAAATACAAATGAGACTTTAGAAGAAATAGAATCTAACTATGTGGATGCTATAGAAGAGTTAGTTGTATATATGTACCGTATAAAAGGTAAAGAAAACATAAAATCTATGGCACAAGGTAGTAGAAGTGTAACTTATGCAGATGTTGTATTCCCTGCTTTTGTAGCTAATATGTTACCCGTTCCCTTGGTTATTCTGAGGGGGTAGACTATGTTTTATGATTATATGGTGGATATTTGTAATGAAACTTATACAAAAAATGAATATGGCGATAGAGTAAAAACTAAAACTGTAATTGATACTATTGAATGTGATATGCAACCTTATTCGTCTACTCTTGCTTCTAGGGATTATGGACTTGATATTTCTTGTACTAATAGAATTTTTGCTAATATTAATTCTAATATTAAACAAGGTAATTTTATTTTTTATAATTCTAACTATTATCTTATAACTTCTACTATTATTTGGGAAGATTATATTGAAGCGATGGTGAATAGAATATGACATTTAATAATTTTACAGATGAAGTTTTAGCAGAAATAGATAGAAGGAAAAGGCAAATACTTGAAGAAATAGGCTCTCTAGTGGTAGCAGAAGCACAAATGAGGACACCAGTTCTGACAGGTGATTTGCGTAGAAGAGAAACACATGAGGTTATAAGTAATGATACAGTTAGAGTGGGTTCTGATGTTGAATATGATGCTTATGTTGAATTTGGTACAAGCAAACAGCAAGCACAACCACATTGGACACCAGCATATACAGAAAATTTAGGCACAATACAAGAAATTGCAAATAAGAATTGGGGGGAAGAATAATGTTAGATTTATATAAATTATTAAATGCTAAATTCGATGAAATGAATCTTAAAAATGTAGAAATATATAATGCTAAACCTAGCATTGTAACTGTATTCCCTTCAATTATTTTGAACTTTGAAAATGTATTTGAGTTTGAAAAATATAGAGAAGATATACAAATAGATATAGATATATTTTCTAACAATGACAGTATTGTTGAGATTGAAACAATAGTAAATACAATAGACAATGCTTTAAATAGATTAAATTATAATGATGAGGATTTGAATTGCATAATATACAGACAAAATGTTTGGAAATTCTATCTTGACGAAACAAATGAGAACGATACAACGATAATAAAACGTAGAAAATTAAAATACGTAATAAAAAAATACGAATAAAGTGAGGTAAAAAAAATGGCTGATAAAATATTATTAGGCTCTGGTGCTATTTATTTTGATTTCGGTCTTGCGACTGAAAGTTTAGTTGGTTCTACGCAAGGTGAAGGAAAATTTAATCGCAAGGTTAAATACCACGATATTGAAAGAAACGGTGCATTAGGTAAAGAAAAGGGTATGAGCATTAAAGAAAGTGTAGAAATAACTATGTCTTTTGGTGCTTTAAATTTGATTGAAACAAATATGACTAAGTTCTTTGCGGGATTAGAAAGTAAAGTAGTTGATACATATACAGAAATAACAGCAACGGAAGATTTGGTATTAAGCGATTATATTGATAACGTGGCTTTTGTTGGAACAGATAAAGCAGGGAAAGAAATAATTATTATGATAGAAAACGCAACAGGGTTAGGGGATTTGGAAATGAAATTTAAAGACAAAGAAGAAATTGTTGCAGATGTTGAGTTGACAGCTACTTTTGATCCATTAACACCAAATTGCGAACCTTGGAAAATTAAATATTTGAACTAAGACTAGAATTAATCTAGTCTTTTTTTTATTATAAAAAACTTGGAGGAACTAAAAATGAGGAATATAGTTACAGCAGATTTATTTACAATAGCAAAGATAGTAAAAAAAATGAATGTAAAGCAACAATTAAAACAAATTTTATTTTCTAACGTAGAAGATATAAAAGGTAAAACTGACAATGAAATTATACTAGCAAAAAAAGAAGCACAGTTTGAAATAATAATGATGATAATTGAGAATATTGATAATGCTGAACAAGATTTATATGCTTTTCTCGCTAAAATAACTGAACAAAAGGCTAAAGATATACAAAACATGGAAATTGATAAATTTATAGAATTAATGCAAGAATTATTTGAATCAGAAAGTTTTAATAAAGTTTTTACGGTTGCATTGAGATAGATGATATAGTTTCAATGCAAAATAAGGTTTTCAGCACATATAACGATGTGCAATCTGTGCTAGATATGGATATAGAAGATTTTATTAATATGTATTATTCGCAAATAAAGAAAGAAAAAGAAGATAGAATATATTCGGCTTGGTTGATGTTATACCAAAATATGGGTAAAGATAATTTTATCTCTTTTGAAGAATACAGAGACAAAGTAACAACAACTAAGAAAAAAAGTGAAATTAAAATAGACGAGCAAACAAAGCTAAATATAATAAATAAAGCAGAACTTATGACAGCAAAATCTAATAATGTAGAATGGACAAATAAATTGAGGTAGGTGAGAAATAAAAATGCAATTATTTGAACTTTTTGGCGATATAACGATAAGAGATGATAATGCTGAAAATAAAATAAACAATGTAACAAAGGGTGCAGAAAAAAGTAATGGAACTTTTGGTAAACTTGTAAAAACAATTGGTGCATTGGCAATAGGTAAGAAAATACTAGAATTAGGTAAATATTCCTTGACAGCTGCTAGTGATGCTGCTGAAATGCAGAGTAAATTTGATACTGTTTTCGGCTCTCTGAACAAAGGTGCAGAAGACTGGGCAAAGAATTTTCAAGATAAAGTTGGAGGTTCTAGAACAGAAATAAAAGGTATGATGGCTGATTCGCAAGACATGATGACGGGTTTTGGAATGAGTTCTGATAGTGCTTTTGATTTTGCAACGAAGATACAAGGATTGGGAACAGACTTGGCAAGTTTTCAAAATTTGCAAGGTGGGGCAGCAGAAGGTGTTGAACGTCTTAGAAAAGGTTTAATGGGGGAAACAGAGTCATTAAAAGCGATGGGAATAGTAATAAATGAAACTGTTATGAAAGAAAAGGCTCGTTCTATGGGTCTTGGAGATAATATACAAGCATTATCTGAATCTGAAAAGATGGAAATTAGGTATCAGATAGCTTTAGACCAAAGCAAAAATGCTATAGGTGATGCTGAAAAAACAAGCCAAGGATATGCCAATCAAATGAGAAATATTAAGGGCAGATTTGAAGATATAGCAGTTAATATTGGAAATAGGTTTCTTCCAGCGTTTACCACTATGGCACAATACATAGGCAACCACATGCAACAAATTGAAACAGTAATAAACGCAACAATGGATGCTATTGGAGTTGCGTTTAATTTTGTAATTGGAATAATAAACAATGTTAAAACAGCGATAACAAGCTACGCAACAGAAAATGCTACACAAATGAACTCTATTAAAACTACTGTAATGGAAGTTATAACAGCTATTACAGAATTTATAAAAGCATTTATTGTATTTGCAAAGGCATTTTGGGAAAATCATGGTGCTGAAATAATGGCTATTGTTAAAAAGTACATGGATTTTATAACGAATAATATTAAATTTGCTTTAGATATTATTAAAAACATATTTAAATTGTTTACTTCTATTTTAAAGGGTGACTGGTCAGGTGCATGGGAAGCAATAAAAAATATTGTTAGTGGTGTGATGGGTTTTCTTAATAATATTATAAACAGCGGACTTAATATGATAAAAAATGTAATAAAATTAGGGTTAACAGTAATAAAAGAAACGTTTTCTAATATTTTTAATGCACTTGGAGGCATTGCGAGTGCAGCATTATCAAATTTAGCAGGTGTTGTAAGTTCTAAATTTAATGACATTAAAGCAAAAATAATGTCTCCAATAGGAGCAGCAGTAGATTTTGTAAAAGGGCAAATAGATAAAATAAAAGGATTCTTTAGCAATTTGAATATTAGTTTACCTCATATTAAAATGCCACATTTTAAAATAAATGGAAGCTTTAGTTTAGCACCTCCAAGCGTTCCAAAACTTGGCGTAGATTGGTATGCAAAAGGAACAGATGATTTTGAAGGTGGATTAGCAGGGATAAATGAAATGGGCGGAGAGATAGTAGAACTTCCAAATCATAGTAAAATATACCCCCATGATAAAACTGTTGAAATGGCTTATAAGGATGGACAAAATTCTAAGAGTGGTGGAGATATAATTATAAAAATAGATAAATTTATTAACAACAGAAAAGAAGATGTGCAAGCATTTGCAGAAGAGTTAGAGTCTTACAGAAAACAAAATAGTTTAGCTAAAGGGGGTGCATAATATGGCACTACCTTATTTTATTTTTAATGGGATTGATAGTAGAGATATTGATGGAATTGTAGTAATTAAACTACCTGATATGATGAAAGCACAAAAGGACATAAATAAAATTGAAATAGAAGGTAGAGATGGATTTTTGACGGAAGATTTAGGTAGTTATAGAGGAACTGTAAAAACGGTTGAATGTACGTTAAAGGCTAATGCAGACATAGATTATATTTCTAGTTGGCTTGATGGTAGCGGTGAAGTGACTTTTTCTAATGAAGAATATAAAGTTTATGACGCTACAATTATAAATTCTATTTCTTTTAAAGAAATTTTTAACATTTGGCATAGCATCATAATTCAATTTGAGTGCCAACCTTTTAAAAGGGATCTAAGCACATCTATTATAACGTTAACCTCTAGTAATTCTACGGTTTACAATAATGGAACAACTACTTGTAAGCCTATTATAAAGGTTTTTGGAGAAGGTAATATTAATATCACAATTAATAATAATACTTTTAATCTAACAAATGTTGATGAATATGTGATTGTTGATAGTGATTTATTGGAATGTTACAAAGATACAGAATTAAAAAATGCTGATATGAATGGTGATTTTCCTCTTTTGCATGTTGGAGAAAACACAATTAGTTATGCAGGAACAGTAACAAAAATAGAAATACAATTAAATTTAAGATATAAATAGTGTTTAATTATTAGGCACTATTTTTATTTATAGGGGTTGATAATAAAAATGATAACACAAAAAAGTTATAGTTTTAATTTAGATATGAAGCAAAAAAAAATATATGATATAAAATTTACGCAAGGTGATAGCAAGAGCAATGTTTTAGATATTGTACTCACACAAGATGGACAGGCTTATGACTTGCTAACAAATACAGTTTATCTCTATGCAAAAAAATCTGATGGAACTACAGTTTTTATTAGTAGCTTGGATAAAATTACTATAGTTGATGCAACAAATGGAAATGTAAAATGTGAATTAACTGATGATATGGTTTCTGCAAAAGGTTTAGTTGAAGCAGAAATAATTGTATTTGGTGCTGATAATGAAAGAGTGTCTAGTGCAAGATTTAATTTTACGGTTAATGAAAGTTTGGTCGATGGTGAAGCTATTGAAAGTTTGAATGATTTTATTGCTTTGACAAGTGCTTTAAGCAGTCTCGCAGAATACGAAACTTATAAGGCAAATGTTGATACTAACACAACAAATATAGCAAATAACACAGCAGAATTAATTTCGGTTAGCTCGTCTTTGGAAGAAAAGGCGACCAAAGTTGAGTTAAATGCTTTAGGACAATTAAAACTAGAAGGGAATTATGATACTTTAGCTTTATTACAAGCAGCTCACCCAACTGGTGCAGAGGGTTTATATTTAGTTGTAGAAGATGGATATACGTATAGATGGAGTGGAACAGTATGGACACAAGCTGTCCAGTTTCAAAGTACTGGTATTGGAAATGGTACAATTTTTAAATCTGCTTTAAAAACAGATGCAATAAACTATTTAACAGATACATCAAGAGTTGATTTGTTAAATATGGATAAATATATGTGTCATAGGGGGACTATAGAACAAATATACCCTGAAAACACAAAAACAGGACATATTGGTGTTGAATCATATAATTATGCCTTAGAACTTGATGTTTTGAAAACAAAAGATAATATATTAGTATTAAGTCATGATGATACCGTTGATAGATGTTCAAATGGTGTAGGATTTATCGCAGATATGTATTATGATGACTTAATGCAACTAAATTTTAATTATGGTTATCAAAAATTTATTGATGAAAAAATACCAACACTTGAAAATGTTTTTAAAAAATATGGTAAAAGTAAAATTTATCTATTAGACATTAAGAGCTTAGCAGGTGGTATATCAACAATACTTGTTGCTCAAATGATTGTTAAATATAATTTACAAAACAATGTAATAGTTGGAGCATATACAATACCCGATATTACTAATGTGCACTCTGTAGATTCATCAATTGAATGTGGAACGGTTTATAATACGTCTAAAAGCATGGACTATTATGTTTCGAGTGGTTATAAGTGGGTTTTCTTTGGGTCTGAATTGTTACAAATGAAGGAAAAAATTTCGGAAGCTCATGCAGTTGGGTTAAAAGTTAATGTATCAGTTGTTAAAAATAAATTAGTAAATAATAAATATATTGCTTTAGGTGTAGATAGTATAATGTGTAAAAATCCTAGTTATTTAGATGGGACAATTGCAACAACTCAAATGGGATTGCCCTTCACGATACCATTTTCAAACATTTATTTGAATCAAGAATGGGCAGTAGACACTATTCACGAAAAAGTAAAATACCAAATGGTTGGTGATGGAATTGAAGAATCAGAAATATCATCTAACACACTTGATTATTGTACTTATGTTGCTAAAAAATTAACAAATAACAGCTTTAAATTAAATGCAATAATCACACCAAAAGTATTAAATGCAACGACTACTAAAAATGTCGGATTTCATTTTTCAAACTGTGATGAATTTCCAATCGGTCCAAATGGTGTTGGTGCTTATAGAGCTTCGCATGGATTTGTAGCAGAAGATATGGCAAATTCCTATCAAATCTATTTTAGACAAGATGGATTTATTGGTATTACAGAGGTATTAAACGGAACAGCAGCAGGGGTAAGTGGTGCAGCGTGGGGAAATAGTTTTACGCCAATGGCAGTTAGTGTACCTTTAAATATAGAAATAATATTTACTGCTACCACAATATCAGTTCAAGTAAATGGTGGGGTGGTCAGAACCGTAACGAATAGTGACGTTATAAGAGATTTTTATATTGGTTTTACATGGGGACAAACAGCTGCTAAAATATCAAATGTTGTTCTTTCGGCAGTTTAATACGACTTAGATAAATAAGACGAACTAACTAAGACAAGAAATAGAGTTATAAAAATAAAATAAAAATAATGAACTCCTAGCATAAATTGTTAGGGGTTTCTTTAATTTAGGGGGAAACACATGGGGGAAAATAAAAATTGTAATGAAGAGGTAATAATAAAAATACTAGGTAAAACAGATTTGAATTTAACAGATCAATTAAAGTTAAGAGGTGTAATTGAGGAAGTGTTATATCTATACGATGTAACAACAAAAGAAACAAGCTTAATAGTATCAGATTTATATGAAAAAATTCACTATTACATAGCAATTAAAAGATTAGATGGATTAAGCCAAAGAACACTAGATAACTATATCAATGTCCTAACTTGCTTTTCAGATAAAATTAATAAACCAGTTTCTTCAATAAATACAGCAGATATTAGAATGTATTTGGCTTGGAAATCTAAAACTATTAAAAATACATCACTTAATACTATTCGTTCAGTATTAAAAAGCTTTTTTAACTGGTTGCAGAGAGAAGAATATATTCAAAAAAATCCAATGGATAAAATTAATACTATTAAAGTAAGTAAAAGATTAAGAGAAGCTTTAACAGATGAAGAATTGGAATTATTAAGAAGTGCTTGTATAACAGATAGAGAGAAAGCATTAGTAGAATTTGCATATAGCACAGGCTGTAGGTTATCAGAAATAAGAGATGTAAATGTGGAAGATATTAATTGGAGCGAAATGTCCTTGAGGGTAATTGGAAAAGGGGATAAAGAGAGAAAAGTTTATTTTTCAGTCAAGGCAAAATTATTATTAAAGAATTATTTGCAAAGTAGAAAAGGTGAAAGTAATGCACTCTTTATTGCTACTAAAGGCTCTTTTGCTAGACTTGGTAATAGAAGTATTCAAAAAGAAATATCTAATGTTGCTAGTAGAACAAAAATAAATAAAGCAATATATCCACATTTATTAAGACATACATTCGCCACATTAAAATTATAAGCAGGTATGCCATTAACTGTATTACAAGCTTTAATGGGACACGAGAACCCAAGCACAACACAAATATATGCACAAATTAATTCAGAAGCAATACAAATTGCATATAGAAGAACAGCAGCTTAAAAAGCTAAGGTAGGTGAGAAATTGATAATATTATATTCACCATTTGCAACAGATTTTGAAAACAATGGACTAGGTGTAATAGACGATATAGTTACAAAAGCAGAAATAACACAAGAGCTGAATGGAGATTATTATTTAGATTTAGAAGTTACAAGAGATAAAAGAGAGAAATACAAAAGAATTGAATCATTAGCAATTATTAAAGCAGATGGACAACTTTTTAGAGTTCCTTATTTAGAAAATACTCAAAATAATGGTGCTACAATTATTATTAAAGCAAAACACATTTTCTATGATTTGTTATATGATTTTAATTTAGATGCTAGAGCAGACACCAAAACAGTACAAGAAGCTTTAGAAATATGCACAGCAATAAACCCTAGATTTACTATTACAACTTGTAGTAATTTGGGTAATAATACAGCTTATTTTATTCGAGAAAACCCCGTTAAAGGTATATTCGACAAAATATTAAGTCGTTGGGGTGGAGAACTTTACAGAGATAATTTTAATATAAGCATTAAAGAAAATTTAGGTACTAACACGGGATATTTAATATCTTATGCAAAAAATATTATTGGATTTAAGCAAAAGATAGATTATTCAACGCTTTGTACTAAAATGCACCCTGTAGGCAAAGATGGTTTAGAATTAGACGAGATTTATTTAGAAAGTCCACGAATTGCTGATTACCCCATTACATTTACAAAAGAATATAGTTTCGACGTAGTTACCAAAACAGAGTTGAAAAATGAAGCTGAAAAGTTGTGGGGAAGTATTGATATACCTAATGTATCATATGAGGTAGATTTTGCAGAATTAAAAAATACACAAGAATATGCTAAATTTAAAGATATGCTAAACTTAAATCTTGGCGATACAGTTATTATTAGACATCAAATATTCAACGTAGATTTATCAGCGAGGATTATTAAAACTACTAAAAATGTATTGTTGGATAAATATACAAAAATTTATTTGGGTGATTATGTAGACACTTTAGCAACTTCTATAAATAGTACAGAAAGTAGAGTATCTACAGTAGAAAGTAAAGTGGAAGAAATTCAAAGTGATTTAACGGTTTCAGATGATATAATTACAGATCACTTAAACAGTACAGATATACATGTTACTACATACGATAAAAATATTTGGGATACAGCAGAAAGCAATGCAAATTCATATACAGACAACGCTATTTATGAATTATTAGACAGTTCTCCTTCTGCACTTGATACACTAAATGAGTTGGCAAACGCACTAGGAAATGACCCTAATTTTTCTACAACTATACTAAATTTGATAGGTTTAAAAGCATCTCAAACAGATTTAGACACAGTAGAAAGCGAATTAACTAGAATAAAATATCTAAAATATATGGGGGTGTAATGTGTGGACACAATTAAAAGATTAGCAAAAGGAACTCTAGGAACAACAGAAACTACATTATTTACTGCAACAAAAACAACTATTATTAAAGAAATAATTTTGCATAATACAAATGTTTCTACTGCGAAAAATGCAACTATAAAATTTGCAGATATGCAAGTATATAATGTAGACATTCAAGCAAAAGAAACAATAATTATACATCTTGCATTAGTAATAGCAAATACAGAAACAATTAAAGCAAGCGGTGAAGTTAATTATTATGTGAGTGGAATAGAATTGGCATAAATTAAATAAGACAGAGGTGGTAGTAATTGGAAAGAGATGATATCGTGGAAAAACTAGAAGATCACGAAAGCAGAATTAGATGCACAGAAAAAGAAACAATTAGACAAGAAACGCAGATAGAACAGTTATGCAGCAGTATTAAAGATTTAGCACAATCGAATAGAGATTTTATTGGTACGATAAAGTGGGGACTAGGCTTGTTTATTACAATTCTAATCCCTGTTTTTACATACATTTTTAGTAAATTATAATAGAAGGGAAATGATATAAATGTTAATAGCAGTAAGTTATGGACATATTAAAAATGAAGGTGCAGTAGGAATTAGAAAAGAATTTGATATGATTAGAGAATATGCGCCTTTAGTTGTAAAATATTTAAAAGAGCAAGGGCATACTGTAGATGTAATCAGCAAAGATACAGGGGCAAGTTATTTATCTGATAGGTGTAAAGAAGAGAATAAGAAAAAATATGACCTTACTATAGATTGCCATGTTAATGCATTTAATGGAAAGGCTCATGGAACGGAGTGTATTTATTATCCCTCTAGTGAGACAGGCAAGAAATATGCAGAAAAAATTAATGCAGAAATAGTTAAACTAGGTTTTGGCAATCGTGGTGCTTATGCAGATAGAAGAGGTTTATATATGTTAAAACATACAAATTCACCTTGCGTTATCATAGAACCATGTTTTTGCGATAGTAATGTAGATATGGCTTTATATAATGCAGATAAATTAGCAAGAGCAATAGTGCTTGGTATAACTGGTAAAGAAGTTAAAGAGAAAGTTGTTGTTGTTCCTCAAAAGGATAATAAAGTTTTAGATTTACAAAAATTACTTAATAAATATAATTTTCTAGGTGCAAATGGTAAAGCATTAGCAGAAGATAATATTTGGGGTAAGAATACAGAGTTTGCAGCAAGTAAGTATATAGAAAGTATTAAGTAAGTATATAGTTAATATAGAGTCAGTATAGAGTTACTATATAGAAAGGGATGGGAAAATGGATATAAAAAATAGATTAAAAAATAAAATGTTATGGGTTTCTGTAATAGCATTAATTCCAATGCTATGTCAAAGTTTTGGATTAGATATATTGCCTTCTAATTATACAGAAGTTTCTAATAGTATTTTAGGAATAGTTATATTGTTGGGATTAGTTAATAATCCTAGTACAGAAAATGCAGGATTTAAAGACGATAAATAATAAATTAGGCTAGTGCATATATTGCATTAGTCTTTTTTTTGTTTACTAAAACATAATTTCTAAATTTTTCAAAATTAAAATTGACTAACACATATAAAAAAGGTTAAAATAGAAGTATCAGTAAATATATATGAATAAACCAATAAACACAAAAAAAATGAAAATAGTTCAAACTAATAAATAATTTGATAAGTGGCTTGTTTGCTAGGTTTTCACATACTCTAATGGAAAAGGAAAACCTACAAATTCTGAGTTTATAGCAATGGTTGCTGATAAGCTAAGATTAAAAAATAAGGTAAGCTAAGGGAGAAAATAATGAATATAGTAGAAACTACAATTGAATCCGAAGTAAAATTTGAAGGTAAAATTATAGATTTGACTGTAAAACAAGTATTATTACCAAATGGTAAACAAGCATCAAGAGAAATTGTAAACCATCCAGGTGGGGTAGCTATTTTAGCTTTTAAGGATAAAGACACTCTTTTATTAATAGAGCAATTTAGAAGTCCTATTGAAAAAATTATTTTAGAAATACCAGCTGGAAAACTAGAAAAAAATGAAGACATAGAATTGTGTGGAAGAAGAGAATTAGAGGAAGAAACAGGGTATAAAGCTAATAAATTCACTTATCTTGGAAAAATAGTACCATCTCCAGGCTACACTGACGAATATATATATTTATATAAAGCAGAAGACTTGATTAAAGGTACTATTGGATGTGATGAAGACGAATTTATAAACTTGAAAGAGTATAGATTGAGTGAAGTTAAAGAAATGATAAAAGATGGTGAAATCATAGATTCTAAAACAATTTGTGCTTTAATGTATTTATAAAAATTGAATATTATCCTTAAGTTTTACATACTTATTATTAGTGAAGTAACTTAAGGAGGATAAAATATGAAAAACTTTATTACTAACTTTGATTTAAAGAATAAGATTAGTGAAAATCTAGTGTTGTACATCATTGTATTGGTTTGCTTATGCACAGGTATTGTACTTGGTATATATGCTGTAAAATACATGGGGTCCTTTGAAAGAAATGATTTAACTAATTATTTATCAAATTTTATGGTGTCCGTGGACAAAAGTGATGCGAAAAATCTTGAAGTATTGATTCAAACTATAAAAAATAATATCCCGGTAATTATAATCATTTGGTTTTTAGGGCTAACTATGGTAGGTATGCCCTTGATATTAGTAATGGATTTGTTTAAAGGATTTAGTGTTGGATTTACCATAAGTTTTTTAATGAAGGAATTAGGTGTGCAAGGAATAGGAATATCATTATTAACTGTTATTCCCCAAAATATAATATACATACCTTGCATTATCTTAGCCTCAGTATTCTCCATTGAATTTTCTTTGAATTCATTGAATAAAAATAATTATAAAAATTCAAAAGATAATTTGGCAGTACAAATACTGTCATATACAAGCACCTTTGTAGCAATAATTATATTTATGTGTATAGGTTTTTTATTGGAGGCTTTTATAACACCCAATATAATCAAACTAATAGTTTAGTTTTATAAAGGGGGGTCTAAGTTTGAAAACTTCAATAGTGAACTTTTTCATACTTTTTATAAAATGTATTTTAATTTTATATTTTTTCACAGTAATTTTGCCTGTAGTGTTTGATTTTATATTAACTAGTTTTTTTATTAAAAACAGAAATTACAACAATGCTGTTTTTGTTTTTAAATATTACAAATTGAATTGCAATATAATGGAAGTATTTGTTAAAATATTTAAAATTTATTTTATTATATAAAAAGGGAATTTATCACACAAAAGAAATAAGGTAAAGGAGTTCTATGAGCACATACATAAATGATTTTATAAAAAATGGTGAAAAAAGAAATTTAAGTAAAAACACTTTAGAGGCATATAAAAGAGATTTAGTGAAGTATGAGGATTTTCTTTCAACAAGAAAGGAAGATTTTATTTCATCAGATGAAGTATCAGTAATGGCTTTTGTTCAGCATTTAAGAAGCTTAAATAAAGCAAATTCTTCTATTGTAAGAATAATTGTTACTTTAAGAGTTTTTTATAAGTATCTAGTAAATAAAAATATAGTAGATCAAAGTCCTCTTTTTAATTTTGAAAATCCAAAATCTAAAAGAAATATGCCTAGAATTTTATCGGTGGAAGAAGTGGATAAGTTATTAAATATGCCTGATGGCTCAACTTTAAAAGGAATTAGAGATAAAGCAATGCTTGAGGTAATGTATGCTACTGGTATGAAAACTACTGAACTTATAAACTTAAAAATATCTGATGTAAATTTGAAACTAAGTTATATTCGATGTAAAAACAATAAATTTGAAAGAATTATTCCTATAGGAAGCTATGCATCAAATTGTATAGAAGAATATTTAAAAGTAAGACCAGAAATTAATTTTTATAAAAGTGAAGACTTATTTTTTAATTTAAAAGGTAAGAAAATATCAAGACAAGGATTCTGGAAAATAATAAAAGAGTACAGTGCTATGTTAAATATTGAAAAGCAAATAGACTCAAATATATTGAGACATTCTTTTGCGGTTCATTTACTTCAAAATGGTGCAGATATTAAGTCTATACAGGAATTGTTGGGACATACAACCATAACTAGTACTCAAATTTATTCTTCTGTTTCTAAAAAATCAAAAATAATGGATGTTTACAAAAACGCTCATCCTAGAGCTTAGGATGAGCGTTTTTTTATATTTTTTTGAATTGGTAATTATACCTAAGATTAATATATTCAAATTTGGTAAAAATAAATCTATAAAGATTAAAGGAAGGAGATACAAATGATGAAAAAAAGAAAAATAATTACAATAACTATAATATCTATTCTATTGATATCATTATTCTCTAATTTATCAGCTTTAGCTGACTCCCCAAATTTGGATTTGGATGTGGAAGCTAAATCAGCTTTATTAATGGAACCTAGCACAGGGAGAATAATATATGAGAAAAATTCCCATGAAAAATTTGCACCTGCATCTGTAACTAAAATTATGACCATGCTTTTAACAATGGAATCAGTGGATAGTGGAAAAATAAAATTAAGTGATGAGGTTGTTGTAAGTGAGACAGCTAAAATGGCTGGTAAAGGTGGAAGTAGTTCTATGCTTTTAGATACTGGGGAAGTTAGAACTGTAGAAGAATTATTAAAGGGTGTTGCTATAGCATCAGGAAATGATGCAGCAGTTGCATTAGCTGAGTATCTTGGAGGTAGCGAGGATGCGTTTGTAAAAACAATGAATAAAAGAGCTAAAGAATTAAAAATGGAGGATACTACTTTTAAGAATTGCCATGGTTTGTCTGCAGAAGGACATTTAAGTTCAGCTTTTGATATTTCTATAATGTCTAGAGAATTAATAAAACATAAAGATATATTAAAATATACAGGAACCTATATGGAGACCATTTCAGAGGGAAGATTGAACCCAATAGGATTAGTTAACCATAATAAACTTGTAAGGTTCTTTAAGGGCTGTGATGGACTAAAAACAGGGTTCACAAATGAAGCTAAATATTGTATTTCGGCTACTGCTACAAAAGACAATGTAAGAATGCTTGCTATAATAATGGGGGCTCCATCTTACAAAGTAAGAAATAGAGATGCAAGTTTGCTTATGAATTACGGATTTTCAAAATTTGAAGCAAAAGCTATAATCAATAAAGATAGTGAAATAGAACAAGTGCCTTTAAATAAAAAAGGGGATAAATTTTTAATAGCAAAAGCAAGTGAAGACTTCACAACTATATTAGAAAGAGGAAAAGAGAATAAAATAGAAAAGAAATTGGATTTAGATTTATCTAAAAAAGAGATAAATCAAGGGGAAGTCATAGGTACTTGTGAAATAATAATCGATGGATTTTCCGTAGGTAAGATTAAAGTTTATAGTGACAGAACTATTAAAACTAAAGGAATATTCCAATTTTTCAAAGAAAATCTCGAAGGATTATTTGACAAAGCAATATAAAGTTGTGAAGGAAAGTTCTATTTATTGAAATAGAGCTTTTTTTATGGAAATGTAAATTTTTTTAGCATATTATGATACAATATGAGTTAAGAAGTTTCAGTAAATTTGTGACTTAAATGAATAATATTTTTACTAGAGAGGATAAGGTTATGTATAAAGTAATAATTGTTGAAGATGAAGAACCTATTAGAAAAATTATTTGTCGGTTAATTGATTGGAATCAATTAGGGTTTGAATTGGTATATGAAGCAGGGGATGGACAAGAAGCTCTAGCATATCTTGATGATAACCAAGTAGATTTAATTATTACGGATATCTCAATGCCTTTTATGACGGGGCTTGAATTATGTAAAAGAGTTACAAAAATCATGCCCTCAGTAAAAATGGTTATTTTAACAGGGTATAATGAATTTGAATATGCTCAAAAGGCTATTAATCTAAATGTTTCCCACTATTTATTAAAACCCATAACTGCAAATGAATTTAGGAGTACCCTTGAGGCTATTAAGATAGAGATGGATGAAAAATTCGCAAACCAAAAAAATATTGAATTACTTAGACAACAGTATAATGAAAGTAAAGAACTCCTCAAAAATAAATTTTTTATGAATTTAGTATTAGGATACAATCAACCCTATAACCTAGAGAATCTTGAAGAAGAATTAAGCGTTAATATACAAGCAAATTATTATACTGTTGGGGTTATGACTATTGAAGATGTGCGTGAAACTGAAAAAGAATTCTGGGGTAAGGACAGACCTTTGTTAGAATTTGCCATTTATAATGTAGCACAGGAACTTTTAGAAAATATTAATCAAGATATAATTTTCTTTGGACCAGGTAACCAAGTTTGTATGATTTTTAAAAGTGAAGATTATCCTGAGGAAGATTACTTAAATGAATTGACTTTGTGTTTAGAACAAATTGCTTTTTATATTCATAAATTATTTCATATGCAAGCAGTTATCGGCTTAAGCGACCATCATAAAAAGCTTTCTGACTTGCGTTTTGCTTATAAAGATGCAATAACGGCATTAGAATATAAGGTTTTAGAAGGCAGCGATAAAATTATAATTAAATCCAATATAGAAAAGAAATCTTCTTTTGCTTTTCATAAAATAGATGAGCAATTATTGAAACTAGAGTATTCTATAAAAGTAGGAGATTTAGAAACCTTAAAAAAAAATATAGAGTACATTTTTTCAGTAATAAAACATGAAAATATTGATATTAATGACTTTAGAACCTTGTTACTTAAAATGATTATATCTATATATAAAGCATATAATGATATTCGCTCCACAGAGGAACAGGAAGAAATTATGGAATTTGCTATATTTAGCAAAATATTTGAAATGAATGATTATAAAGAGATAAAGAATTATTATATAGATTTATGCGAAAAATTGTCAAATAAAATTAGAAATATTAGAGAAAAAGATGAAAAAAATTATGTAAAAGAAGCTTGTGATTATATTGAATTAAATTATTCTAATCCTTTTCTAGACTTGGAAGAAATATGTAAGGAATTATTCTTAAGTCCTGGGTATTTTAGTAGGCTGTTTAAAAAAACCACTGGGATAACCTTTGTAGACTATTTAACTAATGTAAGAATGGATAAAGCAAAATA
This sequence comes from Clostridium grantii DSM 8605, assembly GCF_900129965.1. Lineage (GTDB taxonomy): Bacteria > Bacillota > Clostridia > Clostridiales > Clostridiaceae > Clostridium_AF > Clostridium_AF grantii. The sequence goes on along the minus strand of NZ_FQXM01000004.1, from coordinate 114,588 downwards.
TATGCTAGCAAACACTACTAAAAAAATGTATGAAATATCAAGAGATATAGGCTATGAAGATCCTAATTACTTTAGCTATAATTTCAAGAAAAATGTTAATGTAACACCTTCGGTATGGCGCAAGAAAAGTGGGTATAACAATGAAGTGGAGTAAAAGTAAAATTTCAAGTCTTCAAACCTTAATTGCTTTGTCTTATTCTATAGTTATAGTTTTAATGATTAGTATTATTGGGTTTACCTCTTATGCTTTTACTACAAGAACTGTTGAAGAAAATACAAATGATTATGTATTTCAATTGGTTACACAGATTAATTATGATATAGAGTATTATTTAAGGAATATTGAAAACACTGTTAATACTCTTAAATCTACTGAGGATGTTAAAGAATATTTTAAAATAAGTGATGAAGAAATATTGATGAAGGAAACTCTTTCTGATAAACTTAATAATTTTATGGTGTCTAGAAATGATATTGTAAATATTTTTCTTCTCCGCAAAGATGGAAATATTATTGTAAATAAAGGCGATTATGAATTTAAACCTAATGTTAATTACAAAAATGAAGAATGGTATAAAAATTCAATTACAACAGATAAAATGATTATTTCAGATTCTCATATACAAAATATATTAATTAAAAGATATAAGTGGGTAGTGTCTTGTGGTAAAAGGATTCTAGATGAGGAAACAGGTGAATTTTTAGGAGTTGCAGTGGTTGATTTAAATTTCAATTTAATTAATGACATGTTAAACAATTTAAGTCTTGGAGAAAAAGGCTATATGTTTATAGTGGACAGTGAGGGTAATATAATTTATCATCCCCAAAATGAACTTATCAATAGCGGAATAAAAGATGAAGATATAGATTTCATACTAGGGTCACAAGATGGATATATTTCAACTATTGAAAATGATAGAACTAAAAATTATATAGTAGCCACCTCCGAGTACTCTGGATGGAAGATTGTGGGGACTGTTTATGAGGATGAAGTAAATAAATACAAATATATAACAAAACAAATTTTTTCTATAATGATTGGTTTATCATTAGCTGTAGCAATATTAGTTTCTTTAATTATTTCAAGAAAGTTTTTACATCCTATAAAAGATTTGCTCAAGGGAATGAATCAATTTAAAAATGGAAACTTGGATACTATTATACAAGTTAAACATGGTAATGAAATAGGGGAATTAGCGGATGAATTTAATGATATGACCGTAGAAATTAAGAAACTAGTTGAAGAAAATAAGAAAACCGAAAATTCAAAGAGAAAGTATGAATTAAAAGCTCTACAGTCTCAGATAAACCCTCATTTTCTATACAATACCCTTGATTCAATTGTGTGGATGGCAGAAGCAGGCATTAATGAAGATGTGGTAGCTATGACTTCTTCTTTGTCAAAACTTTTTAGAATTAGTATAAATCGAGGTTCTGAATTTATAACCATAGCTCAAGAACTAGAGCATATTGAAAGTTATTTAAAGATACAAAAACTTCGTTATGGCTCAAAGATTGATTATGATATAAAGGTACAGGAAGAACTTTTACAATATAGTATTATCAAGATTATTATCCAGCCTATTGTAGAAAATGCTATTTACCACGGAATCAAAACTATGCAGGGACCAGGATTTATTAATATTGAAGTGAAAGATGTAAATAATAAAATTTGTATTATAGTTGAAGATAATGGGGTAGGCATGGAAGAAGAAAAATGCAAACAACTTTTAGAAGATAATTCAGCTAATGAAACCAAGAAAACAGGTATTGGGGTTAGAAATGTGGATCAAAGGATAAAGCTGTATTATGGGGAAGAGTATGGAATAGCAATAGAAAGCGAGATTTTTGAGGGTACTATAGTTACAATATTGCTACCTAAAGAGAAGGTTGAGAAGGAGGATTCTAATGAAAAAAAATAAACTTCCTTATATTCTTATAACAGTAATTGCTATTCTATCTATTCTTCTATATAATATGTTTTTCTTAATGAATCCAGAAGATAAGGAAAATGAAATTATTTATTTTGTTTCAAAAACAAGCTCTGAAAACAACACCTTTTGGCGTAGTGTTGAAAATGGTGCAAAAGTTGCTGCTAGTGAACTAGGGGTTGATTTAATATTTGTTGGACCGGAAAGAGAAATTGACCTAGATACACAAGTTGAATTTGTAGAAGAAGGAATTAGAATTAATCCTAAAGCAATTATTTTGGCAGCTAGCGATTATAATTATTTAACAGAAGTTGCTGAAAAAGTGATTTCTAATAATATAACTTTTGTTACTGTAGATTCAGATGTGGGTATAAAAGAACCTCATAGTTTTATTGCAACAAATAGTATTGAAGCGGCTAAACTCCTTGGAAAAGAGGCAGGAAGGTTAATAGGGCGAAAAGGAGAAGTTGCTATAGTATCTCATCTTAAAGGGACTTCTTCTGCTTTTAATAGAGAAGAAGGATTTAAACAAGGAATAAGTTTATATAAAGATATTCAATTAATTGATGAAATTCAATACAGTAATAATGATGTTACAACAGCTTATGAAAAAACTAAAGGCTTAATAAAAAAATATCCAGATTTGAAATGTATGTTTGGTACCAATGAAGCCACTCTTATTGGAATGGCAAAAGCTATAAAAGAATTGGGAGTTAAAGACCAAATTACTTTAGTAGGTTTTGATATTAGTGTAGAGGCAGCAGGTTATCTTGAAGAAGATGTTATAAAAGCAATAATTGCACAAAAACCTTTTAATATGGGCTATTTAAGCGTAAAAGAAGCCATAGAACTCTCAAAAAACAATAAAGAGTATCATGAAATAGATGTAGATGTAGTTCTTATAAACAAAGAAAATATGTTTGACAGCCAAAATCAAAGATTACTGATACCATTTTTAGAAGAATAAAATAAGCAATTCAAAGGGAGACTATAAAGTTTCTCTTTTTTTTATGAAAAAAATTCAATAGGTCAGAAAATTCAATTTTCTAATCAAGATATTCAAGTTTTTATTTAAAATATTGTTTTATAATAAATACAAGAAGTAAACAATTTCAGTTACACATTATTTATAAAAAGGAGAATGAAAATGATTATAAGTGAAGAATTAGTATTATTAAATCTTAAAGCGGATTCAAGAGAGGATGCTTTAAAACAACTAGCTCAAGTTGCAGCAGCTAATGGAAAAGTTAATAATGAAGAAGTTTATATACAAGCAGTTTTAAAAAGAGAAGAGGAATATAGTACAGCAGTAGGATTTGGAGTTGCTATCCCTCATGGAAAAACAAATGCAGTTAATGAACCATTCTTTATGTTTGCAAGCGTAGATCCACTTGAATGGAAAGCTTTAGATGGGGAACCAGTTGATTTAATCTTTTTAATAGGTGTTCCAGAAAGCGATGCCTCTACTCTTCATTTAAAGATTTTATCTAGTCTTGCTAGACAATTAATGAAAGAACCTTTTAGAGTTGGTTTAAGAGAAGCTAAAACAGAAAAAGATATTATTAAATTATTAGAAGAAAGTAATATCGGAATATAAATTATTGGATTAATAGGGGGTAAAGGAATGATTACTACAGTAACTCTTAATCCTGCTATAGATAGAACTGTTATTGTTGATAAATTAAACAATGGTGCAGTGAATCGTGTTAAAAGCGTACGAGAAGATATAGGTGGAAAAGGTATTAATGTAACTAAGGTTTTAAATTCACTAGGCAGCACTTCAACAGCCATTGGATTTATGGGTAAAAAGAATTATGAAGAAACAAATGCTTTATTCAAAGAAGTTAACATTGAAACAGCTTTTAAAATGGTGGATGCAAAAACTCGTTTGAATATTAAAGTAGTTGAATCCAGCAATAATGAAACAACAGATATAAATGAAAGCGGTTTTGAAGTTTCTAATAAGGAAATTGAAGAAGTTATTGATTTAATCAAAGAATTTGCAATTAAAAGTGAATTTGTGGTTTTAAGCGGAAGTATTCCAAAAGGAATGGATGAAAATACTTATTATGAAATTATAAGCCAGATTAATGATAAAACAAAAACAGTATTAGATGCAGATGGAGCTTTGTTGTTAAAGGGATTAAAGGCCAAACCTTACTTGATTAAACCTAATATACATGAATTGGAAAATGCATTAAAAGTTTCACTTGAAAGCCATGAATCAATAGTTAAAGCAAGTAAACAGTTAATTGAAGATTTCGGCATTACCTATGTTTTAGTTTCAATGGGCGGTGATGGAAGTATATTAGTTGGTAAAGAAGAAGCTTATTTTGCTGAATCACTAAAAGTTGAAGTAAAAGGAACAGTAGGAGCAGGAGATTCCATGTTAGCAGGATTTCTTCATGGTTTAATAGAAAATGAAAATGCTTTAGCATATGCCACTGCATGTGGAGCTTTAGCAGTAAGTTTAGAAGGTACGCAAACTTTTTCAAAGAAGGATGTAATAAGTCTTTTAGAAAAAGTAAAAATAAATCTTTTAAAATTTTAAGCAATTATACAATTATACAATTATAAGGGGGAATTACCATGAAAATTTTAGCAGTAACAGCATGTCCTACAGGCATAGCTCATACTTACATGGCAGCTGAAGCAATTGAACAAGCAGCTAAAGCAAAAGGCTATGAAGTGAAAGTTGAAACAAGAGGATCAGTAGGTGTAGAAAACGAATTAACAGCAGCAGATATTAAAAGCGCAGATGCAATTATTTTGGCTTGTGATACCTCAGTACCTATGGACAGATTTGCAGGTAAAAAACTAATAAGTGTTCCAGTTGCTGAAGCATTAAAAAACACTGGAGAATTGATTGAAAGAGCATTAAAATCAAAAACTTATAAATCAAGTGATTTAACAGATGAAGTATCAAATTTAAAAGCTCAACGTTCTGAAGAAAGACAAGGATTCTATAAACACTTAATGAATGGTGTATCATTTATGATTCCTTTTGTTGTAGCAGGTGGTATTTTAATAGCTTTAAGTTTTATCTTTGGTTATGATGCCTTCCAAACAGAGGGTACTTTGCCAGCATACCTTATGGGTGCAGGTGGTGCAGCATTTGGATTAATGGTACCAATTCTTGCTGGATATATTGCATACTCTATTGCTGATAGACCAGGTTTAGCACCAGGTATGATTGGTGGTTCAGTAGCTGTAGCACTTAACGCAGGATTCTTAGGTGGTCTAGCTGCCGGTTTCTTAGCAGGTTATACAGTTGTTCTTATTAAAAAATACGTTAAGTTACCAAAATCATTACAAGGAATTATGCCAGTTTTAGTAATACCAGTATTAGGTTCATTAATTGTTGGTTTATTATTATACTATGTAATAGGTACACCAGTAGCAGCAGTAAATACAGCTATGAATAACTTCTTAACAAATATGTCAGGATCTAACGCAGTTGTTTTAGGATTGATTATTGGATTAATGATGGCCTTTGATATGGGTGGCCCTGTTAATAAAGCAGCATATGCATTTGGAACAGGAACATTAGTAGCAGGATCAGGTTCTGCAGTTATGGCAGCAGTTATGGCAGCAGGTATGGTTCCACCACTTGGATTAGGTATTGCTACACTTTTATTCAAAAACAAATTCTCAACAGGGGAAAGAGAAGCAGGAAAAGCAGCATTAGTTCTTGGAGCAAGCTTTATCACAGAAGGAGCTATTCCTTTTGCAGCAGCAGACCCTATTAGAGTAATACCATCAATAATGATTGGTAGCGCACTTACAGGAGCTTTATCAATGGCATTCAACGCTACATTATCAGTACCTCACGGTGGAATCTTCGTATTCTTCGCAGTAGGAAATTGGCCATTATATGTAGTTGCAATTTTAGCAGGTTCAATAGTATCAGCTTTATGTGTTGGTTTCGCTAAAAAAGCTTTATAATAGAAAAAATATTAAACCAGTAGAGTGATTTTACTCTACTGGTTTTTTTATTGTATGGAAATTTATAAAATAGTTCACGGTTAAAAGATAAAAGGATAGTTGACAGTGTACAGTAAAGGAGGATTTTCTTCGAAAATCTTTGAATTTAGTAAGGTCAAAAACCCTAGTTATATTAGTTTTAGCTACTATAATTAGGGTTATTTTTTTTGTTTAAATTAAAGCTTTCATGAAAATGAAAGGTATCCATACAACGAAGTTGTAATTGTTGTATTTATAAGTACTTTCCTGCTTCCTTTAAAAGTATATCTTTCTCATTAGATACTTGTTCATTAATAACTTGTTCAAGTAGAGCCTTTAAAATCTTTCCTATTTGTTCTCCTACAGGTATGCCCAAGTTAATCAAATCGCTTCCTGTAATAGCTAAGTCTTTTATAGTTGTGCAGGGGGAGTCTTTTATAACTTCATGAAAAATAAGTTCTATTTCTTGAATTTCTTTTAATCTATGGTTCAATTTATCTGGAGCTTGAGCCAAGGCGTCGGCTTTTTTTACTGAAAGCAATCTTTCAAATTGCACTAGGTTTCCATTCAATTTTGATAAAACTTTTTTTATGATGTTTTTCTTTGGTTCAATAGGATAATCGTGATATTTAATCAGCTCTAAAATATCTTTTAAGTCATTGCTATTAATGCCTTCAGCAGTGGTAAATTTCATTCTTTTAAAAATTTTAGTGGTTATTTCAAAAGAAACTTGAGGATGTTTATAAAAATGACCTACACCACGGGCATCTAGAGTAAAGCAACTTGGTTTTCCTATATCATGAAAGAACATGGTTAATTTTTCTATGAGATTATTGCAGTTACTCAAAGCAACTAGAGTATGCTGCCAAACATCATAACAGTGATAGGGGTTATGTTGCTGAAAACCCATCATAGCCTTAGTTTCAGGAATAATATAAGCAATTATTTCTTGAAATTCATCAAGTACATTCATTGCATTTTGCCCTTGTAATAGCTTAACAAATTCTACTGTGATTCTTTCCTGTGAAACCTTGGATAAAAGTTCTTTATTATTAAACATAGCAATCTTTGTAGATTTTTCTACTTCAAATCCTAGTTTAGATGCAAATCTAAGGCCTCTTATAATTCTAAGAGCATCTTCTTTTAATCTAATGTCAGGGTTTCCCACACATTTTAAAACTTTATCTTCAATATCAGCGCGTCCATTAAAGGGGTCAATAATGCCTTGGGTTTCATTATAGAATATAGCATTTTGAGTGTAATCTCTACGGCTTAAATCCTCTATTAAGCTTCTAGTAAAGCATACAGTATCAGGTCTTCTGCCGTCAGAATAATCACCATCTATTCTGTAAGTGGTGATTTCAATGTTTTCTTTATCTATAAGCACAACTACGGTGCCATGTTTTAATCCCATTAATATCATTTTGAAGTTCTTAAATACTGATTGTATTTCCTGGGGAGTAGCAGAGGTGCAAATATCCCAATCATGGGGGACCTTACCCATAAGTGCGTCTCGAGTACAGCCACCTACCACACCTGCTTCAAAGCCAGAATCAAGTAGCATTTTTATGGCTAATTCTGGAATTTTTGGTATTTCTATATTAAAGTTCATAAATTGCACACTCCTTGATAGTTTCTTAGCTAAATAATATAAAATAATAAAATTCGAAAAATAGACAAAACAATAAGAGTCTTTTATAATAAAAGAAGTAGAATTAATTATATTATACTTCATAACAAATGTTTTAGTCTATTATGCATGAAAAATATTATATTTTATGATAAAATTGTGAAGGATTTAATAAGTTAAAGGAGAAAATCATGTCATTAAAAATTAAAATTGAAAATTTCGAAGGTCCTTTTGATCTTTTGCTTCACTTGATTAGAAAAAATAAAATGGATATATATGATGTAAAAATATATGAAATAACTAATCAATATTTGAAATATATTGAGTCAATGAAAGAAATGGATTTAGAAGTAACCTCAGAATTTATAGTAATAGCTGCTACTTTGCTATATATTAAATCTAGTATGCTTTTGCCTAAAAGTTTTAATGAAGAAGAAGAGGATGAAACAGATCCAAAAGAGGAACTTATTAAACGTCTTATAGAATATAATAAGTTTAAAAATGTGTCTCACTTTTTAGCTACAAAGGAAAGTGAAGTAGGAGTTAGATTTTTTAAGAAAGCTGAAATAATAGAAATTGAAGAAGAACCAACAATTGAAGATTTATTAAAAAAAGTATCTATTTTAGATTTATTCTTAATTTACAATGATATTATTTCCAGATTTAGTGAGAAAATAAATGATAATAACGTTATTCAAAAGGAAATACCAATGGATAGGTATAAAATAGAAGATAAAATGGAGGAATTACAGGAAGCAGTAAAAGAAAATAAACGAATGAATTTTACAGAGATAATGAATAATTGTGAGTATAAAATAGAGATTGTAGTAACTTTTATGGCTATGCTAGAATTAATTAAAACTAGAACTATTAAGGTATTGCAGGACAAAAATTATCAGGATATTTATATTGAAGGAGTATTGACAGATGAGTGATTATAAAATAAATCAAATGCAAATTGAAGGGATTAATAATGAAGATAGATTATTTTCAGTTATAGAATCCATTTTATTTGTGAGCGGAGAACCCATAAATTTAAAGGAAATAGCTTCTGTTATTGAATGTTCTGAAAGATTCACAGAAGAATTATTAGCAAAAATGAAAATTAATTATGAGGAAAATAGTAGAGGACTTGCTTTGATACAATTAAAAGATAAGTATGCTTTAGGAACAAAATCAGAAAATAGTGAATATATACAAAAAATTTTAAAAACAAATACTAGACAATCTTTATCCAAAGCATCCTTAGAAACTTTAGCTATTATAGTATATAAACAACCTATAACTCGTGTAGAAATAGACGAAATAAGAGGGGTTAAAAGTGATAGAGCACTTCAAACTCTTATAGAAAAAAGTTTAATAAAAGCAGCAGGAAAAAAAGAGGTTCCAGGAAGACCTATCCTTTATGCAACTACAGATGAATTTCTTAATTATTTTGGATTAAAGGATATTGAAGATATGCCTGCTTTAGAAAGCTTTATTGAAAAAATAAATGAGCATATAGAGGATGAAGTTGCAGTAGATGAAGATTTAGATGTAGATGAAGATATAGATAGCATTTTTAATTCAGAAAAATATGAACTTATAGAAAAAGAGGAAGAAAATTAAATTTCTTCCTCTTTTTTTATTTCGTCTTCATTCATGTATTCTTCATTTATTTCTTCTTCAGTTGAGGAAGAATCTTTTTCTTCTTTTGAACTATTATTTTTACCATCTTTTTTGTCTATTATTTTAGATAAAAGATCAATTGCATTAGGAAGTTGTTCTAGTAATTTATCATAATTAGACTTTTTATCTAAGGTAAGTAATCTAACTGTATTTTCTTTAACTACTAAAAAAGCAATAGGTTTAATGGACACTCCCGACCCAGAACCGCCTGCAAAGGGATTTTCATTCAAAGAAGAATTTTTTTTCTCTGGAAGGTTAGCTCCTCCAGAAGCAAAACCCACACAAACCTTTGAAATGGGTAAAATTGTGGCATCTTTAGTTTCTATGGGATCACCTATAATAGTATTCACATCTACAATTTTTTTTAAATTTTCCATGGTTATGTTAATAATCGAATTTATATTGTTATCCATCTTATGTTTAATCTCCTTTTTAATTAATAGTTTTTTTTAAAAATTTATGTAGGCAATGATTTTTTTAGGGACTTGAGTTTTTTTGATTTATAAAAAAATAATAAAAGCAAAAAAATTATAATGAATAAATTAAAAATAAAAATAATATTTAATTTAATCAAAAACTTCTCTTCATTCCATGCTGGGTTAATTTGAAATTTTAAAATTTTTAAATTCATAATAGATTTTATCAAAGCCAAGGGGATAGCATTGAAGGCAAAAATCAATCCGTAGATGATTCCATCTAAAGCAGCATCACCAACTCCGTACTCATTATATAGGGATACAAATAAATAAGGTTTTATATAAGACTTTGTTAAAGAAAAATATAAAGCTTTTAAATTTGTTAAGGTATTATTTTCAGATTTTTTATCTTTAGATTTATTTTTCTTTGTTTTTTTATGATTTTTCTTTTGTTTGAATTTGTTCATTAATGAAGAAAACTCAACTTTGAATCCATAAAATTTGAAGAAGAATTCTTTATCTTCATTAAAAAATACTCCTAAAACAATTGGTAAAGGTAAAAATAAAACAATGAATATTATAATTAATGTTCTCAAAAATAGTCCTCCTATAACATTAAATAGTATAACCAAAAAAAGGATTTATTATAGCAATGTTTTTAAATCTATAGAATAATATTAAAAAACCATATATTACATGAGTAATTAAATGAAAAACACAAAAAATAGAATAATTAGGAGGGGATCAAATGAAAAAATCAAAAAAAGCATTAATAAGAATATTATTAGTGATTTTTGTTGCATCTGACTTGTTTGTCATTACTTCAAACGCTAGTCCTATTTATATTAAAGCAAGATGTGCTATAGCAATGGATAGTAAAACTGGTATAGTTTTGTTTGAACAAAATGGGAATTTTATTACACCTATGGCAAGTACAACAAAAATAATGACTTCTTTAGTTGCTATTAAGTATGGCGATTTAAACAAAAAAGTAGAAATCTCAAAAAATGCAGCAAGTGTTAGAGGATCAAAGGTAGGATACAGAGAAAAAGAGCAAATTACTATAAAAGAATTATTGTACGGCTTAATGCTAAGGTCTGGAAATGATGCAGCTATTGCATTAGCAGAGGGAATAAGTGGAAGTGTAGATGAATATATGGAATTAATGAATGAATATGCTGAGGAAATAGGAGCAGTGAATTCTCATTTTGAAACTCCTCACGGATTAGACTCTCAAAATCACTATTGTACTGCATATGATTTAGCTTTAATAACCTGTAAAGCTAAAGAAGAGGATTTATTTGAGAAAATAGTAAGTTCAAAAGATGTGGATGCAGGTGAATATAATTTCACAAGAAGTTATCACAACATAAATAAAATTCTTTATCATATACCTAATGCAAATGGTGTTAAAACAGGGTATACAGGTGGCGCAGGAAAATGCTTAGTTACATCTGTAAATGTAAATAAGTCTGATATTGTTTTTGTGCTTATAGATTGTCCGGGAAGATGGGGAGAAACTTCAAGAATGTATGATTATTGCATGAAAAACTATGAATATAAGGAAATTGCAAAAAAAGGTACTAAATTAAGTGAGTTTGTGCTTGATGGAGAGGAATTAGTTGGTTTTGTAGCTCCAACAGATGTAGTTGTACCTATTAAAAAAGGAATGGAAGTTACTTTTAAAGCTTATTCTCCTAGTACAATACCCAAAGTTATTAATGAAGGTGATAAACTAGGCAAATTAGAAATTTTTCAGGGAGAAGAAAAAATATTAGATTTACCACTAGAAGCAGATAAAAGTTATAAAAAAAGTAAGGATAAATTTTTGAAAAATATAATGGAAAAATTAAAAAAATAAACAAATCCTTTGGATTTGTTTATTTTAGTTTCTGCTTAAAAAGAACCATTTCATCATCATCATTTATAGGTTTCCATAATTGAATCTCAGTTATTTCTGGAACAATATCATAACTTAAGTTCATAATATATTTACAAGCACTTTCAAATTCATTTTTTAGCCACTCTTTTTTTGAAAAAACAGTATTGGCTAAGGAAATATGTAAATCCCAGTCATCTACATTTTCTCTAACTTTAAAGTTGTAGGATTTTAAACAATGATTCACATCATAAACAAATTCTTTGATATTTTCATCGTTTTCCACTTTTAAGTTAACTGACTTGAAAGGAGGTTCAAAACAAATTCCATTCTTAATTTTAATTTTCATTTTTTTTGTATCTTTGAAAATATTATGAAGTGATGGTATTAGTTTTTCTAACTCAGCATCCTCTATAACCTCTAAAGTCATATGAAGCATAGGCAATTTATCATACAAATCGTATTCATCTGATAATTGTTTTTGCAATGATTGTATTTTGATGTAAGAATTTTCGTCAATTAAGGCAACTAAATAGTAATTCATAATATCACCCATTTTCTTTAATTAAAGTATAATATATTTTAAATTATAACATCTTATAATTTAAAAAGCTATTAATAAAAATTGATAATTTAAAATTTTCCAATAAAAATAATGTAGTAAAGAATTTTTTTTATGAATAGAATGTAATAGGTAGAATAAAAGATCAGTAAAAAATCAATAAAAAAGGAGCCTTTATGAGATTAGCTTTTAATTTTAAAAATGGCAAAAAAATTATTCTAACAGAAGATGAAACTTCTAAATTTTTAAAAAGATTGAATTACTTAAAATTATTAAAATTGGTAACCTCCTCTAAAAATAATAATTCAGGCACTTTTATGGTAAAAGAAAAAGAAGTGAATTCTCAGGAATTGTCTTCGATAGAAATGCATTTATAGAAAAAAAGCCTAAAGTTAATATACTTTAGGCTAAAAAACGTTTTTGGGTGTAACAAAAGTTGCTTTTGTAAAATATCTTAATACTAGAGTGCTACAGGAGGTAAATTATGAAGTATGAAATTATAGATTGTATAGACTCTGGTACAGAATATTGCCCTTGCAAATTAGCAGAAACTGGAGATTGCATTCTTTGTTCTCAATTATCAGGGAAATGTTTTTGTGACTGCACAAATTGGAAGGGAACTTGTATATATCAAGAGTATTTTTGGAATGGCTCTAAAGCAAAAGAAGGAAGGAAGACCTATAGAAGCAAAATAATTAAGAAAAAAGTTTTAAGTAAAGATGTTATTTTATTAACAATTCTTCTTCCTCATAATATAGTAAGAGATTTGTTACCACCAGGCAGTTTTGTGTTTTTAAGAAATCCTAGTTGCGATATTTTGCACAATGTACCGATTTCAATAATGGAGTCAGATATTACTGAAAATACTATAACAGTTGCAATAGAAATTAAGGGAATAAAAACTAAAAAAATAGATGAATTAAACGAAGGAGAAAATATAATGGTAAAAGCACCATTTTGGAATGGTGATTTTGGATTAAAACATATACTTGAAGAAAAAGAAGGAACTTCATTGATAATAGCAAGAGCTATTGGGCAAGCTCCTATGATTCCAGTAATGAAAAAACTTTATTCTAATGGAAATAAAATTATAGTGGTTTTAGATAAAGCCAATTACGAGGAAATATTTATAGAAAAGTATCTTAATGAATGTAATGCAGAAGTTATCTTATGTAATACTTTTCAGGATGGAGAAATATCTGAAGAATTAAAGAATATCATTGATGAGAAAATTAAAGATAATAATATTAATCTTATTCACGTATCAGCAGCGGATATTTTAATTATTAAAACTATGAATTATATAAAGGGTAGAGTTCCCCTTAGTTGCTCTAATAATGCCAAAATGAGCTGTGGAGAGGGAATTTGTGGAGCATGTACAGCAAGGTTTAAAGGGCATAAAGTAAAAAGACTTTGTAAACTTCAAACTGATCCTGAATTTATATTTGAAGGGAGAAGATTTATATGAAAGTTGTTATTATTGGAGCAGGTTGGGCAGGATGTGCAGCGGCTATTTCAGCTAAAAAAGCGGGTGCAGATGTTGCATTATATGAAAAAACTGATATGCTTCTAGGGCTTGGAAATGTAGGCGGCATAATGAGAAATAACGGAAGATATACTGCTGCAGAAGAACTTATAGAGCTTGGAGCAGGAGATTTAATTAATATAACAGATAAGAATTCTAGGCATAAGAATATTTCTTTTCCAGGACATGAACATGCTTGGCTTTACGATGTAAATATTATAGAAGCAGAAGTAAGAAAACATTTAAAGTCCTTAGGTATTGAAATGCATTTTATGAAAAGAGCCATAGATATCAAAAATGAAGAAGGAAATATTAAAGGTGTTTATTTTGCAGAAGGAGAATATGTTGAATGTGATTCAATAATTGAAACCACTGGTTCTACAGGCCCTATGGGGAATTGTTTAAGATATGGTAATGGTTGTTCTATGTGCGTTTTGAGATGTCCAGCCTTTGGACCTAGAGTTAGTTTAAGTTCTAGAGCAGGAGTAATGGATCTTCAAGCAGAAAGAGAAAATGATAGCTTAGGAGCAATTAGTGGCAGTTGTAAGCTTTGTAAAGATAGTTTGGATAAAGCTATTGTTGAGGAATTAGAGAAAACAGGGGTTTATATAGCAAAACTTCCAGCAGAAGATGTTAATTTAGACAAGTTAAAAACAAAAGTTTGTCAACAATATGCTTTAAAAGAGTTTGCAGAAAATCTTATTTTACTTGATACTGGTCATGTTAAATTGATGACTACTTATTATCCCTTAGAAAAATTAAGAAAGATAGAAGGATTTGAAAGAGCAAAATATATTGATCCATACGCAGGAGGAAAAGGTAATTCCATTAGATATCTTTCAGTAGCGCCTAGAACTGATGATATGAGAGTAAAAGGCGTTAAAAATATGTTTTGTGCAGGAGAAAAATCGGGTTTATTTGTAGGACATACAGAAGCAATATGTACAGGAGCTTTAGCAGGTCACAATGCAGTTAGATATAATTTAGGATTGCCATTATTAATATTACCAAAGGCAATAGCTATAGGAGATATAATTGCTTATGCAAATTATAAAATGATGACTCCAGAGGGTAGAAGAAATAGATATACTTTTGCAGGAGCGGAGTATTTTAAAAGAATGCAGAAATTAGGGCTTTATACAATTGAAAAAGAAGAAATAGCAAAAAGAATCAATAAATGGAATTTAAATGGAGTTTTTGAAGAAAAATTAATCTAGGATATTGGAAAACTTTTAAAATCTATAGAGAGAGTGACTAGGCTTGAGTAAGAAAAATCTACTCACTCTCTATTAAAAGTAAAGAGATATTTTGGTAAAGCACTAATATAAGAATAAAGGAGGAGAGAACATTTAATTTAAAGTTTAGGAAATATAACAAATCATATCTGAAGAGTTGTGGCGAGCTAATAAAAACTACGTGGAAACTAGAGGAAGAATTTGACCACCCTAAAAAAATCAACTTAATCTACGAATACTATTTATTATGTTGTATTAATTATTCTGAACATTTAGATGTTCTTGTAGACGAAAAGGAACATGTTAAAGGGTTACTTTTTGCTAGTATAGAAGATAAAGATTTTAAGCTAATGTTAAAATACAGGTTAAAACTATTGTCCAAGGATTTTTGGGCAGCTTATAACTTGATACTTGGAAATTTTGGTGATTTTAAAACAGCGTTGGAATTTAAAAAAAATATAGATTCTATGGATAAACTTGGAGAATCGTATGCTAATGAATTTGATAGTGAAATAACTTTATTTATTATAAGTCCAGAATTAAGAGGTATGGGTTACGGAATAAAGCTTATGGATAGATATATTAATTTCTGCAAAAGAAATCAGCTTAATGAAGTATTTCTATGGACAGAACTTGGGTGTACCTTCACTTTTTACGAAAAATATGGTTTTAAACTTTATAAAAAGTTTTATCATAAAAATTTAACAGAAGGACATAAGCTGAAACCAAATGGAATGATATATAGTTATACTATAAACAAAAGCAAGATTAAAAACAGTCTTAATAGAAGGAGATATGTTTAATGGAAGATTGGAATGTAGTAAAATATACTTTGGTTAAATTGTATAATTGTGACAAAAGTATATTAAATGATTATTTATCAATAAAGAAATTATTAAAAAAAGTTTCTATAAATATTGATGGAATAAGAAATAAAAAATATTTGCCTTTGTTTAACCCCTACGGAATAAGTGGGTTAGTAATTACTAAAGAGACTCGTTTAATTATTGATACTTGGCCTAAGTATGGCTATGCAGAAGTCAAATTATTCACTTCATTAAATAATATTAATAGTAAAATTGTTTTTAAAGAATTAAATGAAGAAATGGATGCAAAGAAATATGAGGTTTTAAATGATTGTGCTAGTATACCAGCTAAAATAGATGAAGGAAATAATTACTTAAATAAAAGTAGATTTAAAAAAGAAATTAACTCATATGAAGGAGTTCCCGTTATTTCAATTCTTGGTAGTAGCGGTGGGGTGCTAAATCAATTCTAGCCATCTTAAATAAAGCGGTGATGGATAAAAATGATTCAATACACTCTTATGTGAGTAAATGTGAATTTAACTTAATTGATTCTAAACAAAAAAAATAAATTACTATCAGCAATGGTTTCCAAATTTAAAAGATAATATTACCTTACATGAATTTGATTTAAAAGATACTGTGAAATTTACACAATTCTTAAAAATAACAAATACCACTCATGTAATAGATATTTCTTATGCAGATACTCTTGAAATGTTAAGATGCTGCAATGAATCAAAAGTTATTTATATCAATACGGCCTTTGAAAACACAAGTGTAGATGAGAATATTTATTTAGAAGGATTTACCTTACAAGAAAGATATGCAATCTATGAAAAGAATAAAAATCAATTTAAAAATACTACTGCAATTATTTGTTCAGGTATGAATCCAGGAGTAGTACAGTGGATGGCAATCGATTTAATGAAAAAGTTCCCAAAGGAAACTCCAAAAGCCTGCTACATTGTTGAGAATGATACTTCTTTTTATGAAGATGAATCTTTAGCAGATAAAAATACTATTTATACAACTTGGTCACCAATTTGCTTCTTAGATGAAGCCATATATAGCTACCCAGCTTTTATGCAACAGCATATGTGTTTGATTTTGTATAAAGCGGTATATGATCTTCAGTTTAAAGTAACTTTAGGGGATAGAGAATTTGCAGGGTGTCTTATGCCTCATGAAGAAGTTTTAACTTTAGCTGCTTTATATAATATGGAAATGGGATTTATATATAAAGTTAATGATCATACAACTAAATTGATTAAGGATAATATAAATAACCTTGGTGATTTATGGAATTACCCCATGAAGGTATTAGATCCAGTAGAAGCGCCTCTGAAAGGTGAAGATTTAGTTGGTGTGCTTCTTGTATATGACGACAAAGAAAGGTATATGTACAATGCTTTAGATAATAAAGAAATATTTAAAGAGTTCGGAACTAATGCCACTTATTTCCAAGTGGCTTGTGGAATATATGGTGGTTTAGCCTCAGTATTATTAGATGATATTCCAAAAGGGATTTATTACGTTGATGAATTACTTCTTAAAACAAATAGTAATTATAAAGAATATCTGAGCTTTTATATGAAAGACTTTGTGGTGGGGGAAAATAAAAAGTCGGAAGGTAATTTATTAGACAGAATTAAGGAATAGTGAAATTTTTGCTACTTGAGACAAATTAGTTATGGTATGATAAAATAAAAGTATAAATTACATTTATAAATTAAGAAAAGAAAGGGAAAAAACGTGGCTACATTAACAAAAAAAGCACTAGCCGAATCACTGAAAATACTTATGAAGAAAGCAACTTTAGATAAAATTAACGTTACAGATGTCGTTTCTCATTGTGGAGTTAATAGACAAACATTTTATTATCACTTCAAGGATATATATGATTTAGTTGAATGGATTTATAAAACAGAAGCTGTTGAAAGCATTAACAAATATAAGTCATATAATACCTGGCAACAAGGATTTTTTATGATATTTGAGTATGTTGGAAATAATCTTGAATTCTGTACTAATTGTTTTAATTCTTTGGGAAGAGAACATTTAGATAGATTTCTTTATGATATAACTTTTGGTTTTTTAATGGGGGTAGTGGATGAAGTAGCAGAAGATACTGATGTAAAATATAGAGAAAAAAGATTTATTGCAAATTTCTATACTTATGCTTTCATAGGAATAATGACTCAATGGATTAGAGAAGGAGCTAATGAAGACCCAGCTAATATAATCAATGATATAAATCAATTAATAGAAGGAGATATCAAGAGAAAAATTCACAATTACCTTTAAAATTTCTTTAGACATATTGGGGAAATTGTATGAATTTTATACATTAAGGTAAGATTGTTTATAGTTACTTTCTATAAATTAATATATTATTAAAATATAAATTATAAATTATATTAATTCATAGGGGGTAATTTTATGACTAGCTCGCAAAATAATAAACAAGCATATTTCATTGGAGGTGGACTAGCTTCTTTAGCTGGTGCAGCTTACTTAATAAAAGATTGTGGTTTCAATGGACAAAACATTCATATTATTGAAGGAATGCATATTCTTGGTGGAAGTAATGATGGTATTGGAAATCATACTAAAGGATTTGTATGTCGTGGTGGACGTATGCTAAATGAAGAAACATATGAAAACTTTTGGGATTTGTTTAGAAGTATTCCTTCATTAGAAATTCAAGGTAAATCAGTAACCGATGAGATATTAGATTTTGACCACGCACATCCAACTTGTGCAAAAGCTAGACTTATAGATAAAAAGGGTAATATCCTTAATGTTGAATCTATGGGATTTAATAGAGCAGACCGTATGGCACTTGCTAAGTTAATGGTTACTTCTGAAGAAAAATTAGACAATTTATCTATTATGGATTGGTTTGGTAAAACACCACATTTCTTTGAAACTAATTTTTGGTTTATGTGGCAAACTACTTTTGCTTTTCAAAAATGGTCTAGTTTATTCGAATTTAGAAGATATATGAATAGAATGATGTTTGAGTACTCTCGTATTGAAACTCTAGAGGGAGTTACAAGAACAAGATATAATCAGTATGATTCAGTAATATTACCTTTAAAAGCTTTTCTAGATGAAAAGGGGGTAGATTTTACTATTAATTGTACTGTTACTGACCTTGATTTTGAAGAATCTGATGAAATAACAGTAACAGCAATACATTATACAAAAGACGGAGAAATAGATGACTATATTCAACTTCGTGAAGGCGATATATGTATAGTTACAAATGGTTGCATGACTGATAATTCTAGACTTGGTGATTTAAAAACAAAGGCAGAAATGGATATAGAAAAACCTATTTCAGCACAACTTTGGGCTAATATTGCAAAAAAGAAAAAAAATCTTGGTAATCCAACTCCATTCTTTGGTAATGCTGAAGAAACTAATTGGGAGTCATTTACTGTTACTATGAAGGGGAATAAATTACTGGAAAAAATCGAAAAATTTAGTGGTAATGTACCTGGTAGTGGAGCTTTAATGACATTTAAGGAATCAAATTGGCTAATGTCTATAGTTGTAGCAGCACAACCTCATTTTAAGGGACAAACAGAAAATGAAACAATATTTTGGGGATATGCTCTTAACACAAATATAAATGGTGATTATGTTAAAAAGACAATGAGAGATTGTACAGGAGAAGAAATATTAACAGAACTTCTACATCATTTACATTTTGAAGATGAAAAGAATGAAATAATGAAGGATGTTATTAATGTTGTTCCATGTATGATGCCTTATATTATATCAATGTTTCAACCACGTGCAATGAAAGACCGTCCACAGGTTGTGCCAGAAGGATCTACAAATTTTGCAATGATAAGCCAATTCGTTGAAATTACAGATGACATGGTATTTACAGAAGAATATTCAGTTAGAGCGGCTAGAATTGCTGTATACAAATTAATGGGTATTAACAAAGAAATCTGTCCAGTTACACCTCATTCTAAAAAATTAAGTACAAAAATTAATGCCATAAAAACATCTTATCGTTAATATACAAAGTTTAGGTAATAAGCAAGCAGCTCTTGTACGCTTCGATCTCAAGTGCTGCTAGGACCACTAAGGGCTGTGAACATATATTCACAATTTATTAATAAAATGTTATTTGCCCCCTGGGGGCGTAGTGAGGAAGCGAAGGCGACGAACTTACTTATTTATATTATAGACATGGGTTTTATAAGCAACAGAGATTGTTCGTTTGGAGTGAGGGTGTTTTATATAAATAATTATGTTAAAATGAATGAGTCCCTTTACGGGATAAATTGAAAATATGTAGGAGATGTATTATGGAAGTTATATATTTTGCTGGTGGGTGTCTTTGGGGTGTGCAAGCATTTATAAAGACTCTACCGGGTATTAAATCCACTGAAGCAGGAAGAGCTAATGGTGCTACAAACACACTTTCAAGTGAATATGATGGTTATACTGAATGTGTGAAAACTGAATTTGATCCAAGTATTGTGATGATTGAAGATTTAATAGAGTGCTTCTTTGAGATCATTGATCCATACAGTTTAAATAAGCAAGGTGAAGATGTGGGTAAAAAATATCGAACAGGTATATATAGTGAAAGCCAAAAACATCTTGAAGCAGCCAGAAATTTTATTAGTGAGAGAGATGATAGCGAAAAAATAGTTGTAGAGGTACTACCACTTACAAACTATTTAAGAAGTGCCGAAGAACATCAAGATAGATTAGCAAGATGTCCAGATGATTATTGCCATATTCCAAAGAATTTACTAACCAAATATTCGTGAAGTTGGAAAAAAAGTAAGCATAACAATAAAAGAGCCTGTTTCTTTAGAGTGAGAAACAGGCTCTATTTAGGTTGATTTGTTTTGGAAATTGAGGGTGTAAATATTTTTGTGTATTCTAATTTTCTTATTAGAAATAATTTATAACATTAGTTATTAGACAATCTTTGATTGTGTCTAATTATGTATATTTATAGTGGTTCAATTATTTATCCTATATGCACATTATCTCCAATTAATGTCAATAATATGCATAGGTAAAACATTATAAAGGACTTTAATTTCAAGATTTTCTTGATTTAAGGTTCTTTTTTATTGTGCTTTTTTATCTAACACTTCACTAAATACTATTTGAAGTTGATTGATAACTAAGTCCCATTCTGGGTAATTCCTGGTCCATTTTTTAGATACTCGTTCAACAGCTAGATATAGCATCTTCATTAAGCTATCATCATTAGGAAATATTAATTTGGTCTTGGTTACTTTCCTAAACTGGCTGTTTATGCTCTCGATAACATTTGTTGTATATATTATTTTTCTTATGTTTTTTGGAAAAGCAAAGAATGTACTTAAATTATCCCAATTGCTTTCCCAACTCTTAATTGCATTTGGATATCTATCTGCACATTTATCTCTCAATGATATTAAATTTTCCATTGCTACTTCTTCATTAACAGCTCTATAAATGCCTTTTAAATCAGCTACGAAAGCCTTTCTATCTTTATAAGGAATATACTTCATGCTAGATCTTATTTGGTGAATTATACATCTTTGTATTTTACAAAATGGGAATGCAGCGCCTATAGCTTCTTTGAATCCTGATAACCCGTCAACGCAGAATATAAGCACATCTTCAACGCCTCTGTTCTTAAGATCATTTAGTACCGATAACCAAAATTTGCTGCTTTCATTAGCTCCAATCCATATTCCTAAGACTTCTTTTTCACCATTTAAATTTACGCCTATGACAACATATGCTGCTTTAATAACAACCTGTTTATCTTCTCTTACTTTGTAGTGTATAGCATCCATAAAAACAAATGAATAGGTTCTTTCTAATGGCCTATTTTGCCAATCTGATACTAATGGTAATATTCTATTTGTTATATTTGATACGGTTTCTGCACTTATATCTACGCCATATAGCCCCTTTATTTGTTCAGATATATCTCGAGTTGCATACCTGTTGCATAAAGTGCGAGGATTTTATCATCTATCCCATCAACAGTTCTTTGATGTTTAGGAACTATCTTAGGCTCAAAATCGCCATTTCTATCTCTTGGTACATTAATCCTAATAGGTCCAAGTTCAGTTTTAATAGTTTTCTTTGAGTGACCATTTCTACTATTAGCACTAGTCTTTTCAATACTATCGTATTTTCCATATCCTAAAGCCTCATCCATTTCAGCTTCTAGAGATTCTTGCAAAACATCTCTAAACATACCCTTTAATTAATCTAATATATCTGTTGAACTAGTGAATTTTTGTTCTTGGATATATTCTCTTAATAATACAGCTTCCTTCTCTAAACCGTAACAATATGCAACTCCCATGTGAGTATATTCATGGATTTTGGTATATTCTATAATCTCATCAATACGTGTAAGAGTACCCGCTCTACCATTATCAATTAAACTAGAAGCTGACTTTGTATAAAGTTGATTTTCCTCAGATGAATAGTTTTCAAGATATTCGTTGCTTCTATCAAAACAAGGAGATAGTTTTCTGCAACCTTTTAATGAACATTTTGTGCAATCCATTGTATCCTCCTAGAATTAGAAATTAAGTTTCGTAAAAAACTATAAATCAGTGATAATAATATTATATTAATATATACCCCATGCCAAGTGGATGTCAAGTACCATTTTATACTCAACAGCATATACTTATGACGCAAATGGAAATATTTAAACAATAACAGAAAATGGGAAGGAAATAAAGGTTAATGAATGTACATAGGGCTATTGACCTAAATAGATAGCATGTGTTACAATGAACATACCAAGTGGTATGTGGAGGTGAATATGGAAACTAGAGATTTAATTATTGAAGCAGCATTTATTGCATTTATTGATCACGGATATGGAAGAGTTTCATTAAACCAGATTATTAAGACCACGGGTCTTACAAAAGGAGCTTTTTATCACCACTTTTCCTCCAAAGACGAATTGATTAAAGAGGTAATGAATACATATTTCTTCGGTCATATTCAGAAAACAATGGACATTGTTGGTATTGAAGGACAATCCTTTAAAGAACGTATCAATGTTGTTTTTGAAAATGTAATGAATATAGATATTCGCCTTGCCAGTCAACCAGAGCGGATAATTGAACGTGATGACTTCCTGAAATTGTTATGGGAATCCATGAACTTAAATGAAGAAATGAAGCAAATGAATGATCAGTATCAGCAAAATATCATTAAGGTTATGACACTTGCAATCGAGAGTGGAAAGAAGGAGAAGGTCGTAAAAGAAGATATTGATGCACAAGAGATTGCAGGGGTACTAAGTGCTGTGGTTAGAGGTACAATACTAATGACAAATCAGATGACAAAGAACGAATCAGAACAAATGTTGAGAAATAATGTAGGATCACTTATGAAGTTGATACAACAATAAATTATATGTATGGTACATGGTGAGGAAAAGTCTTTACCATGTATCCAAGAACAAATTTTTTTAACTATTACATACCAAATGGTATGCAGGGGGGTCAAATATGAAATTTCCATCCATTGAAAAATATATAAACAAAGAAGACCTATTAATAACAAGTAATGAGCACAGTCGAGAGCAGCAACATATACCGGATTTAATGAGAGAATATGGCGGAGGAACCCTAGCTGGGTTAAAAAGCAGAAAGCATACTTTGCATCGAATGGTAGGATGTTTATATGAAGCAAGGAAAAGTGCTTCAAGTATTGATAAGAATCCTAAAATGGCAAACAAAGTAATATCAGATGCTGATTTATCCGAACTAGAAAAATATGCAAAAGCCTTAGGAGTCAGTGATATTGGTTATACAAAAGTGGATCAAAGACATATTTTTAAAAGAGAAAGAATTCTCTATGAAAATGCCATTGTCATAACGATGGAGATGAAAAAAGATAAAATTAAAAAGGCTCCGTCGAAGGAAGCAGTTACAGAAATCTTTAGGACCTATTATCAGCTAGGGGTTACAGTAAATAAAATCAGTGATTTCTTAAGGAAACATGGATATAAGGCCATGGCAGGACCGGCTATTGGAGGAGCGGTCAGCTATGTACCATTAGCTATGGATGCAGGACTTGGTGTTATTGGCAAGCATGGGCTCCTAATCTCAGATAAAAACTATGGACCAAGTCTAAGGATAGCAGCTGTTTATACTGACATTGAGAACTTGCCTATTACAAAGGAAAATCCACATATGTGGGTCAAGGAATTTTGTAATAAGTGTAATAAATGTTTGAAAAGCTGTCCTGCAGGAGCAATATATAAAGAATCGATTAGGGTACCTGAAGATCCGGAAGGCTACAGGTGTGTTGATGTGACAAAATGTGCTACACCTTTTGCAAATAATTACGGCTGTACTGTTTGTATCAAAAGCTGTACATTTTTTAATAATGATTATGAAAAGATTAAACAGAGCCATTTAAAGAATTTGAAATAGGAAGGAAAGTAATATGGGAATGGAATCTACAAAAGTAGAAGTAAAATTTTTGAATCAAATAAATAAGTATCCGGATAAAGTTTATTTAGCTGTTGATGGTGCAGACCAAGAAGGGTTTGAGTACTTTGGAACAAAAGAGTATACAAGTAAGCCAGGAGCTAAATCACCAAGCATAAAAAATAAACTTATCCAGATGGGACCTAAAAATGCTATGAAGATGCTAGGTATGATAGTTTCTCATATGCCGATGATGATGAAGGGAATTAATGGGAGTTATAAGGATATTGGATATTTAGTTGAAGGATTAAAAAAAGGAGTACCAACAAAATTAGATAAACATGACTTTCTAGAGAGTGTTCCAAATGATCACATGTGGGAAGAACTTAATAACTATGCCTGGGATGTATTCTATACATAATTTTTAGTCCAAAAGATAATTAAAGACCTTTCCACCAAAAATTGTAAATTAGTTTTCTAGATTGTTAAGCCAATCTTTAGTTTCTTTCATCCTGTAAGAGTTTCCATTCATGTTAACAACATAAGATTTATGAGTTAACCTATCGGTCATTGCTGCCGTCATAACTGGGTCACCAAAATTTCGCCCCAACTATCAAAAGAAAGGTTAGTAGTTATTATTGTAGATTTCTGCCCAGTCCTTAAAGATATATGGGTGAATAGAAGCTCCGCCCCCTCATTGTCAGCAGAAATATATCCAAATTCGTCCAATATAACCAAATCATATTTAGAGAGTTTGTTTTGATATCCTCTTAAACTTTTATTTGATTTTAATTCTTTCAATTGTGTAATAAAAAGAGGCACAATTGTAAATAATACTTTATATCCCTCTAAACATGCTTTTATTCCTAATGCTATGGAAATGTGAGTTTTCCCAGTCCCACAATTTCCAGAAAATATTACATTTTGTCCATCCTTTATAAACTTTAGACTACTAAGGTGCTTTAATTTTAATTGAGCATCAGATGGCAAATCCTCAATAGAAATATTTCTTTAAGAGTTTAAAAGATTGTTAAATTCATTTAGCATGTTAACAGAATTATTCATTATTTCATCATTATGATCTTCTAGATATATGATTTTAGGGTCATTTTTTCTAGAACACATAAACTCAATTTTATCAATGCTAATAGTAGTAGCACATACTTCTTGTAAATTTTTTATGGCATTATTAACAGGGACAAGCCCGTAGATACCAACTAATTCAATAAGCTTTACAAAATCTCGCTCATTATTGTTAAAATATTCAAAATAAATCTCTTTTAGTATTCTATCCATTTGATCGAAAGCAGTGCTATTAACTAGAGCCTTCGGCTTTCTAAAAAGTGTCTTACAATAGTGGGAGATATCTATTTGCCATAGATTCATACCGTAAACCTTATTATGTCTAGCTATTTCTTCTTCATTATAAAACATTAGAATTTTAGTAGTGTATATCTTACATCGTACCATTGTACCAACATAATCATCTGGTACGGAGTAATAACAAGAATTCACCATAATCGTTGAATATTTGGTTACTCGTAGGTCAGAAATAGTAGCTGTCTCATATAAGGGCATATCTGGCAATAAGTACTCTCGTTCTTCATCTAATAGTTGAAACGGTAACTTATTGGAATTGGATAAGTTTCTTGAATTTAATTTTTTTAGCACTTCATCAAGATAGGTGTTAGCCTCATTCAATGAGGAAAATGTGCAGTCTCTTGAAAATGCTTTCCTTCTTATCAATTCAACACTTCTCTCAACGTGACCTTTTTCATTGCCACTATATGCATTACAAAATCTAAACCTAAATTTGTAATATAGCGATAGCTTTATAAGTGCATCTGTTGGCTCCTTTAATGTATGCCCTACAAACTTTGCTACTGCAACTCTAGTATTATCATACACCACTGTTCTATGATTACCTTTAATGTACTTGAAAAATGAAGCATGCGCTTCTAAAAAACATCCTGTATTTTGCTTTGGAAACAATCTAGCCCACCTATAATTACTATAAGCTGCTACAAATACTGCTAATTGAAATTCTTTTATGCTACCATCATTCATTGTCAATTTAACTAGCCCAAAATCAAATTCTACTATATCTCCTGGAGTATATTCTTGACGTATATAAGCTTCACGTTTTTTTCTTTCGATGGTATTTACAGCTTTTACTACAGCGGCATAGCTTATATTGTGGCCTTCTTCTATTAAAGTTTCATACATATCTATTTTTTTCTTTTGTTGCTTAGATAAGCCTGTGAGTCGTTTTTGTTCATTTTCTTTTAAAAATTCTTTAAGTCTTTCTAAAACATCTTCTGTTAAAGCTTTCTTTATTCTTGGAGACGATAAATACTTAGGTTTAGCTGTTATATCAGCTATAATATTAGTTTTATCTATTTCACCCAAGTCAGCAGTAACTTTAACTAGTTTATCTTCATATTCTTTAATATATTTTCTTATGGTTTCCCTAGAAACTCCAGTTTCTTTGCTTATTTGTCTCTGAGATTTACCTTCTCTAGTATGTTTTAATACAATATCTTGTTTTTGATTCAAAATTATCACCTTCCCCACTTCCTTCTATATCCAATATTATTACCTGAATATTGTGTGTATAAAAGGTTTGGAAAATACTAGTGGGCAGGTTTTTAATTATTTTTTGGTACAGTTATAGTTTATCCAATACACATGAGATGTATTTAAATTAACTTATAATATTTTTTTCAATTTTTTTAATAGTGCTGAACCTTAACATGAGATGTATTTAGAGCAACAAAAACTATTTCAGTTTTTGCAAGGGGTCAGGTATTCTACAAAAATTGTAAATCAAATGAGCGATTTTTGTTGCTGAAAATTGTTGCAGAGGGAATTGAAACTATTGAGCAATATGATTTGATTAAGTCACTTGGATGTAATGAAATACAAGGATATTATTTTAGTAAGCCATGTGAAGCAAATAAAATTATTGAACTTTTCAATGAGAATTTTATTGTTAGTGCTTACTAAATAAACTAAAATTAATTGCATAAAAAATATAAATGTTATCTAAAGTTTTTGTTTAAAAAGCTTTAGATAATTTTTTTGCAAAAAATTAGTATAAATATTAGTGAATTGGCATGTAAATTGCTAAATAATTAAAGTGTTAAATGAAATATTTAAAGGAGGGTGGAAGCGTGGAATATAATAATTTAATTTATAGGCAAGAAAAAAATGTAGGTATATTAATTATTAATAGGCCAAAGGCATTAAATGCTTTAAATGAAGAATTGTTAAAAGAATTAAATTTAGCAATAAACAAAATAATTAAAGATGAGACAGTATATGTTCTTATAATTACAGGAGAAGGAAAAGCATTTGTAGCAGGGGCTGATATTGCAGAAATGAATGTCATGTCTCCAGAGTCTGCAAGAAAATTTGCGGAACTTGGATCAAGCATTTTTAGAAAAATTGAGCTTATGGATAAACCTGTGATAGCAGCAGTAAATGGGTTTGCATTAGGTGGAGGATGCGAGTTAGCTATGAGTTGTGATTTAAGAATTGCCAGTGAAAAAGCAAGATTTGGACAACCAGAGGTGGCTTTGGGTATAACTCCAGGATTTTCGGGTACACAAAGACTTTCTCGTTTGATTGGAATTGGAAAAGCTAAAGAATTGATTTTTACAGCAGCAATGATAAAAGCGGAGGAAGCAAAAAATATTGGGCTTATTAATAAAGTAGTTCCACATGAAAATTTATTAGAAGAAGCTTTAAAAATAGCTAATAACATATGCATTAATGGGCAAATAGCTGTAAGATATTCAAAATCCGCAATTAATAGAGGAATAGAAACAGATATAGAAACAGCAATAACCATTGAGCGAGATTTATTTTCTCTTTGTTTTGCCAATGAAGATCAAAGTGAAGGTATGAAAGCTTTTTTAGAAAAAAGAAATGCAAATTTCAAAAATACATTTTAGAAAGGAGATTTTATGAAAATATTCGTTTTAGGGGCAGGAACCATGGGAGCAGGTATTGCTCAAGTTTTTGCAGAATCAGGATACAAAGTTATCATGAGAGACATTAATGAAAGTTTTGTTGAAAAGGGCTTTTCATTAATAAATAAAAATTTAAACAGAAGTCTTCAAAAAGGAAAAATAACTGAAGAAGGAAAAGAAAATATTTTAATGAGGATTACAGGCACTGTTGATATTACTATGGCGAAGAATGCTGATTTGATTATAGAAGCTGCTGTTGAAAACATGGAAATAAAGAAAAAAATATTTGCTGAGCTAGATCAAATTTGTAAATATGAAGCTATTTTAGCAACAAATACATCATCACTTTCCATAACAGAAATTGCAGGTGCTACAAAAAGACCAGATAAGGTTATAGGAATGCATTTTTTCAATCCAGTTTTAGTTATGAATTTGGTTGAAGTTATAAAGGGAATAGCTACTTCAGAAGAAACAAAAACAACAATTTTGCAATTGTCTGAGAAAATAGGTAAATTTCCTGTTGAAGTTGAAGAAGCTCCAGGGTTTGTTGTTAATAGAATACTTATACCAATGATTAATGAGGCTATAGGTATATTTGCAGAAGGGATTGCAACAGCTGAAGATATTGATAAAGCAATGAAACTCGGAGCAAATCATCCAATGGGGCCACTTGAATTAGCGGATTTGATTGGAAATGATGTAAATTTAGCTATTATGGAAGTTTTATATAAAGAGTTTGGAGATTCAAAGTATAAACCACACCCATTACTTAGAAAAATGGTTAGAGGGGGACTTCTAGGTAGAAAAACAGGAAAAGGATTTCATGATTATACAAAGTAATCATTCAATTTAAGTAATATGATGCAAAGCTGCCGACCTTATATGGCGGGAGACTCTACTGCATCATGCTAATATAATTTTCCAAAAAAAGGATTGAAGGAGGTATTTTAAGTGAAAGGTTTGACTATAAAGGATATAAATATAGGAGACAAAGATTATTTTCAAAAAACAGTTTCAGAAACTGATGTTTATTTATATGCAGGAGTAACAGGTGATTTGAATCCGGCACATATAAATCAACTTGAAGCAGAAAAATCAATGTTCAATGGACGAATTGCTCATGGAATGTTAATAGCAGGATTTATTTCAGCAGTATTGGGAATGAAATTACCAGGGCCAGGCACTATCTATTTAGGACAAGAGCTTAAATTTACAGCACCAGTTAAATTTGGAGATACAGTAAAAGCCGAAGTTGAAGTTATTGAAAAAAAAGAAGAAAAAAATATTATAAAATTAAGTACCATATGTACTAATCAAGATGGCGTTATTGTTCTTAAAGGGGTTGCAACTGTTATGCCTCCAAAATAATAGTAAACTATACAGTGCAGTGCTTGGATTTTAAATATTAATATATTTAAGGAGGAAAGGCTATGGATTTTTCGATTTTAAAAGAATATGAGATGTTAAAACAAATGTATAAAGAATTTGCTGAAATAGAGGTTAAACCTTTAGCACAAGAAGTTGATGAGGAAGAAAGATTTCCTTTAGAAACAGTAGAAAAAATGAGTAAATGTGGATTTATGGGTATACCAATTCCTAAAGAATATGGTGGAGAAGGTGGCGATAATTTAGGTTATGCTATGGCTGTAGAAGAATTATCTAAAGTATGTGCTACCACAGGTGTTATTGTTTCAGCTCATACATCTTTATGTTGTTCGCCTATTTATGAATTTGGTACTGAAGAACAAAAACAAAAATATTTAATTCCTCTTGCAAAAGGAGAATTATTAGGAGCTTTTGGTCTTACAGAGCCTAATGCAGGTACTGATGCAGCAGGGCAACAAACAACTGCAATTTTAGAGGGGAACCATTATATATTAAATGGATCTAAAATTTTTATTACAAATGCAGGTTATGCTGATGTATATATTATTATGGCAATGACTGACAAAAGTGCAGGAACTAGAGGAATATCAGCATTTATAGTTGAAAAAGGGTTTAAAGGATTTAGTGTTGGTAAAAAAGAAGCTAAAATGGGTATCAAAGGATCGTCTACTTGTGAATTAATATTCGAAAACTGTATAGTTCCAGCAGAAAATTTATTAGGTAAGATGGGAAAAGGATTTGGAATAGCTATGAAAACTCTTGATGGAGGACGTATTGGTATTGCTGCTCAAGCATTAGGAATTGCGCAAGGTGCTATTGATGAAACAGTAAAGTATGTTAAAGAAAGAAAACAATTTAAAAGATCAATTTCTCAATTCCAAAATACTCAATTTCAATTAGCAGATATGCAAGTAAAGGTTGATGCTGCAAGGTTATTGGTTTATAGAGCGGCTAAAGCAAAAGACAATAAGGAAACATACTCAGTATATGCTGCAATGGCTAAACTTTTTGCATCTGAAACAGCTATGGAGGTTACTACAAAAGCTGTTCAATTACATGGGGGATATGGATACACAAGAGAGTATCCCGTTGAAAGAATGATGAGAGATGCCAAAATAACAGAAATATATGAGGGTACTTCAGAAGTTCAAAAGATGGTTATATCAGCTAATATGTTAAAATAGGGAGGTTCTAAATATGAAGATAATTGTTTGTATTAAACAAGTTCCAGATACTACAGAGGTTAAAATAGATTCTAAAACAGGAACATTAATAAGAGACGGAGTTCCAAGTATAATAAATCCTGATGATAAAAGTGGACTTGAGACTGCATTAAAATTAAAAGATGAATTTAATGCTCATGTTACAGTAATCACTATGGGGCCACCTCAAGCAGAAAAAGCGTTGAGAGAAGCACTAGCAATGGGAGCGGATGAAGCAATTTTACTAAGTGATAGAGCTTTTGCAGGAGCTGACACTTGGGCAACATCGTTAACATTATCAGGAGCATTAAAAAAAATTGATTATGATTTAATAATAGCGGGAAGACAAGCAATTGATGGGGATACAGCTCAAGTTGGTCCTCAAATTGCCGAGCATTTAAATATTCCACATGTTAGCTATGTTGATTCATTGATAAAAGAAGAGAATAATTTGATAGTAAAAAGAGTTTTTGAAGATGGTTATCAAATGATAGAAATAAAGATGCCATGTCTTATAACTACTCTTAGTGAGAATAATAAAGCTAGGTATATGTCTGTTGCAGGAATATTTGATGCATATAGAGATAAAGAAATTAAATCTTGGACATTAGTAGATATAGATGTAGATCCTTTGAAAATTGGCTTAAAGGGTTCCCCTACAAAAGTAAAAAAATCTTTTACAAAGGGAGCTAAGTCTGCTGGGAAAATATATGAGGTTGATGCCAAAGAAGCAGCAAAAATTATAGTGGAAAAACTTCAAGAAAAATATTATATATAAATTTATTTGAATATGAGGTGGGATTATAGTGAACATTAAAGAATATAAAGGCGTTTGTATATTTATTGAACAAAGAGAAAAAGTGGTTCAAAAGGTTTCTTTTGAACTTTTAGGAAAGGGTAGAGAACTTGCAGATAAATTAAATGAAAAATTAATAGCCGTATTACTAGGATATGATATAAGCAATCTAGCTAGTGAATTGATTAGTTATGGAGCAGATGAAGTTATATATGTTGATGATAAAGCTTTAGAATTGTATATGAATGAGCCATATACTAAAGCATTTTCAAAGGTAATAAAAGAAAAAAAACCAGAGGTTGTTTTATTTGGAGCTACAACTATTGGAAGAGATTTAGCACCTAGGGTTTCTGCTAGAATTTATACAGGGCTTACAGCGGATTGTACTTCTTTAGATATTGAAGATGAAACAAGAAATCTATTGATGACAAGACCGGCTTTTGGAGGAAATATACTTGCAACAATTATCTGTCCAGATTTTAGACCCCAAATGTCTACTGTAAGACCAGGAGTAATGCAGAAATTTAAAAAAGATGAAGCACGAAAAGGATTAATTCAAAAATTCGAAATTGAATTTAAATCTGAGGATATGAATATCAGAATTTTAGAGACTGTTAAAGTAGAAAAAGAAAAAGTCAATATCGAAGATGCAAATGTTTTAGTTTCTGGTGGTAGAGGATTGGGAAATGCTGAAAATTTTCAGATGCTTAGAGAATTAGCTCATGAGTTGAAGGGGGTTGTATCATCTTCTCGTGCTGTTGTAGATGCAGGATGGCTTCATAGAGACCATCAAGTAGGACAAACAGGCAAAACGGTTAGACCAGGAGTATACTTCGCATGTGGGATATCAGGGGCTATTCAACATCTTGCTGGAATGGAAGAATCAGAGTTTATTGTTGCAATAAATAAAGATGCTGGTGCACCAATTTTTGAAGTGTCAGATTTGGGAATTGTAGGAGATATAAATAAAGTAATACCTGAATTGATAAAAGAAGTAAAAAATATTAAGGCTACTAGATAATAATAAATACTTGTGGCAGTAAATTTTAAGTATTTGAAATTCATTAATGATGGAGGTTTTATAATGAGAGAAGTTGTAATAGTTAGTGCCGTTAGGACTGCTATAGGATCATTTGGAGGCGGATTAAAAGATGTTTCAGCAATAGATTTAGGAGCAATTGTGATTAAAGAAGCTGTTGAAAGAGCAAATATTGATGTGAGTTTAATAGATGAAGTAATTATGGGAAATGTATTACAAGCTGGTCTTGGTCAAAATCCAAGTAGGCAAGCTTCTATTAAAGCTGGGCTGCTAGTAGAAACCCCATCTTTTACTATAAATAAAGTGTGCGGTTCTGGCTTAAGAGCCGTGAGCTTAGCATATCAGATGATTCTTTCAGGTGATACTGATGTTGTTGTAGCGGGTGGAATGGAAAATATGTCTCAAGCACCTTATCTTTTAAATAAAGCAAGATGGGGACAGCGAATGGGTAATGAAACTATCATTGATGAAATGATAAAAGATGGTTTATGGGATGCTTTTAATAATTATCATATGGGTATAACAGCAGAAAATATTGCTGAGCAATGGGGTATAACTAGAGAAATGCAAGATGAGTTCGCTTTGAATTCTCAAATAAAAGCTGAGAAGGCCCTAAAACAGGGTAAATTTAAAGATGAGATAGTTCCTATAGAAATCCAAAAAAGAAAAGGGAAAACTCTAATATTCGACAAAGACGAGTACCCTAAATTTAGTGCTACAATTGAAAGTCTAGTTAAGTTAAAAGCAGCATTTAAAAAAGATGGAACTGTTACAGCAGGAAATGCATCGGGTATAAATGATGGAGCAGCGGCTTTTGTAGTAATGAGTTCTGAAAAAGCTGAGGAACTGGGAATTAAGCCTTTAGTTAAAATAGCATCTTTTGCTTCAAAAGCACTTGATCCATCAATAATGGGATATGGGCCAGTAGCATCTAGTAGATTAGCGCTAGAAAGAGCGGGCATGACCATTGAAGATATTGATTTAATTGAAGCAAATGAAGCTTTTGCAGCACAAAGCTTAGCTGTTGCAAAGGATTTGAATTTTAATATGGATAAGGTTAATGTTAATGGTGGAGCTATTGCATTAGGACATCCCATTGGTGCTTCAGGGGCTAGGATTTTGGTGTCTTTGATTCATGAAATGATAAAAAGAGATTCAAAATCAGGTCTTGCAACTTTATGTATAGGTGGAGGACAAGGAACGGCTATGGTAGTAAAAAGATAGTTAGCATTAAAACTATAAAACACACCAAATTAATTGGTGTGTTTTATAGTTTATAATATAATTTCTATATTTATTATTTTGATTGGATCTCATTTAACTTTCTATAAAGGGACATTCTAGGAATACCTAAAGCTTTAGCTGTTTGAACTTTGGTATTATTGAATTTTTCTAAAGTGTCTAGTATTAACTTGTTTTCCATGTCTGAGAGTATATTTTTTAAGTAGTTTTCTCCAAATTCGTGGGTTTCTTTTAATTCTAAATTATTTTTTTCATAAAAGTTATTTTTTTTAGTATTTTCTAAAATATACTCAGGTATATCTTCGATTTTAACACTTTCTCCAGAAGCTGTAACAGCCATTCTTTCAACAATATTCTTTAATTCACGTACATTTCCAGGCCAGGAATAATCAGTGAGTATTTTTTCCACATCTTCTGGAAACTTTTTAAAAATATTGAAATCTTGATACATTTTAGTTATAAAATGATTTATTAATAATGAGATATCTGTTTTTCTTTCCTTAAGGCTTGGCACTTTTAAGTTTAATACATTTAATCTATAGAATAAGTCTTGCCTAAATTCTTTAAGTTTAATCTTTTCTTCTAGATTGCAGTTTGTTGCACAAATAACCCTTAAGTCTAAGTGGATAATTTCATTGCCACCAATTCTTTCAAGTTCCTTTTCTTGTAGTAGTCTTAAAAGTTTCACTTGTAGATACAAAGGAATTTCACCAATCTCATCTAAGAATATGGTTCCACCGTTAGCTAGCTCGAATTTACCCATTTTACCAGTGGAATGTGCACCAGTAAAGGATCCTTTTTCATATCCAAATAGTTCTGCTTCAATAAGTGATTCTGGCATGGCAGCAAGATTTATGCGAATAAATGGGCCATTTTTCCTTCTACTAAAAGAATGGATTGAATGAGCAAAAAGTTCTTTACCTACACCACTTTCTCCAACAATTAAAACAGAAAAATCTGTGTCTGCATAAGATTCGGCTTTAGCTTTACTTTTTTTACCTAAATGAGAATGAGTTAATATATCGTCAAAAGTATATTTTGCTTTGTATAAATCCGAAATTTTATTTGAGGAGCTTTTTTTTAGGTTTTTTAAAATGTTTTTTTCCTCAAAAAAACTATAAAAATGGCCTAAGTTATGAATAAGTATTATACCAGCACCGCCAATGATTACATCTTTATAAAATAAAGGAATTCTATGAACAATTGCTTCTTTACCACTTTGAAATTTATGTTTTTGACCAACTTCTGCTTTGCCGGTTTTAACAACAATAGGAAGACGTACGCTAGGATCAATATCTGTAAGTAATTTTCCTATTACATCTTCAAGTTGTAATCCAAGAAAATCTAGGAAAGCTTGATTCATAATAATTATACGGCCATTAACATCGATAAAGTTTATTGGAATGGGTAATTGATCAAAAAGTAGCGAAGTCATTGATACAAAAATATCGGAGATTTCATCCGGATTAATATCTGAACTAAAATAGTTGTTCATTGTAATCATCCTCTCTAATATATATAAAGATTGTTAAAATTTACTTAATTATATCATTGAAGAGGTTTTCTTTCAATGAGGTATACATTGTGATATATTGAAAATATAGTATTAATTAGTATATCTAAAGTAGTTATTCATTTCTATATACGCACATGTAACAATTAGGTGCATGTAACAATCAGGTGCATGTAAACATTTCCATTGAAAAAACTGGATAGTACTTAGTATTAAAGAATTCGATGTAACAATTTGATACATCTTATAGTATTACGTAGAAGCAATTTGAGGAAGTTTTATAAATAAAATATCTAATTCCACATAAAAATCGATTGGCATAGAAATTGCTATACAATATTAGTAATAAATTGACTTTCGATAGCGCTATTGATATTAGTTTATTAGAAAGGAGTTATAGTAAAAAAGAGCTTTCAAGTTTATAAAATAATTCGGAGGTGTATTAATTGGATAAGAACAATAAGTTTGTTTTAGTAGTTTTAATTTCAACAATACTAGTAGTTTATGCGCAATTATCACAAAATGAAACAGCATTTGCTTTAGGAATGGGTTTAGTAATTTATAGTTGGCTTTTCCTTGGTGCAGCTAAAAATGGCAAAGTACCAAAAGTATTAGCAATAATGTGGGGTATAACTTTCTTAATTATGACAGGATCACTTCTCGCTATGTTAAATATTGTTAAGGTTCCAGAGAATATTATTAGTAGTCACTTCCTTGGGTTCCCGTTACCAACTGCAATACTTTTTTTCTTATTCTGGATGTTAGTAGGATTAGTTAATAATGCAACTTATTCAGTTAGATTTAATAAAGATATTATGAAAAAAGAATGGGTTGAAGAGTTTGAAGAAAAAACAGGAACAGTTTTGTTATCAAAGAAAGCAAATGTATTAAAAGATAATAGTGTAAAGGAGGAAGCATAGATGAACTTATCTTCTTTTTTAATATTAAGTAATCAACTACCCTCAGATCCAACTAGTTTAGTATCCCAATATAAAGGTATGGGAGTAACTACAGCTATAGTAATTGTATATTTACTTATTGTATTAGGAATTGGTTATTGGGCTACTAAAAGAACAAAAAGTTCAAAAGATTTCTTTATCGCTGGTAAACAAATAGGCCCTGTTGCACTCGCTTTAGCAGCATTCTCTGCAACTTTATCAGGATGGTTATTTGTTGGAGCACCAGGATTAATATATAGCATAGGAACAGGTGCAATGTGGTTTACTATGTCGACGGCAGTATGTTATACACTTCTATGGACCATTTTAGGTAAAAGAATGAGATTGTTAGTTGAAATAAAGGATGTTATGACTGTTGCAGATGCAGTAAATGAAAGATTTAAAAGTCAATTTGCATCTGGACTAGCTGGTATTGCAACACTTATAGGGGTTGTATTATATTTAGCAACACAATTATTAGCAATGGGTGTAATTTTAAGTTATGTATTTAATATATCAGTTGCAACAGGCGTGATCATAGGGATGATTGTTACATTGCTTTATGCAATAGGCGGAGGAATGATAGCTGGTATATATACTGACGTTTTCCAAGGAACAATGATGGTAATTACTTCAATAGTAATCTTCGCTATTGCTATGAGTAAAGGTGGAGGAATGTTGAATATTACCAATGTTATATCAACTGCACCAGCACTTTCAGAAGGAGCACTTGGACTTAAATTTGTAGGACCTTTTGGTATAGTAGCTCCAATAGTAGCAATGAGCTGGTTTTTCTTATTAGCTTTAGGTATAGTTGGACAACCACATCTTGTGCATAAGTTTTTCATGATAAAAGATATTAAAAGACTTAGACATGGGGCTTTATTAACAACAGTGCCAGCTATTATTTCAGGATTATTATCTTTTGGTGTTGGTATAGTTGTTAAATCCAAGGTAATGTCAGGAGAATTAGCTGTATTAGTTAAAGCAGATGATGCTATTACAGTTTTCTTACTTAATTATACAACTCCTGTTTTAGTGGGATTAGCTTTCGCAGGAATTGCTTCAGCAATAATGTCAACTGCTGATTCATTTATAAATATAGCGGCTGCGGCAGCTGTTAGAGATTTGCCAAATGCCTTAGGTAAAAAACTTTCAGAAAAATCACAATTAAAATGGGGAAGAATTACTTCACTTGCATGTGGGGTAGTATCAGTATCTTTAGCACTTGGATTAAGTTCAGGGGGTATTGCCTTACTTGGAGCATTTGGATACGGTACTTTTGCAGCAGCTTTAGCTCCTACAATAGGAATGGGCTTTAACTGGAAGAGAGCAACAAAAGAAGGTGCTATTTCTTCAATTGCAGTAGGTCTTATTGTTGGTATTGTACTAGAGGTTGCAAAGGTTTTAAAAATGGGATGGTATATGAATGGACTTGGATCTCTAGGAATATATAATGGATTGTTTGCATTAAGTATTTCCACAATTGTATTTATTGCAGTTTCATTCTTAACAAAACCTGCAGAACTAGATAAAGGTATTGAGGCTGTAATGGATTGTTAAAATAAAATAAGCGAATGAACTTAAGGTTCATTCGCTTGAATATAAAGGGGTAGGGCTATGAAGCAAGTAAGTGAAGCTGAATATAGTAAAGAAATTATTACAAAAGTTGATAGCATGTTGAAAAATTGTCCTTTGGATACTATGTATTTTAATGTTATTTTTACCGAGAAAGAAATAATTTTAGATTTTGTAAATAGAAGTTTTAGAACCTGGTTATTGAGAATTAAGCCTTATAAAGCCCTAGAGTATGAAGGGATAGATATAGCTACCATAAAAAAGCGAAATGAAGAAAATCTAATAATTAAATATAAAGATATAAAAAACATTAAATTAAGTGATAGAACCTTCTTTAAAAATTCTTATATGGAAATAACGGCTGAAGGATTGGATGAAAAATTAAGATTGTTTAGTAGAAATAAAATATGCTTTCAGCAAGATAATGATTTATTAAAGGAAGTATTATTAAATAAAATAGAATTCAACTAAATGTAAAAGATGGAGGAAAAATAATGAAGGTAATAGGAATTACAGGAAGTCCTCGTGAAAAAAGTAACACAAAGTATTTTGTAGAGAATGCATTAAATGAAATTAGCACTTATGGATTAGAAACTGAGCTTATTAGTTTAGATAATAAATATGTTAAACCATGCAAAGGGTGCTACAGTTGTGTAAAAAATAAAGAATGCATTCAAAAGGATGATGACTTTGAGGAGATTTTCGAAAAAATCAAATCAGCAGAAGGAATTATTGTAGGTAGTCCTGTATATCATGGAGCAACTACCCCAAATCTTAAAGCATTATTGGATAGAGCAGGTTTTTTAGGACGTTGGGTTTCTAGTGACATGAAAGCAAAAAATGAAAGTTATGATTTTAAAGGAACTGTATTTTCTGGAAAAGTAGGAGCACCAATTACTGTGGCAAGAAGAACAGGGCAGACATTTGCTTTTGCAGAATTATTACTTTGGTTTACTGTAAATGATTTTATAGTTGTAGGTTCAAGTTATTGGAATGTGGGTATTGCTGGAAAAGGTGGGGCAGTAGATGCTGAGAATGATGATGAAGGAGTACTGAACATCAAGCATTTTGCTTCAAATATGGCTAATGCTATCAAGAAACTCAATGCTTAACTAATAATATAAAAAAATTATGGAGGAATTATATATGGAAAAAAGATTTTGCGTAGGTGTTTTAGATTATTCGATTTATTTACCAGAAGAAACAATTACTGCAGAAGAGTTATCTGAACAGGTAAATATACCTGCTAAAATATTAAGAGAAAAAATGGGTATCAACAAAAAACATTTAGGTGGACCAGAAGATCATCCAGGAATAATGGCTACAAAAGCTTATAAAGCTTTGTTGGAAAAAACTAAAATAAACCCTAAAGAAATAGATATGATACTTTATGCAGGGGAAGCATATAGTGAGTATATTTGCTGGACAGTAGGAATAAAGATACAAAATGAAATAGGGGCGGATAATGCTTATGCATGGGATTTATCATATAGATGTGCAGCTACACCTCTTGCTTTAAAAATCGCAAAAAATATGATGTATGCTGATGAAACTTTAAATACTGTACTAATTGCGGGTGGAAATTCTAATGCATACTTAATTGATTATAAAGATCCAAATCAATCTTTTATGTTTGATATGTCACCAGGTGGATTTGCACTAATATTAAAAAGAGACCATTTTGAAAATGAATTATTGGGGTCAGGTATAGTAAGTGATCACGTATTTTGTGATGATGTAAAAGGAAAATATGGTGGTACTTTATATCCAATTACTGAGGAAATTGCAAGTGATCCAGAAATGCTAAGAAAAGCTAAACTTATTGACCTTCCAGATCCAGAAGGTATGAAGAAAAGACTAGGGGAGAGATCTTTAGGTGACTTTGACCTTGCTGTTAGAAAAGCATTAAAAGCTTCAAATTTAAATGAAAGAGATATTGATTTTATTGGCATTAATCATATAGGACCAAGGGCTCATTATGCAATTATGGCAGGCCTTGGAATAGATAAAGAGAAAACTGTATATTTGTCTGATGATGGACATTGTGGACATGTAGATCAGTTTTTAGCTTTAGATTATGGAATCAAAGAAGGAAAAGTAAAAGATGGTACTGTTTGTGCTCTTTTGGGAGCTGGTACTGGATATGCATTTGCTTGTTCACTAGTTAGATGGGGAAAAATCCAAAAATAGGAGGTTCGACATGAATACAGATATCCATGAGATGTATAAAAGTAAAGTTAAAAGTATACCAGAAGCTTTGAATGTAATAAAGTCTAATGATTGTATTTTAACTGGATTAGGGGGAAGTGAACCGATATCAATATTAAGTAGCTTGCATACAATTAAAGATAATAATGTAATGGGGTGTGAGCTTATAAATTGTTTACCAATGGGTAATTATGAATTTATAAAAAGTCATGATTATATGGATAGTATATTAGTAAACGGATGGTTTTACACACCACCTTTAAGAAAGGCTCATGCAAAAGGTATAACCACATTTATTCCTCAACATTTACATCAAGCTTTAACAAAAAAATTATTTACTTTAGAAGGGCGTAGATTAGTTTTACTTGTAGTTTGTTCACCCATGGATGACCATGGATATTTAAGTCTTTCATTGGGATGTACCTATGAAAGGGATGCAATAGATAATGGGGCTATAGTGATTGCAGAAGTAAATCCAAACTTTCCAAGAACTTTTGGCGATACAATTGTTCATATAAGCGAAATAAAAGCATTAGTGGAAACGTGCAATGAAGTACCTGCGTTACCAGAAATACCGATAACAGAAAAAGATAAAAAAATAGGAAAATTTGTAGCGGAGTTAATTGAGGATGGATCTACAATCCAACTTGGAATTGGGGGTATACCTAATGCTGTTGCAGAAGCATTAAAAGAAAAAAAAGATTTAGGAATTCATACAGAAATGTTTACTGATGGTATGGTGGATTTGATTCAATGCGGGGCTGTTAATAATTCGCGAAAAACTTTATACAAAGGTAAATCTGTTGCAACTTTTGCTTTAGGTTCGAAAAAATTATATGAGTTTTTGGACAATAATCCATCTGTAGTATTTTTAAATGGAAAATGGACAAATGACCCTCATGTTATTGGACAAAATCATAAAATGGTTTCAATTAATACAACTATTGAAGTAGATTTGTTTGGTCAATGTGCTTCTGAATCCATAGGGCCTAATCAAATTTCTGGGACAGGTGGACAATCTGATACCGCAGTTGGAGCACAGATTTGCCCAGAGGGTAAATCTTTTATAACACTTTATTCTACAGCACAAGTTAAGAATGAAAAAGGTGAAAAAATAACAGTTTCAAAAATCACTCCCTTGTTAAAACAAGGAGCGGCAGTTAGTTTATCTAGAAATGATGTGGATTATGTAGTTACAGAATATGGAGTTGCATGGTTAAGAGGAAGAT
Source organism: Clostridium grantii DSM 8605 (assembly GCF_900129965.1). Classification (GTDB taxonomy): domain Bacteria; phylum Bacillota; class Clostridia; order Clostridiales; family Clostridiaceae; genus Clostridium_AF; species Clostridium_AF grantii. The sequence goes on along the minus strand of NZ_FQXM01000004.1, from coordinate 73,421 downwards.
CAGTAAGAGAAAGAGCTGAAAGATTGATTAATATTGCTCACCCTGATTTTAGAAAAGAATTAAGAGAAGAAGCTGAAAAAATGAAACTATTATAATAGTTGACTTTAAATTTAAAGTTTATTTTTTATTTCCACATAATTATAGATAGAATATTTTTAAAATACTAGAGTGATGAACTAATCTATCAAGAATAGCGCTAGCTATCATATTGTCCACAAATATTTGACTCCAATTAGATAAATTAATGTTGCTGGTGATTATAGTGCTCTTTTGCTCATATCTCTTATCTATTAATTGAAAGAACATCTTAGCTTCTTGCTCACCAATAGGCAAAAATCCAATCTCATCAATTATTAATAACTTGTACTTACTAAAATGTTTTATCCTACTATCAAGCCTATTTTCTAAATAGGCTTTCTTTAGTTGATCAATTAAATCATGACACTTTATAAAGTAGGTGCTAACCCTTTTTTTAGCAGCAGCTATCCCGATTGAGGTTGCTAGATGAGTTTTACCAACACAACTATTGCCAATCAAAATTATATTGCTATTACTCTCCAAAAATCTTAAACTCGCAAAATCCAAAAATTGATTTTTGTTTATTTTAGGCTGAAAGTCGAAATCGAAGTCCTTAATTTCCTTTAAGTGTGGAAATCCAACTACCTTTACCATTGCATTAGTAGCATTGAAGTTCTTCTCCTCTATTTCCTTTGCTGTAAGCTCGTAGAGCGCGTCTACTAAGCTTATTTGTCCTTCATTTACCTTGGTTATATATTCATCTATCTTAAGGTTTATTTGTGTTAATTTTAGGTCCTTTAAATTTTCACATAACTTTTGATAACTGTTCATTAAACTTCTCCAATTCTTTAAAATGTTTATTTGCATAGTCTTCTACTGTTTCTTTTTCTTGTCCCTTAAATGTAATTCCTAATAATTGCACATGATGTTCTTTATGATAATTAATTTTGTTTTTAGAAATGCCATGTATTGTAACTAAATTTTTGTTATAATACACATAAAGGTTATCTTCAGTAACATCTATAGAAATTGTTTTACCAATAAGTTATGGTGGAACAGAGTACATGTTTTGTTTGTACTTAAACAGAGCATTGGTATTCACCTTTACTGAAGTGGTGACATTTTTGTAAAAAGAACATACTTTATCATTGGGTAGTGGTAGTAGATGTTCTTTTTCTTTGTTAAAAACTAATATAGGCGGTAAGCCTGTAGCTTGGCATATTCTTGCATTAGCAAGCATTTGAATTTCTTGTTTAGTAAGGATATTGGGAAATTTACGATGTCTTCGGTGGCGGGGGATTTGTTTATAATTTAAATTGATGTTTAAGGTTACACCATACAAAAATCTAAGACCCTATTATAGGAATTTACACTTCCAGAATCTAGCTTTTTTATAGCTGTTAGATAGTGAAGAAATTCTCTGATATGAGTTATATTGAGTTCAGTTGCAGGTTTATTAAAGTGATTTTGAAATATTTTGCCTTTAGTGTAGTATTCATCTTGAGTATGTTTGCTAAAACCTCGTAGTTCTACGTCAAACTTTAGTTGTTGCAAAACTTGTTCTTTTGTCATAATTATACATCTCCTTTATTTAAAATTATTTCCTTGATAAAGGGGTTGTATACAAAAGAGATAATACTTATATTTATATGATGCTACTATTGGATGGAGGGTTTAAGACCACCGCGCCAGCGGTTTAGTGCTATACATATTTGGACAAGTTACATTCTGGGTAAAATACCGACAATGTGAATTAATTTAAAATTTATGGAAACATATACTCATTCTTTTATAGCGATAGCACATATAGCATTGATTATTTGGATACCATAAACTAAATATACAATTAAAACAAAATTTTAATAAAGGGAGGATAATGTGTTAAATTTAGCTTCTACTTATCTTATAGTAAAGGATATTGAAAAATCAATAATATTTTATGAGGCTTTGTTAGAAATGGAAGTATCTGTACAAAGATTTGATAGATGGGAACAGTTGAATTTTAACGGCAATTGTATAGCTTTATCTAACTCTAAGTATGATGAAAAAAGAATAAAACTTAGAAATAATAAATACTGTCTATGATTTCTAAGAAATTGTATATAATAATGTTAAGAAAAGAATTATTAAGAAGCATTGGAGGAAAATAATAAGTGATTGCAATATTAGAAAAATAAGATGAATCTATAAATTTGACATATAACTATACCGATAGAATGTTGGTTCATCTGAAAAACATAAAATAAAATTTTAATAAATTAGATAATCCTAATGATATAACAATTGAAGTATATAGAGATTCTATTATTAAAAAATATGAAACATTAGAAGACTTGACTTGGAAGTTATTGTCTAAAATATTCAAAGCATCTGGCTTGTAAATAAATAATCCTAGAGGGTGTTATAAGCAAGCTTTTAAAGAAGGTCTTATAGATGACATAAATATTTGGAATGACATCTTGCTTTCAAGGAATAGTACTTCCCATATTTATAATGAAGAGGATTATGAAGATATAAAAGAGAAAATTTTAGATGAATATATTGATGCTATAGAAAAATTATTAAGTAATATTTCCGAAAAAGTGATTTTATTTGGTTCTAGAGCTAAGAAAATGGCTAACTTTAATTCACACATAGATTTATGTATAAATTATTTGGGTGTAAATAAAGGTAGTATTGTGGAAGCTATTAATAAATTAATAGGTATTTTCTCCTGGATCTCCCATTGTACAAACAAGTATTAAAAACCATATAAATTCTACACCTGGTATGAAATTAATTAAAATAAAAGCGCCACTTTTTCCAACATCGTGTAATCTTTTTATACAAAGAGCAAGACTTGGTAATAATATTGCAAAACTATATAATCCACCAATAAAACTAACATCTACGCCAATAACATAAGATAAAATAGAAATTAAGATAGAAATAATTAAGTTAAACAATACAAACATCCAAAATTCTCTTCTTCTTGCACGTCCATTAAATTGAACGAATATATCAATTCTTATACATAGCCAAAATATTAAGGAGTGTAAATGATGAAGTATGATTTTGAAACTATTGTAAATAGAACAAATAAAGGTTCTGCTAAGTATGAACAAATGAAAAAATGGAATCCTAATGTAAATGAAAATATAATTCCTTTCTCTATAGCAGATATGGAGTTAAAGAATCCACCTGAAATAGTAGATGGACTAAAAAAATATATTGATTCTACTATTTTAGGATATACTGTTCCAACGGAAAGCTACTTAAATGCCGTATGTGACTGGATGAAGAAAATGCACCATTGGGATATAAAACCTGAATGGATAGTAGGATCTCCTGGAGTTGTAAGCAGTTTTTATTCCGCTGTGAAGGCCTTTTCAAATCCAGGAGATGGAGTAATAATAATGACACCGGTATATAATCCTTTCTATAAAGCTTTAGAAAAGAATGATAGAAAGGTTGTGAAAAATCCCTTAATAAATACAGGGGATACCTACGTTATAGACTATGAAGATTTAGAAAGAAAAGCTGAAAATTCAAGAAATAAGATACTTCTTTTTTGTAGCCCACACAATCCCGTAGGAAGAGTATGGAAAAAAGAAGAACTAGAAAAAATAGGAGAAATATGTTTACGGAATAATGTTTTAATTATATCAGATGAAATACATTTTGATATTATTATGCCAGGATACGAACATACAGTGTTTGCAAAAATATCCGAGGAAATAACAAATAACATAATAGTATGTACTGCTCCAAGTAAGACTTTCAATTTGGCAGGGATGCACACTTCAAACATAATAATACCCAATAAGAAAATTAGACATACTTACAAAAAAGAAGTCTATTCAAATGGAGCTTTTCATTTGAATATTTTGGGGTATAAGGCATGTGAGATTGCTTATACTCAGTGTGGAGAATGGTTAAATGAACTTATTAAACATATATATCATAACCATTTGGAGTTAAGGAAGTATATTGAAGCTAATATTCCTGAAATAAAAGTATATAACCTTGAAGGGACCTACCTTCAATGGATGGATTTTAATGGAGTAGGCCTAGATAAAAATGAACTTCAAAAAATCTTACATATGGAAGCAAAAGTTTTCTTGGATGAAGGTTATATTTTCGGGGAAGAAGGAAACGGGTTTGAACGCATGAATATAGCCTGTCCAACTAAAGTTATGATGGAAGGCTTGCAAAGACTTAAGAAGACTTTCAAAAAATAGTAGCAAGTCAGCGAGCCTGAGGCTGTCATTTATATCTGTAATATTTCAAGGATGATAGGAGTATTTGGGACAATATTTTGTAGTTTTGGATTAAACATAACTTTTTAATAAAATTTAACTTTATTGTAACTTTTTTTAGCATTATAAGGTCTATAATACTATAAAGGAAACTTTATAGTATTTAACTGATTTTTCAGCATGAATGCAAATAGTTTTTCTATAAAAGATTCAACTAAATTTAGTTGCTAGTTTATTTCTTATTCCTGTATTTATTATCATAGGACTTGCTGTTTTTATAAAGCATAAGATGGGTTTAATTAATGGGATGCCTAGAAATTCAATTACTCAATTATCAGGATTCCATTCATATTGGTACATGCCATAAATATCATTAACTAGGAGAGTGAAAATGGAGTATTTATTAGAAAGAGATTTTGTAGTTATAGAAACAGAAAGACTAATTTTGAGAAGAATCGACTTATCTGATAACACAGATTTATTTGAGATTTTTTCATCTGAAAAAATCATGATGTTTTATGGTATGTTTCCCATGAAAGAACTAATAGAATCGGATAATTTAATTATGAATTTTAATAAAGGGTTTGAAGAGGGTAGAACTATTAGATGGGGAATTGAGTTAAAAAAAGAGAACAAACTAATAGGGACCTGTGGTTATCATAATTGGAATAAGAAAAATTTTAGAGCTGAAATTGGATATGAATTATCGGATAAATATTGGAGAAAAGGATATATAACAGAAGCTGTAAATGGAATTATAGAATATGGATTTCATCATATGTGTCTTAATAGGATAGAAGCCCTCGTTTATCCAGAAAATATTGCATCCCAAGAATCATTAAGAAAATTGGGGTTTGTAAAAGAAGGCCTCTTAAGAGAATATGCATTCTTGAGAAACAAAAAGCAAGATTTAATTATGTATTCACTTTTGAAGAGGTAAGTAAAGAGATTTATGTAAACTTAGTATTAACTTTAACAATAGAAGATTTCGAAATAAAATCCTCCATTGTAGCTATTGCACCATACCCCTATGGGGTAGTATAATATAATTATATCTTGATTTTATTTACTGCCAACTCTTTTATGTTAGAGATATAAAGATTTTGAAAAAATGTTGAAAGATGCTACGATTTATTTCATGGAGGTTAAAAGGAATATGACTAAAAAATTTACTAACTATCAAGATTCTTTTTTTATTATTACAATTTTATTTTTTATACTTGGAATGATCCATATATCATTTTCAATTCTAGGATTTTTATGTTTTATTACACCTTTTGTACTCTTTGGTATATATAAAGATAAAATTTGGTGTAAATATTATTGTCCTCGTGCAGGGTTCTTTATGAGATTTCTTAGTAAAATAAGTTTAAAGAAAAAACTACCTAAAGTACTAAAAACTGAAGGGTTTAAAAGAGGAGTAGTTATATACTTTATAATCAATTTATTCTTTGTTACCATGTCTACAATTATGGTTTCTCTGGGGAAGGTAGCACCTATGGGTGAAATTCGATTTATGATTTTATTCACTATGCCTTTTGATTTACCTCAACTTTTAAATATAAGTCTTCCTAATGGAATAATTCATTTAGGGTATAGGATGTACTCTATTATGTTTTCATCTACTATTGTAGGATTAATTCTTGGTATCTTATATGCACCGAGAACTTGGTGTACTATATGTCCTGTGCAGACTTTGACAACTGTTAAGAAAAAATAAGACAAGCTAATATACTCTGCTATAAAACCGAATACTGGTGACATGAAAGTGGTTCCTAAGTAGGCACATGCCATTTGCATTCCCATAATGGCCTGAGATTTATCAGAACCAAAATTATTAGGTGTCTCGTGAAGAAGACTTGGGAAGATAGGGGCACATCCTAATCCTACTAGAATTAGCCCCATAAGTGTTATAATATCTCCCAGAGGAATTAATAATAACAGGGTGCCTAATGCTGCAATGAAACCACTGACGAATCGTCCCAAGGTTATTCCAAGATAAAACAGGGATGCCCATGTTGCTGCTATTTCCGCATTAATTCCTTTGTGAAGCACCAAATAGCTGCTTGCCCAAAGACCAGTTTAGGCTTCTAAAGAACAATAACAGAAAAATGCCGTTAATATTGCCTTTGCTCCAGGTAGTTTTAGGGCTTCCTTTAAACTTATACTTTTTATCTCTTGGGTTGACGATTCACTTGCTTCTTGTTTTGTTTTCCATAAAGGTAAGGATATAATCAAACAAATAACAAGAACAATTTGTATAATACTAATGCTTTGATATCCAGAATTCCATTTCAAACCATTTGTCAAGCATAGTCCATAATATATGGAACAGCTGTTGCACCAACTCCCCAGAAGGAATGTAACCAGCTCATATGTCGTGATTTGTAGTGCAACGCCACAAAGTTGTTCAAAGCGGCATTCACACTTCCAGCCCCAAGTCCGTAAGGAATTCCCCATAAGCATAACTACCAAAAGGAATGAGAAAATGAAAATCCTAGTAATGCTACCGCTGTCATTGAAACGCTAATAATTGTTACTACTCCAGTACCTAATTTTCGGATTAATTTATCGCTAAATAAACTGGATATGATGGTTCCTCCTGCAATTACCATGCTAATGATTCCTACATAAGACACAGATACATTTAATTCTTTCTAAAACAGATAAAAAAATTGGTGTAGATTTAGGAATAAAGGAATTTGCAATAACAAGTGATGGAGTGTTTTTTAGTAATGCCAAGCACTTAAAGAAATCAGAAAAAAGGTTAGCTAAACTTTAAAAAAACCTATCACGAAAACAGAAAGGTAGTAACAACAGAAAAAAAGCTAGAATTAAAGTAGCAAAGCTGCACGAGAAAATAGCTAATCAAAGGAAAGATATTTTGCATAAAATAAGCACTCAATTAATTAACGAAAACCAAGTTATAGTGATTGAGGACTTAAAAGTAAGTAACATAATTAAAAATCACAAGTTGGATAAATCAATAGCAGACGTAAGTTGGAATGAATTTAGAAGGATGCTAGAGTATAAAGCAAAATGGTATGGTATAGAAATAATAATAGCATCATCAAATTATGCAAGTAGTCAACTATGTTCTAGTTGTGACAATAAATCAAGTCAAACAAAAGACTTATCTTGTAGGACTTATATATGCCCAGTGTGTGGAATGGTAATGGATAGGGATATAAATGCTGCTAAAAATCTACTAAAATTAGCAATGTAATATGAGATATATTGCTATAGAGGTTGGTTCTGACCTTGATAGCTTGGGTAAACTTGCTACAGTAGTAGTATTGACCAAGAAGCTTCCACCTCTTAGGTGGTGAGTAGTTCACTGAATAAGCATATTAAAGACATTGATTATAACAGAGATCAGTTATACAAATTACCAATTTCAGAAAATCGTAACTTTGAAGGTCTTTATTTAGCAATAAATGAGTTATTGGATAAAATCAACCTTGCAATCATGAATTTAAAGAACATAAATGAAAAATTAAACTTAGTTATGGATGAATCTGGAATATATTTATGGGAATTAGATGAAAATAAAAATAAAATATCATTTCCTTTCGGAAGGAAAAAAGAAATTGTAGCTAATAAATTTAACGATATTTATGAAATAATGGATAGTTTTCTTGATAAAAATGATAAAAGTAAATTTTTAGAATCATATAATCATTATAAAGAAGGAATTTGTGAAAAGATTAGTTGTGAAGTGGCAAGTAAAAACAGAGCTGTAGATACTAAATGGTTTTTTATTGTTGGGAAAAGAAGTGAAGATAATAACAAAAATATTAAGAGGATGAGAATAAAGCTAATGAATTTATGAATAAGCTAAAGTCCATAGGAACTAAAATAGCAATTGATGATTTTGGAAGTGAATATACTTCAATACAGTATCTAAAGATGTTTCCAGTTGATATTATAAAATTTGACAAAGCATTAATTTATGAATATTTGAATGAAGATAATAAACAGGTGGTTAATTGTTTGTTTATGCTAGCTAATGAATTTAAATTAGATATAGTATCAGAAGGAGTAGAAACTTATGAACAGTATGAGATACTTAAAGAACTTAACTGCCAGTTTATACAAGGATATTTATTTAGCAAACCCTTAGAGAAAGAGGGTATTGAAAGTATTATAAATATCAATTATTTGAGCAAAAATAAGTTGGAGTAAAATAAGCTAATTAAACCAATATAAAACCCCAGAAATAAATGAATTGGGGTTTTTAATGGTAAAATAATAACTTAATTAGTAAGGGTAGTATCTTCTAATTCTTTATTTTCTTCTAGTATAACTTCTTCTGATTCAGATTTTGTTTGAGTTAACTCTAAATTATCAAAGCTTGTTAAATCTATACTAGAATTCTCATTTATAAAATAAGAAATTTCAACATTGTCGCCTTCTTTTGTTAAAGGCAATTCATTACTCATATTCAAAGAAGAAATAAAGATTTTATCTAATCTTTCATTAATAACTATATAGTAATAAGTGGTGTCATCAATGATGCTAGAACCGATTCTTTTTACAATTCCTTTTTCCTTTATTTCTTCATTACTGTTTTGAAGACCTTGCCAATCTCCTTGATTTTTTAATTTTTTAATATAATTTGATTTTGTTTTACTTAAAGATTCCCCAACACCTACCAAACTATAATCTTTTACATTAACCATAGCATAAAGTTTAACTAAGCCTTTTTTATCTTTTAAGGTCATAAAATAGGTTGCTTGGCCATCTACATTTATAAGGATAGGAAAGGTTGCAGTGTATTCTTTTTCTTGAACTTGTCCCTCAGCAGATTGCATTGCAGCAATTTCATGGGAACCTGATACTTTATAAAGATTTGTTTCTTTTGTTTTTGTATTTACTAACATAAAACCAATAGTGGCTTCATCCGCACCAGCTGAAGTCATTCCGGTATAATAAAAACACTCTCCATTATTATAAACAATATTATAACCTTCAGTTGTTTGAATTACATCTTTGTTAGAAGGATTCCACCATCCATGGACGTACTTGCCCCATTGATTTAATTGTTTCATAACAAAATCAGCTGGTATAACTCTGTCTACCCATTGAGGAATTTCATTTAATCCATAGTCTTCAATTAAACCTGTTTCAGGGTCTACAATAAGAACACCAGAAGCATTTGAACCTGTAAAACCAAAAGTATTTTCATATTTAGTTATAACCCAAAATGGATTACCTTCATCATCTAACTCAAAGGAGTAGTCAGTAAGCCCAGTATTTTTATAACCAGCATTATATACATGTCTAGCTAAATCATCATTGAAAAATCCAGAAGGTTGATATTTTATTTTAACATCTTTGTTATTTATAGTTTGAACTAAGCTTATATCTCCTTGATTGGTTGCACTTATCATAATATAACCAGGAGTACCATCTTTATTTGAATTCCATTTGAAAAAACCGGAGTGTGTTAATGGAGCCACCCAAAAAAGTTTTCCATTTACATTTTGTTTTGTAAATTGTCCAAGAGTTACTTGACTTCCAAGAGCTACTTGCTCCCCAAGCTTTTTATCACCTAAGTTTTGTGCTAATTCTTGATCAACTACTGGGATTTGAGTTAAATCTATAGGGGAAATATCTGTAGAAAAATCCTTTGCTGTTATTTGACCTATTAAAGCACGTTTTTTTGTGTTATTCACTATACCACTTGAAATAATCATATTTGCCAGCATAAAGAGAATTATTAATGATGGAGCAATAAGATAGGCTAAGGTTTTTTTTGTGGAATAACCTATACCTATAGATAATGGAATAGATAAAATAAGAATAATTAGAACAGAACCAAAATATTTTAAATTTAAAACTGGTAAAAACAATTGATTGATGAACACTGCTAGTAGAATGGTAATGAACAATGAAATTAATATTGGAGCAAATTTCCTTTTCATGATTTATCCTCCTGATATTTACTTAATATGATTTAAAATACAATTTAATATTGTTTACATAATCATTATACATAGAAATTTAAACTATTAAGTAACAAATATATTACAAAATTTAATTTATTATAAAGTATATATATAGTAATTATGCAAATTATTGTATCAAAAAAAGATAGGCTTTATAAAAAAGCTTATCTTTTTAACATTTATTATGAGGCTGTAGTTGTATTTTCATCGGTAACTTCATTTTCAATAGTATTACTCCAAAACAAAGAAGCAGCTTTATAGCCAACCTTAAATAAATCAATACTTTTCTGTTTTGAAATATTAAAATCTGTAGCATCTACTCCATTTGTAGGAATAAATATGGTTCTTTCTTCATCTTCTTTTGTTAAAATTTGATCATGAGAAACAGTGGCCATTGTACTAGTAATATCCATTAAAAAGGACATTGCATCTGTTTTCCCTTGAGAAGTTAAACTTAAATCAGAATTCATAAATTTGAAACCTAGCGTTGGCTGTGAATACTTATTTTTATCATCAAAAATTCTTAAGGGGTAATTGCAACAAACAGCCCCATCAACTATATAGCTAAAATTATTGCTGTATTGAAATTTCACAGGTTTAAAATAAAAGGGGATGCTTATGCTCATCCGAATAGCTTTAGCTATTTCAAATTTCATTGGGTCTATTCCATAGTAAATTAAATCATCAGGTAATAAGAGTTTTCTTTTTAAAGTTATATCTGTGGCCATAATTTTTAATTTTGAAATGCCATTATAACTAACATCTTCAAAGGTTACTATTTCTTTTTTCATTAAAAGTTCTTTTATCCAATTTTCAAAATATTCTCCTGAGTATATACCTTTTTCTTTTAAAACGGATAAGTGCTTTCCTATTAAGGGTACTCTGTGTAAGTTTTCAGTATCTAAAAAATCTAGATAATTGATTTCAGATAGAATATCTTGCATTTCCTGAGGAGTATAATTAGCTGCAAGTAAAGCGGCGATTATTGAGCCTACAGAGGTTCCTGCGAAATTTTCCCATTCTATATTGCATTTATGCAAAAATTTTAAGGCGCCAATTATACCAATACCCCTAATTCCGCCTCCTTCAAATACTGCGTTATATCTTTGTATAGTGTCCATCTCCTTATTAAAAATAAATCCTTAAAAAAATAATATATAGAAAATAGTATAATATATAATATTCTACACAAACAATATTACCAATTAATGTATTAAATTTCTTAAAATTTACAGATAGTTATTATAAAATTTACAATTAATTAACAGACACTTGTAAATAGGTGAATTATCTGTATTTATGATATAATAAAAGTTAAGTTAAAATTAAAGGGTGATAGAATGTTGACAGAAGATTTATTATTACAAATATTTAATGAAGGAACAGCGGGAAAAAATCATGCTAAAGGGCAAAGAGTGCTTAATAATGATTTGATTTCCTCATTAGATATAAATATTGAAGAAAATTTTATTTGCATAGATGGGAATGTTATTTCAGAAAATTTATTTAATGAGTATCACACGAAAATTGAAATGGATTGGGAAAATAAAAGTATATTTACCACTCATTGTAGTTGCTTGGATTATGAAAAAAATGAATTTAAAAAAAGTAATTATTGTTGCAAACATTTAGTTGCTACCTATTATAAATCCTTGAGTGAGTTAGTTGAGCATCCATTTTTAAAAAAATCCGATAAAGTGGTAGAAAGTATATTTGAAAATAAAAATAATATTTTATCCATTCTTTTAGGAGAGGAAAAAAATAAAAAAGAAATTAAGATAGAGGTATTTGTAAATAAAAATCAGTGGAGTGACGAAATATCGGCTTACTTTAAAATAGGGGTTAAATCTACTAATTCAAGAAATCTTTACATTTTGAAAGATATTGAGCATTTTTTGGTGTGCTATCATAATAAATTTCCTTTAAAATATAGTAATAACTTTATATTTAATGTAAAGGAGAATAGTTTAAGTACAAAGGATAAAAGACTTATAGATTTTATTGAGATGTTAAAAGAAATGGACACAAATGAAAAGTCTTTTAATAGAGGTAAAGATAAATACATAGACGGAAAATATATTAATATTCCTAGATATTTGGTTAGAGAATTTTTTGAGCTTATCAGCAAGCATAGAGTGTATTTAAGTGAAGGTTTTTTTTCAAGAGATGTGGACACAGAAATTTTAAAACAGTCTCCACCCATAGATTTTGATTTGAAGATAATAAAAGGTGATTATATTTTAAAATCTGTTATCGGAATGCCCATGGTTTTAGGGTCTAAAAACAATGCTTTTTTATATGGAACTTCTATTTATATACCAGAGCATGAGTTTTGCTATAAAATAAGTCCATACCTTCATGTATTTAATGAAGCAAAGGTTGTAACTATAAGTAAGGAGGAGGAAGAAACTGTACTAAGAAAGTTAATTCCTGACCTTAATACTTTATCCAATAATGTTACGCTGGCCAAAACTATAAAGGATAAAATAGTTTCAGCTAAATGTGAATTTAATTTTTACTTTGATCAAATAGGAAAAAAAATTTCTCTTTTATTAAAAGTAAAATATAAAAACTTTGAATTTAATATAAATGAATATTGTGAAGAAAAAATAATATATAGAGATGTTAATAAAGAAAACCAAGTAAAAAAACTTCTTTACTCTCTAGGATTTGAAGAAATAAAGAAAGAATTTTATTTCACAAAGGAAGAAAATGAAATATTTGAATTCTTTAAAAATAAAATTGAAAAACTTCAAGAAATAGGTCAGGTTTATTATTCGGAAAATTTTAAAGGAATAAAATCTTTGGGCTCAAAATCAATTAATGGAGAAATTAAGGCAGGGAAATATAATTATTTAGAGATGGATTTTAAAATAGGTGATATTCCATTAAAAGAAACCTCAAATATACTTAAAGCATTTAGAGATAATCTTAAATATTATAAACTTAATAGCGGAGAATATCTAGATTTAAAGGAATTAGAGCTTAATAAATTTTTAAAGCTTTTGGATATGATTTCTCCTAAGGGAGTTAATGAAAATCATATTGATATAAGTAAAAATAAAGCAACTTTTATACATAATTATTTGGAAGAAAATAATATTAGATATTTAAAAGGAAAACAAGAACTGAAAGAAATTAAAGATAAATTAAAGAATATAAATAAACTCATATTCAAAGAGCCAATAGAATTAAAAGGGGAACTTAGAAAATATCAAAAGCTAGGGTATAATTGGTTTAAAACCTTAGATTATTTAGGATTTGGAGGAATTTTAGGAGATGAGATGGGCCTTGGTAAAACCCTTCAAGCTATTACTTTTATATTATCTAATAAAAAAAGTAAATCTTTGATTGTAGCTCCAACATCTTTAACCTATAACTGGGTAAGTGAATTTGAAAAGTTTGCACCTTCAGTTAGGGTTGCAGCTGCAAATGGCTCAATTGAAGAAAGAGAAGAAATATTGAAAAACATAGAAAAATTTGATGTTGTTATAACTACCTATAATTTATTAAAAAATGATTTAGAGGCTTATAAAAGTATAGATTTTGATTATTGTATTTTAGATGAAGCACAATATATAAAAAATCCTCATTCTCAAAATGCAAAAGCTATGAAAGAAATAAAAGCAAGATGTAAATTTGCTTTATCAGGAACTCCAATAGAAAATTCACTTATGGAATTATGGTCAATATTTGATTTTATTATGCCTGGATATTTGTATGATGAAAAGATATTTAGTGTAAGATATCATAAAAAACTAAAAGAAAGCCCAGAAGTTTTAGAGGAATTAAATAATCTTATCAAGCCATTTATTCTTAGGAGAAGAAAAAAAGATGTTTTAAAAGAATTACCGGAGAAAATAGAAAAAACACTTATGATTGAAATGAGTGAGGAACAAAAAAAGGTTTATGGAATATATGCAAATCATGCAGTGGAGCTTATTGAAAAAAAGGTTAAGGACGAAGAATTCAAAAAAAGTAAGATAGAAATTCTAGCTTATTTAACAAAGTTAAGACAACTATGCTTAGATCCTTCCGTATTGATGAAGGATTATAATGGAGGAAGCGGAAAAATAGAAGCTTTAATAGATCTACTTCATGAAAGCATAGAAGGAAATCATAAAATTCTTGTTTTCTCTCAATTCACCTCAGTGCTTAAAAATATAAATAAAAGACTTGTGGAAGAAAGAATCCTTTATAGTTATTTAGATGGATCGGTTCCTTCATCAAAAAGAATGGAAATGGTAAAGGATTTTAACCAGGGAGAAAATCTTGTATTTCTAATAAGCTTAAAGGCAGGTGGAACAGGACTTAATTTAACCTCAGCAGATATTGTAGTTCACTTTGATCCATGGTGGAATCCGGCAGTAGAGCAACAAGCTACAGACAGAGCTCATAGAATAGGACAAAAAAATGTGGTGGAAGTTGTAAAGATTATTGCTAAAGGAACTATTGAGGAGAAAATCATTTTACTTCAAGAAGAAAAGAAAAAACTTATATCAGAATTAATGGGAGATGAATTATCTAGCGGTGACAGTTTCGGGGCTATGAGTGAAGAGGAAATTATTAAGTTGTTTGATTATAATGAATAACTAATATAGATATACACATAATAAAATATAGGTTCTTAAACCTAAATTGTATATTTATTAAAGGAGAAAATTATGAAAAACAATAAAGATGACAGAACAGATAATGTGGATAGAATTCAATGTAATATTGATAACACTATTCAAAACGTTCGCTTAGCCAATGATGTGATTGAAAAAACCAGTGACGAGAAAATGAAAAAAACCTTAGAATCAAAAAATCAACTAAGAGAAGAAGCCCTTGCCGGTATGAAAAAAGAAATAAAAGAAGAAGCAATGGCAAAAGAAAATAATTATAAATAAAGTTTAATTATTTACTTCACAAAAACTACACATTACTACTTTAAAATATATTAAGTATAGAAATATACAATAATATAAAAGGGAGTGAAATAAAAATGATGATAAGCGGAGTTGGCAGTCAAGCTTACAATCCTTACAGTAGTAATGTTTTAAAAAATTCTGTTTCTGCAAAGCAACCAGAAGAAGAGAGCATGAGCGTTGATGCAAAAAAAGTTGGAGGTAGAAAACCACCACAAGGACCTCCACCAATGAAAGGGGCAGAAGGTAAAAGAGGTCCCAATGTTGATACTGATGAAGATGGAAGTTGGAGTGTAGATGAAGTAGAATCTTTTATCACAGAATCAGGATCATCACTAGATATAGAGGAGTTTTTTGGGGAATATGATACTAATTCAGATGGTATACTAGATAGTGATGAAGTTAATTCAGTTGCTGAAAATAATGGTCTTCAATTACCTATGATGCCAAAAATGATGGACCTTGAAACAAAATTATCTAGCTCAAATACGACTTATAGTAGTACTAACAGTAGCAGTGATAGTGATCTTATTAAGCAACTTATCAGTGCTTATACAACAAGCAGTGCTGAATATCAACAAAACTCTTATTCTTTTGATTTAAATGATACATTCGCATAAAAAAAGTAGCTAATTATTTAGCTACTTTTTTTTGCGTGAATAAATTTTGTGTTTTAAAAGCGAAAGTTTTATTTAATATTTTATCCTTGACAGGTTTGATACAAAAATATAAAATTGAATTAACAATAATTGTAATTAAAAAAGTCAATATTTTAAAATGTAAATAAGCTTGAAAGTTCCAGGAGCATATTAATTAACATAAACCAAATTCTAATATAGAAGGTGAAATTATGGAAAATTTATTAAAAGCAAAATTAAATGAGTTAGTTACAATCTTAGAGGGGAAAGATAGGACAGGCTTAAAAGCAGTTATTGGACTGGACGGTTTTGTAGATGAAATTCTTCATGTAGTAGCAACTAGAAAGAATGCAATGGAATATGAAAGATTAAAAACCATAAAAGAATATGGAGAAAAAATTATTCAAGCCTCAGGACTTAGCACAAATATTGAGATGGTTAGGCTCCAAGAAAAATTAGGAGGAAATGGTCCTATTCTTAGCAATGCTCTTGCTCAATATGGAGTAGATTTATCTTATATAGGAGCATTGGGATATCCTCATTTAGAAAAAGTATTTGAAGCTATGGCTGAAATTTGTAAAGTTTATTCAATTGCTAATCCAGGTCATACAGATGCTGTGGAGTTTGAAGATGGAAAGGTAATGGTTGGAAAGTTAGAATCACTTAAAGATGTGAATTGGGATAATATAAAAAAAATAATAGGCATCACAAAATTAGTTGAACTGATAAATGAGTCAAAACTTTTAGGACTGGAAAATTGGACAATGCTACCTCATATGAGTGACATATGGAAAGGTTTACTTGAAGAAGTGTTTCCTTTATTAAATAAAAGCAATGAGGAAAAGCTTGTGTTTTTTGATTTGGCAGATCCAGAAAAAAGAGAAAAAGAGGATATTCTTGAAGCCATTAATCTTATACAAAGTTTTAGTGAGTACTTTAAAGTTATACTAGGATTAAATTTTAAGGAAGCAGTTGAAATAGCTGAAATTCTTGGATTAGAAATAATTAAAAATGAAGATAATAAAGTAGATTTAAAGATATTGGTAACACAATTAGCTGAAAAATTACAATTATACAGTATGGTAGTTCATCCTACTATAGAAGCCTCAACTGTAATTAAAGGAACCTACTACAACGTAATGGGACCTTATACTCCAAAACCAAAGCTTACCACAGGAGCTGGAGACAATTTTAATGCAGGATTTTGTTTAGCACAAATGATGGAGTTAACCCCAGAGCAATCTTTAATAATGGGTGTGGCTACATCAGGTTTTTATGTTAGAAATGCAAAAAGTCCAACTTTTAACGAAGTAATAGAATTCTTAAAGTTGTGGAGTGAAGATAGTATTTGAGAATATTGAAAGATAAAAAAAATTTAAAAATCAAGTTTAGAGGCTATAAAACAGCCTCTTTTACTATTCTTTTAATTATATAAGTTTGACAGAAAATTTAGAGGAATATATAATTTAATTAAAGACCGACGTTTGGTCAAAGGTGATTATTAAGATTGAATGGAGGCTTGCAAATGATAGAACTAAAAAATCTCACTCAAGTTTATAAAAGTGGTAAAGGGATATTTGATGTTAATTTTAGTGTTAAAGAAGGTGAAGTTTTCGGTTATCTGGGACCTAATGGTGCAGGAAAAACAACCACAATCAGAAACCTACTTGGGTTTGCTAACGCAAGTGAAGGATCAGCCACAATAAATGGGCTTGATTGTCGAAAAGATGCTAAAGAATTGCAGAATATTATTGGATATTTACCAGGAGAAATGGCGCTATTTGATAATATGACAGGTATGGAATTTTTGAAATTTATGACTGATATGAGAAAAACAAAAGATGTTTCAAGAAGAGATGAATTAATTGAAAGATTTCAACTAGACACTAAAGGAAAAATAAAAAAAATGTCTAAAGGCATGAAGCAAAAGCTAGGTATTATTACTGCTTTTATGCATGAACCTGAAGTATATATTCTAGATGAACCTACTAGTGGTTTGGACCCATTTATGCAGAATATATTTTTAGAATTAGTACAAGAAGAAAAGAAAAAAGGAAAAACAATTTTAATGTCTTCTCACATATTTGAGGAAATTCACAGAAGTTGTGATCGTGCAGTAATTATTAGAGAAGGAAAAATAGTAGCTATAGAAGATGTTAAGGCCTTGGATGAGATGAAAGCTAAAACTTATGTTATAACTTTGGGCTCTTCTACAGATGCTAAGAAAGTACTTTATAGTGATTTTGAAACTAAAAAAATATCTGATGATAAAGTACAAGCAATAGTTAAGTATCCGTATAACCAATTTTTTTGGTTCCTATCCACCTGTGATGTTACAAAACTTGAAGTAAAACAGGAATCTTTAGAGGATGTATTTATGAAATACTATGGAGAGGATGGACACTCAAATGAATAAAACATTATTTAAATCAAATATCAAATTTAATTGGGGAATATTTGCATTTATATCAGGAATGTTATTAATATATGTTACTACAAGTATAACTATGTTTGACCCAGATGGCGCTGAAGCTATGATGGCTATGTTTGAAATGTTACCAGAAGGAATGATCAAAGCTTTTGGGTTTGATGGATTAGGAGCTGATTTGACTTCTTATTTAGCATCTTATCTTTATGGATTTATTCTTCTTGTTTTTCCAATGATTTATACAATCATGGTGGCTAATAAACTTGTAGCAAAACATGTGGATAGTGGTTCCATGGCATATTTATTAGCAACACCAAATTCAAGAGTAGAAATCATTTTAACACAAGCCATATATTTAGTTACTAGTACTTTTGTATTAATAGTTTTTGAAATAAGTGTACTTATTATAATGGCAGAATCATTGTTTCCAGGTCTTTTAAGAATAAAAGAATTTATTTCATTAAATTTAGTGACATTTTTAGTTATAATAGTTGTAGGTGGGATTAGCTTTCTATGCTCTTGTATCTTTAATGAAACAAAGAATTCAATTGCTTTTGGAGCAGGGATACCTATTATTTTCTTTGTGCTAAAAATGGTAAGTGAGATTAGCGAAAAAGTTGAGTTTTTAAAATATTTTAGTGTTTACTCTATTGTTAATCCTGAAAAGATTATGAATGATGGTTCTTATACTACAATGGTTTGTTTAATTCTTGTTGGAGTAGCAGTAATTTTGTACGGAAGTGCAATTTATATTTTCAACAAGAAAAGCTTGGCTATATAATTAAAAAAGCCTTACATCAAGAAATTGAGATGTAAGGCTTTTTACTATGTTTTTTGATATAAATAATTATTTTGATTAGTAATGAAAATAAATTATAAATAACTCTTTACAAATAAAACCATATATTATATTATTAATACATAAAATCAAATTGATATTATCTAATTGATTAATAGTGATTTGGTGATTTTATGTGAGTAACAAATATTATGATATTTATGTAACTAAATTGGATAGATTTATAAAATAAACTTGAGGTGATATGATTTGGATAAAGAAAAAATAAGTGAAAATAAAGAGGAATTAAATATAAATGAAGAAAAATTTTTGAAAAAATATGATCCGAAAATTTTTGAAAGACCAAGTGTTACTAATGATGTAATTATATTTACAACGGATGACATGAAAGAAGAAAATTCACGAAAAGTTCCCCAAAAAGGACTTCAAGTGTTATTAATTAAAAGAGATGATTACCCTGACAAAGGTAAATGGGCAATTCCAGGTGGTTTTATAAGTATGGATGAAAGCTTAGAAGAAGGAGCTATTAGAAAATTAAAAGATGAAACAGGCATTGATAATGTATAATATGGAACAATTATATAGCTTTGGGGAAGTAAATAGAGATCCAAGAACTAGAGTTATTAGTGTAGGAAATATGGCTTTAATATCAAAAGACAACATTAACTTTAACAAAGAAAAACCTGTAAAAGAAAGTAAATGGTTTTGGGTAGAAAAAAAATTAATTGCAATTCAAAATCATGAAAAATATAACTTGAATAAATATCTATTAAAATTTATTAGTGAAGATGGCGAAATAGAAGTAAAATATGAAATTTCAGAAAAAATTGAAAATAGTATTTTAAGAAGAAAAGAACAAAGCTATAAATTGGTGGAAACTACTAATAAAGACTTAGCCTTTGACCATTATAAAATAATAGATTATGCAATAGATAGAGTAAGAAATAAAATAGAATATACCCCTATTGCTTTAAATTTACTTCCAAGATTGTTTACAGTAAAAGAACTTCAATACGTTTATGAAGCCATAATGGGAAGGGAAATTTTAAACTTTAGAAGAAAAATGGATGATATGATAATAGAAACAGATGAGAAAATAGAGGGTAAGCCTTTTAGACCAGCTAAGATATTCAAGTTTAATGAAAAATGGGAACATAATTTTTAAAAATTTAAGAAAAGAGGTAAAAAAATGATTTATTTAAATGGTGAAAAGCTTAATATAATAAAATTTCCTAATGGTGAAAGCTTAATTAGCAGTGAAAATTTGAAAGTAAAAGCCAATCAACTTAATAATATAAAACTAAAATTTGAAAATGATGAGGATATAACTCATTTGGTATTTCTAAAAAATCATTTAGATGAGGAGAAATCAAAGTGCAATTTAGAAATTGCTTATATGCCCTACAGTAGAATGGATAGAACAGAAGGAATGAGAGTATTTACCTTGAAATATTTATGCAAATTAATAAATTCTTTGGAGTTTGAAGAAGTATTAGTATATGAACCACATTCAGAGGTATGCATGGCACTACTTGATAGAGTTAGATTTATAGATATGTCAAAGGTTTTAACAGAAGAATTAATGAAAAAACTTAATATTAGTGAGGAAAATTTGTATATTGTGTACCCAGATGCGGGAGCTGCAAAAAGATATGGAAAACAAATTGAATATGATAAGGTACTAACTGCAAGCAAGGAAAGAGATTTTAAAACAGGTTTTATAAAGAAACTAGAGATAAATGGAGTTATTGAAAGCCAAAAGTTTAAAGCTATCATTGTAGATGATTTATGCTCACAAGGGGGAACTTTTATGCTTACAGCTTCTAAATTAAAAGAAATGGGAGCTACAGAAATATTTCTTGTGGTAACACATTGTGAAGACACAATATTCAAAGGAGATATTTTAAAAACTGATTTAATAAAAAAAGTTTATACTACAAATAGCATTTTAAGCAAAGACCATGAAAAAATTGAAATAAGTAAAATCATATAATAAAGTTTTATGTATAAAAAATAGGGGGCTAAAAACATGAAAAAATTATTAGTAGTTATTGATTATCAAAAGGATTTTGTGGATGGAGCATTAGGTTTTGAAAAAGCAAAAACTTTAGAAATAGGTATTTATAATAAAGTTAAAAATTATTTAGATAATAAAGATAAGGTTGTATTTACTTATGATACTCACTATGAAAATTATTTAGAAACAAGAGAGGGAAAGAGTTTGCCAGTTCCTCATTGTTATATAAATACTGAAGGACATGAGCTTTATGGTAAATTAAATGAATTTGTAGGAGCAGAAAACACTTTTCATTATAATGAAGAAGCTTTTGGAATAGCACCAAAGGATATGATTAAATTATCAGAAGATATTGGTGATGATATAGAGCTAATAGAATTAGTAGGTGTTGTAACAAATATGTGTGTAATAAGTAATGTTGTAACCTTTCAAGCTCAATATGTAAATGTTGATTTAAGTGTTGATGCATCGCTTTGTGCAAGTTTTGATGAGGAATTACATCATAAGGCATTAGATGTAATTGAAGCTTTAAGTGTTAAAGTAATAAGATAGAGTTGTAGAAAATATTGAATAGGAATGGGGAGAATAAAATGATAAATCCATTATTGTTAACTGATTTTTATAAGACAATACACCATATGTGCTATGCAGAAGGAATGACAAAGCTTGTATCTTACTGGACTCCTAGAATGAGTAGAAAAGAAGATATGGATAAAGTGGTTATGTTTGGGCTACAACCTTTTATAAAGAACTATTTAATAGAATATTTTAATGAAAATTTCTTTAGTGTTCCAAAAAATCAGATTATTGAAGAATACAAAAGAGTTATATCAAAAACTCTTGGTGATATAGCAGCAGATACAAAGCATATAGAAAAGTTACATGATTTAGGATATCTTCCTATACAAATTAAAGCAGTTGCAGAAGGTAGGAGAGTAAATATAAAAACGCCTATGATTGAGATTAGTAATACTCATGATGATTTCGCTTGGCTTGTAAATTACTTGGAGACTTTTATGAGTTGTAATATCTGGCAACCAATGACAAGTGCAACTATAGCTTACAGGTATAGAGAAATTATTGAAGAATATTTTGATTTAACTGTAGAAAATGGTGATGTAAGCAAAGCTTGTGGGGATTTTAGTATGAGAGGCTTTAGTTCAATTGAAAGTGCACAAGCTAGTAGTGCTGGACATTTGCTTTCATTTAAGGGAACAGCAACAATTTCAGCAATACTTTATTTGGAAAAATACTATAATTGCAATATGGAAAATGAAATTGTGGGAAAAGGAACTATGTCAACAGAACATAGCGTTATGTGTAGTTATGGAGTAGATGAAATTAAAGCTTATAAAAGATTGATTAATGAAGTTTTTCCAAGTGGAGTATTTAGTATAGTTTCAGATACTTATGATTATTGGAATGTGATAACTAATATACTTCCAATATTAAAAGATAATATATTAAATAGAGATGGTAAAATTGTAATAAGAGGGGATAGTGGAGATCCAATAAAAATAATCTGTGGGGATAAAGAAGCAAAGAAAGATTCTCCAGAATATAAAGGCACTGTTGAACTTTTATGGGAGATTTTTGGTGGAGAAGTTAATTCAAAAGGATATAAAGTTTTAAATTCTCATATTGGAACAATTTATGGAGATAGTATTACAATTGAAAGATGTAAAGAAATTTGTACACAACTTGCTGAAAAAGGCTTTGCAGCAAATAATTGTACTTTTGGTATTGGATCATATACTTATCAGTATAATACTCGAGATACCTTTGGATTTGCACTAAAAGCTACACATGCAGTAATAAACGGGGAAGAAAAGTTTATTTTCAAAGATCCAAAAACTGATACAGGAAATTTTAAAAAATCGCAAAAGGGAATGTGTTATGTTTACAAAGATGGAGAGGAAATTCTTTATAAAGATGAACTTACTATTAGCCAGCAAGAAGCTTTTAAAGATAACTTATTAGAAATTGTATTTAAAGATGGAAATTTAGTTCGGGATTATTCATTAAAAGAAATTAGAGAAAGATTACATTAATTAGGAAAAATATATGATTTTAATATTAGTATCTAGCAAAAAAGAACTGATTTTTAAGAATTGTATCAACCTTAAAAAATCAGTTTTTTGTTTTATATCAGCATAAGAAAGATAAATGCTTTATTTTTAATTCAAAGTACGCTTTAAAAATTCGCGAGTACGTTCTTGGGTTGGATTATTAAAAATTGTGTCAGGGTGTCCCTCTTCGGCAATAACCCCTTTATCCATAAATACTACACGATCAGCCACTTCTTTTGCAAAGGCCATTTCATGAGTTACAATTAACATTGTAAGCCCTAAATCTGCAAGTTCTTTCATAACTTTTAGAACTTCTCCAACCATTTCAGGGTCAAGAGCCGAAGTTGGCTCATCGAATAGCATAACATCCGGATTCATAGAAAGTGCTCTAGCTATAGCAACACGTTGTTTTTGACCTCCAGATAATTGTTTAGGTTTAGCATTAACAAATTGTTCCATGCCAACTACTCTTAAATATTCCATTGCTACTTTTTCAGCTTCTTCTTTTGAACGTTTTAAAACCTTGATTTGTCCAACTGTACAATTAGCCAGTACATTATGATTGTTAAATAAATTAAACTGTTGAAACACCATCCCTAGGTTTTTACGATACTCATAGACATCATGCTTATCATCTAAAATATTTTCACCTTTATAAATGACTTGACCACCACTTGGCTTTTCTAAAAGATTAACACAACGAAGAAGGGTTGATTTACCAGAACCAGAAGAACCAATAATACAAACTACTTCTCCTTTTTCAACTGAAAAATCTATATCCTTTAAAACTTCATGAGTTCCAAAGGATTTACTTAAATGTTGAATATCAATTATTTTTTCCATAGTTTTTTCCTCCTTCGCTTAATAATTATTTTTTTCATTTTCTTTTGTTCTATGCAACATATCTTCAGGAGTCTCTACCTGCATTTGATTAGAATACATAATATAATCAGTAGGACCATCCATTTTTCTTTCAAAATAACGTAAAAGTCTTGTTACAGAAAAAGTCATTATAAAGTAAAGTATACTTGCAACAAAAAATGATTCAAAGAATCTGAAATTATTTCCAGCAATTGATTTTGTTTGGAAATATAATTCTGATACCGCAATTACATTTAATACAGAGGTATCTTTTATATTTATTACAAATTCGTTTCCAGTTGCAGGTAAAATATTTCTAACTACTTGAGGAAGTACCACGTTTATCATTGTTTGAATATGGTTCATACCTATAGCATGAGCTGCTTCAAATTGTCCTTTATCGATAGAAACTATACCACCACGAACAATTTCTGACATATAAGCACCAGTATTAATAGAAACAATAAAAATTGCTGCATACATTTTATTCATATTTATTCCAAAAGCTATAGCAGACCCATAATAAATTACCATAGCTTGCACAATCATTGGGGTACCACGGAAAATTTCAATATATATAGAAAGTAAGGTAGTAATAATTTTTAGAATTATTTTTTTTGGTCCACGGTCAGGTTGAGGAATAGTACGTATAACTCCAACCAATAAACCAATAATAGAACCTAAAATTGTACCTGTAATAGCGATTAAAAGTGTGACACCAGCTCCACGTAGAAACATAGGCCAATTTTCAGTAATGATTTTTATAATCCATTCAGAAGTCATTTTTTTCCTCCTTGAAAAAAATAATAAAACCCGCTGCAAATAAATGCAGCTGGGTTTAAATAGTCTTTAGTTAGATGTTGGTTGGTTTTTTATAGCATCATCCATGATAGTACTTCTTTCTTCTTCAGAAATTCCAGCTAAAATTTCATTTATTTTTGAAGTTAATTCACTATCTTTAACTAATCCAACAGCTATTGCTGTATCGTCATCAGATGTTTCAAATTTATCAGTGAATTCTATCATTTTGTAGTTTTCATTGGCAGATTGAGCACTAACACCTTCTGGACGTTCAGAAACATATCCATCAATCATGCCGGCTTCTAAAGCAACTCTCATAGCAGGAAAGTTATCCATAGCTTGCTCTTTAACAACACCGTTAATTTGATCTATTACAGAATAGTGGAAAGTATTTAATTGAGCAGTTATTTTTGCACCACTAAAATCTTGTATAGAAGTAGCTCCATCATAAGCGCCACCTTTTTTTACAACCATAACTAAATCTGATTTGTAGTAATTATCTGAAAAATCTATAGTTTCTTTACGTTCTGCAGTTGGAGACATACCAGCAATAATTGCATCAATTTTGCCAGAAGTCAAAGCAGGAACAAGTCCATCCCATTCAGTTTTAACGATAACTAACTCTTTACCAAGTCCGTCAGCAATTTTTTTTGCTATTTCTACATCATAACCGCCTGCGAACTCAGAACCTTCATCAATTTTAATTCCACCATTTGAATCATCCATTTGAGTCCAGTTAAATGGAGCATATCCAGCTTCAAGACCTACTCTAAAAGTTTCTGTTTCAGAAGTTCCCTTTGATCCACATGCTGTTAATAACATAAATGCTGATAACCCCATTGCTAATAATGATAATTTCTTTTTCATGATTATTTCCCCCTGTAATTTTGTTATTATTTTATAAATAAAAAACGGCCTGAGATAAACACAGGCCGCAAAATATCAAATTTGCTTTCAAGCCCTCATTTTCCCTAATGGAGATAGCACACCTTAATAAACAGGGTAGTTTATTAAGACAGTCCTACAGTTCTTAACTGTAGACCCAGCAAATAATAGTGAGAGTATTATTTGCTTCGGCAATATTTCCTTCTTCCTAGTATCAATGCACCTCAAGCTCCACTAAAAACTGTTAAATATCGCGCCTCTACCTCACAAGAAAGTGAGGTTGTATTAAGTTATTAACTATAGTTTATTATAATTTTTTTGTCATGTCAACCGAATTTGTGATAAATTAATAAAATTTTATTGGGTTATTTGCGATTTTATTGTTTTTATTATAGAAGTTTGAATAAAAATATAAATCATAATAAGTATGAGAACTCTAGTTAATTAACAGTTTGGAAACATTTTCAACACTTAGTTGTCACAAAACTGTATTATTATATAAATAAGAAGTAAATAAAAAACTTATCCCCCTAAAATAAGTTAAATATTAACCTCGCACTTCTTAAAAAAAGTGTGGGGCTATTTTTTTATTGTATAGGAAAGTATAAATTTTTTTGATAAAATAGAGTTAGGTAAAGTATTTAAAATCAATGGGTGTCAGGATTATGCAAAATTAATCCAGTTAAAAAATAGAAGTGAATTTATAATGGCCAATGGAGTAATAAAAGAAATTTTTAGAGATAACTCGGATGAGTTTGTGAAACTTTATGGACATAGGATTAGACCGCATATTTTTGATTGAATTTATAAAAAGTTACTTATGCATTAAAAACTACAAAAAACTTTATGCAAGCTAACGCTTAACGCTGACGCTATATTTTGAATTGAGAAGATGCGGCTTTGCCGCCTTTTTTTACAATCTTTGTAATGAGCTAAATTGTATTTATTTTTATATTTAAAAAATTATAATCAAAAATCATAAGATAAAAATATAACTAAAGAGGAGGGTGAAAAATGATTGGAAACAATACTTTTTTGCTTAAAGAGATTAAGGATGAAAATAAAAAAGAGGAAATTGAGATGAATAAGAAAATTTTAATAATCCAAACAGGGGATGCCTATGATGAATTAGTTAATAGGAATTTGAATTTCCATGATATGATTCTAGAAAGAATTAAAACAAATCAATACATACTGTCAAAAGTTTTTAAAGGTGAGAAACTACCGGATTATCAAGATATAGATCGTGTTATCATAACAGGTGCACACAGTATGGTTACCGATGAAGACAGTTGGATAGAGTATTTATCCCATTGGCTTTTAGGGATTGAAAACAGGAATATTCCTGTCCTTGGAATTTGTTATGGACATCAGCTTTTAGCACAAGTTTTTAATGGAGTAACTTCATATCATTCAAATGGACCAGAAATAGGGATGACGGAAATTAAATTAACAAATCGGGGTGAAAAAGATAAGCTGTTTCAAGGGATTGAGAGTACTTTTTATGGATATGTGACACATTCACAAAGCGCAATTAAGTTGCCAAAGGAAGCAATTCTTTTAGCTTATAATGATTTTGAGCCACACCAGAGTTTTAAAATTAAAGGATGTATTTATGGGGTGCAATTTCATCCAGAATTTACAGCAGATATTATAAAAATTTATGCTATAAATCAAAAGGATAAGATTGATTCTTTTGACAAAACTTATAATAATATTATGGAAATTACCAGTGGAATTAAAATATTAGAAAATTTTATGAATTTATAATGTTAGCAAGTGCTCCCAACTACTTATCATATGAGGAAGGTTTTTATTTAAGCAAATTTATTCTCTTTTATCTTATAATTTTTATACTACAAATATTGATACTGTAATAGTAGATGCCTATTAGATATGGAAAGGTATTTAGCCATAAAAAACATAGTAAAAACAAATAGAAGTTTGTATCAAATCAAGGTATATTTGTAATAATAACAATATAGGAATTTCCAGGTAAGTTTAAAACGCTATAGAAAGATAAGGTTGAAATAAGGTATAATTAATATATACTAGGAGTTCAGATTATGGATACAGAAATAAAGCTATGTTAGTTTAAATAGTTAGATAATCAAAGTAAAACTAATAATAAATTAGAAAGAATTGAATCACATTTATCAATACTTAAGAAAGTAAAATTATTATGGAATCTAAAAATGATTCTGTATATAATCTTTTAAAGGAGCTGAAAGACTATGGAAAATGATAAAATATTTAACTTGATGGAAAAAATGTATATTCATATGCAAGAAGGATTTCAAAAAGTAAATAGTGAAATTAGTGAACTGAAGTCTGATGTAAATGGATTAAAACAAGAAGCTAATAAAACAAATACAATAATCGAGAATGAAATAAAACCTAAAATAGAAGATCTGTTTGATGGATATATGCAGAATTCAGAAAAAATAGATACAATTGATAGGAAAATTGATAAACTTCAATTGGATGTGAATTCTCTTACTATTAGAACAGTAAATAATGATTCAAGTATAATTAATTTAAGGAATGAACTAAAAGTAGTAAAGTAAGATGAATAATTATTAATTAAAAAGAGTCTACTCAAATTTTGAGTAGACTTTTTTGAAAGTAAGACGACCTTTTACGATATAGTTGATACATGAATTAATTTTAAAGAAAAACAATTCAAAAAACCTTACCAAACATTATTATCCAATTGACTCATAATACAAGTTATATATTTATATAATTTATTGTAACAGTATTTTTATGAGAAAAGTTGCATTACCTATAGGTATGCAGGTAGGTAAAAAAGACAGGTAAGGAGGATAAGTTATGTTAGAAGGTAAATGTCCGGTGACAGGAAGAACAAGTAGATCAGTAGCTGGTGAGGGAACAACTAATGAGTATTGGTGGCCACAGCAGCTTAAGCTTAATGTTCTTCGTCAAAATTCAGAGCTAAGCAATCCTATGTCTAAAGGTTTTAACTACGCTGAAGAATTTGAAAAACTAGATTATTATGAACTAAAGAAGGATTTATATAAGTTGATGACAGATTCTAAGGAATGGTGGCCTGCTGATTATGGTCATTATGGATCATTTTTTATTCGTATGGCTTGGCATAGTGCTGGAACTTATAGAGTTTACGATGGTAGAGGTGGTGGAGGGCAAGGATTGCAAAGATTTCCACCACTTAATAGCTGGCCTGATAATATAAATTTAGATAAAGCGCGTCGTTTACTTTGGCCAATTAAAAAGAAATATGGAAATAAAATATCTTGGGCTGATCTTATGATATTGACGGGTAATTGTGCATTAGAATCTATGGGGTTAAAGACAATTGGTTTTGGTGGTGGCAGAGTGGATGTTTGGGAACCTCAGGAGGAAATTTACTGGGGTAGTGAAAAAGAATGGCTTGGTGATGAGCGTGATAAAGATGATAATCAACTTGAAAATCCTCTTGCTGCAACACAAATGGGTTTAATTTATGTAAATCCAGAGGGACCCAATGGAAAACCAGACCCTAAAGCATCAGTCAATGATGTAAGGGTAACCTTCTCTCGTATGGCAATGAATGATGAGGAAACTGTTGCTCTTATAGCAGGAGGACATACTTTTGGTAAATGCCATGGTGCTGCATCTCCTTCATATGTTGGACCAGCGCCAGAAGCTGCACCTATTGAACAGCAAGGGCTTGGCTGGAAAAGTAGCTATAAAACTGGTAAGGGTCCAGATACCATAAGTAGTGGCATTGAAGGAGCATGGAAAGCAGAACCTACAAAGTGGACAATGGGTTACTTAAAAACATTATTTAAATATGAGTGGGAATTAGTTAAAAGTCCTGCAGGAGCATACCAATGGTTAGCTATAAATGTAGAGGAAGAGGATATGGTAGTTGATGCTTATGATCCATTAATAAAGCATAGACCTATGATGACTACAGCAGATTTATCACTTATTAATGATCCTATATACGAAGCAATAGCATTAGATTATCTAAAAAACCCAGAAAAATTTGCTGAGGCTTTTGCTAAAGCTTGGTTTAAATTGACCCATAGAGATATGGGACCAATATCCAGATATCTAGGACCAGAAGTTCCAACAGAAAACTTTATTTGGCAAGATCCAGTACCAAAAGCCAACTATAAATTGATTAATAAAAAGAATATTTCAGAACTTAAGAATAAGATTTTAGCTTCAGGATTGTCAATATCAGAACTTGTTACAACAGCTTGGGAATCTGCATCAACTTTTCGTGGTTCAGATAAGCGTGGAGGGGCAAATGGTGCAAGAATACGCTTGAAGCCACAAAAATATTGGGAAATAAATGAGCCGGAGAAGCTTAGCAAGGTTTTAAATACTCTAGAAGAAATTCAAAGTAGTTTTAATAGTTCACATTCAAAGGGAAAAAAGGTTTCTTTAGCTGATATTATTGTATTAGGTGGATGTGCTGCTATTGAAAAAGCTGCCCAAAATGCAGGTTGCAACATTATGGTTCCTTTTACACCAGGAAGAACTGATGCAACCCAAGAGGAAACAGATATACAATCCTTTAGTTTTCTTGAACCTAAGGCAGATGGATTTAGAAATTATGTAAAGGATAAATATGAAGTAACATCAGATAAAATGTTAATTGATAGAGCACAATTATTAACACTAACTATTCCAGAAATGACAGTATTAATTGGTGGTATGCGTGTGTTAAATACTAATTATAAACAATCAAAGGATGGCGTGTTTACAAAGAGAGAAGAATGCCTTACAAATGATTTCTTTGTAAATCTTCTTGATATTAACACTCTGTGGAACCCATTACCTGAATGCAGGGAAAAATTTATAGGTTTAGATAGAGAAACAGGGGATAAAAAGTGGACAGCAACAAAAGTTGATCTTATATTTGGATCAAATTCACAACTCCGCGCAGTTGCTGAGGTATATGCATCTAATGGCAATGAGAAAAAGTTTATAGAAGATTTTGTAGCAGCATGGAATAAAGTAATGAATGCAGACCGTTTTCATATTCAAGAACACCTATAAAGATAAAGGGAACAGCTCTATGAGAACTGTTCCTTTATTAAATTGTAGTGGATTTATTTCATGGCAATCAACAGTTATATTTTAGTTGCTAGGAATATATTTATTTCTTATAGATTCTACATCAACATTATTGATGTCATCAACAATTTCAATAACTCCAGCTATATTATTATCCAATAGAATTGCGTATCCATTTGCAGCGTCAAATTTAATCTGAAGTTCTTTTCCTTTTTCAGCAACAACAATTAATGGATTTAATTCTAACTGAACTCCTAAAATCTCTATAGATTGTTTTTTATTTTCAACTAAAGCAATTTTTACTAATACTTCAGCTAGAAATATACTCAAATCTGGTCCGTATATACTTTCGTAGGGAACTTCTTCAACATCAGCAGCCGCAGATTCTGCGGTGATTAAATCTAGATTATCAGTTACTTTAATCACTCCTGAAATCATACCCATCAAACAACTAAAATTATTATCTTTATCACTAGGGATGAACTTAATTAAATTCTCACCAGAAGTCAATTTCTTTTGAATATTGAAGGAAGGTATAACAATTGCATTATTACAGGATGGCAACTGTTCACCATCTACTATCATTTTTACAGGGATATTTTTTGAACATAAAGAACACTTGGAGTGTATCCTCTTGCCAGAGCGCTTATTTTTACTTCTTGATATCCATCTTTTATAGTAGCTTTTGCAAAATTCGTAGTATTCTCTTCTGTATTATCTGTATCAGTAGAATTATAATTAGTATCTGGAATTAAAGTTTTAATATTTAATCCAGATAAAGCTAAGCCCCTATTTGTCATTATCACTTCTAAAAATAAAATCATAAAACCGCTTAGTTTCAGTATTTTCTTTGTATAATCTTTACTTAAAAATCCTGTAAGAGCACCAAAAGATAGCATCAACGGAACAGTACCTAATGAAAAAGCAAACATTGAGGTAGCTCCACCTATAAAACTTCCAGTATACTCTGAAAACTCCAGGAAGGTTTTTTAAGTTCTTCTCAATTATTTTTTAGCAAGAGGTACAATGCATATCTTGTACTAATATTCTTTCTTTTATTATTTTCACTTTTATCATCCTTTCTTATAAGTTCATTTGATTTTATTTTGCAACATTATTCGAAATTTTGTATAAGTATATTAACATAAAGATGTAGAGATTTTATGGAGAATTAGTTAAGAGTAGTGAAAGGATTTTTGTTTATACTTTCATAGAGTGTATTTTAAATATAAAAAATTTACTAACCAATGCTTATAAATTCACAGATGCAGGGGGGGAAGTTGTTGTTGAGCTGTAACAAACAGAACAAAATCGAGTTAATTTATATGTGCATGACAATGGAGGTGGCATACCTACTGTTTTGTAATTGGTCTTAAAATTAAACGATGGATATATCATATTACTATCAAACGCCATACATAAAATGGTTAGTAAAAATAATAGTTGCCTTTGAAACTATTTTGATGTATAATAACAATGGTTTCCCAAGCAACTATTAAAAAAGGAGAAAAATATGCATAAAATAATAGGAAGAAATATCTCCATATTGTATAGAAATGAAAAAAACTATGCTGATATTAAGTTAAAAAAATATAATTTAAATAAAGTTCAAGCAGAAGTATTGATATTTTTAAAGCATGAGAATGGAGCAAATCAAACTAAAATTAATGAATTCTTTTTATTTAACAAAGCGACTATAACGAAAATAATTTCTCATCTTGAGAAATATGATTATGTTGATAGAGTTATTAGTGAAAATGATAAAAGAGAAAAAGATATATATTTAACTGATAAAGGAAGAAATATTTTGCCTATCATTAAAGAAATTTTGAATGAATGGGAAGATATTATAATTAATAACATTGAAGATGAAGATATTGAAAAAGTTAAATGTATTTTAGCACAAATGGTAGATAAAATAACAAAATTGAAGGAGCAAGAATAATGAATGAAAACATGTATAAACTAGGAAATATGGATGTAAAGAAGTTAATAATAAAAATGTCATTGCCTGCAATGCTGTCTATGATTGTGCAAGCCTTGTATAATGTTGTAGACAGTATATTTGTAGCAAGAATATCAGAACAAGCACTTACAGCTTTATCTATAGCTTTTCCAATACAAATAATAATAATATCAATATTTGTGGGTCTAGGTGTAGGGGTTAATTCATTTATATCAAGAAAGTTAGGCGAGGGAAACAAAAATGATGCTTCAAATGCAGCAGAACACGGATTTGCCATAGGTATTGCATTGTGGAGTATTATTGCTATTTGTGCTACATTCCTACCTAAAATGTTTTTTAGCATGTTTACTGATGATGCAGTTGTAATTAAATATGCGGTACAATATACTACCATCATTATGGTATTTTCTTTTGGTAGTATTATATCTGAAGTATGTATGAATATTTTAAGAGCCACTGGAGATATGATAAGTTCTATGAAAATACAATTATTAGGGGCAATAACTAATATTATTCTTGATCCGATTCTTATTTTTGGATTGCTGTTTTTTCCTAAATTAGGGGTATCTGGAGCTGCTATAGCAACAGTTATTGGTCAAATGAGTGCTATGATATATGCCTTAAAACTTGTACTTAAAAACAAAAATGGATTAGAACTAAACTTAAAGAAATTTCATTATAGTAACAAAATCACAGGGGAAATTTTTAAAGTTGGAATTCCAGCTATAGTTATGCAAATGTTGGGATCTATAATGGTGTCCGGATTAAATCTAATCTTAGCCGGATTTTCAGGAACAGCTATTGCAGTATTTGGAGCATATTTCAAATTACAGTCTTTTGTATATATGCCTGTATTCGGTTTGGTACAAGGAATTATGCCTATAGTTGGATATAATTATGGAGCTAAAAATAAGCAAAGATTATTAGATGCTATTAAATATGGTAGTATATATGCATCTACAATAATGTTGGTTGGTACTATTATATTCATGTCAATGCCAAAACAATTACTTATGCTATTTAGTAGTACACCACAGATGGAAGCAATCGGTATTGATTGTTTAAGAATAATCAGTATAGGATTTGTTTTTTCAGGTACAGCAATAGTTTTATCTACTGCTTTTCAAGCACTTGGGGATGCGCAAGCAAGCCTTATTACATCTTTTACAAGACAGATTATAATTTTATTACCAGCAGCTTACATTTTGAGTAAATTAGTTGGAGTAACAGGAGTTTGGATGGCATTCCCAATATCTGAAATAGTTTGTCTTGCAATTTCTGGGTACTTAGCTATTAAAATTTATAAAGAAAAAATTCAAGACTTAGATGACAAAATTCAAGTTGAACCTAATTGTGATTTAGTATAAAAATGTTAGGTGTCAATTTTTTTAAGAGTAGCACAATGTGCTACTCTTTTTCTGCAAAATTTTATAATTTATATTATATAGGTAAAGCTTACGTAAAATCAACGTATTTTAAATTTTGTTTGCAATTTACCATTAGCTGATAAATTTATTATACTGATAAAATATTAGGTTTTGTAACTTGTTTGTTAATATTGGAAAGAAATTATTGATATAATATATTATATAAAAGGAAATTAGTTTGGAATTTTTCACTTAATTAAAGAGGGGGTAAATGTATGTGGACAAGAGAGTTAATTAAAACTCGAGCAAAAGAAGTTTTAAGATTTACTTACTGGAAGTCTTTTTTAGTTAGTTTAATTATTTTAATAGCAGGAGGTAGTGAAAATTCATGGAATTTTAGCAATACAAGAAATAATTCAGATTCATATATTAATCATGGAAATTCATTTCCTGGAGAAATAATATATGTATATAATAGATTTTTTGCTTTTTTAGCATCCATAATATTGATTTTAATAATTCTTAGAATAGTAATAGGCTATATGCTTGAAGTGGGTGGTAAAAAGTACTTTTTAAAAGCTTCAGAAAAAAATGCTGATATTAGTTACTTGGGTTTTTGCTTTAAAGATGGAAGATATGGTCAAGTTTTAATTACCATGTTTTTAAAAGAAGTGTATACACTGTTGTGGACACTTTTGCTTATAATTCCAGGAATAGTTAAATCATATGCGTATAGAATGGTTCCTTATATTCTAGCTGATAATCCAGGTATTGGTTCAAATAGAGCAATTGAATTAAGTAATGAAATGACAAATGGAGAGAAATTAGATATGTTTGTTTTGGATCTATCTTTTTTTGGTTGGTATTTGTTAGGGGTTCTTTTGTTTGGTGTAGGAGTATTATTTGTAAATCCATATAAGGATGCCACCATGGCTGAGTTATATTTAGAATTACGTGAAAATGCAATAAATAAAGGTTTTACTACTTATGATGAACTTAATCTTCAAAAAGAAAATATAAATTATATATAAACAATACAAAATAGTGTTTTATTTAAAATTTAGTTTTGATTGTGGAACAACCAAAAAACTTAGTAAAGAGAATTTCTC
Organism: Clostridium grantii DSM 8605; assembly: GCF_900129965.1. GTDB lineage: Bacteria > Bacillota > Clostridia > Clostridiales > Clostridiaceae > Clostridium_AF > Clostridium_AF grantii. The sequence goes on along the minus strand of NZ_FQXM01000004.1, from coordinate 38,312 downwards.
GCGCTGAGTTTTTTGGTTATTACCAAAATATTAATATTATGTTTATTTTTGATTTATTTAGTCATGACATTCATGCTGGTGGCAAGAATCACCAGAGTCAGAAATAACACCTTCAAGCCATTTGGCAGAAACAGTTTTAAGGTCTCCAGAACAACCACGTATTACTTCGATGCCAGAATTGTTCAATACATTTACAGCACCACCACCCATATTACCAGCTAGCATAAGGGATACACCCTTATCTGCTAAAATCTTTGCAATATTTGATTTGCAACCACAGCCGGCAGGTGATGGAATGGTTTCTTCGGAAAGTATTTCTTTGCTATTTAGGTCAATGGTATAAACAGTAAAGTATTCGCAATGACCAAAATGGTCGTCTATAAGATTATCTCTAGATGGTAATGCAATTTTCATAATAGTATTCCCCCTATAAAATATTTAAAGTAGCATCATGCATATAATTTGATTATTAGCATATGCCCCTTTATAATATGATATAGATGTATAAAGGTTATGTCAATAGTTGATTGATGTGATAGCTATAGGAGTTATAAATCAAGTTGCATTGATTTTAGGTTGAGTAAGATATGCCTATAGATTTTTGACTTGATAAATGATAATATATAATTATTATTTAAAATTTTATTGTAGTGAATTTCAAAATTAGTCATATTGGAAACTAGTTCATTGTGAAATCCGAAAGAGATAAAGTAAAGGTTTACTATATATAGAACGATAATAAGGGTTCCTTTAAATAGTGGGATGTATTAAATAATAATTGAAAAAAATGAGGGGATAGAGATGGAAATCAAAAAATATGTGTATCTATTTGATGAAGGTAATTCGAAGATGAATAATCTTCTAGGAGGTAAAGGAGCCAATTTATGCGAAATGAATAATTTGGGGATTCTTGTTCCTTATGGATTTATTATTTCTACAGATGCATGCAATAAGTTTTATCATGAGGGTAGAAGTATACCAGAATATATAATTAATGAAATAGAAGCTTCCTTGATTAAAACTGAAGAAGTTGTAGGAAGAAAGTTTGGTGATAATAAAAACCCCCTTTTAGTAGCTGTTAGGTCTGGTGCGCGAACTTCAATGCCAGGAATTATGGATACTATCTTAAATATTGGGTTGAATGATAAATCAGTAGTAGGTTTAGCGAATATTTCTAATAATGAAAGATTTGCATATGATTCTTATAGAAGGTTTATTCAGATGTATTCAGAGGTTGTTTTAGGTCTTGAAAGAAAAGAATTTGAAGGTATTTTATATACTGCAAAGGAAAAAAAAGGGGCTAAATTCGATACGGATTTGAATACGGAAGAGTTAAAAGAAATTATTGTAAGATTTAAGGAATACATTAGAAAAGAGATAGGGAGAGATATTCCAGAGGATCCAAAAGTACAATTAATTGAGGCAGTAAAAGCTATCTTTGGATCATGGAATAATCCTATAGCAGAGGTTTATAGAAAAACAAATGATATTTCATGTGATTGCGGAACAGCGGTTAATGTGCAAGCAATGGTTTTTGGAAATATGGGTGAAAACTCAGGAACAGGAGTTGCTTTTACAAGAAACCCTGTAACAGGAGAAAATAAGATATTTGGAGAATATTTAAGCAATGCTCAAGGAGAAGATATTGTGTCGGGTAGTAGAACACCTAAATCTATTGAAGAATTAGAAAAAGATATGCCAGAAGTATATAAAGAGTTTATAAAAATTTCACGAAAACTTGAAGAACATTTTAAAGATATGCAAGATATAGAGTTTACTATTGAACAAGGAAAACTATATTTGCTACAAACAAGAAATGGAAAAAGAACAAGAACGGCTGCAGTTAAAATTGCTGCTGACTTCCTTGAAGAAGAAATAAAACAGCATTAACATTTACTTTAATATTGGGGTAAGTGAATTAACATTTTGGAAACATTTTTAACACTTAGTTGTCACATAAGTATATTATTATATTAATAACAGATAAATAAAAAACTTATCCCCCTAAAATAAGTTAAATATTAACCCCAAACTTTTTAAACAAAGTATGGGGTTATTTTTTATTATAGAAATTCTTTTTCCATTTTTTCTAATAAAGCTATATACTTTTTAGCAATTTCGGTATTATTTTCCTCGTAATCTAAGCAAGCAGTTTCTATTTCATTACGACTTTTCTCACATAAATTTTTTTCAGCATAAGTATAAATAACGGAATCTTCCTTATCGATATGACGATTTAAAAGGTCTGTGTAAGAAATTGCATTGGCTATTAAGTCTAATTTAGCTTCATTATCCTCAGAGATAACTTTATTCACTGCTTCTTCTAGCTGTCGAATATATAATCTACCTAAATCATGTTCTACCAACATTCCATTTCTAATAAGCTTATATCCAATTGGGCCCAATTCCTCTTCCATTTTATTAAATAGAAAATTTTCTTCTTTTCCATGATGATGTTTATCAGCATAGTTTTTAATGAAATCTATTACATTAAAGAATTCATTGTATTCAATATCTTCATTATTTAAAACCTTTGAACAAGCTTTTCTTGTAACCTTTAACATTCTTTTTATATATTTATGCTCATGCACCATAATTTCAATACTTTTCATAATAAACCTCCTTGATTTAGATAGGTAGTGTCAAAAGTTATGCTAATAACTTTCACACAAACCCTTTATTTATCTACTTTTTCTATATATAGACTTGCACCCCCTCAATAAAGAGGTTATTATTTTAATTTACGAGATCAAAATTTCCAAATAAAGAAGGAGGCAAGTTTATAACATGATTAATACATTACTAATTCAATACATAACTTATTTGCATAGTTTAGTTACAACTTTAATGGTTATAGTCTTTGGAAAGGGATTTACTTCTCTTCCGGAAGAAAAACCTACTAAAAAGGAGTATCGAAAGATGGAAGTCGATGATCTTCCTATATTTGAAGAACCACAAAAACTAAACTATAAGGAAGTACTTAGAAATTATTTCAATGAACATGGCAAGGAATTAAAGCCTGTGAGATCCCGTAAGGGTAAAACGGCTACGCCTAGTTCTTTAATATGCCCAATTTGTAACGCTCCACATAACTATATCTATGACAACAACGGTGGTGGTGGTCAGTACCTTTGCAAGGTATGTTCCACTACTTTTAAACCCAATAACTATCGTTTAACTGTTAAACTCAAGTGTCCTCATTGCAGTAAGGCTCTTTCAAAAATAAAGGAACGTAAAGATTTTATCATCCACAAGTGCAAAAATGATGATTGTTCTTACTATCAACATAACTTAAATTCAATGACAACTGAAGAAAAAAAGTTATTTAAAAAGGACCCTCAGGCACTTAAGGTAAGATACCTTTATAGAGAATTTAACTTTGATTTTATGCCTCTTAGTAAAGATAGCCCTATCGCTCCAAAACACTCTATTTCTAACTTTATGGCCTCATCCTACACAATTGGCTTAATTCTTACTTATTACGTAAACTATAGCTTATCTTTAAGAAAAACAGCTGCAATAATGTATGATATCCATGGTATAAAAATATCTCATCAATCAATAAAAAACTATGCTGATGCTGTTTCTACAGTTGTTAAACCGCTAGTTGACAACTATCCATATGAGCTATCAGAATCCTTTTGAGGTGATGAAACGTATATCAAAGTCAACGGTAAATGGCATTATATTTGTTTTTTCTTTGACGCTGCAAAGAAAATCATTCTATCTTATCGTATATCTCCAAATAGGGATACTCCTTTAGCTATTAGAGCAATAAACGATGTTTTAGTTAAGCTTAAGGAACTTCCTGAGACACTAAACTTTGTTGTTGATGGCAATCCAATATATCTATTAGCTAGACTATTTTTTGCACAACACAATATAAATTTTGATGTAACTCAAGTTATTGGTCTTACTAATGACGACCCTATTTCTAAAGAATATAGACCCTTAAAACAAATAATAGAATGCCTTAATCGAACTTTTAAACGTAGTTACAAAACAACAAATGGTTTCAATAGCTTTAATGGCTCTATTTCTTTTGTTACCTTGTTTTGTACTTATTTTAACTTTCTAAGACCACATTCATCTATTGAAGGTAGAATTCCAGTTGTAATACCAGAGTTTGATTGAATCAAGGACATGCCCTCTCGTTGGTGTAAATTAATTGAGTTATCTCAAAAATACTGCGTTGAAGCCTCGCAGGCTAACGCCTAATAAATTCAAAATTTAGTTTTACCCTTAAATATTTTTAATTTTTCTAAGGTTTAAGGTCTTTTTGTCGTACCTAAAATCATTAAAATACGCTCCCTGTCGGGATTCCTAATAGGTCTCTTGAGTGAAAAAAAGCTAAGAAACAATTATTTACATTATTGTATTTCCTGATTTTAACTTTTAAATAGCTTTTTCATAAAAGTTTTACACTACCTAGAAATCAAATTTGAGATAATTCAATTCACAGTGGAATACTGTGGATTATATACATAGTATAGCACATAAAAATAAAATGAAGAGTCGCATATGTTACAGGAGTACTCAAATAATTAGCAAAGAATCTATAAAGAATTATGCGGAAGGTGTGTATTATAGATATACCACAGTGAAAGTGATTGGATAAAAATAGCAAGGGCAGTTGCTAATGTTTACTGGTGAAGTTAAAATAAGAATATGAAATTGTAATTATGTTTTATTTATTGTTTAATAACTATAAATTAATCAATCATGTAGGGGTAAAAAGGAGACTAAAAATGTATAATGCGGTGATTTTTGATAAAGATGGAACATTAATGAACACTGATAAGTTATGGAATAAAGTTTACAGAGAAGCTATTGCTATACTTGCTGAAAATTATGGCTTGGATTTAGACTTTGATAAAGTAATGTTATCTATTGGGATTATTGACGATAATCTTAAAAAAGACAGTTTAGCATCTATAGGAAGTGTAAAAGAGGTTCTAGATGAAATAATTAAAAGTTATTCATTAGATATTGATAATAGTAGTATGGAGTATATGTTAGAAAGTTTTGAAAAAACTATAAATGAAAAGGTAAAGGAAAATATAAAATATGTTGAATTATTACATACAGATATTCTACATATGTTGAAGTATTTGGTTAAGAACCAAATAGTTATTGGATTAGTTACAACTGATTCCAAAAAAAATACTATGGGTATGTTAGAATACTTAGGACTAAAAGATTATTTTTATTATATTGGTTGTGGAGACGATTTAGAGCTAAAGTCAAAGCCAGAGGTAGACCATGGCATACATTTTATGAAGGATTTAAGTTTGAGTCCAAGCAGTGTTTTAATGGTGGGAGACAGTTCCTATGATGAACTATTTGCTGAAAAATTAGGAGTTGATTTTCATAAAATAACTATTGAAGAGGATATTTATGATTTATACTGTAAACTAAAAACCAATAAATAAAATTTTTATAATCTTTAAACAATAAATTAAAAGATAAAAGTATATTAAATAAGACAGTAAGTTTAAGCTTACTGTCTTATTTTTGTACAAGTATAACAAAATTGTGAAGATTAGGGTTTAAATTAAGTTCGATTTATATCAATTTCAAACCAAAAGCATATACCCGTAGGTACGTTTTTAGCTCCATAACTATTTCCATGAGCCTCCTGAATGGCTTTTACAATGGATAAACCTAAGCCATGGCCACCTTTTTCTCTAGAACGCGCTTTATCTAATTTATAAAAGGAATCCCATATTTTATCCAAATCTTTCTCATCAATGATTTCACAGGTATTAAAAACTTCAACTTTAATGGTATTATTTAATTTAAAAAGTCTAACTGAAATTTCAAGATTTTCATCAACATAATTAATAGCATTAGTTATATAGTTTTCAAATACTCTTTCAATCATAAAAGCATCGCCAATAACTTCTATGGGCGCAATTGTATTAATAGTAAAAAGTATACTTTTATCTTGAAATATTTTGTTGTATTTATCTAGTGTTTGAACAATAAATTCATTTATCTCAAAAGTAGATTTGTGCAATATGTTATCGCCAAATTCCATTTGATCAATATTTAAAAGACTTTCAACTAATCTATTCATTTTTATAGATTCGTCAATGATAACATCACAATAAAAATCTGATTTTTCTTTATTTTTAATTACATTAAGCTTTAGACCTTCTGCATAACCCTGCATTAAAGACAATGGAGTTTTTAATTCATGGGATACGTTATTAAGAAGAGTACGTCTTTTTTCATCCAATCTATTTTTTTCTTGAATTTCCTTTTCCAGTTGAGTATTTTTAAAGTTTAAAGATGTTATAGTTGAGGATAAAGCCAAAGACATTTTATTTATACTGTCGGCTAACTGCCCAATCTCATCATTTGAAATAACTTCGCATGAAGTATCAAAATCCAGATGTTTTAAACGTTTGGTTACATCATTCATTGCTGTTATAGGTTTTGTAAAATAATTTGAAACAACATATGCAAATATCATTGAGATAGCAAAGACTATCAAACCAATAATCAATAAAAAATCATTGGATACTTTGATGTTAGTTTTTATTGCTGCAATAGGAAGTCTTAATTCAATTAAATTTCCGTTATCTAAAGTTCCGAATAGTAAAAGATTTGTATTAGATAAAAGAGGGTCGCTAGCCCAAACAAAACTGGTTTTATCATCAATTTTCTCGGATTTTGTAATTTGATTTTTAGGACTAGGTGCAGGGTGAATATTAATAGGGGTCTGAGTAACTGGGGCAAAGTTTGTCATATTAATACTCATAAGATTCATTAGTTCATCTAGTAATCTTTTATCAGCTAAAAAACTATTAGAGGCATAAAGTACATCGCCGGTACTGCCCATAACTAATATATCTACATTTGAAGCACTTTCAATAGCAAGAAAATCCAATAAGTTATCATCATAATCAGTTGAATCCATTGAATTAATAGTAGCGTAATAATCTACTAATTTGTTTTTTTGTTTATAAGTATAATAAGATTCCAATAATAGAGTATTAGCTAGTAGTAAAAGAATTACTAGAAAAACAATTAGCGAACCTATTTGAAGAAAAAGTTTCTTTTTTATGGAATTCATTTTATCACCTCAAATTTATATCCATAACCTCTAACAGTTTTTACATAATCCCCGGATTCTTTTAGCTTTATTCTAAGTCTATTAATATGAGTATCTACAGTTCTATCAGTTCCGTCATAGTCATATCCCCAAACCTTACTTATAAGTTGTTCTCTTGAAAGTACGCTATTCTCATTATCTATCATATAAAGTAATAATTTATACTCAGTAATACTTAGATCGATTGTATCTCCTTGGGATTTAACTATATGTTTCTCCGTATCAATTGTTAGGCAATCTTTTATAAGCAAATTACTATCACCATAAGTTCTATCCATTAGTGCATTAACTCGAGCAACTAAAATTGAAGGACTAAAAGGTTTTTTTATATACTCGTCAGTTCCTTTTTTAAAACCAAATAACTCATCGTTTTCTGCGTTTTTAGCTGTAAGCATGATTATAGGAACCTTACTTATTTTTCTGATTTCCTCACAAACTTCCCATCCGGTTAGATAAGGCATCATTATATCTAGAATTACAAGATGTATTGTTGGCTCATTTGTAAATTTTTCTAAAGCTTCTTTACCATCAGATGCCTCTATAATTTCATAACCTTCATTAATTAAAAAATCTGATATTAATATTCTCATTCTCATTTCATCGTCTGCTATAAGAATCTTTTTTTTCATAAAACAAAAACCCCCGGTTAGTAAGAATTTAAATTAAGTATTTACTATAAAATTGTAACTTTATCTTACAATATATATGTTACATCTATATTACATTAACCACAATAAGAAAAATTAATCCTGTGATATTACTGTGACAAACTTAACTTATATTTAATATAACAGTAAGAAAACAAGCAATTCTCAGAAATTATTATGAAAAATATAATTAAATTTTAATTAATATTTTAAAAACAACTAAAACTGTGATATTGTTGTGACAAACTTAATGTATATTTAACATAACACATAAGAGGGGAGGGCAAAAGATGGAATTGTTGAAAGCTAAAAGACATGAATTGAAGTATACAATTAGTGATTTGGATTGTTTGGTTTTAAAAAACAGATTAAGTAAAGTGTTAAAAAAAGACAAAAATTGTCCAGATGAAGGATATAGTATTGCAAGTGTATATTTTGATGATTATAATAATAAGGCTTATGCAGAAAAGTTAAATGGTGATGCTATAAGGCATAAATATAGAATTCGTTTCTATAATGATGATACAAGTTTTTTAAAGCTTGAAAGAAAATCAAAAGTACATCAAATGACAATGAAAGCATCAGGTAATTTAACAGAGGCAGAGGTTAAGGAAATTTATAGTGGAAACTTTGAATTTCTAATGGAGAAAAAAGAAGATTTATATAAAGATTTCTACTTTGAACTATCTAATGGTTTAATTAAACCAAAAGTAATTGTTAGATACAACAGAATAGCTTTTATTCATCCAGTAGGTGATTTAAGGATTACCTTTGATACAAATATAAAAACATCTATGAATCAAGTGAATATATTTAAGGACAACATCAATTATGTACCAGCTTTAGGTATAAATGAAAACATATTAGAAATTAAATTTAATGGAGTTATGCCAGATCATATAAAAACACTTATTGAATCTGGACAAGTAATGGCATCATCGTCATCAAAATACGTTTATTCAAGAAAATATAATTATAAATTTTAGGAGGAATATTTATGTCATTTCAAGATATTTTTAAAGATAGTTTTTTAGAGGGTACAAGTAGTTTATCAGCATTAAACATTGGTGTTACGTTATTATTATCATTCGTAATAGGTTTATTTATTTTTCAAGTATACAAGAAAACTTATCAAAGTGTTGTTTACACAAAAAGTTTTAATATGTCTTTAGTAATGATGACTATGATTACTGCACTAGTGATTATGGCGGTTACTTCAAATGTTGTTTTATCATTAGGTATGGTAGGTGCTTTAAGTATTGTTCGTTTCAGAGCGGCTATTAAAGATCCTATGGATATAGTATTTATGTTTTGGGCAATTGCATCTGGTATTGTTACTGGAGCTGGTTTCTTTTTACTTGCAACGATTGGTGCTTTTGTAATAGGAACAATTCTTTATATATTTAATTTGAATTTAAAAAGCGAAACTCCATATATTTTATTAGTTAATTTTTCTAATCAAGCTGATGAAACTGAAGTTATCAACAGTATTAAATCAAAGGTAGCAAAGTATTTTGTAAAATCAAAAACAGTTGATAGTTCTCAAATTGAATTAACAATAGAATTAAGATTAAAAGGTGAAGAAATAAGTTTTGTAAATGATTTAAAAAGTATAGAATCAGTTACTCATGCAATGTTGGTAAGTAGCAGCGAATATTCTTGTTAGATAGAAGGTGTTTTGATGAAATGGGTTAAAAGTTTAGTAGCAATCATTGTATTAGTGATTGTATTAATTACGGCAGATTTGTTACCAATTGATGCCATTAGCACATTTTCTTTTAATAGTGATAATTCTGTGGATAGCATTATATTTCCTCATGATGAAGTTGTAGAGGTCAATATTGAAATTGATGAAGATGTATATCAAGAAATGCTGACTAATGCCACTGAAGAAGAAATGGTTATGGCAGATATAACTTATAATGGTTACACATTTAGTGATATTGGTATAAGACCAAAAGGAAACTCAAGTTTAAGAGATGTGGCAAGTTCAGATAGTGATAGATTTAGTTTTAAAATTGATTTTAATTATTATCTTGAAGGACAAGATTTCTTAGGTATAACTAAAATAAATCTTAACAATATATTTATGGATCCTTCTTACATGGCAGAATATTTAGGTTATGAAATGCTAGATGAGTTGGATGCGGTTTCTTCAAGAACAACTTATGCGGCGGTGTCTATTAATGGAGAATACTATGGATTATATTTAGCAGTAGAGCAAGTAAATGATTCTTTTTTAGTTGATAACTTTGGTAATGATTCAGGAGAATTGTACAAGCCAGATTTGGGAGTAGGTTCAGACTTAGCGTATATTTCTGATAATGGTATGGATTATACTGGAATGTTCCCGGAAAATATGGACGAATATGATAATGAAACTTTGGTAGAGCTTTTAAAAACAATTGAGGATGGTGGAAATTTAGATTCTATTTTTAATGTTGACTCCTTCTTAAAGTATTTAGCAATTAGTACCATGACAGTGCATCCAGACAGCTATCAAGGTGCGATGTACCATAATTATTATCTTTACAATAACGAGGGGATTTTTGAATGGATTTCTTGGGATTTGAATATGATTTTCAATGGATTTCCAGGGTCAAGTTTAACGGATTTGGAAGCAACTGAATTTTTAATTGACGAACCTGTAAAAGGTGCAATGTCAAATTATCCCTTGATAGAAGCGATTTTCAAGAATGAAGAATATGTAGAGCAATATCATGAATATCTTGAAATTCTATCTGAAGGGTATCTAGCAGAAGATAATATAAACGAAAAATTATTGTCAGTTTATGAAATGATTAAGAGTTATGTTGAAACAGATCCATCTTCTTTTTACACTTATAATGAGTTTGAAACAGCTTTGTTTCAAGATGAAGGCAATAACTTAAGTATATTAAGTTTTGTAGAAAAAAGAGTGGATAATGTAGCTCAGCAACTTTCAGGAGAAATTGCAAGTACAAATAATGGAGAGGGTAATTCAGGTTCTGGATCATCAGGTGGAATGGGCCAAATGCAACCGGGTATGAACCAGGGAACTGGTGAAGGTGTTTCTGGAGAAATGCCTGAACTAGTAGATGGAGAAAGACCTGCAAGACCTGAGGGTATAGAAGGTGAGAGACCGGCAGGTCCTGGAGTAGTAGATGGAGAAATGCCAGCCATGACTGAAACCGTGGATGGAGAAATTCCTGCAATACCTGATGGAGTAGAAGGCCAAATGCCAGAAATGCCTGAAGTGGGAGAAGGTGAAATGCCTGAAACTGTAGATGGACAGATGCAATCAAAGCAACAAGGTATGCAAGATGAGGCAGTAAATAAAGAAGTTATAGTTGAGGAAAGTAGTACTATCAGCACAACAAATATCATTATATTTTTATCAATGGTAGTTGTAATTATTGGAACAAGTTTATATTTATCAAAAAAACACTAAGGATGCGCTTTTGCATCCTTTTTTATTTAAAATAATATTGTAAATGTAGATTTCGTTTTATTAAGTAGTTGTGGTATAATATATATAGGAAGTATTATTTTTATAATATGTGTAATAATATAAAGTATATGGGTTCATTACCATAGTGTTGAAGCATCGTCACCTTATTAGGTGATTTTTTCAACATTTAAGGTTGTTATTATAATGATTTCTATAAAAAATATATGTTTCTATACGCCAAGAGAGCTAAGGGCTCTCAATAAATAGCCGTAATATAAAGTGCTATTTTAGGTGATCAAATATAAGGGAGAATGAATTAATTGAAGAAAAAGTATAATATTAAGAAGACAGTGTCAATGAAAATGTTTATTGAAGAATTTGGAGAAGAATTTTCTGAACATATTAAAGAAAGATTATTAGATTTAGATTTAAGAGGAGTTTTAAAGAGAAAAGAACCAACGTATTGTTTTAATTTAAATCATGTTGAGCATATAATGCACGATACCAAAAATAAAGATAATACAAAAACCCTTAAAAAAGAGTACACTTATGGTGAATTTAAAGTAATAGAAAATGTACTTTATTTTTCGGAAAATTGCTTATTAAGTGATAAAGTAATGCAAGCACCTATTGTAAAAACTATATATGAAGAATTAGATACTGAAGGGCTAGTAAATGATGAAGGTTGCGATGCTAAAATAATTAATGATAGCAATGTAGATTTTGTAGTTGATTCCATATTATCAGTTTGTCCAGATGCATCACAAAAATACTTAGATATTGTAAAACAAATGAGTTCATATTAATAAAACTCAATTCCCTGATAAAAACTAAAAAGGCCATTTCTTATTATAAGGAATGGCCTTTATTTATTTTATGCTAATTCATCTAATGCTACATGGTATTTTGGGTCTTCAATTATATTTATTTCTACAATATTATTTGAATCTTTTATAAAATCGTAACACTCTTGACTTAAATGTCTTAAATGAAGCTTTTTATTTTGAGCTTTATATTTTTCAGTTAAGGTATTTATAGTATCAATGGCAGAGTGATCAAAAACTCTTGCATTCATAAAATCTATAATTACATCTGTAGGGTCATTTTTTACATCAAAAGCTTCAAGAAAATTACGAGAAGAACCAAAGAATAAAGCACCACGTATCTTGTAAATTTTAGTTCCTTTTTCATCAACTTCTTCATAAACATCTATGTTTTTACCTTTTTCCCATGCAAATACTAATGAAGATACAATTACACCTACTACAACAGCAACTGCTAAATCCTCAATAACTGTTATTCCAGAAACTAATACAATAATAAAAGCATCTGATTTTTTTATGTTTCTAATAAGCTTAAAACTACTCCATTCAAAGGTAGAGATAACAACCACAAACATAACACCAATTAAAGCAGCTATAGGAATGTTGTCAATAAGATTTCCACCAAATAAAATGAAACTTAATAAGAATAAAGAAGCAGAAATTCCTGAAAGTCTTCTTTTACCGCCTGAATTAATATTTATCATACTTTGGCCTATCATAGCACAACCACCCATTCCTCCAAAGAAACCAGTTACTATGTTTGCTACACCAAGACCAACACATTCTTTATTACTTTTACCACGAGTATCTGTTATTTCATCAATTAAAGTTAAAGTTAATAATGATTCAATAAGTCCCACTGCTGCAAATATTAATGCATAAGGTAAAACGATCATAAATGTTTCAAAATTAAGTGGTAAATTAGGTATACTAAAAGTTGGTAAACCTCCTGAAACTGATGCAATATCACCAACAGTTCTGGTATCAATATTTAATAGTGTTACTAATAAAGATACAACTACAATTGCTACTAAAGAAGATGGTATTGCTTTGGTAAGTTTTGGTACAAGGTAAATAATTGCAACAGTTAAAGCAACTAAACCTAGCATTATCCAAAGAGAAGATCCTGTCATCCATTGTATATTACCAGAAGAGTCGGCTACTTTAAATTGATTTAATTGAGCTAGTAGAATTACTATGGCAAGACCATTAACAAAACCTAGCATAACTGGATGAGGAATTATTCTTATAAATTTACCCCACTTTAATAGGCCTACAATAATTTGTATAATTCCCATTAAAATTACTGCTGCAAATAAGTATTCTACACCGTGACTTGATACAAGCTCTATCATAACAACTGCAAGTCCTCCCGTTGCACCGGAAATCATTCCAGGTCTTCCTCCAAAAGTTGATGTTATAAATCCTATAAAGAAAGCTGCATATAGTCCCACTAAAGGGTCAACTCCTGCAACAATTGCAAAAGCCACTGCTTCTGGAACTAAAGCTAAAGCTACGGTTAAACCAGATAAAAGTTCATTTTTCAAATTCATTTTTTTAATATCCATATTGTATATGATATTCTCCTTCCGTTTATTATTGTTTATTTCACACAAGCACTTATTTTAACATATACATTAAGTATATTCCACGAAAAATCCCAATTACTTAATAAACAGTAGATATAGGTAGTTAGAAGGAAGAAAATTTTTTATCATTTGATTTTCCATGAAAATTTTAATCTATCAATTTGAATACAAGAAAGTTATATGTTGTATTTCTTAGGTTTTGTAGTTATAATTTGGGTTAAAGGTATATAAAATTTAAATATATTGACAGGGGGATTTTTATGCTTAACAAAAGAAAAAGAAAATCAATGAATTTAGTTCAAACATTAATGGTATTCATTTTTATATTATTTTTAATCCAAGGGTTATATTTTATTGGAAACACTATTGAAGGTAATAGTGTTTTGCATAATTTATTGACTGGAATTATCTTATTTATGATAGCTTTTTTTATGTCTATTGTAATTTTTCAATTTGTGAAAAAAAATTACATTGAAGAAATAAAAAAGGAATTGGCTAATGATATTCTTAAGCACAAAAATTCATTACAAGATAAGGTTAGCTCAACTAATAATAGGATTTTCAGCTTTGAAGCTAATTATTCTAAAAACTTAAAGAAAATGACTAAAGAGTATAATATAAAATCTAAGGAAATAGAAAATATAAATAAGGAATTAGATAATAAACTGAATGAAATTGATAGAAAATCAGCTTATTTGGAAATACAACTTTGTATTTTGAAAGCAGAGAGAATTCAAGGAGAATCTCCAGAGAATATAAAAGAAAAAACTGTTATTTATAAAAGGATAATTGAATTAAGTGAAATTTATCCAGATATTATAACAGCGGAGATATTAGAATCCTTTATTAATTATAATAAATGATTATTTGCTGTCAGAAGCGAAAGTTTTTATGAATTGTTTAGTTGATTCAAGTGATTGCTGTTGTTGAATAGATTTTAACAGTATATCTAAGTTATCAAAATTTTGTATTTTATTGATGTCGTTCAAAAATTCAGGGTCGCTGATTTCTCCATATTTAGATTCAGTGAATTTTAATATTACTGAATGAATTTGTTGTGACTGTGATTTAGAAATAATTTTAATAAGTTCTTCAATTAAAAGCCCAGTTTCAAGGGCTTTTATTAAATTACAAGTTATTACATTAATTATACTTTGAGTAATTTCATCTATAAGACATTTATCAATTAATTTTTCAACAGCTTTTACAATTCCTTTCTCAACACCTTTTTCTACACTTTTCTCTAATGTTTTTTCTAAATCCTTTTCAATACTCAAACAAAGCCAACTCCATTAATCAATTTTATATAAAATATTATAACTAGCACAGAATTATTACAATAATCATATATGTATTATATAAATGGGGGTGGAGATTGTGGCATCAAATTATAAGAATAAATTTGCTGATGCAGTTTTTGAAGGTGGAGGAGTTAAGGGCATTGGACTTATAGGAGCTATGAAGGTTATGGAAGATGATGGGTATGAATGGAGAAATGTAGCAGGGACTTCAGCAGGGGCCATTGTAGCTTCCTTGGTATCAGCAGGGTATAATGCTATTGAGTTAAAAGAAATAATAGAAAATATTAATTATAAGGATATGCTAGGTAATGGTAAAAAAAACAATTGTATGCTAGGCAAAGCAAATAACTTAATATTTAAAAAAGGAATTTATAAAAGTGATTATTTAAAGCAATTTGTTAATGGTTTGTTATATGACAAGCTTAAAAATAAATTAGAAAATAGAAAGCAAGTTAAATTTAAAGATTTAATAATCCCAGGTAAAAAAGGAATTCTTTTAAATAATCCAAAGTATAAAAGAAAATATAAACTTCATATAATAGCCACAGATATAACAAAAGGAAAAATGTTGATTTTGCCAGAAGATATAGCTGACTATGGCTTAAACCCAGATGAATTAGATGTTAGTTTAGCGGTAAGAATGAGCATTAGCATTCCTTTCTTTTTTCAACCAATAATCTTAAAAAGTGCTGTAACAAGGGAAAAATCATTAATTGTAGACGGAGGTGTGCTAAGTAATTATCCAGTTTGGCTTTTTGATGTAAATGGAGTTCCAAATTATCCTACTATAGGGTTTAAACTTGGAGCCAGTGATGAAAAAGCTAGATTAAACAAAACTAATAATATTTTCAATATGGGGGCCGCTGTTATTAGTACAATGTTAGAAGCACAGGACGATGTTCATATAGCTGAAATGGAATATTTAAGGAGCATTAAAATTAATACCTTAAATGTAAAAGCAACTGATTTTGATATAAGTAAAGGAAAGGTAGAAGAACTTTATTTATCCGGTGAAAATTGTGCAAGAAGATTTTTAGAAGTTATGAATCCTAATTATGAAAAATATATTGAGTACAGAAAAAAAAATACCCTTTCCGTATAATCATGGTATCCCTCCACAATGTGGTAGGACTTCGCTAGAGGTACCCTTTCATGTTGTGGTTTTCATTAATAGCCTATCTAGCTACCTCATGGAGTAAGGCGTAACATTATTTTTTCGAATTAATTGACAATTCTTACAATTGAGGATATAATATGACCATAGAGTCACATGACTTGATGGTCATATTATATGTAGTAAAGGGCGGTTGAAGATGCCAAAAGAAATTTTTTTTAATCTACCAGATGAAAAACGTGAAAACATAGAAGAAGCAATTATTACTGAATTTGAAAACTATAACTATGAATTAGCAAGTACTAATAGAATTATTGTAAATTGTGGTATATCTAAGGGAAGCCTTTATCAGTATTTTGAAGATAAAAAAGATATGTATAAATACCTTATGGAAAAAATAACTAACGAAAAGATGAAGTATATGTCTCCAATAATGATGAATCCTGAAGGCTATGATTTTTTTACAATTGTTAGAGAAATGTATATTTCAGGATTGAAGTTTGTAGAAGATCATCCTAGGTTTGTTGCCATAGGAAATAGATTGGTTAAAGACACTACTCAACCAATATACCAAGAAATTATTGGAGATAGTAGTTCTATTGCTAATAATATATTTGAGAGTCTACTTAAACAGGCTTTTGAACGAGGAGAGATAAGAGGTAATATAGACACTAAATTTATAGGGACCCTTATATCCTCAATGAATACTTCAGTGGCGGAGTTTTACCTAGAAAATGTTAATGCTAAATGGGATAATCAATTAATGGAAACAGTAGATAAATTTTTAGATTTTTTAAAATTTGGTATATCAGCAAATAATCAAGGAGGAAATAAAAATGATTAAAGTTGAAGGGTTATATCATTCATACACAAAGGATGAGAATTATTCAGTAAAAGGTATAGATTTTGAAGTTACAAAAGGAGAAGTTTTTGGATTTTTAGGGCCATCAGGTGCAGGGAAATCTACTACTCAAGGAGTTTTAACAGGCTTACTTCCACTACAAAAGGGTAATGTATCTGTAGCAGGCTATGATATTAAACATCCATCAAGAAAAATGTTTAATAAAATAGGAGTATCTTTTGAACAATCTAATGTGTATGGAAAATTAACTGCTTTAGAAAATTTAGAGTTTTATAGAAAATTATTTGATGTTCCAACAAAAGACCCTATGGAACTTTTAAAATTAGTTGGATTAGATCATGTGGCTAAGAAAAAGGCAAGTGAATTTTCGAAAGGAATGAAGCATCGTTTGACTTTTATAAGAAGTATGCTTAATAGCCCTGAACTTTGGTTTCTAGATGAGCCAACAACAGGTCTTGACCCAGCTATAGCTAGCCAAATAAAAGATATTGTTTCTTTTGAAAAGGAAAAAGGAACAACAGTATTTTTAACTACACATAATATGTTTGCAGCAGATCAATTATGTGATAGAGTTGCTTTTATCATCGACGGGGAAATAAAACTAATTGATTCTCCAAGAAATTTAAAACTTCAATATGGTGAAAAATTTGTAGAAGTAGAATATAAAGAAAATGAAGTTTTGAAAAAAGAAAAATTATCATTACTTATTGAAAAAGATAAATTACAATTAAATGAAATTATAAAAGCAGGAAATATTGAGATGATGCATACTAAAGAAGCAACTTTGGAAGAAATCTTTATCAAAGTTACGGGCAGGGGGTTGAAGTAGAATGAAACTATGGTATAGCTTCCTAAAAGATATGAGTTTGTCTTCAAAGAGTTTTTATTTCTATATTGAAGTAATTATGGCTTTTATCTTTGTAGCAGTATTGTTATTTGTGGTTCCAGAAAACTTTGAAGCTAAACAAACCATTTATGCTAGTTTTGATTTAGAAGAACCTTATGAAACTATGATAAAAGAATCTTTAGCAGAAAGTGGAGATGATATTGAGTTCTTTGGTTCAAAAGATCTTGTTAAAGAAAAACTAAGTAAAAATAGAAGTAGTGTAGGTTTATATATTTCCTCTGAAAATGATAAAATTAATTATGAGTATATTCTCCAAGGTTATGAAAATGAAAAGTTTAGAAAAATCATAGAAACATCAACTAAAGCGGCTTTTCTTTCTGAAATGCCAGATTATAAAAAGATCACTAAAGTAACAACCTTAGACAGCAATGCAGAAAAATTAACAGATAGATTAAAAATGGTACCAGTATTTTTAGTACTTAATGTAGCTTTTATGGGGTTATTTATTATTGCTTCTTATATATTTATGGATAAAGATGAGGGCACAATTAAAGCTTTTGCTGTAACTCCAGCTTCGGTATGGCAATACTTGCTTAGTAAAGTAGGAGTTATGTTGATATCCGGTTTGCTTTCTGGATTGATAGTTACTATTTTTGTTGCAGGAACAAATGCCAATTATCTTCAGTTGATGTTATTATTAATTTCTTGTAATATATTTGGTTCATCGGTGGGTTTATTTATTGCAAGTTTCTTTGATTCAATAACAAAAGCTATGGGGTGGCTTTATATGGCGATAATCACCATGGGTTTTTCTACAGTGTCGTATTACATGCCATCTTTTTCTCCAACAGTGTTAAAGATTTTACCGTCTTACCCAATGCTATTTGCATTTAGAGAAACCCTTCTTCAGCATGGAGATACTAGTTATGTTTATGCTAACATTGTAGGTTTCACTTTGCTAGCTATTATATTTTTTCTTTTAGCTAACCAAAGATTTAAGAAAACATTAACGGTTTAAGGAGGGATGATTCTAAATGATTAAAAGAATACTCGCAGTTATGAATAGAGATTTAAAAAGTGGCTCAAGAGATTTTATGATTATTTATATAATGATTGCACCTTTTCTACTTGCTTTAATATTAAAACTCATGATACCAGGAGCAGGATCTACAACAATTAATATAGCAGTTGAAAAAACTATGGATCAGCAAATCATAGAGTATCTTAAAGATTATGGAAAAGTAGAAGTTATTGAGGATGGTGAGGAAATAAATAATAGAATAGAAAAAACAGATGATATCTTTGGTCTAGTGAAGGATTCTGAAGGATACAACATTATTCAGCAAGGAAATGAAACAAAGGGCGGTTTAGAAATGCTAGAATTTGTGGTGAATTCTTATGAAAATGAAGATATAAACCTTCCTTTTCAAGTTACAACCTCAGATATTGGCTGGAAGTTATCACCTTTAAAGCAACAAGGAGCAAATTTTTTAATTGTGTTTGTGTCAGTTTTTGGAGGCATGCTTATTACCCTTAATCTAGTTGAAGAAAAAATGAATAACACTTTAGCAGCTATTAACGTAGCAGCAATTTCGAAAACAGAATATGTTATTGGGAAAGCTTTGTTGGGATTTTTGGTGCCTATTATTGGAGCTTTTGGGATTTTACTTATATTGGGATTTGAAGGTATAAACTTTGGAATGGTTACTATGCTTGTCATTAGTATAGCTTTTATTAGTGTAATAATAGGTTTTGTAATTGGGGTTATGAATGAAGACCCAATAAGTGCAATAGCTAGTATGAAAGCTATATTTGTACCAGTGCTAGGATCCATTTTCGGGGGGATATTCTTATCACAAAAATGGTTGTTTTTACTTTATTGGTCACCTTTTTATTGGGCTTATGATGCTATGGATGCTATTTTATTAAATGAAGCAACCTGGAAGCATGTACTTACTAATAGTTCCATTATTGTTGTAATTACTGCAGTGGTATTTGCTATGTTAAGTAAAAGAATAAAACAAGGTTTAAATTAAATTTTAGAAAGAAATCAAGGAGGGAATTTTATGAATGGGTTAGCATTATTAGGTTTATTTTTAATTATTTATTCAGGGTTAGTAGTATTTATTGCTGTAAAAAAACCTACAAAAATATGGGAAATGGGAAAAATAAAATTCTTTAGAAAAATACTGGGAGAGCAAGGCACAGTGATTTTCTTTTATGGTTTTGCTTTAATAGCATTAGGTTTTGGAATATGGTTACTTACAAAATAAAAGGGAACAAATTAGTAGTGCCTGTTTTAATCGGCACTACTTTTCTTTTACAATATGGAAAATTATTGTTATAATTTTATAAGGGAATAGATATGGGAAGGTATCTAAATATTATCAAAGATGGTGATTATGAGATGAAAGGAATTAATATTTTACTGGTAGAAGACGACGTAGATATAAATGGATTATTATTTAAGATTTTGACCCGGGAAGGCTATAATGTGAGAGCAACTTATTCAGGAACAGAAGCAAAAATGTGTTTAGAACAATATAATTATGAGATTGTTTTGTTAGATTTAATGATTCCTGGTATTTGTGGAGAAGATTTAATAAAAGAAATTAGAAAAATAAAGGTAATGCCTATTATTGTTATATCCGCAAAAACTTCTAGTGAAGATAAAATTAATGTATTAAAACTTGGAGCAGACGATTTTATCAGCAAACCCTTTGCCATTGATGAGGTTTTAGCTAGAGTATCCTGCCAATTAAGAAGATATATGGAGTATTCAACACTAAAAACCAAAGACAGCATACTACACTTTAAAAATATTATTTTAGATACAGAAGCAAAAAAAGTTAGTGTAAATAAAGTAGCCCTATCTTTGACCTTTAGAGAGTTTGCAATTTTAGAATTGTTAATGAGAAATCCTAATAAAGTTTTTAGTAGAGCTAATATCTTTGAAAACATATGGAATGACGAATTTCTTGGGGATGAAAAAACAGTAAATGTTCATATTAGTAATTTAAGAGCGAAGTTATCAAAGGTGGATGAAATAGAATATATTCAAACGGTTTGGGGCATTGGATTTAAACTTAAAGAGTAAAGAAATAAATCTTTATACTTTCTTAATATTTTATTTAAAAGAACTTACAAGTTTAATAATAATATATAATCGTGGACAGTGGTTAAGCCACTAAATAAGTTGAAGGAGATTAAAACATGAGCGATACAGTTTTAAAAACTTATAATTTATCAAAAAAATATAAAAATTCTTATGCTTGTAACAATGTAAGTATGAATATTAAAAAAGGCCAGATTTATGGTCTTATAGGGCAAAATGGAGCAGGAAAAACTACTTTGTTTAGAATGATTACTGGACTTGTTAGTAAAGACTCTGGAGAAATTCAGTTGTTTGGAGAAACAGACGCTAAAAAACTTGATTTGGGAAGAGGATTTATTGGAAGTTTAATTGAAACTCCAGCTTTTTATGGTGGAATGACTGCAAGAGAAAATTTAGAAGTGTCTAGATTGGTTAGAAATATTGCAGGTAAAGAATGTATTGAAGAAGTATTAGGACTAGTGGGTTTAAAGGATACAGGGAAAAAGAAAGTTAAAAACTTCTCTTTAGGTATGAAGCAACGTCTTGGTATTGCTAATGCTTTACTTGGAAATCCTAAATTCCTTATGTTAGATGAACCTATAAATGGGTTAGATCCTATGAGTATCGTTGAAATAAGAGAACTTTTAAAAAAAATAAATAAAGAAAAGCAAGTTACTATTCTTATATCCAGCCATATTTTGGGAGAACTTTCCGAGCTTGCAACTAACTACGGAATAATAAATGATGGAAAGTTAATAGAAGAATTCTCCTCAAAAGAATTAAAAGAAAAATGTAGACAATATATAGAGATAAACACTAATGATGCAAATAAAGCCGTAGTAATTCTGGAACAAGAACTTGAAATCTTCGATTACGAGGTATTGCCAGGTAACCTTATAAAAGTATACAGCCATTTAGATAAGGTTGGCAAAATAAACACTTTACTATCTTCAAAGAGCATAGAGGTAGATAAAATACTTTTAAAAGGTCAGAATTTGGAAGAATACTTTATAAAAGTAGTTGGGGGTGGAAGGCATGAGTAGATTATTAAAAGCTGAAATATTTAAACTATTTAAAAATAAAACTTTTATAGTGCTTTGTATAGTAGCTTTTGCACTAGGAATTTTTAATTTTGGAATGACAAATATAGTTTCATCTGAAGATTTTATTAGAAGTAGTTTAACCAATATGACAGAAGCTGAAAAAGACGAGGCTATAGAGCAGATAAAACTAGCTACTGAAGTTAAGTCTTCTGATGAAAAGGTAATAGTTCAACCAGGTCGTATTGGAAGTAGTTCACAATTCGAAAACCTTTTTAGCCCTAAAGGTAAAGAAATTTTTCATTCTGCATTTGGTCAAGGATTAATGGAAATACTACTTTCAATATTAATAGCAGCTTTAATAGCTAAAGAATATTCTTCGGGTACAATAAAGAATATGATAGCCTATGGAAAAAAAAGAGAAGATTATTATATAGCTAAATTCTTAGTAGCTTCCATTGGCGGAATGATATTAATGGGTATAATTGTGATTTTTACATGTCTTCCTAGTTTGTTGTTTTTTCCATGGGGGAAAGCTTTTGATATTAACGAAGTGATTTATATTATTTTGATATTTGCAGGGGCTTCGGTTTCAGTTATGGCTATGGTTTCACTTTTAATGTTGCTAGCATCTATTCTTAAAAGTAATGGCTCAACTATTGGTATTGGGATAAGTATATTTGTTCTGTTACCAACTATTGTATCATTTTTGTATGGAAAGTATACTTTATTTGATAAAGTATATGAAAGTACAGTATCTTATAATTATGCATTAGCTACTGCCATATATGCCTCAAATAATGATATAATAAAAGCGGTAACAATTTCCATTGCCACAATTATAATAAGTTTATTGATTGGAATAACTTTGTTTAAGAAACAGGATATAAAATAATACTAATATAAAGAATGAAGGTGATTTCATGTTAAAAATTGAAAATTTAAGTAAATCCTATAATAAAGGGAAAATTAAAGCAGTTGATAATGTAAATTTTCATGTGAAACCAGGAGAAATCTTTGGATTTTTAGGACCTAATGGAGCAGGAAAAACCACCACAATTAAAATGATTGTGGGATTACTTAAACCTGATGAAGGTAAAATTCTAATAAACAATATTGATAATCAAAAAGAGATTATCAAAGCAAAAAAACAGATAAGTTATGTGCCAGATAATCCAGAGGTATATGAGCGAATTAAAGGAATTGAATATCTAAATTTTATAGCTGATGTTTATGGCGTTGATGGGAATCAAAAGCTTGAAAGAATTAATAAATATTTAGAGATTTTTGGATTAAAAGAGGTAGTAAATGATCCTATAGGTAGCTATTCTCACGGAATGCAGCAAAAGATTGTTTTAATTGGGGCACTCATACATGAACCAGATGTATTTATACTAGATGAACCTATGGTTGGATTGGACCCTAAATCTTCTTTTCAATTAAAAGAGATTATGAGAGAGCATTGTAATGAAGGTAAAAGTGTTTTCTTTTCAACTCATGTATTAGAAGTGGCAGAAAAGATTTGTGATAGAATAGCTATAATAAACAAAGGTAAAATTATAGCTGTTGGTACTATGGATGAAATTAGGGATTTATATGGAAATGAGCAATCCTTAGAAAATATATTCTTGGAGTTGACGGAATCATGAAGGAATTAATGTCATTAACTAAAATTCATTTAAATTCAACTTTTGGATTTTCTGATATGAAATATAAAATGTTTAAACAAAAGAAAGATTTGTGGAAACCAATATTGTTTATCGTTCTTATTGGAAGTTTAATTCCTGCATATATGTTATATTTAGCTTTAATAGACACTATGTATTTAGGTCTTAAAATGATAAATCAAACTAATTCCATGATTACACTAGCTTTTAGTGCAACTTCCTTAATGATTTTAGTTTTTAGTATAATACAAGCTATGTCAGTTTATTATTTTTCAACAGATATAAATGTATTACTTCCTTTGCCTATAAAACCTAAGAATATAATATTATCTAAATTTATAGGAATGGTAATTACTCAATACCTATATGTGCTGCCTTTTATTATACCTATATTAGTTACTTTTGCTACAAATGAAGGAAAAGGGTTAGTTTTTATAGTATATTCTATAATTTTCTTAATTTTACTACCTATAGCTCCATTAAGTATTTCAACTATTTTAATAATGTTATTAATGAAAACAACAAATATTAAAGGTAAGAAAGATTTAATTAGAACAATATCTATGTTTGGTTTGTTAGCTATAATCTTAGTGGTGCAAATGTTTATATCAAAAGGTGCAAATAATATCCCCGTTGGAGAAGAACAACAGTATTTAGCCCAAATGTTTCAGGATAATATGAATTTGGTTAATATGGTAGGCAAAGCATTTCCATTAAGTATAATTGTTACAAAAGCTTTAGTAATAAAAAGTGTTTCAAGTATGATTTATTTCATAGTTGGGGTGCTAATCTCTTTAATATTTCTATGGGCAACTATTATTTTAGGTGAAAAAATATATTTAGCAGGAATTCTAGGGGGACAGGAGAGAACTAGTGGAGCTAAAAAATTATCTTCTAGTGACTTGAAAGATAAATTGAGAAAAAAATCTCATCCTAGTATAGCAGTTTTTATGTTAGATATGAAACTTATACTGAGAACTCCACCATATATACTTAACTGTGTAGCTATGGTAATTTTAATGCCAGTTATATTAATTGTAATGCCTATTCTTTCGGGTGATATGGCAGTTGAAGGGATTACTAAAGTTTATAAAGAATCTTATGGTATTATAAACCTTGTGGTAATTGGATTTTTTATATTTATAGCGGCAACTAACCCAACAGCCTCCACCACATTCTCAAGAGAAGGTAAAAACTTTTGGATTAGTAGATTGGCTCCAGTAAAACCTATGGATCAAATTAAAGGACGAATTTTAACTAGTTCAGTTCTTCAAGTAGTAGGAATTCTTTTTTCAATAATTGGAATGAGCTTTTTAATTTCATTAAGAGTAGATACGATTTTCATAAGTTTGTTTTTCGGAATATTAGGTAGCTTGCCAATTTTTTTAGTAGGATTACTTATCGACTTATTGCGACCAGTATTAAAGTGGGATAATCCTCAAAAGGCAGTGAAACAAAATATGAATGTACTTTTTTCTATGTTAATAGGGATTGCTTATATTGTGATTTTAGGTTTACTAGTGTTTTTTATGTGGAAGATATTTAATTCTTTCTTATTAATTTATAGTATTCTTACAGTGATTTTTACTGCTGTTACAATATTATTGCTGTTCATAATAAATAATATTTTTGCTGAAAAATTTGTTGATATTGAGTAATTTTAGAAATTCAGTGATTTTGTATTAGAAATTTATTTGTAAATGGGGTGAGTAAAATGCTTTGGTTTGTTTTAGTAGTAGTATTATTAATAATAGGTATTATTGTTTTGCTCACCTATATTAGGTTGTTGAAGAAGGATATTAAATATATAACCAGCCAAATAAAAAGTAGTAAGGGAGACTTTACTAGTATTAAAGTTAGCTCTTTGGATAAGACCTTGGATGATTTAGCTTTACAAATTAATAAGTCATATGATTTGTGTAATATAAAGAATATAAAAATTATAAATGATGAGAAGGAATTAAGAGGTAGAATAGCAAATATATCACATGATTTAAGAACTCCATTAACCTCTATAATGGGCTACTTAGAACTTTTAAGAGAAGAAGATTTATCAGGTGAAGAAAAGAAAGAATATTTCGATATTATAACTAAAAGAACTAAAGTTCTACAAAATTTAATAAATAGTTTTTATGATTTATCTAGGATTCAATCAAATGAAAATAAATTAAATTTAAAGTCTTTGAATTTAACAACCTTACTTTCGGAAAACTTAGTTTCTTTTTTTAATGAATTTAAGGAAAAGGGAATAGAGCCTAATATTTATATTGAGGAAGATTTGCCTAATATAATAAGTGATGAAAGTTCAGTTTCGAGAATATTTTCAAATCTACTAAATAATATAATAAAGCATGGTGAACAAGAAGTTTATATAGAGCTTAAAAAGGATGGAAATACTATTATTTCTCAATTTACTAATGCTACTTCAAATTTAAATGAGGAAGATATTGAACTGATATTTAATAGCTTTTATACTAAAAATCCTACGAGAAATGATGAAAACACAGGACTTGGATTATATATTGTAAAAACATTAGTTGAAAAGCTGGGAAACAAAGTAGAGGCGAATTTGAAAGATGGGAAGCTAAGTATAATAATTTATTGGTGCATTTAAAAGTTTAGTTATGATTTGCTAATTATTTTTTAGATTGATAGATAGTTATTGATACAATAATTGAATATGGGTATAATTAGTATATAAGAAATTAAAAAACAAGTCATTATGTAGTATAATTTGGACTTGTTTTTTATTTGCTAAATTAATTTATAGAGTAGGTGATTAGTAAATGGAAAAAGTTTTAGATAGAGAGGAAATAATAGAAAGATTAGAATCTAAAGAGGTAATGGATTTTGCAAATAAATACAATATAACTACCATGATTATCTTCGGAAGTATAATAAGCAATGAATTTAATGTAGAGTCAGATGTTGATATAGCCATATTATCCCATGATGAAATTGAACTGGATAATATTTTAGATATAGAATTATTCTTGCAGAATCTTTTGAATAGAGAGATAGATGTTTTAGATTTGAGAAGTGAAGGGCTAGATTTATTTCTAAAGATAAACATTTTGAATAAAGGGAAGGTTCTTTATACTAAAGATAATAGAGAATCTTTAGATGTATTATATAATGAAACTGATAAGACATATAAAGAAAATGAGAACTTTATACATTTTAGAAAGGTGGATGTTCTATCATGAATCAAGAAAGACTTATGAAAATAATTGAAGATATGCAAGAATGTATCGAGGATATAAATGAGTGCGTTGAAATATTAGAGAATAGAAAAGATGATAAGTTAATTATTAAATTATCAAAATCAAGTTTAAGACAATTATTTGGTAGCTTTCATACTATATTAGAGGATTTTTGTTCTATATTGCTTAAAGAGATAAAGAAGTATAGGATAGGAATAACGCTACATGATAGCTTAGATATACTAAAAGAAAGCGGAATTATAGAAGAAGAAACATATATTTTTCTTGAAAAATCGAGACTTATTAGAAATAGGATTTCTCATAGATATAAGGAACCTAAACATGAAGAACTTATAGCACACATTTTAAAGTATAATAGTAACTTGGAGATATAGTTAAAATAGCTAAGGCATATATTATTTAAATATTCAGTACTTAAGGACGGATTATGGAAAATAAAATTAGAAATTCGATTTTAATAATCAACTATTTTTTTCTTACAATAATTATGATAGCTACGGCCATATCAAATATTAATAAATCAACCATTATAATCTTTTTATATCTAATTATTTTATCTTTATATACAGTTAAAACTTATTTTGCTTATAACGATAAAAGAGCTAGTTTTAGTTTTTGTGTTATATTAACTTATGTATTAGAAATACTAATAACTTTCTATTTACAATATTATGACGTATATTTTTTATCATTTATAGTGCTATGTTTAATAGTTGAAGATGTAGCTTTAAATTTAAATAAGAAAGCATCTTTATTGGTAACCTTTAATGTATATATTATATCTTGTATTATTTTATATATAAAGCTAAATGAGAACATGCCTTTTCTAGTAATAACAATGCTTCTACTATGTTTACTTTATACAATCATCTATATTATATTCTTTCTAATAAAATATCTATTCAAACAAAATGAAATAATAGATAGAGCTTTAAAAGATATAACTATTAAGAATTTAGAAAAAGAGAATATGTATAAAAACTTAAAAGAAGCTTATAGTAAAGTTGAAGTTGTAACTGCACTTAAAGAAAGAAATAAAATAGCAGCGGAAATTCATGATACTGTGGGACATACTTTGACCACAGTGCTTGTTGAATTAGAAGCATCTAAAAGATTAATGAATAAAAATATGGATAAAGCTATAGAAAAATTAAATTTAGCTCAAGGTCAGGTTAGAAAAGGATTAAACGAAATAAGAAGTTCTGTGAGAGTTATTGAAAAAGGAGAAGATGCTTTAGATTTCTTTGAATCTTTAGAAGCTTTTATTGAAAGTACAGAAAAAAATTCGGACATTATTATCAAAACTCAAATAGATAATAGTATGCAAATTTATAAAAAAGCTGAGACCGTAATTTTTTCTTCTCTTATGGAGGGATTATCTAATGGAATCCGCCATGGGAATAGTACTGCTTTTTTATTTAAATTATATAGGGAAGAGACCCAAATTTGTTTTTCCCTTGAGGATAATGGAACGGGTTCTCCTGTGATTTCTCCAGGTTTTGGGCTAAGAGCAATGAAAAACAGAGTAATAGAGATAAATGGTGAGTTTCAAGTGGATTCCAAAGAGGGAGAAGGCTTTGGGATCTATATCACTTTACCGCAATAGCCCAAAGGGCTACCATATGGCAAAAGCCATACCATGGCAGATTGTCTGCCACCATAGGCTACCGGCCTATAATATGGCGAAGCCATAAAAGGGGGTTTTTTTATGGATAACATTAAAGTATTAATAGTGGATGATCAAACTTTAATGAGAGATGGACTTAAAACTATTATTGATTTAGAAGATAACATGCAGGTTATTGGCACAGCAAAAAATGGACAAGATGCTATAGAATTTTGTAAGAATAATAAACCCTTAAAAGGGGTTATTTCCTTTTATTGTGATGTTAATTAAATAAATTATTATAAATAACAATATTTTTGTGTTAAAATGATAAGAGCACATTGGTATATATATTAAATTTATCATTAAACAAATTTTAGTGTGGATTTTATGATAAAAATTACTTAAGCATACTTAGGAGAACAATATGAAAAATACACCAACAAAGGAAAATACCTTTGATATAAAAACTTTGGTATCCAAGAAATTAATAAAAACCTTATTCCAACCAATTATTTCCGTTTCAAGCAATTCAGTAATGGGTTTTGAAGCGTTAGCGAGAGGGCTTCATGAAGTAACTGGGGAAGAGATACCACCTCTTTTACTTTTTGATGAAGCTAAAAAAGAAAACCTTTCATTAGAATTGGATAGAGTCTGCAGGGAAATAGCTTTAAAGACGTTTTCATATCACTATGAAAAAAACAAAGACTTATTGCTTTTTATTAACTTGGATACATCTATTTTAGAAGAAGTAGTAGGTTCAAACTATTTGTACGAGAGTGTGAGAAAAAATAATATAGACCCATCCAATATAGTTATAGAAATTAATGAATCTCAATGTGATGATTTAAATATCCTTGAGAAGTTTATAAAAAAATATCGGGAGTATGGATTTTTAATAGCTCTTGATGACATTGGGTCAGGATTTTCAAATTTAAATAGATTATCTGTTACTTCGCCGGATATTATTAAAATTGATATGTCCTTAATTCGTAATATTCATATGAACTATTATAATCAAGAGGTGGTAAAATCACTTATAAATCTTTCTAATAAAATAGGCGCTATTGTTATTATAGAAGGTGTAGAAAGTGAAGCTGAGGCATTAAAAACTTTGCAAATAGGTGGAAATATAATTCAAGGGTTTTATTTTTCAAGACCAGATTTAATCAACCCACTGGTTGAAATAAGCATAAAAGAAAAAGTGAAGAAATTAAGAACTTCTTTTAGAAAATATAATATGAAGCACTTAAATAATATTCATACCAGAAATAAAGAATATCTAATTATTTTTGATGATATTAGTGAAAAACTAGTAAAAATCTCAGAAGATTATTTTGAAAATGAACTAGTTTCTATTGTTAATAAATCGCAATGCATTCAATGCAGTTATATTATTGATAAAAACGGCATTCAAATAAGCAAAACCATAGGTATAAATGATAAAATGAAGAATCTTAAACATCCTATATTTAATCCCGCTAAAAAAGGAGCAGATAATTCTACAAAACATTATTATTATAGTACTATAGATAATAATGGGGTTTATCAATCTGAACCTTACCTTTCTATCGCAACTGGAAAACTTTGTACTACATTTTCAAAAATCTTAACTGCTGAGAATGAAATAGACTATATTTTATGTGTGGATTTTAATGTTGAAGAAAATAATAATCATTGATATAATTAAATGTAATTAATATAAAACAAAAGGTGAGAAGATTATGTTTGATTTAGAGAATTGTTTAGCTTTTATTACCAATAAAACAACAAAAAATTTAAATGAAGTTTTTAACGATAAATTAGTAGCTAAAGGAAGTACTCGTGTACAGTGGACTGCCTTGTTTTACCTAGGAAAGTATGAAGGTATAAGTCAAATTGAGTTATGTCAATTAATGGAAATAAAACCTTCCACTATGGCAAGGTTAATTGATAGATTAGAAGCTAATGGATTTGTTGAACGTGAAAAAAATAGTAAGGATAGAAGAACCATTAAACTTGAACTAACAGAAGAAGGCAAGAAAATGAGGGAAAAACTTCTACCAGAAGGCATTGCTTTCAGTGAAACTATCACCAAAAATATTACAGAAGAAGAATTAAAAGTATTTTTAAAAGTTTTAGAAACTATGGGACAAAATGTATCAGAAAATTTATAAAATATAATTTTGAAGTTAAAGGAAAGTCATTTAAAAAGACTTTCCTTTTTTGTATAAAAAAATAAAAATTTCACAAACATATTGATTATATAAGGAAAGGTTGCTATAATAATAATTAGCATAGCAATAAAAAATTAATGAATATATTTTAAGGAGGTATTTTTATGTCATACGAACCAAGAAAAATGTTAAATGATTTTATGGGTGGGCTTGAAGGATTAGGACAAACAAATCCAGATCACGTTGGAGCATTTATGAATTTATTAGGAACTACATATACTGAAGGGGCTTTAGATGTAAAAACTAAAGAACTTATGAGTGTAGCAATTGGGGCTTATAATAGATGCGAATATTGTATTGTTTTCCATGTGTATAAATCTCTTGAAGCAGGTGCTACTAGAGAAGAAATATTAGAAGCAGCAATGGTTGCAGTTGCTTTTGGTGGAGGACCATCAATGGCATATAGTGTTACCTTACTTAAAGAATCTATTGACGAATTTGAAAAGGATTTTAAATAAGACAAACTAAGGGGCAGATTATATCTGCTCCAATTTTCTATTTGTGGGAGGATACAATATGAATATAGATTTAAAATTAACTACTACCATATCAGGAGCAAAAGAAGGAATCATAGGAAAAATTAATAAAATTATAGGAGACCAAGTTTCAATAGGAGAAGTAATAATGACCATAGAAGCAAGCAAGGGAAGTACAGATCTAAAAGCAACTTCAAAGGGAACTATTACTTCTTTAGTAGTGGAAGAAGGAGATTCTATTAAAGTAGGGCAACTGTTGGGTACTATGGATGGAGAAAAGGATCAAGCTAAAAAATCACCCAATAGTTATTTTTCAGGAATCCTAAAAGCAGAAAAAGAAGAATTGGATACAGAAATCACTATTATTGGAGCGGGCCCTGGTGGATACGTAGCAGCTATTCAAGCTGCAAAAATGGGTGCAAAAGTTATTCTTATAGAAAATGAAAAATTAGGTGGTACATGTCTCAATTGGGGATGTATACCCACAAAGGCATTGGTTCGCTCAGCAGAAGTTTATAAAAATTGTAAAGAAGCAGAATCTTTTGGCGTTATTACTAATAATGTTGAAGTAGATATAAAAAAAATGATTTCCCGTAAAAACAGTGTGGTAGAAGAACTAGTTCAAGGAATAGAATATTTATTAAATAAACATAATGTGAAAATAATCAAGGGAAAAGCCGAAATTACTGATAAAACTACGGTGCTAGTAAAATCAAAAAGATTAGAATCAACGATAAAAACAAAAGATATTATTATTGCCACAGGTTCAGAAACTTCTATATTAAATATTCAGGGATGTGAGTCTAAAAATATTTTAACAAGCAAAGAAGTTTTAGATATAAAAGAATTACCAAAAAGAATGGTTATTATTGGTGGTGGCATCATAGGAATGGAATTTGCATTTATTTTTGCTAGTTTAGGGGTTGAGGTAACTGTTATTGAATACTTCGAATCGATACTCACTTGTTTAGATAAGGATTTGTGTGAAGTGATTACTAATAGTGCTAAAAAAGCAGGAATAAAATTGTTTACTGGATGCAAAGTAGAAAAAATATTAGACAGCGAAGATGGTCAAAGTATAGTGTGTTTTTCAAAAGAAGGAAGTGATTCTTGTATGGCCACAGATAAAGTATTGATGTCAGTTGGAAGAAAACCATACTTTGAAGGAGTAGGCATAGAAAAAATTGGGGTAGAGATTAGTGATAAAACAAAGGGAATTAAGGTTAATGAAAAGATGGAAACTTCTGTAGAAAATGTTTATGCCATCGGAGATGTAACTAATATTATTCAACTAGCTCATGTAGCTTCACATCAAGGGATTACAGCTGTGAAAAATATTTTAGGAGAAGAAGAAAAAATAAGCTACGATACTGTACCAAGTGCTATATTTACCTCACCTGAAATAGCTATGGTAGGGGTAACAGAAAAACAAGCAGCTAAAGATAATATGGATATTAAAATCGGTATGTTCCCTTTTGCTGCTAATGGAAAAGCACTTACTCTAGGGGAAAAAACGGGTTTTGTAAAACTAATAATGGATAACAGCACAGATAAATTAATTGGTGGGGCAATAATAGGTCCACATGCTACTGACTTAATTAGTGAAATAACTTTAGCTATACAAAATAATCTGACTGCTGAAGCTATAATTTCAACAATTCATGCTCACCCAACTACAGCAGAAGCATTACATGAAGCAGCACTTCAATTAAAAACAGGAGCAATACATTTTGCTTAATAAAGCGGTAAATTTGTAGGGGCTGGTTTCCATGCCAGCCCTATTCAACTTAGTATGAATTTCACAAATAATATATTATCTATTCTCAAAATAAATCGTCTAAAGAAGTATACTCAATTTTATCTAATTCTAGGTCTTTAAGACTGCTAATTATATGATTTCTTGCTACTGACTTTAATTGAATCAAATCTTTTTTGCTCAGTAGGTCTACTATTACCTCATGATCATTTATATGGCTTACGTCATTTAAATTTACATTTAAAATTGTGTCGTAAATCTGCAGGTATATATTAAGTCTATCTATAATACTCTCGGTAAATTCAACAAGAAACTTATTTCCTGTTTTCTTAGAAATTGATACATGAAATTTCTTGTTCAAGCTAAGATAAGAGTCTATATCCCCATTGTTTATAGCATCATATTCTTCTTTTATTATTGAGTGTAGTTCGTTGATATCTTCTTCATCAATTTTATGAATACATAGTTTTAAGGAGATTATTTCAAATTCCTCACGAAGTTCATAAGCTTTAATAATATCTTCACTGGAAGGTTGAATTACAAAAGCACCTTTATTTGCGATAATGTCCACTAGATTATCTTCAGAAAGTTTTTTTAAAGCATTACGGACAGGGGTCCTACTAGCTTCAAATTTTTTGCAAATAGTAGCTTCTATTAATTGAGTTCCCGTAGCTAGTTTATTTTGAAGAATAGCGCTTTTTAAAGTCTCATAAATAGTATGTTCTATAGGTACAGTTATTTTGTTAGCCATAATATAAGCTCCTTTAGTAGGGTTTTACATTATTATACCATAAACCTGAATCCTTGTATTTCTTCTATACTGTGAGAAGTTATATAGGCCATATTATCAATCTGATTTACATATTTTTTAAGTTTTAAATAACCTTTTTTCATTAAAATAATTCGAATAACATCTCTTTTTTCATTAGAATTAGCATCAAAAGCTTGATAAATAGTAGCGCTTTGATTAAACTCTTTATGAATAAAGTTCATAATTTTTTTGCTTTTATTACTTATAATAATAATTTCTTGAGTGGAATTAATGTTTAGAATAATATAATCAATAAGTAATCCGTTTAGTAATAGTCCTAAAAAGCCGTAAATACCTACTTTAAAGCCAAAAACAAAAACAGAGGATAAAACTATTAATAGATCAGAAATTAATACAGCTTTTCCAATACTCAATCGAAAGAATTTATTTAAAATTTTAGCTATAATATCTGTGCCTCCTGTAGATGCATTTTCATAAAATACTAATGCTAGGCCAAGAGAAGCCATAATAGAAGCAAGTATAAGTTGAGCTAATAAGTCATCTGATAAACTCTTATGTATAGGGAAAAACTTTTGGAGAACCCAAACCATGCTTGACAAGGATAAACTACATATTATAGTTTTTACTCCAAATTCTCCTCCTAAGAAAACAAAAGCAATTATAAATAATATAATATTTAATATTAACATAATGAATCCTACAGAAATATTGGTAAAGAAATGATTTATAACTATGGCTAGTCCTCCTATTCCACCTGATACAATATTATTTGGTATCATTATATAGGTAATTTCAAGTGCAACTAATAGTAATCCAATAAAAATAATAAAATATTCCTTAAATAACTTTTTCATAATGCTCTCCTCATGAATTAATGTACAAGATTGTAGTACAATATTGATTTATTTAATTATAGCTTCTTTCTTTTCTCTTGTAAAGTAAATGCTGAGGTATATAGTGCAAAAATTAAAAAATGCTTTATAATATAAATATTAAGATTTAAAATAATTTAAATAAAGGGTGATATAATGGAAAAACGTACTTTAGGCAAAACTGGGGAACAATTATCAATTGTTGGATTTGGGGGTATTGTAACTTCTCTAGAAAATCAAAAGGATGCAAACAGTTATGTGGCTGAGGCAATAGATGCAGGAATAAATTATTTTGATGTAGCTCCTACATACAATGATGCAGAAGATAGATTAGGCCCTGCATTAAAAGGAAAAAGAAATAATATATTTTTAGCATGCAAAACTGTGGATAGAACAAAAAAAGGAGCGGAAGAATTATTACACCAATCTTTGAAAAAATTAAATACCAATCATTTTGATTTGTATCAACTTCATGCTATGACAACCTTGGAGGATGTAGAACAAGTTTTTGCAGCAGATGGGGCAATGGAAACCTTTTTAAAGGCTAAGCGTGATGGAATTATAAAGCATATTGGTTTTTCGGCACACACGGAAGAAGCAGCAATGGCTTTATTAGATAGATTCGATTTTGATTCAATTCTATTTCCTATAAACTGGGTTAATATTTTGAATGGTGGTTTTGGAGCGAAAGTTATAAAAAAAGCTGAAGAAAAAGGAATGGGTATATTAGCTTTAAAAGCTATGGCTAAAACAAGCTTATCAAAAGATATAGTAAATAAATATCCAAAGGGGTGGTATGAAGCTATTGATGATAAAGAATTAGCCATGTTAGCTTATAGATATACTCTTTCTAAATCAATCACAGCAGCAATTCCTCCCGGAGATATAGAACATTTAAGATGGGCAATAGAAGCTACTAATAAATTCAAACCTATTACCTTTGAAGAAATAGATAAACTTGAGAAAATGGCAAAAAAAATCCATCCTTTATTTCCATTGAAAGATTTATAGAAATGAGCAGAAGTTATAATATAATATTGAAATTTATGGTATAATAGGTTGGGAATATTACCATTTATAAAAGGAGAGGTAAAATGAAATATAATATAGTACATGGATGTATCAGAGTTATGGATTTGGAAAAATCTTTAGATTTCTATATGAATGCTTTAAGTTTAAAAGAAGTAAGTAGAAAGGATTTTCCAGAGCATAAATTCACTTTAGTTTATTTGAGCGATGAAGCAGGAAATTTTGAAATCGAAATTACTTATAATTATAATCCAGAAAAGCCTTATGAAATAGGAAATGGATTTAGTCATTTTGCATTAACTGTAGAGAATCTAGAAGAATCTCATGAAACACATAAAAATATGGGATATGAGGTTACTGATTTGAAAGGGCTTCCAGGATCAGCACCACAATATTATTTTGTTACAGATCCAGATGGTTACAAAGTAGAAATTATAAGAGCTTAATTTATAAAAAAAGATTAAAAGAAAGAAGGAAAGAAGATGAAAGAAGAAAAATTAAAAGAAGTAGCAATAATAGAAAGTGATAATTTAGTTATATCTATTACAGATGATGTTTTAGGTGGAGGAGATATGGAGTTAGGTAAAACTTTAATGAAGTCATATATATATGCATTGACAGAAGTGGACCCTAAACCTAATACAATTATATTTATAAATAAGGGAGTATTTCTTGCTACTGAAAATTCTCCGGTTTTAGAAAGTTTAAAAACTTTAGAAGACCAAGGAGTAGAAATTTTATCTTGTGGTACTTGTTTGAACTTTTATGAATTAAAGGAAAAATTGATGGCAGGAACTGTTAGTAATATGTATACTATTGTAGAAAAATTAAATAAAGCTAGGAATTCTATAAAGATATAAAAAGATGAAGGTGAAAAAATGGATAGCGAAATATTTTATGTGATTTCTTTTGATTCAACCAATCATGCTATGCAAACTGAAAAAAATATAATGAAACATTTTGAAATTGCTATAATACCAACACCAAGAGAAATTACTCGAAGTTGCGGATTGTCCATCAAAATATTTTCTTTGGATATTGAAAAGATAATTGACTATGTAAAAAAACTAACATTTACTTATGGTCTTTATAGTGTTAGTAACAAAAAAATAGATGGAAAAAGAAAAATAAAATCCATATTAGTTAATGAATGAAAAAATAAAGGAGAAAAAAATGCTTTATTTAGACAATGCAGCTACTTCCTTTCCAAAACCCGAACAAGTTTATCAAGCAGTAGACAAATGTATGAGGAATTATTGTGGTAATCCAGGAAGAGCAGGTCATAAGATGGCTTTGCAATCGGCAAGAGAGATTTATCAAACAAGGGAATTAATTTCTAAACTATTTAATATTAAAGATCCTATGAGAATAATATTTACTAGTAATGCAACTGAAGCTTTGAATTTAGCTTTTAAAGGATTGCTAAAGCCACAAGACCATGTAATAACTTCCAGCATGGAACATAATTCTGTAATAAGACCATTAAATCATTTAAAAGAAATAGGGGTTGATACTACAATTATCAAATGTGATAATGAAGGAAGATTGAATTTAAGAGCTTTAGAAGAAACAATCTGTCCTAATACTAAACTAATATGTATAACTCATGCGTCTAATGTAACGGGCACACTTTTACCTATAGATGAAGTGGGCAAAATATGTAAGAAGCATAATATAATGTTTATGGTAGATGCATCACAAACTGCGGGTTCTTATGAAATTGATGTAGTAAAGTTGGGAATTGACTTGCTTGCTACAGCTGGCCATAAAGGATTAATGGGTCCCCAAGGAACTGGAGTTTTATATATTAAAGAAGGCATTGATTTAAAACCTCTTAAAGAAGGTGGCACAGGTAGTAAGTCAGAATTATTAACTCAACCATTTATAATGCCTGACTATTATGAAAGTGGAACTTTAAATACTCCTGGTATTGTAGGTTTGGGAGCAGGTATTAAATTTATACTTGATACAAGTATAGATAAAATAAAAAAACATGAACAAAAATTGACTAAGCTAATGTTAGAAGAACTAAAAAAAATAGAAAATGTAATAATTTATGGGGTAGTTGATTCAAATCAGCAAGCAGCAGTTATTTCATTTAATATTAAGGGTCTTGATTCTTCAGAAACTAATTATATTCTTGATAATGAATATGATATTTATACTCGATCAGGATTACATTGTGCTGTATTAGCTCATGAAACAATAGGTACAGTAGAAATAGGTGTTGTTAGGGTTAGTTTTGGTTATTTTAATGATGAAAATGATGTTATTACAATTATAGAGGCTATTAAAGAAATAGATAGGGCACAGTTATAGGTATTTTATATAACAGGCATAATAATAAAAATCAGGTTTTTTTATTCAACCTGGTTTTTATTAAGGAAAAATTTATAAAAATTGCAAAAACAGAGTATAAACTCTTTAAAATATAAATGTTATTATTGCAATATTTGCAAAGTTATAAGATAATATAATTACTCAGGTTTTTAAATTAATAAATTTAGGGAGTATTATAGACTCTCGGAATAAATTGAAAATAACATTAAAAAAAGTAATAAATTAACTGGGAATTCTATTTGTGTTCTAAAAGTAGCTTAATTTAGTATTCAATTTGTAAAAAAGGGCATGGCAAATAAACCTACGAGGTTGAATTTTTTTTAAATTCTTTAAAACCATAGATTAGTTAAAAATAATTTTTTTAAGATCTAAAGAATCATTATTATGGCTCTGCCAAGCATCAATGTGCTGGCACATCATGATTGCATAAGTACGGATATACCACATTTTAGTAGAACGATGGCGACCATCTTCTAAGTGATAATC
>NZ_FQXM01000064.1 GCF_900129965.1 Clostridium grantii DSM 8605 | reverse complement strand
TTTAAAGAAAGAATTTAAGCTAGTTAACGCTTTGTATGTAAGACATGAGGGGAACCCTATATTGATGCAAAATACTTATAATGAGTTGAATCAATATATACAAAGTAATAACTTGCAGCCTATAACTTCTGCTTATAATGTTGCTGTTAATGAAGTTAATGATCCTAGTAAGTTGGATGAAGCTGTTATTGATATTTATATTGGGGTTAATCCCAATAAAATATAGTTGACAATTGACAGTGTACAATTGACAGTTGTGGTTGATTTTCTTTCAGAAAATCTTTGAATTAATTTGGAGATATCTCAGCTCAATAAATAATTTATACATGTACCATAACTCGTTAAAACGTCGAGATTTTGGAACATGTATAAATTAAATTTCACGGTAGAATCTCTACAGGTTAAATCTTTCGGCCGAGGATTTACATATAAGTTTTAATAATTTACAATATAAGGAGGTGAATATTATGGAAATGACTTTGAATTATAGTGGTGTTTTTTGTGAGTTGGGTTATGATGAGTTGGAAGTTGTTAATGGTGGTGCTAGTCCTGTAATACCAGTGTTAAAAATGCTTCTTGCTTATATAGAAATGAAATATCCAGGTGGAATTTGGCCAACGCCTCTATCTTGGGCTGATTTCAAGCGAATGGAGCAAACCGGCAGTTTTAACTATTAATTAAAAAGGAATATCATTGGGTTCAAAGCCAATAAGGATATGGTATAGTTGAACACCCTAAAGTTCATCTACCCATTTTGTAATACCAATGGTAGGATTATTCAATAAAAAAAAAGATAATACCGTAGCATTGAAACAGGCTCTTTGTTTGAATAATCATTAGTTAACCAAGCCTGACATAAGAAAAGTCAGTAATCCATAACTTATGGATTACTGACCAATCATTATTCACAAGTGTAAGAATGCCTTCGGCATACTGTTTTTGTAGATTTGATAATACAAAATTTTGATAAGATTCATGAGAAACATATTTAGGTTTCATTTTTAACACCCCAATCACGGTTAGTAAGGGTAACAATCCCTTAAACTCCATTGTTGGGTTTATTTTCAAAAGTTAAGTGTTTTTTTTAGACTCTTAACAATGTTTTTTAGAAGTGAAATTTCCAATTTCACTTTAACAAAATAAAAAACTTCCTACTAAAAGTGGAAGGATTATAACTAAAGTGTTTTAAAGAAATCCTTAAAACATAACACTCGGTTAATTCCGAGAGTCTATTTTACTATAAGGAGGTGAATATCATGGAAATAACTTTCAAATATAGTGGTGATTTTTGTGAGTTGGCATATGATGATTTAGACATTGTTAATGGTGGTTCTGTTCCTATTGGGGGCCCATCTATTTTTCAATACTATCTTATGACTAATAAGATAAGTTGGGATAAACTAAGTTGGGCCGATTTTAAAAAATATGAACAGCTAGGATATTTTTAATAAATAATTACTAATTGTTTGAATATATTTATTAACATTGCTATTATGTGGCTGTAGATAATCTATGTCTATCCGCCATATTTTATAATTGTATTCAAATTTCAAAAATATACTTTAAGTACCAAAATAAATTTCTGAAAGGATTTATCTAAATATGATTGAAAATAAAGATTACTCTCTCAAAATAATGAACAGTATTTTATTGCTATTATCATTTGAAATATTAACGCTTACATTTCAATTCTTATTGGCACCATATTTTGAATCATCTTATACTTCAATATTATTAGGTGTCTTTATTCAAGCTACTGCCTTAAGTATAATAGTTTTGTGGTTAAGATTAAAAAACACAATTACCTTTAAAGAATTATTCTCCCTACAATTAGTATCTTTAAAGTATATAATTCCATCAATAATTACAATAATTGGATTATTAATAGTTATTACTGAAATCAACACTATATCCTTTATTATCTTTCCACTAACAGGAGTATATCTTGAACTATTTAATGATTTATCCAACGTACTCAGTAACTCATTGCAATATTTCTTAGCAGCAGTTATTCTAGGCCCGGTAGTAGAAGAATTTCTTTTTAGAGGATTAATTCTAAGAGGGTTTTTCAAACATTATTCTTATAAAAAAGCAATTTTTATATCCTCTCTTTTATTTGCAATATACCACATGAATCCATGGCAATTTTTATCATCCTTCTGTGCTGGCATTTTTTTTGGTTGGTGTTTTTACAAAACAAATTCTTTATTAATTTGTATCTTAGCTCATAGCTTCTTTAATTTTATAAGTTTTATATATCCTCTTTTAGTAAAATTAATATTTCCTGAATATATATTTGACTATAGCTCCGTTACGTTTATACCTCCATGGATTGTTTTTTTAGGGTTAATATTATCTATTTTAGGTGTTTTCTTATTAAATAAGGTGTTTGATAGCAAGTTCGTAGCAAGGAGCTGATTTCAAATCATCTCCTAGGACCTCTGAGGTGTAATTTTTTCCAGGTACAACCTTGAAAACATAAAAAACATGTACGATGGCAAGAACTACTTGCTTTATAGTACATGTTTTTTTGACTTCAATATGTTTTCAGTAATTTTCTAGTCCCTCTAGCATAAAAATTTGAATTATAGGTATCCCAGTTCAACTATTAATTTATACTTGTACAAAACTCCTAGAAACGTGGAGATTTTGTACAAGTATAAATTAAGTTTCACAATGGGATTCCTATAATAAGCGAGATAAAACTTTATAATTAAAAATCTTTTATGTTTAAGAAAGAAAATGAACCAAATGGAAATTAACCAAGAGATGCAAAAGATTGGACAAGTCATCAAAGAAAATAACTTACAAAAATCTGGTCCAGTTTTAAATACTACTTTTGGAGTTGAAATGGTTGCTGGGCAACAAGTATTAGATATGGAAATTTTAATTCCTGTTGAAGGTGAATTTGATATTCCCGTTGGGTATGTTTTAAAGAAAGAATTTAAGCTAGTTAACGCTTTGTATGTAAGACATGAGGGGAATCCTATGTTGATGCAAAATACTTATAATGAGTTGAATCAATTTATTCAGAGTAATAAGTTGCAGCCTAT
>NZ_FQXM01000007.1 GCF_900129965.1 Clostridium grantii DSM 8605 | reverse complement strand
GTGAAAAAATAGATTATCACTTAGAAGATGGTCGCCATCGTTCTACTAAAATGTGGTATATCCGTACTTATGCAATCATGATGTGCCAGCACATTGATGCTTGGCAGAGCCATAATAATGATTCTTTAGATCTTAAAAAAATTATTTTTAACTAATCTATGGTTTTAAAGAATTTAAAAAAAATTCAACCTCGTAGGTTTATTTGCCATGCCCTTTTTTACAAATTGAATACTAAATTAAGCTACTTTTAGAACACAAATAGAATTCCCAGTTAATTTATTACTTTTTTTAATGTTATTTTCAATTTATTCCGAGAGTCTATTTTATTTTAATCCTATTACACCTAAACCAAATTCTTTGTTAAATGTAATTTCTGATTTGTTGTATATAATGCCTCCATTAACAGGCTCTTCTTTACATAATAGTGGAACATCTAAATCTACATCGATAATAGTTCTTTTTGCCCCTGCCAAATGAGCTGCTGCACTTACTCCTATTTTACTTTCCATCATTGACCCAATCATACACTCTATTCCATTTGATTCAGCTATAGATACTATTTTTAAAGCATTGTATATTCCACCTGTCTTCATAAGTTTTATATTAATCATATCCGCTGCTCTCATATTAATTAATTCCATAGCATCCTCTGGTGAAAAAACACTTTCATCAGCTAGTACCGGAATAGGCACATTATCAGTTACCATTTTCATTCCTTTAAAATCTTTGGCAAACACCGGTTGCTCCACAATTTCAATATCTACCCCTGCATCCAACATATTATTAACCGCATAAATTGCTTCTTTTGGTTTCCATCCCTGATTAGCATCCACTCTTAATTTTATGTCTTTACCTACAGCCTGTCTTATAGCCTTCATTCTTTCTAAATCTTTTTTCCCATCTTTACCTACTTTGATTTTTAAAACTTTATATCCTTCATTTATAGCTTCAATACTATCTCTTGCCATTTCTTCAGCTTCATTAAGACTAATTGTAATATCTGTATGAAGTGTTTTTTTGTAATTACCTAAAATTTTATATAAAGGTGCTTTATACAATTTAGCATATAAATCATAAAGTCCAATATCAATAGCTGCTTTAGCACTAGTATTCCCTATAAGGCAATTATTTAATATATGTAAATTTTCTTCAAGGTCTTCAACATTTCTACCCAATAAATTAGATTTAATATGATCTACTCCATTAATAATTGATCCAATAGTATCCCCTGTTATAACCTCAGTAGGCGCTGCTGCCCCATAACCAATAATATCTTCATCAGTTGTTATTCTTACAATAATATTCTCCATAACTCTCACTGTTCGAAGAGCCGTCTTAAATGGTTTTTTTAACGGAATTTGAATTCTTTCAGTTGTTATATCTTTTATGATCATTGTATCTTCCCCTTTTATTTTTTATAAATTTTGA
Source organism: Clostridium grantii DSM 8605 (assembly GCF_900129965.1). GTDB lineage: Bacteria > Bacillota > Clostridia > Clostridiales > Clostridiaceae > Clostridium_AF > Clostridium_AF grantii. Next base: position 230,955 of record NZ_FQXM01000007.1, on the reverse strand, counting down.
TTTTCATAGAAAGTCATGATTAAATATTTTCTTCCAAAATAATCTTAGCCACTTTTCCTACAAATTCTTGTGCCTTATATTTATCTTTACAATCTTTTGTCAAAATAACTAAAATAGAGTTTCCTTGCGAATGAAATATTATAGCTGCATCATTATTTATATTTGGTAGATCCCCCGTTTTATTAAATATTTCATAGGATTCATTCAAATATCTTGGTATCATTGTCATGAAAATTTGTCTTTTCATTATTGCAAATATTTTTTTATTAAGTTCACTATTGCGAAATTCATCTTTATAAATTTTGTATAATAATTCACCTACATCTTCTGCAGATGTCCAATTATCTATGCCATTTTCTCTTGCATAAAAATCCATCATTTTTCTATTTAAGCTTGTTTTTTGCATGGATAATTCATTTATTGTGTCATTTATATTGCTCATTCCAAGATAATTAATCAAAATATTTGTTGCCGTATTATCACTTTGTATTATCATTAATGTAATTAAATCTTCTAAGCTATATTTATCTATGGATAAAGCTTCAATAATGCTATATTCAACCGTATCGTTTCTATTCACTGGTATTTGAATCTCTAGGGATAAAGATTCTTCTGATACTTTTTTAAAAGCGTGATACATAATAAATAGCTTTATTAAACTTGCTGATGGAAGTTTTTCTTTTTCATTAAGTGTGAACTTCTTATTATTTTCTAAATTTTTATAATATATTGCGGTATTAATACCATATTCATTTATAATCTTTAATATTTTTTTTCTCAAATTAACACCACCACAAGATAATTAATTTCAAAATACTCCCCCGCATTACTTTGCACTTTATATTAACTATCTCCTAAAATACTTAAAACATTTAATACTTGTATTGCTATTCCATATTTCAAAGATTCTTCATCTATATCAAATAACTTATGATGCCCATCATGTACTATGCCTTTTTCTTCATTTCTACATCCTAATCTAAAAAAAGCTCCTTTTGCTTCTTTAAGAAAATAAGCAAAATCTTCTACTCCTAAACTTGGATGTTCAATTACTTTTATATTTTCAGTACCAATAACATATTCTGCATTATTTCTAACAAGGTCTACCATACTATTATCATTTATTAATGCAGTATATCCTTCCTCTAAAACTAACTCTCCTTTTCCTCCCATTGATTCAGCAATATTTTCCACCATAGATTTAATTCTTTTTAAGACCAAAGTCCGTGTTTCTTCATCTAAAGTTCTAATTGTTCCTATCATTTCTACTTTGTCTGCAATTATATTGGGTCTATTTCCTCCGTTTATAGTCCCTATGGTCACTACTGCTGAATTTAAAGGTGCTATACTTCTACTTACAATGGTTTGAATAGAATTTATTATTTGTGCTGATATAGCTATAGCATCTATTCCTGAATGTGGATAAGCTCCATGAGTACTTTCCCCACTAACTATTATCTTAATTGTATCTGAAGAAGCGTTATTTTTACCATATCTTATTCCTATTTTTCCTTTTTCAATTTCTGGTGCCATATGAAGACCAAAAATAGCATCTACTTTAGGATTTTCCATAACACCTTCTTCAATCATTGGTTTGGCTCCACCAACTGTTTCTTCTGCTGGTTGAAATATAAGTTTTATATTTCCATCAAATTCATTTTCTAAACTCTTTAATATCTTAGCAGTACCTAACAAAACAGCCATATGTGCATCATGACCACAAGCATGCATAATTCCATCCTTAGTTGATCTGTATGACACCTTGTTTTCTTCAAATATAGGCAATGCATCCATATCTGCTCTTAATGCTATCGTTTTTATATTATTTAAACTTTTTTTCCTACCAGAAATCAAACCTAAAACACCTGTTTTAGCCACTGGAGATTTATATTCAACTCCCATATATGTCAAGTATTCTGTAATCTTTTTGTTAGTTCTAAACTCCTCCATGCCCAATTCGGGATTCATGTGAAAGTCCCTTCTAACTTCAATAACCCAATCTATTATTTTATCTATCTCTTGAAATAATCTATCTTTATCAATTGATTTTATATTATCCATACTTATACCACCCTTTGCTGTTTGTTTAGATGACAGTTAATATTATTTGTACACAATAAATGTAAAAGGCGAAGAAACTATTTGTAGGGGCGGGTTTCCATGCCCGCCCGCTGTTTCCCAATAAAATTACAATTACAGAAAAATCATAATAAAAATATTATACTCCCTTCTGTATTTTGTATTTTTTATCAATATTATATATGTAATTATTATCAATATTATATATGTAATTATTATATATATAATTTATAGGCATAGCGGGGCGGCGTGGAAACCGCCCCCTACGAGTTAGTTCATCTTTTTTCTCTAAGCTGAATAAACTTCAATCTTTTTCTCTTAACTTAGTGAAGACCTCACTGTATTTTCTAACACTACAATTTCTCCATTATCTGCATCCAGTAAAGCTTTTACTCCAAATGGTAATGTGATCATAGGTTTACAATGGCCTGATTTCACATTATACACAATTGGCTTTCCACAGGGAGCAACTATTTGAGAAATAAGTTCTTTAATTTCAAAACTTTTATGTCCTTCTTTAGGTATACAATTATTGAAATCCCCAAAAATAATTCCTGTTGCATCTTTAAACTTATTAGCTAATCTTAATTGAGTCAACATTCTATCTATTTTATAAGGTGGTTCTCCAATTTCTTCTATAAATAATAATTTGCCTTTAGTGTCTATTTCATACTCTGTGCCTAAACTAGTAACAATAAGAGTTAAATTTCCACCTATAATTTCTCCTTCAGCTTTCCCTCCTACTAAAGTTTCAATTTCTTTTTTTCTTGGATTTTCTATTTTAAAACCTTCATTAAATGTAATTGTCCTCATAAAACTTTCTTTTGTAAAATCATCAAAATCTTCTAGCATATTAGACGCCACCATAGGCCCATGAAAAGTTACAAGATTTGATTTTTGATTAATTGCTACATGCAAACTTGTTATATCACTAAATCCATTAAATACTTTTGGATTATTTTTTATTGTATCATAATCAAGCATATCTAATATTCTAGGAGTTCCATACCCACCCCTCATACAAAATATACCATGTACATTGTTATCTTTAAAAGCTTTATTCAAATCTCTGGCCCTTACTTCATCTTTGCCTGATAAGTAAGCAAATTCTTCAACACAACTTTCACCTATAATAACATTAAATCCAAGATTTTCTACAGCATTTTTTACTTGTTCAATTTTTTCCTTTTCTGTAGGACTAGCTGGTGCAACTATATAAATAGTATCACCTTTTTTAAGTGCTCTAGGCTTTTGCATATATATCATCTCTCTTTTTAGAATTATTTATAATATAATACCTATTGTTATTATATTAAATTAAAATACTAAAAACAATAAAAAAAGAGGAATCTTTAAGATTCCTCTTTTATAAATTATAGAACTATCTAAGATTAAACATGTAATAGTAAGTACCGATTTGAGGTAATACTTTAAATGTAGGATCTTCTGCTTGTAATTTTGCAATTTCAGCACTTGGCATAGTATCTATTATATCTAATTCATTGTTTTGGTATGCTGTTAACATAGTTGATTCTTCAACTATCATAGAAGCATTAATTGTGTTTAATTTAACTGAATCAGCATTCCAGTAGTTTTCGTTTTTAACAAGAACTATTTTATCTCCAGATTTATATTCAGCTAATTTGAATGGTCCATTAGATATTGCTTTAGCAGGATCTTTAGCCCAAATACCTTCTGCATCAACAACATCTTCTCTTACTGGCATAAATGTATAGAATCCAGTTAATCCTAAGAAGTACTCAGTAGGAGTTGTTAAAGTAACTTCTAAAGTTTTATCATCTAAAGCTTTAACGCCAACTTCATCAGCAGTACCTGTTCCAGCTATAAATTCAGCAGCACCTTTAATAGAAGCTGATTCCATTATAAATGAATACTCAGAAGCAGTTGCAGGGTCCATAGCTCTTTTCCATCCAAATACAAAATCACCAGCTGTTACAGCTTTTCCGTCAGACCATTTAGCATCTCTTAATTTGAAAGTATATACTAAACCATCTTCAGAAACTTCATAGCTTTCAGCCATAGCAGGTACTATTTTACCTTTTACGTCTCTCATTAAACCTTCATATAAGTTAGTAAGAACGTCTCCACCATCAGAAGCAGAGTTTAATTGTGGGTCTAATGTTTTAGGGTCAGAACCTAAGTTCCAAGCTAATTCTCCATCTTCAGTAGATGTTTGACCAAAGTAAAACTGTCCCATTGTAGTTTTCATCCAACCTTCAACATTATCTTTAACCATTAAGATATCAGTATAATAGTATAAAGGAATTACAGGCATATCTTCCATCATTACTTTTTCTGCATCATAGAATTTTTGGAATCTTTCTTGACCAGAAGTACTTCTAGTTTCATTGATTAATTTATCATATTCTTCATTTACCCACTGACCATTGTTTTGTGGAGAAGTAGATAACATTATATCTAACATAGTTAATGGGTCAGCATAGTCACCTAACCAACCACCTCTAGCAAGTTCGAAGTTACCATTGTTTCTATCTTCTTGGAATACAGCCCACTCAGCGTTTGTTAATTTAACATCTATTCCTAAGTTTGCTTTCCACATTTGTTGAATAGCTTCTGCTATTGCTTTGTGTCCTTCTGAAGTATTGTAAGAAATTGTTAATGAAGGGAAGTTCTTTCCTTCTGGGTAACCAGCATCTGCTAGTAATTGTTTTGCTTCTTCAACTTTTGAACTATCTACAGGAACACCAAGGTCTCCTGCAGTTTTTCTAAAATCATTGCCTTCTGCATCTAATAATCCAACTGGTACAAAACCTGTAGCTGGAATTTGGCCACCTTTTGTTACAGTTTCAACTAACGCTGTTCTATCTATAGCGTAAGCTAAAGCTTTTCTCACATTAGGATCCTTCATTACTTCTTCTGCAGTTGCAGGAGCTTTTGTTTCTTCTACTGTTTCATTGTTTGTTTTTCCTGAACAACCAGCTAATAATGCCACTGACATTACACTAGCTAACAGGATCGATAAAAACTTTTTCATTTTATATCCCCCTTTTATTTATAATAGTGAAAATATACTTTATGTATTCCTCACTTATTAAACTAATAATATTATTTTAAACAATTTTGCAAAAATTATTACACAAATCTTATCTTAAATGACATGCCACCATATGACCATTTCCAAGATCCTTCATAACTGGTTCTTCTGTAGAACAGATGTCCATAGCATATTGACATCTAGTTCTAAATCTACATCCTGAAGGCGGATTTAATGGACTAGGCACATCACCTTCAAGTATAACTCTATTTTTACTAGCTGCACTTGTTGGGTCAGGTATTGGAATTGCTGATAATAATGCTTGAGTATATGGATGACTTGGATTCTCATATAGCTCATCACTTGTAGCAACTTCTACCATTTTTCCTAAATACATAACACCAATTCTATCTGAAATATGTTTAACCATAGATAAATCATGCGCTATAAATAAATAAGTTAATCCTAATTCCTTTTGTAAGTCTTCAAGCATATTAACTACTTGGGCTTGAATAGATACATCTAATGCTGAAATAGGTTCATCACAGATTATAAACTCAGGTTGAACAGCTAATGCTCTAGCAATACCTATTCTTTGTCTTTGCCCACCACTGAATTCATGTGGATATCTATTTGCATGTTCTTTACTTAAACCAACTTTTGATAAAAGATCATGAATATAATTTTGTTTTTCTTCCCCTTTAGCAATATCATGAGTATCTATAGCTTCACCAATAATATCTCCAACAGTCATACGAGTATTTAAAGATGCATAAGGATCTTGATAAATCATTTGAATCCTTTTTCTATAAGGTTTCATTTCCTTTTCAGACAATTTACTTATATCTTTTCCATCAAATATTATTTTTCCTGCTGTAGGCTCATATAATTTAATTATAGTACGCCCTGTTGTAGATTTACCACAACCTGACTCTCCTACCAATCCAAAAGTTTCACCTTTTTTTATATAAAAGTTAATATCATCAACTGCTTTAATATACTTAATTTTATTACCCAAAAATCCTTCTTTTTTTATGAAATATTTTTTTAAACCTTTAATTTCAATTAAAGCATCTTTGTTTAACTCTGGTTTACTCATTTGTAGCTCCTCCTTTATTCTTGTCAAATCCAGGTGCATTCTCGTGGAGCATCCAACACATTGATCTATGACCTTCTTCAACATTAAAGTATGGAGGTAATTCTTCATTACATATATTCATAGCATATGAACATCTAGCACAGAATGGACATCCAGTTGGTGGTTTTAATAAATCTGGAGGTGAACCTTCTATTGGAATTAATCTAGATTTTTCTCCTGATTCTACTTTAGGGATAGATTTCATTAACCCTAATGTATATGGATTGCTAGGATTTTTAAATATTTGTTCTACACTACCTTCTTCCATAACTAATCCACCATACATAACCACAACTTTAGAACAAGTTTCTGCTACTACACCTAAGTCATGAGTTATTAATACTATAGATGTTCCTAATTTATCACTTAAATTATTCATTAAATCAAGAATTTGAGCTTGAATTGTAACGTCTAATGCTGTTGTAGGCTCATCTGCGATTAATAAATCTGGCTGACATGATAAAGCTATAGCTATCATTGCACGTTGTCTCATTCCACCACTAAATTCATGAGGATAGTTATCTACTCTTTTTTCTGGTGATGGGATTCCTACTAATCTTAGCATTTCAATAGCTTCTTTTTTTGCATCAGCTTTATTTAATTTTCTATGTTTTCTTAAAACTTCTATTATTTGATCTCCAACTTTAAAAACTGGATTTAAAGATGTCATTGGATCTTGAAATATCATTGCTATTTCATTTCCTCTAACTGAAGTTAACTTATCTTTTGAGTAATCTAATACACTTTCTCCTTTAAAGATAATTTCTCCTTCTTTGATTTTTCCTGGATGCTCTATTAATCTCATTATTGATTTAGCAGTTACACTTTTACCACTGCCTGATTCTCCAACTATACCAATAGTTTCTCCTTTATGAACATCAAAGCTAACTCCTCTAACTGCTTGAACTTCACCTAAATGAGTAAAGAAAGAGGTTTTAACGTTTTTCATTTCTAATATTTTATCTGCCATCTCACTAACTCCTCTTCTATTTACGCAAACGTGGATCTAATGCGTCTCTTAGTCCATCACCTAAAAAATTAAATGCAAACATGGTAATACAAATAGCTAATGAAGGGTACAACAATTGATAACCATAAGATCTCAATGATGTAAGTGCATCACTTGCTAAAGTTCCCCAAGATGCTTGAGGAGCTGAAACCCCTAAACCTATAAAACTTAAAAATGATTCTGTAAATATAGCACTTGGAATCATCATAGTCATAGATACAATAATAGGTCCCATTGCATTTGGAATTAAATGTTTTGAGATTATTTTTCTTTTAGAAACACCAAGTGTTCTTGCTGCTAGTATGAATTCTTGTTCCTTTAAGGAAAGCACTTGTCCTCTAACCAATCTAGCCATGCTTACCCAATAAACGGAACCTAGCGCAATTATTATAGGTTTTAATCCTGCCTCCATAACAACCATAAGTAAAATAACATATAACATCAACGGTACAGTATTTATTAAATCCACTATACGCATCATTATATTATCTGTACGTCCGCCTTCATATCCAGATATAGCTCCATAAGTAACTCCTATAATTAAGTTTACTAAAGTTGCTATAAATGCAACCAATAAAGAAATACGTGCTCCGTAAAGTACTCTTACTAAAACATCTCTTCCCAAAGAGTCTGTTCCTAACATATAACTTTTATTGCTTACTGTATCATATGGTTGAAGTACTTCTCCATTTAGTTCCAAAGTAAACTTAGCTCCATTTGTTCCACTTTTATCCACTGCATAAGAATAATCAATTACAAGTTCATCACCATAAAAATCAAAAGCATTATATTTATCTGCAGGATTTTTTTCTGATTCAACAACTCTTTGTAAAAGTTCTCCCTTTTCGCTAACTTCTATTAATTTATATTCTTGATGAACATAAACAAATTTATCCTTAACTTGATATATTTCAAATTTTGGTGGTATATTTGCAAAATTCAATTGCTGCTCTGAGTAAGAATACTTAGACAACATTGGTCCAAAAATTGCAAGTAATAATATTATTACAATAGTTACTAATCCTATCATAGATAAAGGACTTTTTTTCAATCTTCTCCAAGCATCTTGCCAATATGTTAAACTTGGTCTGGCAATAACTTCATTGTCCAAAATACTTTTATCTATCGGTGCCCATTTATTGTTATTTACATTACCTTCAGTCACTTTAAATTTCCTCCTAATCCTCTAGTTTAATACGCGGATCTATCATTCCATACGCAACGTCAACAAGGAAAATCATAAATATTGAGAATGCTGCATAGAAAATAGTTGAACCTAAAATAACTGTATAGTCTCTATTTGATACACTTTCAACAAACATTTTTCCCATTCCAGGTATCGCAAAAATTCTTTCAACTACAAAAGATCCTGTTAAAATCGCTGCTACCATTGGTCCTATATAAGTAACAACTGGTATCAATGCATTTTTAAGTGCATGTTTTCCTATAACTTTAAACTCGCTTAATCCTTTTGCTCTAGCAGTCATAACGTAGTCTTGTCTTAAAACTTCAAGCATACTTGATCTTGTAAGTCTTGCTACAAAAGCCAAAGAAAATCCTGCCAAGGCAATTACTGGTCCAATATAATGTTTTACCGAAGTTAATCCATTAGATGGTAACCAACCTAGCTGTGAACTAAAAACATATATAATCAATGTAGCAACAACAAAACTAGGTACTGTAACCCCTATTGTTGATATAAAAGAAACTATGTAATCCTGCCATTTGTTTTGCTTAAGCGCAGATATTAAACCTAATGGTATACCTAAAACAATAATAAATAAACTTGCCGCGCCTCCCACTTTAGCTGATGTAGGAAATCCATCTTTAATCATATCATTAACTTCTACCCCAACCTTTTGAAATGAAGGTCCTAAATCAAGTGAAGCTACTCCTTTTAAGTAATCTACATATTGTACCCATAGTGGTGCATCTAAATTATACTTTGCATTTAATGCTGCTTCAACACCAGCTGGCAACGCTCTTTCTCTAGTAAATGGCCCGCCTGGAATAGAATGCATTAAAAAGAAAGTAACTGTTATTACAAAAAATAACGTAATGAACATTGAAATAAATCTCTTAATAACATACTTTAACATATATAACTCCTTCCCATTTTTTGAATGAATCCAACTTTAAACTTTCATTGTCATCTTAATCCCCACTGACAAATTTTTCTTGATTAATATCTCAGATATTTTTCTTCACTTATATGATTATAATTTAAATAGACTTTTGAGTCAATATTTTTTTACTTTTTAATAAATATTTAATAAATTGTTTTATTAATCGATAAATTTTGCTTTATTTTATTCCATATATATCAATCCTTTAATTAAATTTTTTAATGTATTTATTCATTTTTTTGAATAAAAATACTTATGGAAATTGCAATTTTCTTGCAAATGATTTTAAAAATTTTTTTTTTGATAGATATGCTATAATAAATTGCATTATTTTAACTTAGTTTTAACTATAGACAAAGCATACATATAAATTAATAGTTAAAGTAACTTCTATATATATGGTTTCCATCTTGAAAATCAACTTATACCTATGATATATTCATTGGTATATCAGCTTTTGAAGGAATGTATAAATTAAGTTTAAGATTGGGATTCCTATAAATACTCACATGTAATAAATAAATAATTATATGTAAATTATTCGTGAACAAATTATAAATGAATCATACTTCTATGATAAACTAAAATTACTATATTATACTTAGAGGTGATAAATTGACTATTAGATTGTTTGACGAAAATCCATATTTAATTAATTGTACTTCTAATATAATTAATATGGAAAAAAATAATGATGACATATTAATTACATTAGACAAAACTATTTTTTTTCCTGAAAGTGGGGGCCAATTATCCGATAAAGGTTGGATAAATGATGCAAAAGTTTTACAGGTTTTCGAAAAAGATAACATTATTTATCATAAGGTAGATAAAGATATACCTATTTCCACAGTTGAATGTAAACTAGATTGGGTTGTTAGGCTTGATAGAATGCAACAACATTGTGGGGAACATATTTTATCAGGCGTTTTTTTAAGTCTATATAATTCAAGAAACCATGGTTTTCATATGGGAGAAGATTATGTAACTATTGATATGGATTTGAAAACCATATCTAATGAAATGATAGAAAAAGTTGAAGATGCTGCAAATAAAATTATTTTCAACAACAACCCTATCCATTTTGATATAGTTGATAAATCAAAAGCTGATTCTCTTCCGCTTAGAAAAGAATTAAAAGTTGATTCCAATATTAGAATTGTAACTATTGAAAATGTGGATTGTGTTGCTTGTTGTGGTACTCATCCTAATGGAACTGCTGAAGTTGGTTTAATTAAAATAATTAAAGCGGAAAAATACAAAAGCATGACAAGAGTTTATTTTAATTGCGGTTTAAGGGCTTTAAGGGACTATCAAAATAAATCTAAAATTGTTAACGATCTTTGTACTATTTACTCAACTGATGAAAATTCAATTAAATCAAAAGCTTTATCTCAATCTGAAAAAATAAAAGAACTTTCTCAAGAATTGAAAAAAATTAAAAATTTATTATTAAAAGATGAAGCTACTGAAATACTAAAAAACATATCTTATAATTCTAGTATCAAAAATGATTTAGAAGAATTTCCTATTACTAAAGTGTTTTTACAAGATAAATCTTTTGAAGATATACAAAGTCTTGCTTCTTTTATAATGGAAGATAAAAAAACAGTTGTTTTCATAGCCTCTGAAAAAGACAAAAAAATACTTTTGGCCCATGATGGCACCTTTAATCTCCATTGCGGCAAAATATATAAAAATACTATCAAAGAATATAATGGTCGTGGCGGCGGTGGCGACAAAATAGCACAGGGTTCTTTTGAAAGTGTAGATGATTTAAAAAACTTTTTCGAAAATATTTTCTAGATACAACTCTTTTCTTTTATAAAAAGACTATTGTTTAAACATAAGGTATTGTTGTGATTTTTAAGTTAAATGCTTTGCAAAAAACATATTACATTGAGTTATTGTAAAAACTTTAAAGATTGGATGTTTTACTGAGCTCAATGTAATGTTTTCACTGCAAAGTATATAATTTTTTACATTTCACTGTTCATTGTTGATGATACCTTTCGTTTTCAATAAAAATCCCCAATGTTAATCTTTATTTCAGTACTTCCTACTACTAAAACATCTTCATTTCTTAAAACTGCATGTTCATTTACTTTTTTCCCATTCAAATATGTTCCTCTTGTTGATTTTAAATCCTCAACATACACTGTATTGTTTTCAAGTATAACTTTGCAATGAGCTGATGACATATAAACATCATTTATTCTTACTTGTGCTATATTTCCTCTTCCAATTAAAATTTCATTTTTAAGTATTTTTGAAAATTCTTTTCTATAATCACCTGTTGCTTTTGTTGAAATTTTTATTCTTCTAGTTTTTTTTCGTAATACATTTAGCTTATATCTTTCTTTATAATATCCTATTAGTTGTTCAAATAGTATCTCAAAAAGTACCTCAAAAAGTACAAATACTACTCCTACTAAAATTAAGATATAAATAAAATTCATTTTATTATTTGGTATATACAAAAGTCTCCCCTTTTTTATAAAATGATATAAGTATATATTATTATTTTACGAAAAACCTTTTAGTTTTATGATTAAAACTTTATTTTTCAATAATATAATCACTGATTTTTATCAACTTGTTATACAATGTTTTTTCTAGTTGAAGAAATTCTTTATTATAAAAATATCTTTCCTTAATAGGAATATTATTTTCTATAATTTCACATACTTTAGTAGGTTTATTTGATAATATATAAATATAATCGCTTAACATCACAGCTGCTTGAATATCATGCGTTACAAATATAACCGTAGGTTTTTGCTTTTTCCACATCTTCATAAATCTTAACATCAAATTATACCTTAATTCCAAATCCAAAGATTTAAAAGGCTCGTCCATTAGTAATATATCACAGGGATAAGAAAAAGCTCTAGCAAGTGCTACCCTTTGTCGCATTCCACCACTTAACTTATCCGGATAAAAATATTTGAATTCTTCTAACTCCATATCTTTTAAGGTTTCATGGATGATTTCATTTGCTTTTATTTTATTATAATTACCTTTTAAAACAAATCCAATATTCTCATACACAGTTTTCCAAGGTATCAATCTAGGTTCCTGAAAAAGATAACTCTTTTTCTTATCCTCAATTTCAATCAATTTCCCTTGATCTTTTTCTATAATTGAAGCGATAATATTAAGAAGGGTTGTTTTCCCACATCCTGAAGGTCCCATAATTGCGCATATTTTTTGCTCTGATATTTCCATATTTAGATTTTTCAAAACATATAAATCATTGTACTTTTTATGTAAGTCAACTATCTTCATATTTTCATCACTTTCTTTGCTTATTTTATGTTTGAACTTTATAACTTCTAAATATTTTTTTCAGTATTCCATCAAATACAAAAGATATTAATACTAAAATTATTGCCCATGCAAAAACTCCACTCATTTCTAAGTTTATTTTCTCTATATAAAGCCTCGTTCCCATGGCATACTTTGGTTGTGCCATAACTTCTGCCGATATCATAACTTTAAAAGCAAGACCAAGTGCTGCATTTATACCAGCAAATAAATAATTTTTAATAGAAGGTAAGTAAATATTTAAAATTATATCTTTTCTATTAACATTATAAATTTTGGCCATTTCCATCAATTTATTATCTACTTCTTTTATACCTTCAATTATATTACTATATAAAATAGGAAACACCACAATGAAACCAATAAGAATTGGGGATTTTTCTCCACCAAGCCATATTAATGAAAGTATAATAATTGCCATTGTAGGCAAACTTCTTATAATAGAAACCATGCTGCCCATAATTAATTGGATAGTTTTGTACTTACTAGATAAGAACCCTAGAAAAATTGCAAACAAGAAAGCTAATCCAAAACTAATGATAGTTCTTTTTATAGTACTAAATACTATAATCAAAAAATCTTTTTCTCCCATTAATTCTAATATTTTAAATAATGTGGTTTCTGGGGAAGGAAGGATTATCTCTTTCCCTATAAAAACCGATAATCCCTTCCATAAGATAAAAAAACACATGAAAAATATAGTCAAGTATCCTTTTCCTTTAAAATAATTAATGATTTTATTATTTAAAGTAGAATCCTTCATCTGGAAGTTTTCCTCCTATAGAATCACCATCATATTCTTTCAATATTTCTAAGTATTGTTCTATTTCTTTTTGAGAATCCTGTGCACTCTTGTATTTTATATTAGATCCAAGTATTGATTTTGCTGTTACATCACTTTTCATGCTATCATTTAATTTTTCATAATACTCACCAGCTTTTTCTGGCTCATTTTCAACCCATTCAACAGCTTTTTTAAATTCTTCAGTAAATTTAAGTACAAAATCTTTATTTGTTTCTACTAAATCTGATTTAACTATCAAAGAAGCTTGAGGATATCCATATTCGGTTCCATTAATTTTATTCCATTCCTTTTGCAAATCCATTACTAAATTATATTTAATATTTTTACTTTTAAGTATTGTTAGCATAGGTTCTGGCATAATTGTTATACTACTTTTCCCCGCTATAAAATTTGAAGCTAATTCAGATGCTCCACTTAAATATGTTAACTTAACATCATTTTCTCCATCTATATTATTCTCTTTTAATAAATAATTTAATACTATATCTGGAGTCAATCCTTTTCCTATAGTAAAAATTTCTTTTCCTTTTAATTCTTCATAACTATTAATTTCCTCACTACTTATCAAATATAAGTTTCCCCACACTACAGGAGCAACAATCTTATATTCCACTCCCTTATTATATAATTTAGCCGCTAAATTTGTAGGTACTACTGCAAAATCTGCTTCTCCAGCTAATAACTTTGCACTAAGTTCATCTGTAGTCAAAGTCATTGCATAATTTATCACTGTGTTATCTAATTCTGTTGTATCATAAAACATTTTCACTCCACTTAAAGTTGGACTTCCTGCTGGTGTGATAACATTGATACTTTCTAATGCCTGTACAATTTCCTGCTTTTCATTAGTTAAGGTAGAATTATTAGTTTTCTTAGAATTATTTTCATTGTTGTTAGAACTACATCCACTAAATAATATAACTACCAAAATTAAACTAACCATAAATAAATTCTTGTTTTTCATAACTTACACCTCTTTCTCTTTACTATTATAGAATTAATTTGAAATATTTCAAGTGAAATGTAATTAATTAATCAAATATAAACCAATTTCTTGCCATTATCTTTAACAATGATATAATTTTATTATAAGTTTTGTTTTAAAAAATCTATTTATAAGTTGTTGTTTTATAGGAGGAGCATATAATGAATAAACCAATGAGTTTTTTAGTAAAACCTGCTTCAAGTCTTTGTAATTTAAGATGCAAATATTGCTTTTATCACTCTTTATCCGAAAATAGGGAAAAATCTTCTTATGGTATTATGACTTATGATACCTTAGAGAATTTAATTATAAAAGCTATGAATCATGAGCCAAGTTCTATTTTATTTGCTTTTCAAGGTGGAGAACCAACTCTTGCCGGTTTAGATTTTTATCTTCATTTAATTGAGCTTGTAAAAAAACATAACCTTAATAATATTCCTATCAGTTACGCACTTCAAACAAATGGTATGCTTATAGATGAAAATTGGGCTAAATTCTTAAATGAAAACAATTTTTTAGTAGGAGTTTCTCTTGATGGTTATAAAGAAATACATGATTTAAATAGAGTTGATTCTTTAAACAAAGGATCATTCAACAAAATCATGAAATCTATAGACTTATTAACTAAATATGAGGTTGACTATAATATATTAGTTGTTGTAAATGCTATAACTGCTCGCCATGCTGATAAAATTTATAAGTTTTTCAAGAAAAACAATTTTAAATATCTACAATTTATCCCTTGCCTTGACCCATTAGGAGAAATTCAAGGACAACATAACTTTTCATTGACTCCACAAGCATATGGTAAATTTTTAACTTCACTTTTCGATAATTGGTATAAGGATGTTATAAACAATGATTTTGTCAGCATTAGATACTTTGATAATATAGTTGGAATGCTTTTAGGACAGCCTCCAGAATCTTGTGATATGAAGGGCATTTGTTCTTGCCAAATGGTAGTAGAATCTGATGGTAGTGTTTACCCTTGCGACTTTTATGTTATTGACGAATGGAAACTTGGAAATCTAAATGAAAATACTATAGTAGACATTCAATCAAATCCATTGGGTAATAAATTTGTTAATATATCTACTCATGTAGATGATAAATGTAAACAATGTAAATGGCTTCGATTATGTAGAGGTGGATGTCGTAGAAATAAAGAACCTTTTAAAGAAAATACTCCTGGTTTAAATTACTTTTGTGAAAGCTATGAAATGTTTTATGAACACTCTATTGATAAATTAATGGAACTTGCTAGAAAATTATCTAGGTAAGTGCATAAAGGATTATTAAAATAGGGCGGGCATGGAAGCCCGCCCCTACAAATAACGAAATTAGAGACAAAAAACAATTATATTAATATAGTACTTTACTTAAGAATTCTTTTGTTCTTGGATTTTTAGGACTGGAAAATATTTGTTCTGGCGTTCCTTCTTCTGCAATAATTCCTTCATCCATAAATATAACTCGGTCTGCTACTTCTCTAGCAAATCCCATTTCATGAGTTACCACAACCATTGTCATTCCTTCTGCTGCTAGTTCTTTCATAACTTTAAGAACTTCTCCTACCATTTCTGGATCAAGGGCTGATGTAGGCTCATCAAATAGCATCACATCTGGTTCCATTGCTAATGCTCTAACTATAGCAATTCTTTGTTTTTGACCTCCAGACAATTGTTTTGGATAAGCGTCTGCTTTATCTGAAAGATTGATTCTTGCTAATAATTCCATTGCTTTTTTCTTAGCCGTTTCCTTTGAAACACCTTTTGTTTTCGTAGGAGCTAGCATAATATTTTCCAAAACACTCATATGAGGAAATAAATTAAATTGTTGAAAAACCATCCCCATCTTTTGTCTTAATTTATTTATATCACTTTTTTTATCTGTTATTGAATTTCCCTCAAAAATAATTTCTCCTTCTGTAGGCTCCTCCA
Organism: Clostridium grantii DSM 8605; assembly: GCF_900129965.1. Taxonomy (GTDB): domain Bacteria; phylum Bacillota; class Clostridia; order Clostridiales; family Clostridiaceae; genus Clostridium_AF; species Clostridium_AF grantii. The sequence goes on along the minus strand of NZ_FQXM01000007.1, from coordinate 214,530 downwards.
ATAAATTAAGGCATCTTAAAAATGTGCTTTTACCCGAACCTGATGGACCAATTACTACCACAACTTCACCTTGTGATATATGATTGTCTATACCTTTTAGCACATGAAGTTGATTAAATTTTTTATGCAAACCAATAATATTAATCATTTGCTTTTAATCTCCTTTCAGTATAACTTACAACATTCGAAATAAAGAAGGTACATATAAGGTAAACTATAGCTGCACCCACCAAAAATTCTGCATACATATAGAATTTTGCGCCCATTATTTTTGCGGAGTTCATTAATTCACGTCCTCCAATAGCTGAAACTAGAGAAGTATCTTTCAATAATACTATAGCTTCATTTCCAAGAGGCGGAATTATATTTCTAAATGCTTGCGGTAAAATAATGTGTTTCATAGCTTGATTATGAGTAAGTCCTAAAGAACGAGCTGCTTCCATTTGCCCTTGATCTATGGATTGAATTCCTGAGCGTATTATTTCTGCTACATATGCAGCACTATTTATACCAATACCAATTGTACCAGCCATAACTGGGTCAAATGAAATAGATGTACCTGTTAATAAAAGTGTAACTTGTGGTATTCCTACAAATATAAATAAAATCTGTAATAACATTGGAGTTCCTCTAATAATAGTTAAATAAACTCCTGCTAATGATTTTGCTATCTTATTTCTAGATATTCTAGCCATTCCAACAATCATACCTAAAATTATGCCTATGATTAAAGCTCCAATAGTCATCTGTAATGTAATAATTGTTCCTTGCAACAAAAAACTTTTAAATTCCCAAACCTTCAAAAACCCTTCCAAAGCTATTTCCTCCATTTCGTGAAAAAATGGGCAATTATAATAATTGCCCTTACTTTATATATTATTTTCTATATTTCAATTTTTATTAAATAACTCCCCATTTTTCTTTTAGAGAATCAATCGTTCCATCTTCTGTTAATTCTTTTAAAACTTTGTTGATTTCTTCCATTAATTTATCGCTACCCTTTTTAGCAACAATTGCTGTTTTTTCAACTGTTAATGGTTCTCCAACTATAATAAAACTATCATCACTAGCTACATATTCATTAGCAACAGATATATCTGCTACAGTAGCTTTTATGTTTTTGTTCTTAACCATAACGAACCCTACATTAAAATCATCAAGTTCAAGAACATCAGCACCTTCTATAGTTTTAGCAGCTTCAGCACAAGTAGAACCTATACCAACTGCAACTTTCTCTCCATTTAAATCTGCGGCAGATGTAATACCTGAATCTTTAGTTGTAACTATTACTTGACCACCTTCAAGATAAGGATCTGACATGTCAACTGCTTCTAGTCTCTCAGGTGTTATTGAAAACCCAGACCATCCTAAATCAACTTGTTCTCCTTTAACCGCTGTAATGATTGTATCAAAACTCATTTGTTTTAATTCAATTTCAACACCAAGTTTTTCTCCAACAGCATTCATTAAATCAATATCAAAGCCAACAACTTCTCCAGTTTTTTCATCAATTGTTTCAAAAGGTGGATAATCAGGACTATTTCCTACAGTCATAACACCTTTTTCAATAATTTTATCGTAAGCAGTTTGCTCAGCAACTTGCTCTTCATTTTTTGTATTACCATTATTAGTTGTATTAGTATTAGTTTTACTTCCACAAGCTGCTAAAGTAAATGTTAAAATAGCAAGCATAAATATTGTAATAATTTTTCTCATGAATTTTTCCCCCTAAACTTAACTTTTATCATTTATGATTATACACTAGCTTGTATAATCATGCAAGTAGTAATTGTTATTTTTTTAAATTCGTTCATAATTCCAATATTAATAATTGATTTTGTAATTATTGTTATTATTGGTTTTTAAAACTTTCTGTGCTAGAATGTAATATCTATAATTATTCAATGAGAAAATGAGCAATAAGCTTAAATCATTTATAAAAAAATTTGTTTAAATCTAATTAATTAATATAATGGAGGTAATTATGGCTGATAAACTACTTGAAGAAGCTTACAAAATCAAAGATGAATTAATAAAAATTAGAAGGGATATCCATGCCCATCCTGAAACGGGTTTAAAAGAAGTTAGAACATCAACTTTGGTTGCAAATAAATTAAAAAATTTAGGTTTAGATGTTCAAACTAATGTAGGAATAACAGGTGTTAGTGCACTTCTAAAAGGGAATCACCCTGGTAAAACTGTTTTGCTACGAGCTGATATGGATTGTTTAGAAATGGATGAGTTAAATAACGTAGCTTACAAATCAACTTTTCCTGGAAAAATGCATGCATGTGGACATGATGCTCATGTGACTTGGCTTTTAGGTACTGCTATGCTCTTAAGTAATATGAAAGAAAATATTCACGGCAACATTAAATTTTGTTTTCAACCTGCCGAAGAAAGTCATGGTGGTGCTGAAAGAATGATTGAAGCCGGTATTTTAGATAACCCAAAAGTAGATGCTGCTATTGGTGCTCATATTTGGCCTTCAATTGAATCCGGCAAAATTGGAATCAAATACGGCTCTATGATGGCGGCTCCAGATATGTTTAAATTAATTATCAAAGGAAAAGGTGGTCATGGTGCCATGCCTCACACTACTATTGACCCTATTAATATAGCAAATCAAATATATAATGGATTTCAAACTATTGTAAGCAGAATGACAAATCCTGTTGAGCCAGTAGTTATAACTGTAGGAATGTTTAATTCTGGAAGTGCTCACAATATAATTCCCGAAGAAGCTGAACTAGTTGGAACTGTACGAACTTTAACTACCGAAAAAAGAAATCAAGTTCCTGAACAAATGGAGAACGTAATCAAAGGAATCACTTCAATATACGGTGCTGAATATGAATTTATATATGATAGATATTACCCTCCAGTTATCAACGATAATAAGATGACAGATATTATAAAACTTGGTGCCTCTCAAATAATTGGCGAAAACAACGTTGAAATAATATCCGTTCCTTCTATGGGTGGAGAAGATTTTTCCTACTTCTGTGAAAAAATCCCTAGTGCATTCTTTAATATAGGCACTTATAATAAAGATAAAAATATAATTCATCCCCTTCATAGTCCTTATTTTGATATTGATGAGGAAGTTTTATTTAAAGCTTCTGCTGTAATGGCTAATTGTGCATTAACTTATTTATCTAAGGAAAACCTTATATAATCTATTGTTTTTCTATAGACATGTAACTTTTATAAAAGTATACTTTTATTGAGAAGATATTTTAATTAATAGGTGTAATACATCTAATACATATAATTTTAGGAGGAATCTTATGGAAATCAAAAAAAGAATTGCTGGTAAAACTTATGATGGTGAGAATATTTTAGAATATTCGTTAATGAATGATTCTGGGTGTCATGTTTCTATATTAAATTTAGGTGGAATAATAACTGAAATTTGTGTTCCTGATAAAAATAATAAAATTGAAAATGTTGTTCTTGGATATAGTAATATAGAAGACTACCAACAAAACCCACCTTTTTTAGGAGCTTTGGTTGGCCGTATCGCTGGAAGAGTTTCAGGAGCTCAGTTTACTATTGATGATGAAACTTACCTTCTAGAAAAAAATAACAATTCAAGCAACCTTCACGGTGGACCAAAAGGCTTTGATAAATTTATTTGGGATGTTAAAGAAATTTATCAAGATAATTCAATTGCGTTAGAATTTAATCGCTTAAGTCCAGATAAAGAAATGGGTTTCCCAGGAAATTTAAATGTAACTGTTACATATACTTTTGATAATTCAAATAACTTAGAAATAAATTATTTTGCTACAACAGATAAAAAAACCATAATAACATTAACTAACCATAGTTATTTTAATCTTTCAGGTAATTTAAAAGAAAATATTCTTTCTCACATACTAAAAATAGATGCAGATAAATTTGGTGCTGTTACAGATGAAGTTTTACCAACTGGAGAATTTGTTAATGTTGAAGGAACTGCCTTCGATTTTAGAAATGGAAAACTTGTTAGCCAAGATATTTATTCTAAAGAACAACAAATTAAAAATGGAGGTGGATATGATCACCCATTTTTCCTTAATACTTCTAGTGATTCTCCAATTAGTCTTTATGATGAAAAAAGTGGTAGAATTCTTAATGTAACTACAGACCAACCTGCTGTAGTATTATACACTGCAAATTTTTTAGGAACTGATTTAGAATTACAAAACAATAAAAAAAGTTGTAACTATCTTGGGTTATGTTTAGAAACTCAATATTATCCAGATGCTATAAATAAAGAGAGTTTTCCAACATATATTTTAGCTCCTGGCGATGTTTATAAAGCAAAAACTAAATTTTCATTTTCTACAAAATAATAAACAAAAGCCTAAAGGAATCAAATCATTTAAAATGATAATTCCTTTAGGCTTTTCAATTTTCAAATCAATTATATTTTCTAAATTTATTTATCCAAGTCAACAGATATACGTTTTTTTATTGGCGAAAGTATAGATCCTATTGAATAATTTGATGCCCATAAGAATTTATGTTCATAAGCTACCCCATTAATTATGGATGCTAACCCAAAATATATAATTCCTGCTTGTGGATTTACTATAGTACAATCGAAAATTCCTTGTACAAATATTAATGTAATTATTGAAGCAAATAGAGGTGTTAAAGCATATTTATTTTGCTTTAAATAAAAAATTTCTTTTATTAAATAATAATTCATAAAAACAAAAATAGTTAATCCAACAAAACCTAAAGATGATCCTATTGTAAGTAAAATATTGTGAGAATGAAATTCTTTAAGTCCTGGATATATATATGTGCCTAAGAATCCCCATCCTGTAAATGGCTTTTCTAAAATCATTTCTAAAGATTTTTCATATATTAAACCCCTTTTATCTAAAGAAAGATATAATATATCCCCTCTCGGAAAATATTTGGGGAATTTAAACATAATTATAATACCAGTAATTAAAGCTATTGAAATTCCCCAAGCTTTTTTTAAATTTCCAGTAAAATAAATATAAGCAATTAATCCAGCTATCAAACCCAGAATTGCTCCTCTTGACCCTGTCAAAATAAGTACTACAGAAAATAATAAAATCAATGCTCCATGTAATTTCCTACTTCTCCCTTTAGCACTAAAATAAAAGTATAAAGATATCAACAGAATAGTACTATACCAAGTACCTGCAACATTTTGGTTTCCAAAAGTACCTGTAATTCGTGGACTAACCTTTTTAGCACCAAACTGATAAATTCCAAATAAATATTCCCACCATCCAGGTATATGTTGGATAGGTGTGATTTTCTCAAGTATACCTACAAAAGCTGATCCTATTGATATAAATAATGCATATTTTAATAACTTATTAATCTTTTCTTCTTTAGAAAAGTTTTCTTCTAAACCTATACCCATAAATGCGAATAATAAAATAATTAGGGATGCCCCAAAAGATAAGTAGTTTTTATTAACAATACCAGAAACAATAGACCAGGCTACTAAGAATATCATAGATACGTTCCAAATATTATTAAAAATTTTTCTTTTATTTTTAATTGAGAAATAAGCCCCAGTACCAACACTTATTATGGATAAGTATGGCGAAAATACAATCAGAAATATAAATACAATCATCATAACACTCTTCCCCATAAAATAAATTTCATAAAATTTTTACTAATAATAATTATACTCCATAATATCTATTCCGTTCTAATTCAAGCTTTTTTTTTACAACTCGTTAATAGTTATTTCTCAAATCTATTAATTATTAGTATTTACTAAATTTCATAAATTAATTTTAAAAGAAAATAAGCTGAAACAATTGTAGCTTTCAGCTTATACCATAGATATCCAACTGAGATACCTATAAGTTAAAATTCATAAGTTTTAATATTTTCACATAAGGTTATTTTTATAGCTTCATCATTAAATTTCTTCTTGTAAGAACAAAGAAAATCATTTAGTTCACCGTCTACCAATTCTATTTTTTTCTCACTAAATAAAATCACATTTTCATTATCTAGAATTATCTTTAAATCATTTTTACTATTTTTGATGACCATATTATTCAAAAGTTTTTTTTCTAGCTTGCCTTTATATTTTTCTTCAAACCTTAATTCATTAGCAACTTTATCGTAATCAATCTCTCCTCCAGAAAAACCGAAAGTATTTGTATCAATCCCCATAGATTTCATTTGTTCTTCTACAGATTTCATATCTATTCCATATTCTTTAGAAATTTTATCTAAAAATTTCTTCTGGATATTTAAAAACTTTTCTTGAGAAATATTATTATTTTTTACATATTCATTTACCTTGTCATTCATTTCATATATATTGAGTTTTCCCTCTGCCATTTGATAATACAATGCATATATATATTCTTCAAATTTTTCCACATCTTTATCTTTAACTTTATTCTTAATGTCATTAAAATCAATTACATCACTCATAAGTTTCACTCCTATTTAAATTTTATAAATATTTGAGTTTTGATACGTCTTTGAGAAAAAAGATGAACTAACTCGTAGTGGGCGGTTTCCAAGCCGCCCCGCTATGCCTATAAATTATATATATAATATTGGTAAAAAATACAAAATACAGAAAGTAGTATAATATTTTCATTACGATTTTACTGTAATTGTAATTTTATTGGGAAACAGCAGGCGGGCATGGAAACCCGCCCCTACAAATAGTTACTTCGTCTTTTAACTTAATTATGAACTTAAAATTACAAAAGAATAAAATCTACCAGCCTCCAGAAGATCCGCCGCCACCAGAGCTTCCTCCGCCGAAACCCCCAAAACCTCCACCTCCTGAAGATCCGCCGCCTCCAGAACCAAAACCTCCGAAACCTCCATATCCACCACGACCACCTGGGAATCTTCCTCTTGGTTTTTTTGGTGTAAATATAATAACAAGTATTACAATTATTATCACAAATATGGACGGAAGTCCATCATCATTATCTTCTTGATAATTAGATTGATAATTAGGATCATAATTAATTTGCATATTTTTATCAAGCTCAACGTCATACTCTGCTGATATATAATCTGCAAAAACGGAATAAGCTTCTTTTAGCCCCGTATCAAAATCACTGTTTCTAAAAGCAGGAACAGCCACATCTTCCATTACTCTATTAGTAAGAATATCAGGAACTGCTCCTTCTAATCCTTTTCCCACTTCAACTCTCCATTTATTATCATTTAAAGCTACTAAAATCAAAAATCCATTATTCTTATCTTTTTCCCCAATTCCCCATTCTCTAAAAAGTTCATTGGCATAACTTTCAATATCTTGACCTTCTAAACTTGAGATAATAACAATGGTTTCTTGAGCACCTGTTTTATCTTCTAATTCTTTTCCAACTGATAATATATAGTTTTTTGTATCTTCACTAATTGTATTGGTATAATCATTAATGTATTTGTATTGAGTAGCTTTTGGATAACTTGTTGCTGCACTAGCATTTTCTTTCACTAATGAAAATATACATAGTACTAATATAGTTAATATAATGGACAATAATCTACTTTTAAATTTTTTCATTATTTATCCCCTTATCACAGTTTATTATTTAGTAAAGTCCACTTTTGGCACTTCTTTTGCACCTTCTGAAGCTTTATAATAATCCTTTTGTTGAAAGCCAAACATACCGGCAAAAATGGAATTCGGAAATTTTCTAACTGTTGTGTTGTAAGTTTCAACCACAGTATTATAATCTTGTCTTGCAATATTTATTCTATTTTCTGTACCTTCTAAGGCTACAGTTAAATCTTTAAAGTTTTCGTTAGACTTTAAGTCTGGATAATTCTCTACCACTACTAACAATCTTGATAAAGCAGAAGAAAGTTCACTATCCGCATTGGCTTTATCCTCAATAGTACTAGCCCCACCTAATTTTGCTCTTGCATCCGCAATTTCAGTAAATATTTCTTTTTCTTGAGTTGCATATCCTTGAACTGTTGCAACTAAATTAGGTATTAAGTCACTTCTTCTTTGTAACTGAGTATCTATATCTGACTCTGCCTTATTTACTGATTGTTCTAATGATACAAAAGAATTATACTTACCTCCAACACTTCCCACTATAATAAAAACTAATATCACTAATACCCCAACTGAAATTAATATATTTCTCATTGTTTTACTCATATAAAATCCTCCTTTATAAAAATTTAAAATATTTCAAATACTCTCTATTGAAGTATATTATATCACTTAATAAATATTATACAAAACTGAAATTTTAATTATTTTGATTATTTAGTCAATTATTATAATTTAAGAGAATAAACATATCATAGGTGATGTTTATGAAAATAAATCTAATTTGTTATGATAATTTAAGTAATGAAGATTTGCTACAACTTTATAAAACTGAAGAAGACTTAGTTGCAAGAGAGCAGTTAATCCTAAGAAATATTCCTTTGATAAAAACTTTAGCTAATAAAAGGATGAATTTTTCTAATATGTCCTATGAAGATTTAGTTCAAGAAGGAATTATTGGTCTTATTTATGGCATTGAAAAGTATGATGCTAGTTTTGGAACAAAATTTTCCACCTACGTTTTTTACTGGATTTTAGAGGTTATTGATAGGTCTATTTATAACAAAGGCTCTATAATAAGATTTCCAATGCATATGATTGAAAAAATGAATAAAATAAATAAACTTGAAAAAGAAAATTCCATTAAATTAGTTTATACAGAGGAGGATATTTGTAGTAAGGTTGGGATAAGCATTAACGAGTATCATTTAATAAAATATTATTCAAGCTATTATAAAAATATAGTTTCCTTAAATAAATTAGTGAATGATGCCTCCGTAGAAAATGATAGTCAATTATTAGATTTTGTTTCAGAAAATAATAGTATATACGAAGAAACCGAACTATTTAGCGATACTTCTAATGTTGAAGATGAGGTGCTAAAAAAATCTTTAAAAAAAGAAATAACTCTTATATTACAAACATTAACTCCAAGAGAAGAAAAAATACTAAGACTTCGATATGGCTTAGACGATGATAATCCAAGAACCCTAGAAGAAATAGGTAATATTTTTAATCTAACAAGAGAACGAATCAGGCAAATAGAAAGTAAAGCTTTAAGAAAATTAAGACATCCAGGAAGAGCTAAAAGATTGAAAGAATACATTTAGTCAGTGGATAGGTTTTAAAAGAAGTTCACAGCTTTTAAAACCTGTTCACTAAATTACACCATTCCACCATCAACATTTATAACTTGGGCTGTTATATAAGAAGAATCCTCACTAGCTAAAAAAACCGCTAATTTTGCCACTTCTTTTGGTTTTCCAAATCTCATCATTGGAATTTCATTAGATAAATCATCAATCTCATTCTCATTCATCCATTTATTCATATCTGTTTCTATAACCCCTGGTGCTATTGCATTTACTCTTATGTTGTTAGGAGCCAGTTCTTTACCTAATGCTTTTGTAAAAGCATCTATTCCTCCTTTGGATGCGGAATAAATCACTTCACAAGATGCACCAACTCCACCCCACATTGAAGAAATATTTATTATTGCCCCCCCATTATTAGCTAACATGTGCTTAGTTACATGATTTGAAAGATTAAAAACACTTTTAAGATTAATATTTAGCATTTCATCCCAATGCTTTTCTTTCATATCTATAAATAAACCTACCTTTGAAATGCCTGCATTGTTAACAAGAATATCTAACTTTCCAAATTTATCTATGGTGCTATCCACTAAATTCTTTGCTTCGTTAAAATCACTTGCATCTGCTTTTATTCCAATAACATACCCGCCAACTGCTTTTATTTCTTCAATAGTTTCTTCTGCTGCTCTATCATTGCTTATATAATTAATAACTACAAATGCTCCTTCTTTAGAAAATTCTTTAGCTATTTCAGCACCAATCCCCCTGCTACCACCTGTTATCAATGCTACTTTTCCTTTTAATTTCATTACATCACCCTTATATAAAAATTTCTTTGTTATATTATAAATTTAAGTTTCACATTGGGATCCCTATATATAAAATAATAAAAACTAAAAAAATTGCAGGTTAACCTGCAATTTTTTTAGTTTGGTACTGGTGCATCAACTGGACAAACTGCTGCACAAGCTCCACAATCTATGCATTCATTAGGATCGATAACATAGTTTTCGTCTCCTTCAGTTATGCAATTAACTGGGCATTCTGGTTCACAAGCTCCACATTTGATACATTCGTCTTTAATAATATAAGCCATGATTAAACCTCCTGTCTAAATTGTACATCAATAATTATGATTAACAATTTTTATTAAATATATTCAATTTTTATTTTATCATTATTTTTATTATTTGCAATACATAAAAGTACACACTTTTATTATGTTATAATAAAATTAAATAATTTATTCTATTTATAAACAGTAATATTTAGGAGGTATACTTTTGATTAAACATATTATTTTCGATTTAGACGGAACTTTAATAAATTCAATAGGTGGACTAGCTTATTCTATGAATAAAGTATTAGAAAAATATAATTTACCGCAACATACCCAAACAACTTATAAATCTTATATAGGTAATGGTATGAAAAAACTGGTAGAAAGATCCTTACCCCATAATTATGATACATATTTTACCCTTGACAAAGCACATAAGCTTATGATTTCAAATTATGAAAAGTTCTGGCAAGAAGATTTGTTTGTTTATGACGATATTTTTAATCTCTTAAGAGAATTAAAAGAAAAAGGTTTTACATATAGTATATTAACTAACAAAAAAGAAACTTTTGCAAAAGAAATTGTGGATAAACTATTTACTGCTTGTGGATTTCAAGGAGTGTTTGGTGAAGTGAATAATATGTTCTTGAAACCTAATAAAGAAGCAATTGAACGTATAGTAAAAACTTTAAAAATAAATACAAATGAATGTATTTTAGTAGGTGACTCCGAAGTTGATATAAAAGCCTGCCAAAACGCTAATATTCTAAGTGTTGCCTGTACATGGGGTTTTAGAGACAAAATTTATTTAAAATCTTTATCACCTAAATATTTAATAGATACTCCACTTGAGTTAATAGAAATTTTATTAAATTTAAAATAATTGTAGCTTATTTATTAAAGTAATTATAAAATATACTTTAATAGAAAATATACTTTGTGGAGGTTTTAATATGAATTTTGAAATTCCTAAATATACTCACCCAAATTTTTCAGTTGACCCATTTATTTCTTTTCCAAATGCAAAATACTTAGAGGTAATTAAAGATGGAGTTGCGCCTGAAAATTATCATGCCATGTCAATTTATCCTGAATACTTTAAAATCAATAATAATTGGATACTAGCTAGTGAAAGTAGAATGGATTGTGTTCCTGTATACAAAACTGAAGGTATAATTTCTGTTGTTGAATTTAGAAATTTAAAAATAGGTGATAAAGTTGTAGTAGGAAGAACAGAAGATGGCTCTGAGGGCATTTATCTTCATACAACTGGTTTTCTAACAACCAATGCCGGTGCTGATGTTTTTGCTTTTAGAAGTGGTCGCTCTAGAGAAACTGCTTATTCAAAAGATTATGATAAATTGTATGATTTATTAAAATATGAAAAAGATAATGGATATGTAGTTTGGGTTTTAGGTCCTGCTGTTATTTTTGATTATGATTCAAGAAAAGCTTTATCCTCCTTAATAGAAAATGGGTATGTTGATGCTATCTTAGCTGGAAATGCCATGGCTACACATGATTTAGAAGCAGGCTTATTAGGTACAGCCCTTGGCCAAGATATTTACACTCAGGAATCTAAATATATGGGTCATTATAATCATTTAGATTTGTTAAATAAAGCAAGAAATTCTGGTTCTATTGAAAATTTAATTAAAGATTACAACATAAAGGAAAGCGTTGTTAAATCTTGTGTTGATAATAATATTCCTTTAGTTTTAGCTGGCTCCATTAGAGATGATGGTCCTCTTCCTCCAGTTTTTGCAAATGTTTATGAAGCTCAGGATGAAATGAGAAAACATACAAGAAAAGCTACTACATTAATATGCTTAGCAACAACTCTGCATAGTATAGCCGCAGGAAATATGACTCCCTCCTATACTGTAACCAATGATACTGTTCGTCCAGTTTATATTTATAGTATTGATGTAGCTGAATTTGCTGTAAATAAACTGAGAGATAGGGGAACATTAGAAGTAACTACTATGGTGACTAACGTGCAAGATTTTTTAGTACATCTTAAAAATTATTTAATCAAATAAATATTATATAAATAATCAGGAGGTATATTTTGTTATCAAAATTTTTAATTACTAGGTTTGTTAAAGACTATCCTAATACCGAGGATAATAAAGTCAGAGAATCTTACGGTTATCTTGGTGGAATAGTTGGTATCATAACTAATTTCATTTTATTTTGTGTGAAATTATTAGTTGGCATGACTGTTAATAGTATTGCAGTAACAGCTGACGCTTTTAATAATTTATCAGATACCATTTCATCTATAATAACTATTGTAGGTTTTAAACTAGCTTCAAAACCTGCAGATAAAGAGCATCCATTTGGTCATGGCAGAATCGAATATATTTCAGGGTTAATTGTAAGCTTTATGGTTATGTACGTAGGTGTTGAATTTACAAAATCTTCCTTTGATAAAATTCTACATCCTACTGGTATATCTTTTAAATTAATACCTTTTGTTTTAATACTTTTATCTATAATAGTGAAGATATGGTTAAGCTCTTTCAATAAATATGTAGGTAAGGCTATTAATTCTTCTGCTTTACAAGCATCATCATTAGATGCTTTAACTGATGTAATTTCATCTTCTTCTGTTGCTTTAGCTTTACTATTAAGTAACTGGATTGATTTTCCTATAGATGGGTATATAGGTGTATTTGTATCTTTATTTATTTTATATTCTGGTTTTTCCCTTGTTAAAGAAACTATTGGCCCTTTATTAGGAGAGGCCCCTGATTCTGAACTTATTGGAAAAATAGAAAGTAGAGTATTAAACTATAATTATGTAGTAGGAGTACATGATTTAATTGTTCATAATTATGGCCCTGGCAGAATAATGGCATCTATTCATGCAGAAGTTCCTGCTGATAGTGATATTGTGGATGTTCATGAAGTTATTGATAAAATTGAAAGAGAAATATCTAAAGAATTAAACCTCTTTCTCGTAATTCACATTGATCCTTTAAATCAGAATTGTGAAAAGTTATCAAAGGCCAAAAAAGAACTTTCTAGTATTTTATCACTTTTTCCCGAAGTCATTTCATTTCATGATTTTAGGGTTGTTGGAGATGGGGATGTTAAAACCTTAATTTTTGACATAGTAACTAAAGCCAATAATAAAAGATCAAATATAGAACTATTGTCTAATAATATTGCTAAAGAAGTCAAAAAAATTCATCCACAATATGAAACATTAATTACTGTGGATATAGACTATAAGTAAAAATCTAAAGTACATTGTAGGGGCGGGTTTCCATGCCCGCCCGGTTATATTCTGTAAACATAATCACAGTTTAAAAAATATTAAAAGGCAAAATTTCCTTCTTTAAATACAGTAATTTCTTCCCCATTTTCTTTTATACCTATTATCTCCAAATCTTTTGTTCCTATCATAAAATCTTCATGAACTATAGAATCATTTACTTTTTTAGCTGTTAGTTCCTCTTTACTTAAATTCTCACCATTTTTTATGTTTATTGGATAAGCTTTACCAATAGCTAAGTGACATGATGCATTTTCATCAAATAAAGTATTATAAAAAAGTATGTCAGAATTTGATATTGGTGAATCATAAGGAACTAAGGCAACTTCCCCTAAATAATGAGACCCTTCATCTGTATCTATAATACTTTTTAATACATCATGACCTTTTTCTGCTTTAAAGTCTACTATTTTTCCATCTTTAAAAGTAATAGAAAAATCTTCTATTAAGTTTCCATTAAAGTTTAATGGTTTTGCGCTTACCACAACTCCATTTACACCATCTCTTTTAGGTAATGTAAACACTTCTTCTGTCGGCATATTAGCAATAAACTCTACTCCATCTGGAGTATAATCTGAACCACCCATCCATAAATGTTCTTCCGGTAATTCAATTTTAACATCTGTTCCTATAGAATTTTTGTACTTCAAATATTTGAAGCTATTATTATTTAAAAAGTTTAATCTTTCTTTTAAATTCTTCTTATGAGTATCCCATGCCAATACTGGATCTTCCATATCCACTCTTACGGATTTAAAAATACTATCCCATAATTTTTCTACTGCTTCATCATCACTCATATTTGGAAATACTTTTCTTGCCCAAGCTACTGTTGGTATAGATGCTACACACCAAACATTTTTGTTGCTCATTAATCTATCTCTATATTCTTTTATTGCAGCGCTACTTGCTTTGGCTGCTCTTACCATTCTATCTGGATTAACATCCTTCATGAGTTCTGGGTCTGAAGCTGAAATGGATAAGAATGATGCTCCTTTAAGAGCATAAGAAACATAAAATTCTTTTTGCCATTCTGGAAATTCGTCAAAAATTTCTTCTGGTGCATGAGTGTATTTAATTTTTGTAAAAAGCTCATCTCTCCAATTCATTACTACATCTCTAGCACCTTCTAAATAAGCTATTTTAGCAACTATTCTTGCAAACTCTGCACATTCTATAGGTGTATTAATTACAAGAATTCCATTTTTTTGGATATTTATCCCTGTTTTAACTAATAAACGCGCATATTTTTCTAAATATTTATCATTCATTGTTTTTCTTCCCTTCTTTGAAAAAAATTAAATATAGATAATTATACCATGAATTTTTATCAAATAAAAACCAACTATTGTTTTACAATAATTCCTGTGCTTTATTATGCCCTTTTATGGTAAAATGAATTTATACTAAAAGAAAAAGAATAGAGGCTACTTAAATGTTAGATACTCATGGACGAAAATTTGTTCAACCTTTAATAACAAAAACTGCAATCTTTTTTAATAATTTTGGTTATTCACCAAATATAATCACAAAAACTGCCTTCATCTTAGGTTTAATTTCAAGTATTTTTTTATATTTTGATTACACCATTTTATCATTAATTATTCTATGGACTTCTGGATACTTGGATGCCGTTGATGGTACCATGGCAAGATTACAAAACAAAAAAAGTCCTTGGGGTACAGTTTTGGATGTAACTTTTGATAGGCTAGTAGAAATTTCAATCATTATATCTTTAGCCTTGAAATTTCCTCAGTCAAATTTCTATTTGATTTTATTAATAGCCAGCATAGTTTTTTCAATTACAGTTTTCTTAACAGTAGGAGCGCTTTCTATTAACACTGGTGTGAAATCATTTTATTATCAAGCGGGCTTTGCAGAAAGAACTGAAGGTTTTATATTTTTTACATTAATGATACTTTTTAATAAATATTTAATTTTTATTACTTTAGTTTTTTCAGCAGCAATTGTTTTTACTGCCTTTCAAAGGCTAAGAGAAGCCAAAAAAATATTTACTTAAAAAAGTAAAGTTGACAGTTTTCACTGTCAACTCTTTTTTGTTTTTAATTATTTTTAACAACCGTCAAATCGTGTAATGCTCTTGTTGCCATTACATACTTAATTTTTCTATCTTCTATAGCCTGTTCTTCAAAGTCATCTATAATAATAGCTCCATCAAATTCTAATCCTTTTGCAAAATAAGAAGGTAATATAACCACACCTTTTTTATAAATAGAATCTTCGCTATTTACAAAACTTATAGACATTTCTTCTTTCATAAAATCACTAATAATTTTTGCTTTTTCCAAACTATTAGTAATAATAGCTATACTTTCTAATCCTTTTGCTTTATAAGAATTAACTATTTCAATTAAATTACTATTAATTTCTTCCTTCTTTAAATTAATTTCTTTAACCATTTCACCATTTCTTACTAATGGAATAATATTTGTATTATCTAAATATTTATTTGCATATTCCATTATTTCTTTTGTGGATCTATAGCTTTTCTTTAATTTATACGAAGAAGTATTTTCTAATAATCCGCTTAACCTAGTCATAGCTATTGTTTCATCAATAGGCAGCAACAGCTGATTTGTATCTCCTACTATAGTATATCCTACTGCTTTTGTTAATTCTTTTATTACTACAAATTGCAAGAAACTATAATCTTGTGCTTCATCAATAACTACATGTTTTATTTCTTTTTCTAATTCTAAACCTTCTAATTTAATTTTTAAATACAAAATTGGTGCTAAATCATCAATATTTAGTTTTTCATTATTATTAAATTCATTGTAAATATCTATACATTCTATATCACTAAGCCAATTCAAGCTTTCTTTTGCTTCTATAACGCTTTTAATTACAATTCTAATAAGATCTCTTCTTTTGAATATCAAATTATTCTCTTGAACATTTTTCTCTTCTTCTGTTAATTTATCCAAGGATTCTTTATACCATTTTTCTATAGCCCTTATTTTATTATCTCTTTCATCTAATATTTTAGAAATTAAAATTCTTTTTATCTTTTTTATTTTTCTAAACAAAGGCATATTGGCATAATATTCAAAAAGTTCTTTTACTGTATTTTTTTCTACAATAACTTTATTATCAAGTACTACATCCTGCAACTTGTAATAATCTTTTTCAAAGTTTTCAATTAACTTATCCAGTTCCTTGATGTAATTATCAGATGTCTTTTTTCTCATTATCTGAATAAATTCTTCATCTTTATTAATAATTTTCTCCATATAATCTTTTACTGACATGATTTTTTCATAATCAAGTTCAATAACTTCTAAAGCAAAATCTAAGAAAGTTTTTTGATTTACTCCTATTTCTCCTAAGCTAGGCAATATACTAGATATATACTCCATGAAAATAGTATTTGGACCCAAAATCATAACTTTATCTTGCAATGTATCCCTATGATTATAAAGTAAATATGCCACTCTATGCAATGCAATAGTAGTTTTTCCGCTTCCTGCAACACCATCTACTATTACTGCCTTATTTCTATCCTGTCTAATGATTTCATCCTGTTCTGCTTGAATAGACATAATTATATCTTTTAATTTATCCCCCGAATTCTTGGATAACATCATTTGTAATATATCATCTTTTACTTCAACAGAAGAATCAAACATTCCTTCTAATACTTCATTTTTTATAATAAACTGTCTTTTCTTTATTATATCAACAATAAATTCTCCCATAGGGGCTTTATATTTTGCCTCACCTAGCTTACCTGCATAAAACAAAGATGCGATAGGTGCTCTCCAATCCACTACCAAAGGTTCATAGGAAGCTTCTGTAGTCATTCCAAATCTTCCAACATAAATGTCTTCTTCATCATTAAAATCTTTTTCTTTAAAATTTACTTTTCCGAAATAAGGAGAGTCTTGAAGTATAGTAAGTTCTTTTAATTTTCTATCTATGATTCTAAAACTTTCTTCATTTACATATCTTTCATGATCAAAAAATTCAATAAGTTTATCTTCATCATCTTTATAATCTTCTAAAGCAATTTTTCTTTCTTCTTTTATAGTTTCGGTTATTGCTTTTCTTTTTTCTAAAAAGTACAACAATTCACGCTTAATAATTCCTATAGTACTTTCTAAGAATTCCTCTTCTCTTTCTAATTCTATAGTTTTTTCCATTTCTTTTTGAAGTTCTTCTTTAATTGTTGCTTGTAAATCACTTTCATTAAACATTCATTTCAACTCCTGATTCTTTCTTTATCTATATTTCTTTCCATCCATGAACTTCTATTATTCCTAATCCTGGCGAGTCATTTGCATATATTTCTTCTCCATTAAAAGTAACTCCGCCTTCAATAGGATCATTTTCATAAGATAAAAGCATATCCAAGTCTGTTTTTGTAATATTCTTTTTAGCTAAAGCAAAATTTGCAGCAGCTGTTACCCCTATTTTACTTTCAACCATACATCCCATCATACATTCTATACCAGCCATTTCTGCCAAGTTTAAAATTTTAATAGCATTGTGGAACCCTCCACATTTCATTAATTTTACATTAATACAGTTTGCCGCTCTTTTCTCAATTATATTCAAAGCATCATTTATATTATGCACTGATTCGTCTGCTAATATAGGTATAAGTACTCTATCTGTAACAAATTTTAATCCATCTATATCCCATGATTTTACTGGCTGTTCTATTAATTCAATATTTAACTCTAGATCCTCAAATTTATTAATAATTTTAACTGCTTCTTTAGGTGTCCAACCTTGATTGGCATCTACTATAAGCTTAGTATCTTTTCTAACAGCTTGCCTAATAGCTTTTACCCTATTTAAGTCTACTATTGGATTGTCTCCAACTTTAATTTTTAAATATTGAAAGCCATTCCTTACTGCCTCTAAAGATTCCTTAACCATTTCTTCAATGGTTCCTACACTTATAGTTATCCCAGTTATTACGCTAGCTTTATTTCCGCCAAAATACTTGTGTAAAGGTATATTGTATTTTTTACCAAACAAATCGTATATACCCATATCTATAGCTGCTTTTGCACTAGAATTATCTATAATCCCTTTATCAATTATACTCATAATTTCTTCCATATTATCTATATCTTGTCCAATAAGCTTAGGTGTTATAACCTTTATTGCTGCAATAATAGATTCTTCTGTATCGCCAGTAATCTCAGGTGTAGGCGTAGCACTTCCAATACCTATTTCATCAGTATCTGTTATTACTTTTATAACAATTTCTGAAATCTCGCTAACAGTTGTGATAATTGTTTTAAATGATTTATTCATAGGTATCTTGATTTTTCCAATTTTAATATCTGTAATTTTCATAATTACACCTCTTCAATTAAATTATAAACATGAATTTAAGTAACTAAAAACGCCAATGCAATGGCGTTAACTTTTTTCTAATTATTCATCGCTTCTTCCCCAATTTTAAAACTTCCAAATCTATCAAATGGAAATAAAATAAATTTAGCTTTTCCCTTTATTTTACTAGAATCAATAAAAGGTTCTTCCCAATATCTACTATCTCTAGAGTTTTCTCTATTGTCTCCTAAAAATAAATATTTTCCTTCTGGAACTTGAAAACTAGCTGCTTTTGCTTGAGGAAAAAGTACATACGGTTCTTCTAAAATCTCCCCATTAATATAAACAACTCCAGATTGATCTATAAGTATATCATCCCCTGGTAATCCAATCAATCTTTTAATAAGAGTTTCTTTTAACTCATCTGACTCAAAAACTACTATGTTACCTCTTTCTAAATTTTCTGGGTTATACACTCTTGTTACTATTATTCTATCCCCTGGTGTTATAGTTGGATACATGGAACTTGTTGGTACAGATACTTGAAAAAATATAAATTTATTGATCAAAAATGCTAGTACTATAGCAAACACTATTGGAATAATCCAATCTTTTATGAAACTATCTAATTTCATTAAACTCTCTCCTCAATATTTAAGTATAACTACATTTTAACACAATTATTTTTTTATTAAAGATTAATTTATATTTTTGTTCATTTTATCATTTTTCTGAACTTTGCCGGAGTGTATTTTTTATATTCCTTAAATTTTTTTATAAAATAACTAAAATTTTCAAAACCCACATCATAGCATATATCTATAATTTTCTTATCTTCATTCTCAAAAAATTTTATAGCTTTTTCTATTCTATATTGATTTACATAATCTATAGGTGTTTTACCTGTGTGCGCCTTAAAAAACTTACAAAAATATTGTGTATTCATATTTGCAATTTTAGCAAGAGACTCAACATAAATTTTATTTTCATAATTTTCATGAATATAGTTAATAATATTTTTAATAACTTCTAACTTGTGACCTTTAGTAGTTTCTTTAAAAATATCTTTATTATCAAAAGCATCATTTTCTGATAAAATTGAAATTACTTTTAATAATGAAGCTTTTAGCCCTATTTCCCATCCTGCCTTCTTTTGTCTATAATATTTTATACTAAAATTTATTTCTTGAGTAACTTCGTTTCCCCATTGTTTTGAATTATCAATTACCATGGGAAATAATCTTTTCCCATTGATTAATGGGTCTAAATACTTACTTTGACAATAATCATAAATTCCACTACTTAAAAAATCCAAATCAAATACTATTGCATGATGGATGGATTGTTCTGCACTTAAGCTTTTTCCAAAATGAAGAATACCCTTGTTAATTAGTATACATTCTCCTTGTGAAATTATAACTTCATTCATATCAATATTAAAATTAATTGAGCCTTTTTCAACATATATAAATTCTACTTCTTTATGCCAATGACAATAAATTTCTTCTTCTTTGTTTAAATTCATATCTAAATATATAAAAAAAGGTAGCATAGGTGACCCATGAGCTTTATTTTCTTCTAAATTAATTATTTCATCTTTCATAAATACCATCCTTTTCATTTATTATTGTCATTATAATGTTATTTCAAGTGAAAATAATGAAAGTTTTCTTTGATTTATACTGTTATAATGTTATTATATATCTTAAAAATAAAAATAGCCATTTATAATCTTTAACTTGGAGGTAACTAATGTTTGGCAAAATAGTAAACTATAAAAAAGAAAATAGTAAACTGATTATTAATTTTGAAAAGAAAATAGGAATAATTGATGTGATAAATCCACATGTTATAAATATCTTTTCTCCTTTAAAGTATGAAAAACATTTTTCAAGAGCAATTGAAACTCTAGAGTATGAAGAATGTGAAATTAATTTTCAATCCTTTGATACATATCTAGAGTTATCAACTAATGCTTTAATAATAAAAATATATGATGATTTTAAAGTGGATTTTTACGATAGCAATAAACAGCTTTTATGTGAGGACTACAGAGACGAAAGAGAGCCTTTTATTAGAAGAGGGGATTCTTATCTATTTGAGCAAGAAGGTCATAAATCTGAGGAAGTAAGTAGCTCTCACAAAATTGAAATCATAAAAAAAATGTATAATGATGAGAAGTTCTATGGCCTTGGAGAAAAAACTGGACATTTAAATAAAAAAGGTTATGAATATACAATGTGGAATACAGATGATGCTAGTCCCCATGTTGAAAGCCATAAAACCCTATATAAATCTATACCTTTTTTTATAACATTAAGAAAAAATACTTCCTTTGGTATATTCTTTGATAATACTTTTAAAACTTATTTTGATATGGGAAAAGAGAATTCAAATTACTATTACTTTGGTGCTGATGATGGAAATCTTGATTATTACTTCATTGCCGGACCTGAATTTAATAAAGTTGTTTCAAGATATACTAGTTTAACTGGCACAACTCCATTACCACAAATGTGGACTTTAGGACACCAACAAAGTAGATATACTTATGACTCAAAAGAAAGACTTTTAGAAATCGCAGATAATTTTCGTGAAAAAGATATTCCTTGTGATGTATTACACTTAGATATAGATTATATGGATGATTTTAAAGTATTCACTTGGGATGAAAAGAAATTTCCCTCTCCAAAAGAAATTACGAAAGAACTTTCCAATAATGGATTCAAAGTTGTAACTATCATCGACCCTGGGGTTAAAAAAGCTAGAGGCTACTCCATGTATGATGAAGGTCTGAAAAATGGATTCTTCGCCACAGATAAAGATGGAGTTACTTATATTAATAAAGTTTGGCCTGGCGATTCTGCTTTTCCAGATTTTTCAGATACTTTGGTTAGAGATTGGTGGGCAGATAAACAAAAACTTATGATTGATTCCGGAGTTTCTGGAATTTGGAATGATATGAATGAACCTGCTAGTTTCAACGGTCCTTTACCGGATGATGTTCAATTTAAAAATGATGGAAGGCCTACAGATCATAGAGAAGTTCACAATGTATATGGACATCTTATGTCCAAAGCCACCTTTAATGGTATAAAAAAGTATACAGCAAAACGTCCTTTTGTGATAACTAGAGCTTGTTATGCCGGTTCCCAAAAATATTCTACCGCTTGGACTGGAGATAATCAAAGTTCTTGGGAGCATTTAAGAATGGCGGTACCAATGCTTTTAAACTTAGGAATAAGTGGAATGGCTTTTGTAGGTACAGATGTAGGTGGTTTTATTTCTGACTGCACTCCTGAGCTTCTTTCTAGATGGGTACAAATAGGTTGTTTTTCTCCTTTATTCAGAAATCATTCTGCAGTTGTTACTAGAGATCAAGAGCCTTGGTCCTTTGATGACACAACTTCAAACATCTATAGAAAATATGTGAAATTAAGATACAAGTTGATTCCTTATTTATATGATTTGATGAAGGAATGCGAGTCTAATGGATTACCTGCTATGAGACCTTTAGTTCTTCATTATACTGATGATAAAAATGTTCATGAGCTAAATGATGAATTTCTATTTGGTGAAAGTATACTAGTAGCTCCAATTTTAGAACAAGGAAAGAATTTTAGAGCAGTATATTTACCTGATGGATATTGGATAGATTATTGGACAGGAGAAATTATAAAAGGACAAAATCATATTCTAAAAAAAGCTGAATTAGACACTTGTCCTATTTATATAAAAAAAGGCAGTATTATACCTAACTACCCTGAATTGAATTATATAGGTGAAAAGGAAGTAGATACCTTAACACTAGATATTTATCCTGGCAATGGAAACTATACTCACTACCAAGATGATGGCAGTAGTTATAATTATAAAAATGGTGAATTTAATTTATATAAATTCACCATGACAAAGAATGAAGATACAATTATTAAAATAGAAATCCCTCACAAAAATTATGAAGAATTCTATATGAATTTCAAAATTAAGATAAATGATAAAAACACAAATAATATTTTATTCAATGGTGAGATACTTTCTTACGACAAAACTGCATCTGGTATAGAATTTATTATTCCTGCCGTTGAAGGGCAAATAAAGTTTTAAGTATATTTAATAAGCAGCAAATAACTTTATATAATCATAAAGTTATTTGCTGCTATTTTTTTATATCTTTTAGCTTTAAATTTTAAAAATATCTTTAAGAAATATCTTTAAGAAATATCAATAATACTTTTTATTCTAATTTCTTTTTTGAATTCCTCAAGAGTAATTTGTTTTTTTAATTTATTTTTATTACATTCTACTTTATACTTACTATTTCCCTCAATGTCAAAATAATTATCAGAAAAAGTACAATCTTCATTTACTAATTCTATTTCTACATACTTTGCAAATGCCTGGGATGACACTTCAATTTTAAAATTATCTTTTTCTTCAGTAACGCTAAATTTCAATTCAGGTTTTATAAATTCAAAATGTTTTGCTTTTACAAATAAACTATTACCCTTAGATACAATTTCATTATCCTTTATAAAACTATACTCCACATAAGTTGTTCTAGCCTTATCCCTTGAGTCAATATACTGAGAAAAATCAAGCTCTATGATACTTTCTGCTGATAGTTTTTCCATTTTTACTTCCACTTCACCCGATTTGATAATCTTTGAATAGTTGTCTCTTAGATTCCAAACCACCTTGCCTTTAATTTCATCTATAGTATCGTTGGTTAAACTTATTTTAACCCCACAAAATTCAGAAATAGGATAGTATCTATTGCTTGCAACAGAAGAAGGATCAACCTTTCTTTTAATTTCCTCTGCAGAAATTAAAATAGGTGCAAAAAACTTTTTAGCTGCATAATGAAGTGCCTTCCATCTGCCGTAATAATCAATACTTGACCAAGAGGCTACTGGCCAACTATCATTTAATTGCCAATAAATAGCTCCCATACATCTTCCTCTGTGACGTCTTAAATGTTCAACTGCATACTTTATTCCTTCTGCTTGTATTAATTGAGATGCATAAACTAAACTTTCAAAATTCTTTGGATATCTATAGGTTTCAGCTATATAATGAAGTATTTTAGCATTACACACATCATTTTTTTGATGATTTTCCATCACCGCACTGAAGATATTCCTATCTTCAGGCAACGTAAAGCTTTCAATAGTTTTTATATTAGGAAAAGATTGCAATCCAAATTCTGATAAAAATCTATAGAAATGCTCTTGAAAATAAGTAAAGGGTTCTTGACCATGCCACACATTCCAGTCATGCACATCTCCTTTATTTTCATCATTAGGTTCATAAAAGTGTCCCCCTGATGAAGGAGATGACTTCCAGTAAAATGTATTTGGGTCTTCTTCTTTTACTATTTGTGGTAGAATTATTTCAAATTGTTTTATATAATCTGTTTTTAACTCTGGAGAGCTATTTTTAGGCCCTTGCCAATGTAAAAAAGCTGTTTCCATTTCATTATTTCCACACCAAAGTCCTAAACTAGCGTGATGACGGAGTCTTTTTACATTATCCCTTGTTTCATTAATAATATTATCGGTAAACCCTTCCGTCATTCTATAAACTCCACATGCATACATTAAATCTTGCCATACAATTAATCCATACTCATCGCATAAATCAAAAAAGTAATCTTCTGGATAGCATCCTCCACCCCACACACGAATGCAGTTCATATTAGCTTTAACACAATCACTGATCAACTCTTCTGTTCTGATTTTATTACATCTTGATAAAATATTATCCTCTGGAATATAATCAGCACCCATAGCAAATATTGATATCCCATTAATATTTATTTCAAAACTTTCTCCCCATTGATCCTTCTCTTGTTTTACCGTTAAAGTTCTAAGTCCAATTCTTTTTTGAATGGTATGATGAATTTTTTTTCCATCCATTAAACAAATTTCAACATCATATAAAGGTTGGTCTCCTAAATTATTAGGCCACCAAATTTCAGGATTTTCAATTGAAAGATTTATAAAGTTCTTTTTTTTATTTACTTTTACATTTTTAATAATTAAGTCACCTTTTTTTGAAGTTATTGTAGCTCTTAAATCGGATTCAATCGTATCCCATAAATCTACTTCCACTTCAATACTTAGCTGAACCGTATTTTCTAAATGTTTTTGTGTTATATAAACATCTTCAATTTTACCCACAGAAAAACTTTCTAAGTATACATTTCTCCATATGCCCATATCAGGTAGTTTGGGACCCCAATCCCACCCAAACATATAATGAGCTTTTCTTAAATGTGGATAGCCATTTACACTACACTCTGTTCCCCACAAAGGATCATCTTCATATTTGTCTTCAACAAATTTTGATGGTGAAAAAAGCTTTATCAATAATTTATTGTTTGTTTCTTTTAACACTTCTTTTACATTAAAAAAATAAGTTCTATGCATATTATTAGTATCTGCTATTTTTATACCATTTAAATGAATTTCACTAATAGTATCTATTCCTTCAAAGATAAGATTAATTCTATCCTCTGTTAATATTTCTTTATTTACATCAAAACTAGTTTCATATTCAAAATTCTTATAAGAGGTATCTAACGCTTTATATTCATTTTCTCTCCAATATGGATCTTCCATCTTATTTGAATTTAACAAATCATTATAAACTGATCCTGGAACAGATGCTTTTGTCCATTCGTTTGTACCCTTATGTCTCATTTTCCAATTTTCTTTTATTATCTGTCTCATACTTAAACTCCTTGCAAATATTTATTTACTTTATTCCTAAAACTTCTCTTGCATATTTTACACTTTCCACCACAATATCATCTTCTTTTTTTAATGTAGCTTCTTCTGTTAAACATTTTTCTACTGGCAGTTCAAGCATTATCTTATCTAATTTTGAATCTTCAATAAGAATATTTAACACTGCTTCTAGGTCAATGACACCCTTACCAAGCGCTACCCCAAAAGATTTAAAGCCCCAATTTTCCATAGAAAAGGCATAATCTTTAAAATGAGTACTGAAAATATAAGGAGCTAATTTTTTCACTGAAACAACTGGATCTTCTAAATGAATCATAAAATTACCTAAATCAACACAAACTCCAACGTAAGGGCTATTTATTTCTTTAACTAATTCTACTAACTCATCTGTAGTCAAATCACAATGATTTTCTATTGCAATCTTTATGTTATACTCAGCAGCTTTTTCTTTAACTTTATTTAACACTAATATAGCATTCTCTACTTCTTTTTTAGGATCCACATTTTCACCCATTGGGTCAAAACCAATATAGGTTCTAAGAATTGGTGACTCCAGCTTTTTAGCAATTTCCAGTTGAGTGAAAAGATGATTTTCCTCAACTCCAGTTGTTCCATATTCAAGATAGAAACCCTTATTCTTTGCGTAATTTAATACCTTGTTCAAGTAATCTTCTTTATAACTTTCTAAGTGCATAGGGTCGATTTGAATTCCATCAAATCCAAGTTCTTTAACTCTATCCATAAAACTAAAAATGTCCATTTTTTTTGTTTCCTTTGGTGTGAAAACATCATGAGCTCCAAAAGCCAAGTGATAACTATAACTAAATAAACCTAATTCTAATTTTTTATTTTTTAACATTTACTTTTCACCTCATATTATTTAATATTCAGCAGTTTTCCCTTTAGAGCAATCTGCAGCTTCATACAATCTTTTAATTAATCTTTTCCTCATATCTAATAAAATCTGCTTATAATCATTTTCCATAACTACATTTACAAGTTCCCATGGATCTTTTTTCATATCATAAAGAATCTCATCCCCATTATTATCTATATAATACTTATATTGTTTCGTTCTAACAACTGAGCTTCTATACCCACCAAAAGGATCAAAGAATTCCGTGAATGCATCTTCTTTATGAAATTTTTTCTTGCCCGTAACTAATTCTTTAAATGTTTTACCTTGTATTTGCCTTGGTATTTGAACTCCACAAAAATCTAATATTGTTGGTACAACATCTACCGCTTCCACAATTTCTTCTACTATTGTATTCTCTTTTATTGCTTTTGGATATCTTATTATTAAAGGTACATTAGTTATACAATCATGTCCTGGCATGCCCTTTTGAATTCTCCCATGATCACCTAAATATTCACCATGGTCACTAGTAAATATTACAATGGTGTCTTCATCCAATTTTTTTTCTTTAAGTGTATTTAAAATATTCCCTACACATTCATCTACATGAGCTGCAAAAGCATAATAATAAGCTTTAATTTTTTTCCATTCCTCATCACTAATATGTTTCAATACTTCTGACACTTCCTCATGTTCACCAATTTTAGGCAATTCCATATCATCCACATTAAACATATCTACAAATCTTCTAGGAGGATTTACCGGAGTATGAGGTGCATAAAATCCAGCTATTGCAAAAAAAGGCTTTCTTTCACCATGATTTTTGATAAATTCACAAGTTTCGGATGCTACAAAAGAGCTATGAGTATATTCTTCATCCCCTTCAAAATCATAAGGTTCATTGGTTTCTCTAGGTACGTCTGAGAAAGATTTTGTTCCATAATGTGCTGCCGCTGGAGGAAGAGAAGTTCTTACCTTAGAAACCATATCAGGGTCAATGGCCTCTACCCATTTTGTATAAGCATCCTCATAGCAACCTGGCTCATCAGATAATATAAATGTATCAAATCCATATAAAGGATGTGGATCTCTATGATCTCTTCTTGAATGAGGTTGGAAATGTAATTTTCCTATTTGTGCAGTATGGTAATTATAAGGCTTCAATATATTATTAATAGTTAAAACATCTTCTCCTAAAGGAATACCATTAGTTCCTATACCGAGTGAACTACAAAAACGTCCTGTTAAAAATGACATTCTACTAGGCATACAAACTGGATTTTGTACAAAAAAATTATTAAATCTAACCCCCTGAAAAGCTAAGTTATCTAAATTAGGAGTTATAGCATATTCATTTCCGTAGCACTTAATGCTATCTTTCCTTTGCTGATCTGTGTATATGATTAAAACATTAGGTCTTTTGAAAGTTTTCATTAATATTCCTCCTGGTATACATTCAATCAATTTACTGTCTAGATAATGACAAAGTAGTTAATCATACAATATCTATATCATATTTTTTTGCTAAAGTTCGTAAATAACTTACAGCCTCTTTATATTCTTCATGTGTAGCCATATGCTCCACGAACAACGAGATTTCATTTCCTAATCCAGCACACAATCTAAGTACCTTTTCTAAATCAATATCCCCTTTACCAGGAGAGCATTCTTGTAGATGAATAGGAAATCCCTCTACCAACTTTATATCCTTTAAATGAACACTTTTAATATGCTTTGACACAGTACTATATTTTAATTCACAAACCATCTTTATCCATTCTTCTCTATTTTCATATGGTTTAACGATGCTACCTCCAATTCTCAAAATCTTCATCACCTTTATCATATATTTTAAAATAAACTTTTATTCCTTAACTGAACACAACCCTAAACCCTTCAATCTATAAATTTAAAGGTAAACCAGCTTTTTTGGTTTACCTTTTCTTTTATATAAATATAAAAATTATTTTTCTATTTCAGCTTCATTACCTATAGTTTCGCTGTTATCTATAATATAGTTTAGAATTTCATCTACAGTAGTGAATGCAATACCCACATAAGTATCTGCTGCACCATAGTAAATAGCTATTCTTCCTGTGTTTGCATCTTGGAGTGTTGCACAAGGAAATAGTACATTTGAAACAAATCCTCTTTCTTCATACCACTCTTCTGGTGTAAGTACAAAGTTTTTACATCTATATTTAACTTTTGATGGTTCATCTCTGTCTAGAATTACTCCTCCGATACTATAAACATACCCATTACATGTTCCTGAAACTCCATGGTAAAACATTAACCAACCTTCTGAAGTTTCAATAGGTGCTGGACCTCCACCTATTTTAAGTGATTGCCACCAGCCCTCACCACCACTACTCATTACATGTCTATGTTTTCCCCAAAATGTTAAATCTGGACTTTCACTTAAAAATATATCTCCAAAAGGTGTATGTCCACTATCACTTGGACGAGAAAACAATACAAAATTTCCGTTAATTTTTTTTGGTAATAATACACCATTTCTGTTAAATGGTAGAAAAGGATTTTCAAGTCTTACAAACTCTTTGAAATCTTTTGTTTTAGCCACACCTAAAGCTGCTCCACAAAAATCTGTACACCAAATTATATAAAATGTGTCTTCAACTTTTACTAATCTCGGATCATATGCATAAGTAGGTTGAAAATCATTGCCTTCTTCATCTTTAAAATCAATTCGTTCCTCACTTATTTCCCATTTGATTGCGTCCTCACTCCATCCCAAATGAAGATGAGGTCTTCCATTAATTGTTTCTGCTCTAAAAACACCTACAAATTTATCTCCAAACTCTGCTACTGCACTATTAAATATTCTGCTAATACCCTTTACTGGATTTCTATCTATTATTGGATTTTCTGAATATCTCCAAATTGGTCCTTCCAAATTTTTTGGTTTTTCTTGCCAAGGTATATTTGATAAACCTTTCCCGATCAAACTAAACTTTTCCATTTTTTTATCCTCCCGAACTATGAACTTTATATTATTTTACTGACCCTTGAGTGAAACCATTATAAATATATTTTTGTAAAAATAAGAAGATAATCACTGTTGGTATAATTACAATTATTATACCTGCACATATAAGTTCCCATTGAGAACTAGCTGGCCCTTGAAATTTAAATAATGCTGTGGAAATAACTTGTAACTTAGGACTCGGCATATACAAAAATGGTGTATAAAAATCATTGTATATCTGAATTCCTTTTATAATTACTACTGTAGAAATTGCTGGTTTTAATAAAGGTAAAATTATTTTTCTATATATAGTAAAGTAGGATGCTCCATCCAACATAGCTGACTCATCTAGTGAAACAGATATGTCTGATATAAACTGAATAAATATATATACTGATATAATGTCTGTTCCCATAAACAATATAATTGATGCCATTCTTGTATTATATAAACCTAATGCCTCTACTATTTGAAATGTAGCTACTTGAGTAGTTACCCCTGGTATCAAAGTAGCGAATAAAAAAGCTCCTAAAATAACTGGTTTTAATTTAAAATCAAAACGATTTAAAACATAAGCAACTAATGAACTTAAAATTATTGCTCCTGTTAAGGAAATAGCTAGAATGAAAAAAGTATTTGCAAAAGCCAAAAGCATCTTACCATCCTTGAATGCAACTATATAGTTATCAAAATTGAAGAAATTCTCCGGTAATGCTAAAGGACCAGATGAATTAAATTCTTCTCTTGTTTTAAATGATGAATTAAATACTACTATTATTGGAAAAAGAGCTACAAACGCACCTAATATTAATGATAAGTATTTAAATATATTTAAAATGGTATATTTTATTTGTAGCATTTTTACGCCTCCTTATCTTTAAAAGCATAATGCTGTGCTAATGAAACAATAATTATTATTACAAATAGAACTATTGCTAAAGCTGATGCTAATCCAAGTTTTTGGAATTTAAATGCTTTTTCTAAAGTTTGAATAACAAAAGTCATACTACCATTAGCTCCAGATGTCATTATATAAGGAATTTCAAATACTGAAATTGCACCTTTTACAGCTAAAATTGCATTTAAAGCAATAATATTCTTAATAGATGGAAGAATTATATATCTAAAAACTTGCCATGTATTTGCTCCATCAATGTCTGCTGCTTCATATATGCTTCCACTTATGGACTGAATAGTACCTAGAAAAATTATAAAATTGAATCCCATATAACGCCAAATTGATGTAAATGATAGTGAAATATTTATTATATTAGGATTTCTTAACCAAAATTGGATCAAACCTTCTAAGCCAATAAATTTTAATAGAGAATCTAATGTTCCATTAGGTTGAAAGAAAAATTTGAAAATAAAACCTACCGCAACTCCATTAAGTAAATATGGGAAGAATAAAATCCCTTTAAATATATTTTTAAATTTAACTTTGAAATTCAAAATGGTAGCAAAATAAAGTGCTAGTCCCATTTGAACAAATGATCCCACAAAATAATATAAACTGGTCTTGAAAACCGAAAAATATTCCGGGCTAGTAAATACTTTTATATAATTATCAAGTCCGATAAATATCTTATCATCACCTAAACCATCCCAGTTTAAAGTACTATAATAAACCAAATTCGCTAATGGCAAATATGAAAAAACAATTAACAATACCATGGGTATAATTAAGAACCCAAATATTAATATCTTCCGTTGAGTATTATAAGAAAACTTTGACATTCTTTACCCTCCTTATAAGTTATATTGAAAGGGAAGTACAGAGGTACTTCCCTTTGTAGTTGATAAATATAATTATTTTATGCCAAGTGTTTCTTTTGCTGCTGCCCATTTTGTGTTTAAATCAGTCATAATATCTTCTAAAGATTCCTTATTGTTTCCTAATGCTGCTTCTACAATACGTTGTCTATAAGATTCACTCCATCTTCCTATTTCTGCTTCATTATCTATGTCATCTAAATAAGTTTCTTCCCCTGCTGGTGCTGGTAAACTGCCTATTAATTTAACACCTAAGTCGTCAAATGCTTTTAAATTTTCTGGAAGTGGTGCCCCTACCATTACTGGTATTCCGCCTGCATCCTTTGTAAAATTAGATTCTTCAACAAACCATGTTAACCAAGCTTCAGCTGCTGCTTTATTTTTACTATACTTGTTAATTCCTATTTTGTAATCTCCACCACTATTTGAATACACATTTCCATCTGCATTAGTATAAGGGAAAGGCATATATCCTATATCATCTGGGAATTCGCCTGCTTCTTGCATTTGAGTTATAGACCATGATCCCAATAACATACAAGCTATCTCACCTTTATTTAACATTGCTTTTGAACCTTCCCAATCAGAAGTTGTAGGATCTTCTTCAACTAAGCCTAAATCAACCATATCATATAATAATTTACTTAAAACATAGTATGGTTCGCCTTTTGCCCATGGAGCATCATTATGAGGTAAAGTGTTTTGCCAATTTTCATCTCCAGCTATAGATAGTCCATTATCTTCCCATTGTCCACCTAATGGCCATCCCGCTGCATAGTTAGTGTAATAAGGAATAGATTCTGTATTATCTTTAATCATTTGTAATGCTTTAATAAAATCTTCTGGTGTAGCAGGTATTTCAGTAATTCCTGCTTCTTCAAATACTTTTTTATTGTAAACAAGTCCTTTAGCTGTTACATATGTTGGAATACCATACACTGTACCATCAAAAGCTTTTTCTGTAACAAATTTATATTTGCTAGATAATTCATCTACAGTTCCAAGAGGTTCAAAGAAATTTCCTAACTCATCTAGAGAAATATCATTAGGAATTAATAAAACATCCCCATATTCTTCTGTATTCATACGAATTTTAACTTCTCCTGGATAATCAACCATTGCTTCAAATGATACTTTTACATCTGGATAAACTTTGTTGAATTCTGCTGCATAATCAAGCATTAAGTTGTCCACTAAGTCTGTACGATTTGTTAAAACAGTGATTTCTCCTTTAATAGCATCTTCTGTAGCTGCCCCGTCTCCAGCATTACTTGATGAAGTGTTATTCTTTGCTCCGCCACACCCTGCTAATAGAGCTATTGATAGTGATGAAGCCAAAATCATTGATAATATCTTTTTGGTTTTCATAATGTTTAACCCCCTTGAATAATTTAATGAATGAATTAACTTAATCGTTAACCTTATAAAATAATTATAAACCTTTACATCTTTTTTGTCAACTTCATTTTTAAGTAAATTTCAATTATTTTTAGATTGATTTAACTCAATTTATATTCTCATTCCAGCTTTAACAGCCTTAAAATGGCTATATATCAGGATTTAAATGGTATTTAATTTTACTTTAACGTTAACTTTGATTAGTTTATTAATTTCACCTCATTTTTTTCAATAAAATAAGTGCGAAGTAATAAATCACTCCGCACTTATATTTTTAACAGAATCCCTATATATTATTCTTGCTTTAACCAAAATTCTTCCATATTTTTTATCTTGATCTTTTACTTTCTCTAGTATGGCATTCACTGCCGTCTCTGCCATACCTATAATATCCACTTGAACAGTAGTTATTTTAGGTTCAGAAATGGTAGCATAAATATCATTATCAAACCCTACTATAGAACACTCTTCTGGAACTTTAAACCCCAAACTTTGAATTTTACGAATCAAATTATAAGCAACCTGATCACAATTACACACAAAAGCTGTAGGTAAAACATCTGGCAACTCAAAATCTATAAATTTACCTTTTTGATTTCTATCACTAATTACATAATCATAATTTATTTTGATTCTATGTTCTAATAAAGATTTGTAATATCCTAAAAACCTATCTTGTATACTACTAGTAGCATATATATTACCTACATAAGCTATATTTTTATGTCCATTAGATATTAAATAATTAGTTAATTCATAAGCACTATAAAAACTATCCGTGATAATAGTATCAATGTTTTCATGCTCATCATAAAAATCCAAAAAAACAACAGGAACCTCAATATTTTGTAACGATTCAATATAGTCCTTACTCACCTGTCCTAAAACTATAAATCCATCAACTTTATTTTCATAGTAAACTTTAGGAATTACTAAGTTTTCTTCATCATCTTCTGATAAAACTTGAAGTATCCCATAATAATTATGAGTTTCTAGTAAGGTTGATATATTCTTATGAAATTGAAGATAAAAAGATTCAAAGCCCCCTGTAAATCTTTCTGCTATAATAACTCCTATATTATAGGATATTCCTTCTTTCATAGATTTGGCTAAAGTATTTACTCTATACCCCATATCATCAGCCAATTTTTTGATTTTATATTTCAACTCATCACTAACGCCCTCTTTATCATTAAGAGCTTTAGAAATGGTTACATTACTTACCCCTAGCTTTTCAGCTAAATCTTTCATTTTTACATTACTTTTCAAAATTATCACACCTCCTTCATAAATAATAACATATTTCTTTTAAACTGAATGTATTAATTTTTATTTTTAGCTATTTTTTTTGTTCAAGTAATCTTTTGTTGATTTCTATTAATTTATTACGTTGTTCAGCGGAACTTAAAGATCGATAAGTATCCTCTGGCGTATTAAAAGTATAGTCAATAAGCTTATCAATTGTTGTTGTGGCTACATGAACTCTTGTATCGCTTGATGCATAGTAAATAAAAACTTCATTATATTCATTAACTATTACTCCATTTGAAAATATAACGTTTGATACATCCCCAACTCTTTCATCATCGTAAGGAGCTATAAAATGTCCACCTGGTTGAGCAATGATTTTTTCTGGATTATCTAAGCTTGTGGCAAAAGTATATAAAACATATCTCAAACCTGCCGCTGTATTACGAACTCCATGAGCAATGTGAATCCATCCTTTATTAGTTTTAATAGGTGCTGGTCCCTGTCCATTTTTAACTTCATATACAGTGTGATATTTTCGACCATGAATAATTATTTCTTCATCGATTACAGGATTTAAAATATCATGGCATAAACCAAATGCAATTCCCCCACCACTACCTGTAGAAATAAATCCATCTTGCGGACGAGTATAAAAAGCATATTTTCCATTCACAAATTCCGGGTGAATAACTACATTTCTTTGTTGAGGTGATGGAGTTTCAATATTAGGTAGCTTAACCCAAGTTTTTAAGTCCTTTGTTCTAACTAATCCAGCTGCTGCTATTGCGGTAGAGGTGTCATATTCCCCTGCAGTTGGGTCTTTACTTTCTGAACAATAAATCCCATATATCCATCCATCTTCATGCTGAACTAATCTCATATCATATATATTCGTTTCCTTCTCATCAACATCTTCCCAAGTAATAACTTTATCTACAAATCTGAAGTTATCTATTCCATTTTCACTTTCAGCTAAAGCAAAAAATGATTTTCTATCTAAACCTTCTGTTCTTACAACTAAATAGTACTTTCCTTCAAAATAAATAGCTCCCGCATTTAAAGTAGCGTTTATTCCTAACCTTTCCATGAAGAAAGGGTTTGTTTCCTTATTTAAGTCAAACCTCCAATGCAATGGTACATGATGTCTTGTAATTACAGGGTTTTTGTACCTATCATATACTCCATTATAAAAATCTTCATTTTTCTCATTCTTTCTTTTAATCATTTCTTCTTGTTTTTTTAGTAAATCAAAGTATTTTTCATTTATCATTATTTATCAATCCTTTCTAATATTTCTAAGCAAAACCTTGTATTATGATACGGAGTTTTCCACGGACCAGCAATTTCTCTTTCAGTTGGTTTATTATTTTCTTCTACTGACCAATACCACTCTCCATTTTTTCTTTTATCTATAACATTCTCTTTAGTATACTTCCATAAACCACTTACTAATTCCAAGAATTTTTTATCCTTTGTTCTTTCATAAGCATTAACAAAACCCACCATAGCTTCGGCTTGAACCCACCAAACTTTAGTTAAGTCATCTTTTCCTTTTTCTTTTTCATTTTTTAAAGACCCATCTTTTAAAACGCCTTCTTTTGCAATATTGTATGCTATATCCACTACCATTTGTAAATATTCCTTATTGTCTGATGCTATAACTTTAAGCGCCTCATCTATTAGCCAACTAGCCTCTATATCATGTCCATAAGATTTAAGATCAATAATTTCATTCCATTTATTATCAAAAAATACTTTTAAAAATTTAGTATCTTTATTATAAATATACTCATAAAAAATCTTTATTAATTTATTAATATTTTCTTTTAATTCCTTGTCTGGCCACACTCTGTATAAATTTGTATAAGCTTCTAATACGTGAAGATGTGTGTTAGTGGTTATATCTGCAACCACTCCGTTTTCACTAAGCATTTCATTAGGTGATATATCCCATTCTCTATTAAATTCTTCCATGTAAGCATTGTTTTTATTGTTAAATCCTTTTGATTCTATTAAATAATATAAATCTTTAGCCATCTCCAAAGATTCCTCATGGCCCGTAGCTCTATAATATTCACTTAAAGCATAAATTCCAAAAGATTGGGTATACACATGTTTCCTATAATCTGTAACATTACCTTTATAGTCTACCATCCAATATAAACCTTTCCATTCTTTATCCAAAAAATTATTTAAAAGGAATTTATATGCATGATTTGCACACTCTTTATACTTTTCATCTTTTGTGAATCTATACATAGAAGAAAAAGACCATAAATATCTAGCTGTTG
The DNA here is from genome assembly GCF_900129965.1 of Clostridium grantii DSM 8605. Lineage (GTDB taxonomy): Bacteria > Bacillota > Clostridia > Clostridiales > Clostridiaceae > Clostridium_AF > Clostridium_AF grantii. The sequence goes on along the minus strand of NZ_FQXM01000007.1, from coordinate 178,435 downwards.
CTATCCCTCCTTTATCAGTACTCTTTATTAAATTCAAATCATAATCAACCCAACCATAGAAACCTCCATACTCATCATCCTTTAAGTTCATCCAAAAGGGCATAATATTTTCCTGTAAGTCTTTTAATATTTCTTCTCTTAAATCATCCATAAAGTCACTCCCTTTATTTATTAGCTTAACGTTTACTTAATAATTTAATTTTACCTTAACCGATACAGTTTTGTCAATAAGAATTCACTAAAGACTCAAAATATCACTCTATATTCAACTCTTCTTTTTTTAATTTAAATGTACTAACCTGATTCTTTAATACTTCAGATTGTTCAAGCAATTCTTCGCTAGCTGCTGCTGTTTGCTCAGAAGTGGCAGAAGTAGATTGTACAACCTCAGTAATTTCACTTATACTTGTACTAATTTGCTGAACTTCAACTGCTTGTTCATTAGATGCAATTGCAATATTTCCAACTAATTTTGTTGATTTTTTCACCTTTGTAACAATATTATTTAATGCATTAGATGTTGTATTAGCAATATTGGTTCCATCCTCTACTTTTTTAATAGACCCTTCTATTAAAAAAGTAGTTTCTTTTGCTGCGTTAGAAGATCTTAGCGCAAGATTTCTAACTTCTTCTGCTACTAGAGCAAATCCCTTACCATGTTGTCCTGCTTTTGCGGCTTCGATAGCAGCATTTAAAGCTAATATATTTGTTTGAAAAGCTATTTCATCAATCACATTAATAATTTTAGAAATATTACTTGAAGATTCATTTATTTCATTCATTGCCTTTAACATATTTTTCATTAATCTATAACCTTCTTCAACTTCCTTTTGCACATCTTCTGAAATACTTTTAACTTCATTAGCGTTTTTAGCATTTATATTTGTTTGTATTGCAATTTTTTCAATAGAAACTGTTAATTCTTTAATAGAAGCAGCTTGTTCCGTTGCTCCCTGGGCCAATGATAAGCTAGAATCAGATACTTGCTTAGAACCAGTGGCAACTTCTTCTGAAGCAGTATTAATTCCCGATATTACCATATTCAAATTTACAGACATTGTTTTAAACTCATTTGCTAAAACACCAATCTCATCTTTTGTATCAATATCTAATTCTACATTCAAATCACCATTCGTTATCAAACTTGCTGCATCTAGTATCTTTTTAAGAGGCTTACTAACCATTGAAGATATTGTCATTCCAAGAATAATAGAAATCAAAACACTTCCTATCAATGTAAATAATAAAGTTTCTTTAGAAGCTTTAACTACTTTTGAAGAATTATCTTGTAAATTCTCTGCGGCAATTTTATTCAAATCAATATTTTGACTTAATGCATTTGCAGATAATTTGAAAGATTCATCGTTTATTCCCTTGGAAATTATAATTAATTCTTCAATAGATATTTTTTTATTAATGTCACCTTTTAAAATAAATGTATCATACTCTTTGCTTTTAATAACAAAATCATTCACATCATTTCTCCAAGCTATCCATAAATTTATAAAAGTGTTCCATTCTTTAGTTTCTTCATCTGTTTTGGGAAGAGGAGCATATTTTTCTAATTCTTTATCTGAATTTTTTAAAAGTGTTTTAATTTCATCATATTCTTTCAATCTTTCTTCCTTGGTTAAAGAATCTATTAATAATGTTTTTTCTGAGGTTTTTATAGCTGTTTGTATTTCACTAACTGAAAGTAATGCTTGTACACTTGGCAACTTTATATTTACAACTTCATTTAGTTGGTTTTCCACTTTAGAAAGGCTGTAAAAACCTACTAACCCAACAAAAATTGCGATAATTGTAATTATCGCAAATCCACTTAGAATTCGTGTTTTAATTTTTAGATTTTTAAACCATTTCATTTTTTTATCCTTCTTTCTATTTAATTTACAGATTTATTACTTTGTTTTTAAGTAATCGTTTGCTTAAATTAATTTTAACTTACTATTTTATTTTTTGCAAGCTATTTGTAAAAAACTAAATTAAATAATACTTAAATACTATTTTTATGTCGAAAACGTTCAAAAATAAAACTCAACAGCAGAATTAATCTACTGTTGAGTTTTATTACTTATATAATTCTTTTCTTTTAAATAAAACTACTCCTACACCTACTAATATAACCCCTATCAATATAATATCTCCGTACCCTATAGAACCAGTCTTAGGTAATTTAGTTTCAGTTTCAGTTTCAGTTTCAGTATCCGATACAGATTTTTCTATACTTCCTGTTTTTTCTTCAGTATCTACTTTAGTATTTTCAACATCTTCTGCTTTTTCTTCAGTATCTACTGTAGTATTTTCAATATTTTCTATGTTACTAACTGGTTCTTTACCATCATCTGGTTCTGCTCCATAGTAGTAAATATAGTCATAAATTGCTGTTAGTAGTTTAGCTAATTCTATTCTAGTAACCTTCTCTTCCACCCTAAATTGCAAAGTGTTTTCAAACATTCCCGCTGTATACATGGCTTGTATTGCATCTACTTGATTAGTGGTAACCTTTGAAAGGTCATTAAATCTCATATCCTCAATAACTATACCACGTTCGTCTTTTTCAGTAGGTTTTTCTACTTTAATCATTTTAAGGTCCTTGAAAATCATTTCAGCAAGTTCTGCTCTTGTAATGCTTTCATTTTGATTCACTGCTTTTATAGCAGGTACATTTACATTCATTTTTTTCATAGCATAAGTAATATCTTTAACTTTTATTGTTTCTTCCGGCTTAAAATTCCCATCTTTAGAAGTGATCCATCCATAATATTCCGCTTCTGCTGCATATCCTTTTTGTTGCAATAAAATATCATTATATTTAACCTTATTAAGATTCATAAGTAATTGAGACTCTTTATTTAGTATATCCACAAGATTCTTATCTTCTACCACTTGTTCAGCTGGCATAAGTGTTGTAACATCAAAGTCTTGGTCTATTCTTCCAAATGTAGAAAATTGCCATATCATTGTTCCATTACCACCAGCTCTTCTGAATTCAGCTAGCATAATCTTGTTCCATGCATCTCTCAATTTAGTCCAATTTGAATCTTCATCTATATTACCACTTTCTACTCCTTTAAAATCCTTCAATCCAAACTTTTTCTTTTGGCCCCATCCTTCCATTACTATAGGTTTTTTATATTTTTGTGACTCCTTAACTATTTGTTGAATCAATTCCTTAGCATGAGGTATATTATATTTAAGCCAATCCTCATTAAAATATGGATGAAAAGTTACAAAGTCAATTTCGTCAATACTCATAACATTACCAACAGGGTCATTTCCATATCCTTCTTTGTCATAAACATATGGTTTACCATCAACCATCTGACCATGTCCTTCCGAACCTAAGCTTACCATATGGCTACTATCAAGACTTTTAACGTAACCAGCCATTTCTTTCGTCCATTCTTTTAAAAGCTCACCATTATAGTATGAATCTGGGTAATTATTATCTCCTCTATGCTTGTAATCTATTCTTGGTTCATTCATAAGCTCCCAAGCAAATAAAGTTGGGTCTGTTTCGTATTTTATTCCATTTACAGTATTTGTTCTTTTTACAAAATTAGCTATATAATCTTTAAATAATTGTTTAGCACTAGGATCTGTATAAAATTTAAGTTTATTATCTAACCCAAGATAATTTGTAGTTGCTTGAATTCCGCCATAAGCATCCCAATAGTTTTCAAACACAACTATGACTCTAACGCCAAATTTACTTGCACTATCCATTATCTCGTCAAATCTTTTAAATTGATCTTCATTAAATTCCCATACTCCTGACTCATCCTTATTATAAAAGGAATATGTTTGATTTACATCGCTGTTAAAGCCCCAAGTACGCACAACATCCAACCCGTTTTTCTTTGCCTCCATCATTGATATATCAAGGTATTGTTTATAAGTAAATGTTGTATCTTTCGGCATTATTATCTCAACTTTTTCACCAGAATTTGTCCAGCTTACAGACTTTTCTGGAATACTCAATTTCATATCCTCTGCAAAAGGAAATTTATAAATATTCCAACCAGAGTAATAATATGGTTTACCATTTAATTCAAAATCAGTGCTATTATGCTTTACAACTCCTTGTACCTTAACAGTTCCATTATCAATTAAAATGTCTGTAAAGGAATAAATCGCTTTATCTTCATTGCTTATAGCCTTTATAAATAATGAATAAACCCCATCTGCTAGCTTACTAGTATCTAATTTAGTCACATATTTACTATTTTCAAGATTCATAGGTACTATTAAGTCTCCTACTAGCAATTCAACAGATTCAACATTTTTATTTAGGTCTTTAACTTCAGCAGAAACAGTAGCTTCTCCTTTAATTATTTCTCCGAATAAAGGTGATATTATATCTATTTTTATACCTGTGTTATTAACAATTATTTCCGATGTAGCTTTTGATTTTGCTCCTGTTTTTCCCAATACTATAACATCATAAGAAAGTGGACCTTCCTCTTCATTTAAAGTTTGTAAATCACACTTATAAATATTATTTTCCTTTTCATCCATAGTCATTTCTATTTCATTACCGCTTTCAGTAACTAAATAAACCTTTGATATTTCTTCATTCCCTGGAGTCTGAACATCTGCTGTTACTTGAATCTTACCTTAATTTGCCACTTCTAGCTTATTTGGTGATAGTATATCTACAGATAGTTTATCAGTAAAGGGTGAAACCCTTACATCATCAATGTATCTTGGTCCAGTGTAGTTACTTCCATATGAAGATATTCTCAATGTGAGTTTTTTATGCACATTGGCAACCTGAACATCAATATTTCTATGAACAACTCCATATGTAACATTATTAATTGTTACTTTCTCTACATTTTTCAAATCAACATCTTCCCAATCTTTAATGGGTCCCCAAGTATCATTAAATGCTTCTGCTAACTTTAGCCCATTTCCGAAACTATCCGGATTAGGAACATAAATATCGTAATATAATTTCTTATACTTTGAAGTATTAATCTCCATATCTTTATCCATTAAATAAGCCTGTACATTTGCTTCTGTCCATGAACTTAAATTTAATTTAACTTGGACTTTAAGTGAGCCATTATTACCTTCTCTCTTAAGATCCTCACTATAGGATACATCCTTATCTCCACCTAAAAATCCAGTTCCCCATCCTATAGACCAAGCTAAAGGATTCTCTATATTTTCAAAATTCCATATGCTATCCTTTGTTGGAACATTATCATCACTAGTACTATCAGTGTTACTATCTTTTATTGATTCAATACCTAAAACAATGTTATCCAAATATATAGCTCCAGTATACGTACTTTCATCATTTCCTAACTTTATAATAAATTCTTTAGATGTACCATCTCCTGCTACATCTAAAGTCATTTCAATATGTTTTTTTGAGTACTCTACATTGTTTATTACAACCTTTTCTAATGTTGCAACTCCAATGTACCCATCTCCACCTTGTGCCCATGATGGATCATTAAAAGCCACTTGCGGCTTTATAGATTTAAGTTCTTCCGGTGCATTAGGTATATATACATCAAACTCAACTTTATTCACAGTTGATGAATCTACACCTCCTTCTGCCAATGGAACTTTAATTGCTCCATCTTTCCATCCTCCTGATGCAAGACTTAGTTCAATCTTTAAAGCTCCTACATTACCCTCTGTTTTAAGATCTTCGCTGTAACTTACATCATTTTGTGTACCTGCAAATACACCACCCCAACCTAATACCCAACTTTGTGATGTTCCATCCTCAAAATCCCAGGATACCAATTTTTTAGTTGTTGCATTAACTGGAGCTATTGGAATTATATAAGATATAACTAAAATTAATACAAGCAACATTGATAAAATTCTTTTATTTTTCATTGTTCCCCTCCTAAAACCTTTTTATGAAATCGTTTTCAATATTAACTATTTACTTAAACGTTAACTTTATTATATTGAAAGTATAATATATTTTTAATATTATACCAATTACATTTTTTCGGTTTTATTAACCTTTTTTACGAAATAAACGATTTCAAGAGGTAATTGACTCATTTATTTAAAGAAGCATATTCCTTAGGTGATATCCCTACAACTTTTTTTAAATGCTCTATTAAATGACACTATTTCCTTATAACCCACTAATTCAGCAATTTCATAAATTTTAATTCCTGGTTGTTTTAATAATTTTTTAGCCTGACCAATCCTACATTCAATTAAAAAATCAATAAAATTCATTCCCGCCTGACTTTTAAATATTTGACTAAAATAATTTGGAGTTAAGTATACCTCCTCTGCAACTATTTTTAATGTTATTTCCTTCATGTAATTATTTTTTATATAATTCATTGAATCTTCAATAATATTTTTATTTTTTGTATTTTTTCTTAACCTGTATTTTTGTAAAATCACATGTATTTTATTTATTGCATAACCTCTTAATTCTTCATATGTATCAATTTTATCCACACAGTAATATACTTCTTCTATATCTCCAAAAATAATATCTATAGTTTTTAAATTTTGAATATAACTATTGTTAATACTAATAATGATAAAATATATTATTTTTCTAAAATTCTCAGGATATAATTTATCTTCTTCCATTTCATCCATTAATTCAATTATACATTTTTCCATATTCTTCTCATTTCGTATTTCTATATTTTTTAATATGTTATTTATTTTTATGTTATATTCATTTTTCTTTTTTACATATTCATTTAAAATGTTTTCATCAAAAATAAACACACTATTTTTACCCATATAAAATCTAAAATCAAGAGCTTTTTTACATTCCTCATATGCAAGACTAATTTTCTTAAACCTTTTATGAATTTTACTTATTCCTATAGATAATGAAATACCTCTAGAAGATAACCTTTCTTTAATTTTCTTAATGTAATTGTTTATAATTTGCCACTTATCTATATTGTCTTTACCAAACATCATAAGTATTAGCATACTACTTTTTCTTTTCTCACAAACAACTAAATTCATCTTGTTTTTTTCAAATTCAAATTCATTTATATATTTTTTTAATTCTTCTAAGTACATTTTTTCACTATAAAATACTTTAGCATTATTTTTCACAAAATAATTATCTATTCCAAATAAAATCAATACATATTCAGTATCTTTAGTACAATTCATTAGTTTTATAAAAACCTCATAATTTATATTAAAATTTTCTTCATCACAATCTACTATGTGGCTTAATAACTTTTCTTCCTTCAATATATTGTTAGTTTGAACATTATTACAATTGTTTTTCAACACACTTTCTATTGTATAATCAATCAATTCTTTATTACCTATTTTTAATTCATTCATCATAATATTCCACTTCCTCCATATATTAATTTGAAACATTAAAGCCACAAAACATACTTCAACTTATCGTTAACTTTAATTATAGGGTGTTATTTAGCTCTTGAATAGGAAAAGAACTGATTTCATTAAAATTTCAAGATAATTTATTTTTTCTCTCTATAACAAAAGGAAGCTAAATTTTAGCTTCCTTTTGTTATTTGCTTAATATTTAATTATTTTTATTTACTCAGCCATACCTAATGCAATTTCCATCATCTTTGTAAATGCTTCTTGTCTTTCTTCTGATGTAGTTGCTTCATGAGTTACTAAATTATCAGAAACAGTTAACAAACAAGCCGCTTTTTTCCCTAACACGTTAGCATTATGAAATAAAGCAAATGATTCCATCTCTACTGCAACACATCCTTGGTTTTGATAAATATTCTTAAATTCTTCAAAATTTTCGCGATAAAAAATATCACTTGAATGAATTCTAGCTTTATGTATTTCAACACCTAAGTCTTTCGAAATTTCTTCTAATTTCTTGTTTAATTCTGGAGAAGCTGCAATAATATCTTTATCATAACCATTTTGTACTTTTGCAAAACTTGACTCACTCCAAGCTTCATCAACTATTATAACATCATATAAATTTAAATCTTTAGTGTAAGCGCCACATGATCCTATACGAATAATATTTTCCACATCATAAAATTTGAATAATTCATAGGAATAAATTCCAATACTAGCCATACCCATGCCACTAGCCATAACAGAAATCTTTTTCCCTTTATACGTTCCTGTATATCCAAACATATTTCTAACATTGTTAAATTTAACTACATTCTCTAAAAATGTATCTGCTATAAATTTAGCACGAAGAGGATCTCCTGGCATTAGTATAGTTTTTGCAATAATTCCTTTTTCTTTTACTTCAATATGTGCTGTTGGTATCATATTGAAACCTCCTTATGTATTATTAACTTAATTCTTTTAATTTATCTATCAATGCTTTATATTGATTTTCATTAATATAAATCTTAGCATTCTCAATTGTTATTAATTGCTGTTGCTTTAGTTGCTTTACATTCCTATGAACCGTTCTTAAACTAATTCCTAATTCATCTGCTATTTGTTGGCGTTTTTTATTGATAAAAACTATTTCACCTTTATCTATATCTTCTTTAGCCAATTTAATTAAATATGCTATTATGGTATACATAGTTGAATTTAATAAAAGTTCTCCATTAGAGTAAGCTATATTATAAAAATCTTTTGCCATTTTTTTAGCAACTATAACTGCCAAATAATGATCACTTTCCATCCACTTTAAAAAGTCTTTTTTTGAAATTCTTAAAGCAATACAATCTGTTACCGTTTCCACTGTAGCTGCTATTTTTTCTTTAGATGCTAAAATTTCGATTAAACCTAAAAAGTCCATATCATTAACAATTGCTGTTTCGAGAATTCTGCCATTTTGAAATTCATTAAATATTTTTAATGTGCCAGAGTACACTATATAGATATACTTTGGTTCTTCATCTTTTTTTACTATGACAGTTTTTGCATGAAAATTTTCCACTACACATTTCATCCTTATCTCAGCTGGCATTCCCATAAATAAGTTAGCTAAGTAAGGTTTATTATTTATAAAGCTCTCAATGGACATATTTATCCCTCATTTATTTGAATATATATTTATTCTTATAAAGATTATATCAAAAAAATAAATTATAAAAAACGTCATATGTCACTTTTATTATTTGCAACCTAATATTATTATATACTACTTCATGAACTATCTCCACCTAAGAATCAGTTCACTTCATGGTCAAATTATTAATTATTGACTTCACAATACATCATATATAATACTTCGTCAAGGACTTATTATTTTAGATATGAAACCTAAAATAATAAAAGCTATCCAGTTCCTATCTCCTACTTATAGAAGATAGGAACTGGATAGCTTTTTTAGTTAAAATAAATAATAGTATTATGCCAAAATACTATCAATTTCGCTTAATTCTTTTTCACTAAATTCAATATGATTAATTGCCTTTACACTGTCTTCAATTTGGCTCACTTTACTAGCTCCAATTAAAGCTGTTGTAACTCTATCATCTCTTAACACCCAAGATAATGCCATCTGTGCCAAAGATTGTCCTCTATTATTTGCTATATCATTTAATCTTCTTACTCTATCCAATTTATCAGAATCCAAATTATTCTTGTTCAAAAACTGACTGCTGCTGCTAACCCTTGAATCTGCCGGAATGCCATTCAAATATTTGTCACTCAAAACACCTTGTGCCAATGGGCTGAATACAATGTTTCCAATCCCATGCTTATGAGTAACATCTAGCAAACCATCTTCCTCAATCCATCGATTAAGCATTGAATAACTTGGCTGAGTCATTACTACTGGTGTTTTTAATTCTTTCAATATCTTCAATGCTTCTTCTGCTTGTTCACTTCTATAGTTAGATATACCAACATAAAGTGCTTTCCCTTGTTTCACAACTTGGTCAAGAGCGAGCATGGTCTCTTCAACTGGTGTATTTGGATCCGGTCTGTGATGATAATATATATCTACATAATCAAGCCCCATACGTTTAAGGCTTTGGTCTAAACTAGATATAAGATATTTTCTTGAACCATAGTCTCCATAAGGACCTGGCCACATAGTGTAACCTGCCTTTGTTGAAATAATCATTTCATCTCTATAAGCTTTCATGTCCTCTTTTAGAATTCTTCCGAAGTTAATTTCTGCTGATCCAGCTGGTGGACCATAATTGTTAGCCAAATCAAAATGTGTAATTCCAAGATCAAAGGCTTTATGAATCATTTTTCTACTGGTATCTATTAATGTTACATCTCCAAAATTATGCCATAAACCCAAAGATATCAAAGGTAATTTTAAACCTGTTTTCCCTGCTCTTCTATAAATCATGTTCTCATATCTTCTATCGTCTGCTTTATACATATAGATCCCTCCCATGAATTTTCTTCTATTTTACTATAGTTTTTGTTACAATTACATTGAATAAAAACTAAATTGCATGTAATTTTGTCTTATAAGTTGTAATTTTAATTTTTTATAGAAAAGAGGAACACTTTATGAAAGGTTTTAAACCAAAAAACGATCTTATAGATCAAAATCTCCACAATGATATCAAGCTCTACTATTGTGCCTATGATGGCTGTGAGCCTAATAAAAGTTGGGGAGCTGGTATGATAGACCACTATAAATTATTTTTCGTTATTAAAGGGCAAGGATATTTTGAGATAAATAATACAGTTTATACCATAAAAGCTGGTAGTGGCTTTGTTATTCCACCAAACGTTGTTGTATCTTATCGACCTACAGAAACTAACGGATGGAATTATTTTTGGATTGCTTTTAACGGCATAAATGCTGAAAATTACTTAACTAGAGCAAATATAAGTAAAAATCAGCCACTATTTACTACTTTATACCCTGAAAATTTTTTAGCCAGTTTTGCTAAATTGTTTCAATCTGAAAACAACTCTAAAGCTACAGATTTAATATCATTAAGTGCTTTTTATAACCTTTTATCAATATTAATTGACGAATGTCAGACATCCACTAAAATACCTTCAAATTTAAAACCAAAAGATTTATATCTAAATCAAGCAATTGAATTCATACATACAAATTATTCAAGAGCAATCCAAATAGAAGATATCGCACATCATGTAAATGTAGATAGAAAATATTTGTATCAAATATTTAAAGAGAAAATAAATCTTTCCCCAAAACAATATTTAATAGATTTCCGAATAAAAAGAGCCAAAGAACTAATAAAAACTTCTAATTTATCTGTTCAACAAATTTCCAACTCAGTTGGTTACATTGATCCCTTTTTATTCTCTAAGATATTTAAGAAAAAAACAGGATACTCACCTACAGAATATAAAAAAATTTATTATCTATGATGGTCCAATAAAATCAACTGAATTATTTTTACACAAATCTGAAATTCATTGATTTTCATACTTCACCTTCCCTTTTTAATAAAAAAATTATAGATTACTATAAAAAGGAACATCTCGAATTCCGAGATGTTCCTTTCTTCAATTAAGCGGTATTTAAATATTAACGGCATTTTTAATTGTACCCTCTAAATAGGATTTTAAATTATCAATAGCAATATCTAATAATCTAGCTCTAGACTCTAGTGGTGCCCACGCTATATGAGGAGTTATTAAAACATTTTTGGCTTTTAATAAAGGGTTATCCATTTGAATAGGTTCTGTTGAAACTACATCGCAGGCTAAACCTTTAACTTTTCCACTGTTTAAAGCTTCCTTAATGTCTTCTTCAACAATAAGCGGCCCTCTAGAAGTATTAATTATCATCACTCCCTCTTTCATCTTCTGGATATTATCTTTGTTAATTATGCCAATTGTACTTTCAAACAATGGACAGTGTAAGCTAATAACATCACTATTAGCAAATAAATCATTTAACTCCACATACTTTAAAGTTTCAGATTCTAAACTTTCTACCTTGTATGCATCGTAAGCTAATACTTTCATACCAAAAGCTTGAGCAATCTTTGCAGTTTCTTGACCTATTCGTCCCAAACCAATAATACCCATGGTTTTCCCTGCTAATTCAATTAATGGATAGTTCCAATAGCAAAAATCCTCACAATTTGACCACTGTCCTTCTTTCACTGAATTACTATGCTGTCCAACATGATGACACAACTCTAGCAATAAAGCAAATACAAATTGTGATACAGCTGTTGTACCATAGGTGGGTACATTACAAACTGGAATATTTTTTTCTTTAGCATATTCCACATCTACCACATTATATCCTGTAGCTAATACCCCTACCCATTTGATAGAAGGACATGCATCAAAAGTTTCTTTACTTAAAGGTGTTTTGTTAGTATAAATTACTTCTGCATTCCCTATGCGCTCTACAATTTCTTCCTGGGTAGTTCTATCATAAATTGTTACATCGCCTAGGTTTTCCAACGCCTCCCAAGATAAATCTCCTGGATTTAAAGTATACCCATCTAATACAACTATTTTCATGATTATTCTCCTTTAACTATTTTTTCAGCTTTGGCAATAATATTATCAACACTTATACCATTCTCCTTTAATAATACCTCATATGGACCAGATTCGCCAAATTTATCTAAGATACCAATTCTATAAACAATTCCTCCGTTATTTTCACAAACCACTTCTGAAACTGCACTTCCAAGTCCATTAATTATATTATGATCTTCAACTGTTATAATTCCTTTAGTTTCCCTCAATGCTTTTAAAACAGCTCCTTGATCCAATGGCTTTATAGTATGCATATCTAATACCCTAGCTTTTATACCTTTTTCTTCTAATATTTTAGCAGCTTTTAAAGCCAAAATCAAAACATCTCCAACCGCAATAATGGTTACATCATTACCCTCTCTTAATTGCTTTGCTACCCCAATTTCAAATCTTTCATCTTCATCATAAATGCCTGGAGTAGCTTCTCTCGTAAATCTAATATAAGCAGGTCCAACATGACTTTTAACCATTTCTCTTAAAAGCTTTCTAGTTGAATTATAATCTGCTCCCATCATCACTGTCATGCCAGGTATAGTTCTTAAAATTCCCATATCCTCAATACCTTGATGGGACCCTCCATCATTTGCTGGAGTAAGTCCTCCGTGGCTACAAGCTATTTTTACATTTAATTTGGTATAGCATATACTTTGCCTTATTTGCTCTAACATTCTCATAGACCCAAATACTGCGTAAGTACTTATAATAGGAAGCTTACCCATTGTTGCTAGTCCTGCTGCAACCCCTGCACAGTTTTGCTCAGCAATTCCTACATTAACATGTTTTTCTGGAAATTTTTGTTGGAAAGGAACTGTTTTCATAGACTTACCCACATCAGCATCAATTACATATAAATTATCAACTTCTTCTCCAAGTACTAATAATTCGTCTCCAAACGCTTGTCTTGTAGATTCTGTAATTATCATTAATTTCCCTCCCTTATTTCCTTTATAGCTTGTTTAAACTCTTCATCATTAGGAGCAAGCCCATGCCATTTTGGAACATTTTCCATGAAAGAAACGTATTTTCCTTTTACACATTTAGCTACAATACACTTAGGTTTGCCTTTAATTTCTCTAAGTTCATCTAACGCATAAACGATTTCTTCCATTTTATGTCCATCTATTTTTCTAGTTTCACAACCAAAAGCATTAAATTTTTCAGCTAAATCTCTAAGCGGCATAATCTTTTCAGTCATATCATCATTTTGAATGCCATTATTGTCAATAATAATTGTTAGATTATCAAGTTTGTATTTGAATGCAGCTTCAACCGCTTCCCATACCTGACCTTCGTTGCACTCCCCATCTCCCAATAATGTAAACACTCTTCCATCTTTTCCATCTCTTTTTAAAGCTATTGCCATTCCAACTGCTGCGGAAACACCTTGACCTAAAGAACCTGTTGAAATTTCAACACCTGGTGTTCTTTTCATATCAGGGTGTCCTTGCAATATTGAACCAAACTCTCTTAAAGTATAAACTTCCTCTTTATTTATAAATCCTTTTTCAATTAATGCGCTGTATAAAATAGGACAAACATGGCCTTTTGATAAAACAAATCTATCTCTTTCATCCCACGTAGGATTTTTAGGATCAGATTTCATTTCATAAAAGTATAGTGCCGCCATTATATCAGATGCTGACAAAGAACCACCTGGATGTCCTGATTGAGCTTTATGAATCATTGTAAGCGCTAATTGTCTTAAATTGCGAGCATTTTCTTTTAAATTAGCTATTAATTGTTCTTTATTTTCGCTCATATTTGCCTCCTTATATTTTATTCTTGTCCCATCATTATTCTTTTTGCTTCTTCAAATCCGGACCTACCAATCTTATATATAGGAACGCCTGGGTCATCATGAACTAATTTAGACATAGATATTTGAGCAAAAGTAATTGTATCTACTTCTTTTGCAAGTTGAAATAAAGCATCAGTAACCATTTTATCGTGTTTTTCCACATCACCAGCAACCAAAGCATCAAAGGCACCCTCAGCTACCATAGTTACAATTTCTATCTCTTTATTTTGACGCGCCGCTTCTTCTTTTAACAATCTAACAGTACCCTTTGGTGAAGTTGGAAGTGTTGCTAGCACACCAATTTTCTTACCATTTTTAACAGTTTCTCTTGCAACAGGCTCATCTATATTAAATATAGGAACCGGAGAGAATTGTCTTGCATATTTAGCAGCCGCATTAACAGATGTACAAGTAACCATCACGCAATCTGCTCCCGCATCCGCTGCTGATTTTGCATATGTTAAAATTCTAGATGAAACCGCATTTGTTATTCCACCAGCTGCTAAAGTATCCTTTAGAAGAGTATCATCCATAATATTATAAATCTCGATATCAGGATTATCTTCAACAAATGGAACCCCAAATGGTTTGTATATCATGTCCATAAATTGATTAACAGTATGAATTAAAAATAATTTCTTACTCATTTCTTCACCCCTATTTTTTTATTTATATTAATTTTCTTACCCAGCTATATTTTCTTGTTTTGATTCCTTTATTCCCTTAATTATTATTTTTGCTATTGTAAATATAATAATCACCAAGAATATTAATGATATTGGTCTTGTAACAAATATTAAAAATGAACCATTGTTGGTTATCAATGCTTGTCTAAATCTAAAATCAAGCATATTACCAAGAATTAAACCAAGTATAATAGGAGCTGCTGAATATTGCATCTTATCAAAGATATAACCTATAATACCAAAAATAAATATGGTGATTAAATCAAAAGATGACATTGATAAAGAGTATCCCCCTACTACAGAAAGAATTGCTATAATAGGCATTAAATAAACAGTTGGAACTTTTAATACCTTAGTCATTGGTTTAGCTAAGATTGATCCAACAATCCAAAGCGCAATTATTGCACAGAATAAAAGTGCTGCAATCATTGCTATAAATCCTGGATTCTCTATTTGAATACGTGGACCTGGCCTTACATTGTGAAGCATCAATGCACCAAGTAAAACTGCTGCCGGTGGGCTTCCAGGAATACCTAGCGTGAGCAATGGAATAATAGCTCCACCAATAGCTGCATTATTTCCAACTTCTGGAGCTATTGTTCCTTCGTAGATTCCTGTACCAAATTTATCTCCATTTTTACTGGTTTTTCTCGCTGTATCATATGAAACCCAGGCTGCTACATCTTCTCCAACACCAGGCAATGCACCTAGCCCTAGACCAATAGCTGCTGATTGAATAATTGCACGCAACTGTGAAAATACAGTTTTGAAGATAAATTTTTCTTCCTCTAAAACATCTTTAAAAGTAGCAACTTCTTTTTTCTCACTTCTAAACAAATTAAAAATTTTCCCAAATAGTACTCCCAAAAAACTTTTATCACTTTCTGAATTTTCAACTACTGAAAAAGTTTCATTTCTTACAAAAGCTTTTATAACCTCTGGTACAGCATAGAATCCTATCATAGCTGGAATTACCTGTATACCACTTTGTAATTCTGAAATACCAAAAGTAAATTTCGATATTCCTTCTACATCATCATAGCGAACGAATGCCAATAATAATCCCAAAATACCAGCAATCCAACCTTTAATTGTCAAATCCTCAGATACAACAGAACCACAAATCATTACTCCAAAGAAAGCTAACATAAAAAACTCTGGCGATGTAAAATTCAAAGCTAATTTTGCCATAACAGGCGCTATCATTGTTAAAGCTACCACTCCAAGAAATGTGCCAATTATTGATGCCAACCTTGTTATTTTAATAGTTCTTTCTGCTTTACCTTCAAGTGCTAACTTATGTCCATCTAATGCTGTAGCCGCTGCCGAAGCCGTTCCAGGTATGTTTAAAAGAATTGCCGAAATACTTCCACCATAAATACCACCAACATATATACCCATTAAAATTGCAAATGTATATTGAAGTGGTACATTATAAGTTAAACCAGTTAGCAATGCAATTCCCATTGTAGCAGTTAGCCCTGGTAGCGCTCCCATTATAAGACCAAGAGCTGTTGCTCCAAATAGTACTATTACAAGAAGTGGGTCAGAAAATACATGTAATATCTGTGTAAAAAATGTTCCTAATTCTGTCAACATCTAATTCCCTCCTTTTAAGGTAATATAATCATTGCTACATCTCCGAAAAGATATGCTACAATTAAAGATACTGATAATGAAATAATTGCTGAAGTTATCCAGTTTTTCCTTTTACCTCTATCAGAAAAAACAATCATAAACACAAAAAGGAAAATAAATGTCATCAATATATAAGGTAAATAATACGGTATAATCCATGAAATACCATCTACATTATAAAGTGCATCGTAAATAATTTTTTCCATAGGACCTAGTAGTATAAATATATAGATAGCTAACCATCCAATGATAGATATGGCAACTTTAAACTCTCTGCATGTAAAAAAATATGCGATTTTTTCTTTTGTAAAAAAATCAAATCTTGCTCCATCATTCCATGCCTTAAAGAAAAGTGACACTGAACAAATTGCAAGCAATACACTAACAATCATCGGAACTAAACCTGATGATCTGTACCAAATAGCATTAGCTGGATTTGTTAAACTTAGTGTTCTAATCATTAATTCCAGAGAAATTACAAACACAAATACTGCTATGCTCAGCAGCACAATACTCATAACAAGGTCTGCTCTCCTTAATGTTTGTTTTTCCATTATTGCCACCCCTTTTATATTATTTTCACTAATTTAAACATTTAATTTTAAATCTTTACAAAGGTGTACCTGTTGGAAAAGTACACCTTATTATATTTAAACTTACTATGGTTTTGGTATATTAAAATCAGCAGGATTAAATTCTGTTTTTTCCATTTCATATAACATCCAGCTCATTATTGATTGAGCTTTAGCACAGTTTTTATCTGCTTCTTCTCCTACCCATTTATAAATAACACCATAATTTTGATCTGAAAATTCTTTTAATGCTTTACTATCACAAGCAGCTAAAAAAGCTTTTTGTATTTCTGCTTTTACATCTTCTGGAGTATCCTTTGGTATCATAAATCCTATAAATTGGTTTAATGGCAAATACTTTTCAACCTCTGGAACTAATGTAGTAACTGCAGGAACTTTCCCAAAATCAGCTTGTTCAAAATCAGTTGTTTGGAAAGTTGCTACTGGAATTAAATCACCTGATTTTACAAACTCCGCCACTTCACCAGCTGATGCTGCAACTGCTACAGTTTCATTTGATATACATGCAGTAATAGCTGTAGCTGAACCATCATAAGTAGCTACACCTAAGTCAATTCCACCACCATACTCAAGCATTGATGCTAATAAAAACCATAACCCACCTGATGTACCCGCTATTTTAACTGTACCAGGATTTGCTTTTGTAGCATCTATAAGTGCTTGAAAATCAGCAATATTTGCATTTTTATTTACACATAAAACACCAGGAGATCCACCAGCAATATAGTATTCCCAAGAATCAGTAGTTTGCTTATCACCTGCCATTACAGGGATAACTAATGGAGTTTCTGAAGTACCTGCAAAAGTATAACCATCATGCTTTGCATTCCACACTTGCATAGTTCCTACTGAACCAGCAGAACCCCCAGTAACATTGGAAACCTTTACAGTCCATCCATTCTCTTGAAGAGCTGCAGCAATTGCACGATTCCAAGCATCAGTACCACCACCTGCACCAAAAGGTACTATTAAGTTAATAGGTCTTTCTGGGAACTTAGATTTTTCAACAGTTTCAGTTTTCTCAGTATTTGTTTTTTCCGCACTTGTATTTACAGTTTCTTGTTTTGGAGAACATCCAGCTAGTAAAGCTACACCCATTGTGATAGATAATAATACAGAAAGTAATTTTTTCATTTTTTTCCCCCTCATTATTTACTATTTTTCAAAATTGTAACCCCAACTATCAAGACTATTAGCAATAACCTCTTCAACTCGGGACTTGTCTTTCGTAACGATCAAGTCTAATATTTCTTTGTGGTACTGCGTAGCATGTGAAAATTTTTCCTCTGCTTCAATGTTTCTGTATATTGAAACTTTAAAAAATTGATAAACACCTTTAACAATTCTGTACAGAAGCTTATTCCTACCTATTTCAACAATTTTAATATGGAAATTATAATCTGTATCACCAGCTGCCATAAATTCTTCATTTTTAATATGAATTTCCATTAATTCAAGGTAGTCTCTTAACTCTGCTATATCATTGTCGTCAGCTTTGTCGATGGCCAATTTAAGCATGATTTCGTCCAGGGCACGTCTTAGTTCAATCAATTCAGATGAAGTAGAAATATCAAATACAAGACCATAAATAATACTGTCAAAGACACTAGGATTCACCTGGTCACATACATAAGTTCCATCACCGCGTTTAATTTCTACAACTCCTAGAGTCGATAAAACTCGCATAGCTTCTCTCAGTGAATTTCTACTTATTTCAAGGTCTTTGATAAGCTCATATTCATTTGGTAGTTTTTCTCCCATACCAAATCTACCATCTGAAATTGCTTCAATTATTCTACTTATAGTCTTGTCTACTACTGAACTTCCATTAATTGGTTCCAACACTTTGTTAATCCCTTTATTCTCCACTTTAACTCGCCTACCTATTGTTGTATTTTATCATTCTAAACATTGAAAGCATTTCATCCAGTGTTACGTATAACGTAGGATGTTTTGTGTAGTTTAATAATACCATACATAGGATAATATGTAAATACTTTTTATTTAAATATTTTGAATTTTATGACTATTTCTTCCAAAGTTGTTTCATTAGAGATTTTTGTTAAAAACACCCAAATAATACTTCTCCATAAACCAACCTACATAAAAATAAAAGCAAGTGCTATTCCTAGCCTTGCTCTTATATGTATTCTTTATTTAAATTGTATAATCATGGATGAAACAAATTCATTAATTACTGTTAATTGCCTCTCATGCTTAGTTTCTCTAACCATAGATCAATTCAAGTTTTGACATAAAATCTTCAAGGACATATCTCACATCAATAGACTGATAAACTCGAATTAATGGTCTTCCCTCTTCATAACTAAAAGAAGTATCTTCATTTATAATAGGAGCTTCCTTATACTCATATCTACCACAGTTTGGATTCAACGCAACACCGATTGCTGGAGAATCACCTAATGACCAACTTTCTCCAGGAGTCCAATCCGCATATTTCGAAGCATTAAACTGCACTAATTGTTCAAATAAATGCTTTCCAATATCTCCACAGGGATATACCCTTTTTTGTAACTCAGCTATCCCAATATGCATTGTACAATACACATTTGATGGAATCAACCAAAGTTCAACACCACTTCCTAGCACAATATTTCCTGCCGGTATATCATTTCCCGAATTGAATTCATTGAATGGAGCTTTCTTATGCCCATATTCATGCCCTGCAATCCATACCACAGTCATACGAGAAGCGATTTCAGGACATTCCTGTAATGCAGATGCAACATTTGTAATTGCACCTTGGCAGAGTACAAATAATGGCATATCATCATCTCTCATAGCTTCTTCTATTAGGAATGCCGAAGCAGGAGATATTTCTTTTCCTTTTGTGTCCGCTAAAGTCCCCTCAGCCCCCATATATACAGGGACAGATAATGACATTGCCGATAAAATCGTTTGAATTTCATCATAACTTTTCTTTGTTGTTTCTGGGCTACCAAATTGCTCAGCAAAAATAGCACGCATTACAAATTTTGGACTCATCAAAGCATGTGCAATTGCGAAAGGGTCATCCGCCTCGCATGCAGCGTCGGTATCA
Source organism: Clostridium grantii DSM 8605 (assembly GCF_900129965.1). Classification (GTDB taxonomy): domain Bacteria; phylum Bacillota; class Clostridia; order Clostridiales; family Clostridiaceae; genus Clostridium_AF; species Clostridium_AF grantii. The sequence continues at coordinate 158,272 of NZ_FQXM01000007.1, read as the reverse complement.
ACAATCACTCTTAACCGTTTCTTTTTTTGTACCTGGAATGCTAATGTCATAATATTTTCCTCCTTATATAATATAGCCTTAGCCACTATCTATACTAATTATTTAATAATATTATCTAAGTTGCTAAGTCATAAATTTACTACATTCAAAGTAAATTAATATATTTGATATACTTATATTATGGCATTTTATATTGTTTTTCAATTTACCTTTACGACTAAAAGTATATGGAATTGTACTTTTTTCCGATTCTATAATACTTTATACAATATATATTTGGTAATCATTTTAAATAGCTTACTACATATTTACTATAATTGCTAACTTAATCAAGAATTCTGTTTTCTATATTTCGCAGGGGTCATTCCATATCTTTCAGTAAATAAACGATAAAAGTGTCCCCTGCTTTTATATCCTACTTGACCTACAATCTGTTCAATAGAAATCTTTGTCATACAAAGCATTTTTTCAGCTTCCTTTAGCCTAACATTCTTTAAATAATCAGAATAAGTATAACTACTGTATTCTTTAATTAGCCGATTATAATAATCCTCATTATAATGGAAGCGATTAACTAATTCTCGTATAGTTGCTGTTTTATAATTTTCTTGAATAAATTTTTCTACTTGGCGAAAAAGAAGATCTCTCATTTTCTGTCGTTCCTGACTGGTCAGTAAAAAATCGTATTCTGATGAAAGGCTTTCAAGCAACCGTGCTAATAATCCTTTTGATATATCATAATATCCTGTCTTTTGTTCAATAATTTCTCTAACTAAATTTTCCATCAAAACTACTGCTGCTGATTTATCACCTCTTGGTGTAAAATGCAAAAACTGTCTATTCTTTTTCTGTTGAAGAAGTGCAAGAAAAAGAAATTGTTGAATTTCACTATTTCCAATACTTTCTACAAATACCGAATCAAATACCTCTGCCGGTATGCCTATATATACTGTACACAAACTTTCTTGACCATATATATCACTGTGATAACAATTCCTATCTACAATCCAAAATTCTCCCTGTTTAAACTTATGTTCTTCACCTGAAAATGATTGGTAAGTATTTCCTTCAACAATATATCCAATTTCAATAGCATCATGCTGGTGCACTGGGCCTTCCTGACTCTCTCCATTAAATGAACGCCATATTATTTTCTCACCATCCCTACTACGTGAATATATTCGTAAATGACCTTCATTAGACTGAAGCCATATACCAGCTGAAAAGAGTTGACTTCCTGAATATATGTACACTTTTTTATCTCCAATATAGACTATTGGGGCTTTATTGTGAATATCTTCTGTTCGTAGAACATATTCGTTATGAATAACATACCTTTTCCATGGTTCAAAAATACTCTCCATTTATTAAACCTCCAAATATAAGTATTTGTTAGACCACTTTAAAACAAAAATCCCCTCAAACCGTAGTTTGAGAGAACACAAACATTGTAAAAAATGATTTTCTTCCTAGAACTTGCTTTACTTAAAAAATTTAAATAAACTCTGTGTCCGTAAAACAATGCATATGATTTTCCCCTAAGCTCTTTAGTTCACAGCCTAATTTAAAATTTTCATTAACAGCAGCTTTTTTAGCTTTTTCCATAAAATAGACCTTGAATAATACGAGGCCACTGAAAAACTATTTAAATCGTCATCTAATTAAAGATGACGATTTTTTGCTATTAAATTATTAATAGCAAAAAGGATTTTTGAATTGTATGGAGTAAAACCAGAAATTAAAGAAGAATTGCCAACTAAAGTTACAACTGGAGTACTTGATGATATTTTGAAGTACTGCAGATTATTAATAGACTGTATAAATGCTAAGCCAGAACTTGCGGCAAATCCAGCTGTAAAAACCAAATTAAATTATTTAAGCGAAGCTTTTAATGACGACCTAGAAAATTTAAAAGTATCAAAAATCTAAATTATCATTTGATGTAAAAAAAAGTTCTACAGGTGGGTAATTTGGGAGCTTCGGTTTAATCATTCTAGATGCAATGGTAATATTAATATCCATAGGATTAACTGTGGTCATTTCATGTATTACTGCCGCTGAAAACATACTAATAACTCCACTTGGTATTATTGACTGTACTATTTCAAAATCATTTAAGTCATCAAATCCAGAGTTCCAACAATAATATCCTGTTTTTATTTTCACCACATAACCTTTATCCATAAGCTTCATAATATCTCGACTACATACTTTATTTTCTCTTAGAATTGCAGCCTTAACAATTAGACCATACTCATCAAAAATATTTTTAATCTTTTTAATTCTTTCATCAGTCATCTTTTCACCACCAAAATATAGATTTAACATTTTATATCTATTTTTTTATACATATAGTATATCCATATTTTATACAAGTATCAACACAGATGTGAAATTTAATTTTTCAATATTAAATTCTACCATTTCGCAATTATCCAATTACTTCTAATTTTGCGAATTTGTATAGACCCCCCTAAAGCAAAAAATTCCCCAAACCGTAGTCTGAGGAAACATAAAACACACTTCAATATTTAATTAAAATCCTTGAAATCCTTTGAAACTAGCCTATTTCTTCTCTATCTTCACTACGCACTCCACATGGCTCGAGAGGATAACAAGTACGTCAAATACTGATTTTTGTCTATTGTCCGTAGGCGGGAACATATCCACTGATTTCTATCGATATGGGGAAACATATCCACAAAAATCTTCCAAACACTATTTAGATTCATTTGCTATTTTTACTTCATTTCTAATTTTTCCAATTAACATACTAATATTATGCCTATAATTATCAAGTCGGTCTTCTAGATCATTAATTTCCGAACTTAAGATACCTTTTCTACCATAAAATATAGTTGCAATTTCCCATTCTAATTCTCCAATTTTTTTATGAAGAAAATCGTATTCTTCTTTTAATGCTTTTAATTCAGGCGTTAACTTCATTTCCATTGTATAACTCTCTTTCTGTATAATTTTTATTATCAGACATCATCACAATATTTCAAATACTATTCTTCCTCATTTTCAGTTTCTGGGAAAGACCATTTATAAGCTGTGATCATCCAGAATAGATAAACCATAATTAAGCAATTTGTTTTGTTTAAAGTTTTCAATTCGATAAGACCATGCGCAATATTATTTCGCAAATTCTTTCCCAATTGTTCAACTAAAACAAACTCAATCATGTATAACAAATCACTGCTAATTGTATCTTTAACAAAATCCTCTCTTAAAAATTCATTAAAAGTTTTTTCATATTGTAATCCATTGTTTTTTAATGACGTGGTTGGAAAGCCACCCCACTCGAAAAAAGTTCTAAAATAATTTTCAAATTGTGGAACGAGTATATGTAAAGCAGCTATATAGTCTTTCTCAAACATTCTTTCGATTCCTTTAGAAATAATCACTTTATGTTCCTCATCCATATACTCTGATTTACATATGCGTGTTGCTACTATTTGCTCAGTAAGTCCATCTTCTATCATCTTGTTCCAAATAAAATTAAACATTACTGAAAACAATACTTCTAATTCAATACCATAGTACTGAAATGTTAGAGTTTTGATTAAGTCATTATTTGTATTGGATTCAAAAACTTTCCTATCACCATGAATCTTTCCTATATCCATCAACTGATACAATGGATTTTTTGCATCTTCTACAGCTTTAAGTTCGCTATTAACTTTACTAATAATAAAGTAACTACTGTGGCTTACCGTTGCTAAAGTACTTTCTATATCGTCTTTGAAAAAATCAACAGTTTTTTTCTCCAATTGCTTTATTTCAATTGATTGTGTTGTAGATATAGCCTTAAATTCGCCATCTTTAGTTGCTTTCTTTAAAGCTCGCTTTATTTTTACTTTCATATGATATACCTTTTCACGTTCACCTATATTGACATAATGCTCTGCAGCAGATTTATACCACTCTGATTTTTCCAAATTAGATACTCCTGGCTTTTCGGCGTCTAGTTCATATGACTCACCATATTTAATTGATAACATCCTTATGTCTTCGTCCCTTTTCATAACTTTAAGCCAATCCAAGTAATTGCTACAGCAATTTCTATATAAATTATAACTGGCTTCTTCAAAGTAATAATTACATATTCTTTCAACAACATTTATAATTTTATTTACTGTTGCATCCTCTAAAAATCTATTCTTTATATTATTAACAATAATCCTAGAAATAGAAAGCAAACTCAAATATTGTTCCTCAAGATATTCCTTTGATATTAAATCATCTATAAGACTATTTAGATTGCTTATTATTTCAAAATGATTAAATGAAAATCCTAATTCAAATAAACGAGAAAATGCAACAATATAGTCATGTGTTAATTCCTCGTGGTGCAAGTAATCTAACAATAAGGTACATATTTTTTGACTATACTTATATCTGTTTTTCTTTATACAGTATTGAAAACAATAATTTGCATAGCGTATTTTCAATTTTATATTCTCAATCTTTTCCATCCTATACTCATAAAAATTTAAACGTTCTTCTTCAAAACTATCTATATCAGGAATGCAATTCCCATTCGTATAAACATACATTGGGTAAAGATAATTTTGATCCACCTTTCTTTGTTCAAGAACTATTTCACAACATATTAATAATTCCACATCCCACACTAAGTACTTTTTAATATCTTCATCTAAATCATTTTTTAAAAGTAGTTCTAATTCTTGCTTTATCTCAACTAAATTAGAATACAATTGATTCAAACTCACTATATGTTCCATGTAATTATCATACTTATCATACATGTCATCTTCCCTCCTGTTCTTTACTTATATACATCTACTCTATATCAAAACCAAGAGCCTCCTTCATCTAAACAAAGGTCTTATTAACAACACCATCTTGTTTTTGATGAAAGCAAAACAAAATTGTTGACAAATTATGAACGGAGTGAATGATTTGTTTTTCAAAGTCACATTCCGTTGAATAGTGTATCAATTCCATACTTTAGCCCTCCACTGCTCCCTGCCCCAAACATACTGTCTTTGAAATGCAGGCATAACAAACTTGCCGTTTTTGATGCTTTGCAATGTCTCGTATATAGTTCTACTGTTATCTATTAATCTACTCATTCTCGCACACCTCAATCAAATGTTCTTTAATTTCTATGTTATTGATTTCATCAAAGTCATAATTAAAAATTGATGCTATAATAATCTGGTGATCTACAAAATCTCTTTTTATAATTTCCATCATGAGTTTAACATTGGCTTGGTCTACTTCTTTTCCGCTCGGTGAATCAAGGATAATCGGTAATTTGATTTTAAGAGCATCTTCAATTGCAATTATGTATGCTAGCCTGAACGCAAAAGCAGTTTTGTGTAGAACTGCACCTGAAAGTTCTTTAAGATTAGATGTGAAAAGGTATGTTTTGGGTATTGAACCCTTATCACCTAAACCAAGTTCAATCGCATATTTAACTATGTTTTGAGAGATAGCTGAAACAACACTATTGTTACTTTTCGTCATAGTACTAATATCATTTCTAATAGATTTAAGTTCCTTCTCTAAGCGATTTATTTCATTCTTAATAGCAATAGGATTCATTGGCATTTTTGCAATTCTTTTGTCAAACACTTCCAACAGACTAGCAGATTTATAAAAAGCCACCTGCTCATATTCACTATCCTTTTCTTTTTCAAGGCGCTCAAGTTGAGCAGTAACTGTAGCAAATTCAGCAGACACCATTTTTCTTTTTGCAATTAATAAATCTATTGCATCATTTAGTCCAACAATATTATTTTCAGTTACTGGGAAAATTGATCCGTCAGATGACTGAACAAGTAATTTCATATCAGCAACAAACTGTTTAAAGCGTTTATTATTAGCCAAGGTGCTGTCAATTCTACGTAGTTCAGCCCTTAACCTTTTTTGATGCAAAAGGAATTGATTAATAGAAATATCTGATTCTTCTTCATAACTATCCGTGACAAGCTCCCCTGCCTCCAACGTTTCCCTATACTGTGCAATACTAAACATCTGACGATATTTTGTTAGTTCCCTTGACAAACGTGCTTCCTTTTGAATCAATTCTGAACAATCACGCCCAGAAAGTCCACGAATTAATTCTTCAATATTAAAGTGAATACTTCCAATTACAACACCACGATTAAGCAGCGTCCAACCTTTTTCTTGGTCAACATAAAAAGTCCCAAGCAGATTTCTTAGAATATCAACATTTTCTGTTCCAAAAATAATTTTATGAAGTTCATTTTGCTGTTCCGGTAGCACAAAGGTTTGCTTTTCAGAATCTATAGTTACTTCAACTGCAATATCACTGCAACGTAGCAAAGATATTACTCCACTTTTTTCACATTCAATCACTAACTCTACTTCACAGTTATTGAACTTAATTTTCTTTGTATTCGGAATGTTATAACCAAGAGCATATAACATAAAACGCAGAAGGGTAGTTTTTCCACGACTGTTTTTTATACTGTGAATTAAATTGACACCCTCTGCAAATAAAATTTTACGTTCAATAAATCCCTCTTTGAGTCGAATAGATTCAAAAATCACAATTTCACCACCTTTTTGATTTTATCAATTGTAATTCGGTTTCGTACAATGTTATAAAGAATAATCTGGATTAATCCCTTCTTAGTTTCTTCATCAATAGTATCAAGTTCAAATTCTGAAAGGTAGTCCTTCCATTTGTTCATCGCAAAATCCATACATTTTTCTACGGGTTTCTTAGTGGTTTGGTATCCGTTATAGTCACAGAGAACTTTAATAAAAAACTCACAGCGTTCGCAACAAGATTCTATCGTATCTTTATATCGATGAGCTATTTCATCGTAAGCACTACAATCAAATATCTCTATAAAAGAGTCATCACAGCGTTCAACATCAGTAGCAATAACTATTATCGGCCAAACTAAATCTTTTTTCTTCAGCTGAATAGATGCATTCTTCTTTGTGCTATTTTTGAAAACTTCTTCGTGCCAAATATTTAGAAGTTTCTTTCCCAATCCAGGAATGCTTAAATTTAAATCGCCAATGAAATCATCTACTAATTGTCTAACAATTTTATATCGCTCAAAGTCATTATCAGTTTCAAACGGCAACACTTGAATCATGAATTTATCTAAATCCAGCGGCTGACTCATTCCATTTAAATACCCCCCTATCAACTCCTGTGAAGATTCAGGCAATGACGAAAAATCACGGTGTGCAGCTCCTAAAAATACGTTCTTAGAAACATCTTCATTTAAAGGATTAGGTGAATTAGTAATTAATATAAGCTGTTGGGCATTAACCTTTTGGCTACCTTCCGATAAGGAGATAAGCGATTTTTGAAGGTTTTTTCGAACGTTTCTGAAATCTGAACTACTTTGTTCAACTGCTTTTGCCTGTGCTAAAATATATTGTCCGTTTTCCAATTCCAGTTCTATATCCTCAAAGTTACCCTCCAGACGCAGTGATTTTAAATCCTCAATGTTTTCAAGCATAAGTACAATTGCTGCATTTACCTGAAAATCAAAACCAAAAATGACAGCGTTTGCTCGCCTACTTTTGGGCATAAATTTCTCCCTCCTTTCTCTAGCATACAACACACACCTTTTAAATTTTATATCAACACTTCCGTTTATTCCCTCTTAATCTGGATTTTCTATCCATTTTTGAGCACAAAAGCCTGTTCATAGGTAACACCCACTGCATCTGCAATCTCTATCATTTCTATAAAGGACACCGTGCCAGTTCTGAAATACTAATATTTAATTTTTCACATAGTTCTCTTATCATATCAGACGTTTTCATTCTTATTCCTCCATGCCATTTTATTTTAAACCATTTGGTTTCTAAACACAATCCTTCTATTTTTACCATTACATAGAAATTTCCTGCCAGATTACAATCTAGCAGGAAACTCTTAATATTTTCTCTCTATCTTTCCACATCCACTAATGTTTCAGATTTGAATTTCACCACAAATCTGTCATCATAAACCGTTACCTTTTCAACCATTCGTCTCACAAAGGATTCATCGTATTCTTCTATCTGCTCCGTCTGTTCTGCAAGAAACTCCTGCATCTCGGCAATTCGCTGTTTCAAACCTTCTCTTTCCGCATTCTCTGCCATAGCATTCTGCTTTAGTTCTCGCAAACGATCTATCTCATCAGCAAGGTCATTATAATCCTTTTTAGCATTTGCTCGTTTCAACAGTTCCTTTTGCAATTCTTCCAGTTTGGCATTGATGTTTTCCATAGAATTTTCATCCTCCAAAGCAAGTATCGATGCAATATTCTGCTCTAAAGCTACAAGCATATCCTCCTTACCACCAAGTGCCATATTAATGGCTTTTACTACAGCCTCTTGAAGTTCCGTTTCTTGAACTGTAGGGGTATCACAGCGTTCTGGACCATGTTCCACTCGGGTGACACATCGCCACACAAAGGAACGTTTGCCTCTGTTATTCCAAGCAATTCTGCGATATATATCACCACACTTTGGACAATAGACAATGCTTGAAAGAGCATACTTGCTGCTATAAACTCTTTTCTTTCGGTCAGCACCACTATGGAGATTAACTCTTCTTAGCATTTCCTCCTGCACCTGCATATAAAGGTCACGGGGAATAATGGCTTCATGGTTATTTTCTACATAATACTGTGGAACAATGCCGTTATTTTTAACTCGCTTTTTCGTAAGCACATCCACCGTATATGTTTTCTGCAAAAGGGCATCACCGATATATTTCTCATTTTTTAGGATTTTCTTTATAGTTTCTGGTCTCCATTTTGCTTTACCGGCTGCAGTTAGGATACCATCTGATTCCAAACTTTCTCCGATTTGTTTTAGGCTTGCTCCTTGCAGATACTGCAAATAAATGCGTTTTACAATCTCTGCCTCAGTAGGTTCAATAATCAGATGGCCTTCATCATCTTTGGTATATCCCATAAAACGATTGTGGTTCACCTGTACCTCACCGTTTTGGTAACGGAACTGCAATCCAAGCTTTACATTCTTGCTTAAGGATTCCGATTCTTGCTGTGCAAGGCTCGCCATAATTGTAAGTAAAATTTCTCCCTTAGAATCTAAGCTATTGATATTTTCTTTTTCAAAGTATACGGGAATGTTCTTTTCCTTTAGCTGTCTAATATATTTTAGGCAATCAAGGGTATTCCTAGCAAATCGGCTTATGGACTTTGTAATAATCATGTCTATGTTACCAGCCATACACTCCTCAATCATACGATTAAATTCTTCACGCTTTTTAGTGTTAGTGCCTGAAATACCATCATCAGCAAATATCTCAGCAAACTCCCATTCTTCATTTTTTCGTATGAAATTGGTGTAATGCTCTATCTGTGCCTCGTAACTTGTAGCTTGCTCATCGCTGTCGGTACTGACACGGCAGTACGCTGCGACTTTGAGTTTTGGCTTGTCTTCCATTTTTACAGTATTTCCTATATGTCTTCGAGCTGGGATAAGTGTTACGCTTTTATTCATCTTCTGTCACCCCACTTTCTATTAATCCATATGCATATTTAGCCTGTTCAAATGGATCTGCATATTTTAACTGTACCTTTGGCATGATAAAATGCACCATTGGCTTTGGTTCTTCACGCTTTTCAATCTCTCTAATTCTTCCAAGAGAACTCGCCCTTACAATTCTCATTTCTTCAGCTTTATCAAATGTTTCTTTATCAATTATGGCAGGATAGAAGTCATCCCCAAGGTAATACCTCTTTCTAAGCATCATTCCAGCACTACTATGAGATAACTTTAATCCTGCATTTTCAGCAGCTACCTTAAGTGCCAAGCCGGAAATATATCCTTTGTAGAACTCTCTGATATTTTCAGCCTCTTCTTTATCAACCACTGCTTTTCCGTCTATGATTTTGTATCCATAAGGTATGTGTGCCATTATTATGCCATCCTTTCCTTAAGTTCTAATCCACATTTTAATAGGAATATAATTTCCTCTCTTGAAGCCACTGTAATTTTATCCACGTGGGCAAGGAATACTTCATCTTCATACTCCTTCATCATTTCACTTCCAGAAACATATTTTATAAGCTTTTTCAAAGCATCAAACCTTGTTCTATCACCGCTTACAGAATGCATCAGCCTGTCTTTTTCTGCCTGTAGCATTTTTTCTTCCTGAATCAAAGTGTTGTTTTCACCGTTAAATAGTGCAGGTTCTAAAATGCCACTTGTCATTAGGCTTGTAAGTACCTGCCTTTGTTCCATGTTCTTTTCTAGCTTGCTTTCGTACTCTTGAATTTGCAGTAATCGGTCTTTATCATCCAACCCCTGTAAGTTACGTAACAAAGGCTTTAATACAATTTGATGTGCAAAAATCAGCTTATTTATCATGGTAAGAAATGCCATCTTTATACTATCGTCTGTAATATATTTCATGGAGCAGGCATCCTTATCTTCAATGTGATGGGTGCAACACCAAGCCACATACTTTCCACTTGGTTTATTATGAATTCTTCGTTTAAAAGCACTACCACACTCTCCACATCTGATTTTACCTGAAAACCCATAACGGTTTTGATAACGCTGGGTATCCTCACCATTGCCTTTTTCCTTACCACGCTGGCTCATAACTTCATTGGCTTTTTTAAAAACTTCGTGGCTTGCGATTGCCACATGATGGGCTGTACATAAATATTGGTCTTGTTCTCCATAATTTGTATGGCGGTTAAAACTGCTATCTGTGTATGATTTCTGAAAAATAACATCTCCTGTATATTTCTCATTTCGGATAATCGCATTAACAGTTCCAGCAGTCCATTTACTGCCTTTTTTACTTTTAACCCCAAGTTCATTTAGTTCTTTTGCAATAATATGGGTACTCTTTCCTGCAAGAGTATCTGTAAATATCTGTTTTACCACTTCTGCCTGCTCTGGCACAATTACCATTTCTCCATTAATGTTTGCATATCCATACGGTGGATAAGAAATAATGTATGTACCATTTTGAAAACGTTTCTTAATACTCCATTTCTCATTTTCTGAAATGGACACCGATTCACTTTCTGCAAGACTGCTTAAAATAGAAAGCATCAATTCACTCTCCATAGAGCCAGTATTGAGATTTTCCTTTTCAAAATTGATGTATACATTTAAACCAAGCAGTTTTCTTACTAACTCCAAACAGTCCGTTGTATTCCTGCAAAATCGGCTGATAGACTTTGTAATCACCAAATCAATCAAACCTTTTTCACAGTCTACAATAAGTGATAGTAATCCATCTCTGACTTCTTTCTTTGTACCTGTGACACCTTCATCATAATAAAGACCCGCATACTCCCATTCATCATTGGCTTTGATGTAATTCTCGTAATGTGCCTTTTGTGCATCAAGGCTTATAAGTTGTTCATCACTTGCTGTAGATACTCTGCAATAGGCAGCAACACGGATTTTCTTCTTGACTGATAACATTTTATTTTCTTCGATTTTTATTATCCTTTTCATCAACTCACCTCGCTTTCTGTTAGGTCACATATTACCTCTGAACCCTAGATAAATCAAGGAATTCATGGCATTATTTCTGCCAGATATGGCGAGAAAGTTTGACGGTTTAATCCTGTGATTTTGTTAAACTCCTCTACACTTATTAACCCCTTTTCAAAAATAGATTTCAGTATCTTCTGAGCAAGAATATAATCATATTCCCGCTGTAATTCTTCCTGCGTATATGCCTTTTTTGCCGATATAGGCATCTGCTGTTCGTCTGTGATTTTTGTAACCTGCATAGATTTTCCTCCCATTCTTTAAATTAATCTCTCTAACTTCCTAAGGACAAAAATCTTAAATTTGGACGGATGTTTTATAAAAAATAAAAAAGCCTGCAAGAATCTCCAAAGAGAATCCTACAGGCTATCGTCCAATTAATATTTAGTTAAACCTTTTTGGTGTATTCTATGATGAACAGCTACTTATTAAAGATCATAATTGTTGCATCAAAGCCAGCGTTCTTAAGCTTTTCAACTTGTCTTTCAGCATTTTCCCTAACAGAATAAGATCCAGCCATAACTCTATAAAGAGTTTGTACACCTGCTTCTTGCTTTTGTTTTGGAGTTTCAATATACTTTAAACCAACCTGCTCCAATATAGCTTTTGTTAGGGCTACAATAATTTCATTTCTTTTGGAATCAAATATATTATTATCTGTTGTATTATCAATAAATCCTACCTCAATTAAAAGCGCTGGTGCTTTTGTTTCTCTTAGTACATAGAAATTAGCTGTCTTTACTTTTCTATCTTCAAAACCTAAAGCCACCAGAGATGTTTGTATTCTTTGAGCTAATTCTTTAGCCTTTGATGATGGGTTTATGTAGGTGTAAGTTTCTACTCCTTTTGCTTTTTCAGGCTGAAAGGCATTTCTATGAAAGGATATAAAGTAATCGTAGTTATTTTTATGTTCAAAGGCACTTCTTTCCTTTAATAAAACTGTTGTATTAGAAGTTCTAGTTTCATCCACTATTACTTCATGCCTTCTCAATTCATTTGCAACTTCTTTTCCTATACTTAGTACATCATTGGATTCTTTTCTTCCATTGTAACAAGCCCCACTATCTTCTCCACCATGTCCATAATCAAAACATAATCTAATCATCAATATCTTCCTCCTCACTTAATTGTTCTAAAATGCTCTTTAATTTCTTTGGTATTGGCAAACCTATCTTAGCTGAATTTTCTAAAATACTAATTCCTTCATTAGAAATATAGAAAAAAATAACAGCAGTGCGAATTGCACTCCCGTTTTTGATCAAATGAATATCAATTATATTTGCTATACCAACAAAGGTGAAAATCAAAACCTTTTTAAATATACCTCTAAAACCAACTTCGCTTGATAGCTTTTTTTCTAGTAGAGCTACCATTAGGCCTGTAACATAGTCAATTACAACGAATGTAATTAATGCATACATAAAGCCATCAACCCCTCCTAAGAACCATCCTATATATCCTCCGACAAAACTAAATATATACTGCATTGTGTTATTTTTCACTTGTATTGCCTCCTCATTTTCTCTTTTCTAGTTTTTAATATTTACTCCTTACTTTAATAAATAAACCCGCTCAATTTAATGGGCAGGCATATCTAATGGATTAACATAATCACATATAAAATCATATTGAATCTTCATTGTATTAGTAGGTGTTTTTGTTATTGTTTCTGGTAAAAGTGTATGGGCTGACGCTGGGACAACATTATACTCATTTATTGAATCCGTTGAAGAATCTCTATACCCAAAGATAGTTTGCCTATCATTATCCCAAGTAAAACTCATTAAATAATAACTTGAAAGACCTGTATCTTGGTAAATTCCTAAGTCCTCATTAAGTTGAAAGCATCTTTTATCATTAATAATGGCATACAGCTTATTATTTGTAATAGAAGTTATATTAACTCGAGCTGTAGTACCCATATAAATTTCAACACTTCTAACAAAAGTCCCATCTTTATTATATTGAGCTATACAACTTCTATAATAGGTAGAATCTCCTGAAGTATTTATGCAACCATTGTATGCTATATATATATAATTAGATGTTACTGCAATATCATAATAATTAACTCCGTATACTAGAGTTCCTGGTATGGCTGAACTCTTGCTATAGCTGGTTACTATATTGAAACTTTTATCTAGTTTTTTAAAGGATCCATCACTTAAGAGAACCCAGAAATTAGTTCCATCATAGTCCATAGCGTATCCACTAAAGGATAAATTTAAATTTGATTTTCTCTCAGCTGTACTTTTATCAAAAATCATCATATCGGTATAACCAGATTTAAGGCAATACAATGCTGTCTCATCCGTACAAAGATTATATATGCTCAGATTCCCTTGTATTAATGCCTTTCTATAATATAACCTATTCACATTTGGTACTTGAGCTGAAGTATAATCATTACTTCCTGATGACCAATAAATACTTTGAAAAGTAGAATTAGCGCAATGAGTAGGAAAATCAAATACAAAATGCTTAATGCCTTTGCCATTTTCTATGGTATAGGTAGTTTCAGCAGCATTGATTGTTCCCATGAGCTCTGAACTGCCACTATATGGATACCATGCATCAGCATATCCTTCAACATGCCCCCAACTCCAATAATCATAAGGGTCTTCTGGAATATCTCCTGTGGTTAAAAACATTGTTCTAAATGGATATGTGTAGTAAATATCCTTCAATAAATACTCCTGTTTATTTTCTAGCATAGGGTAAAAATATGTATCCATATATGCAGAATTTGCAAAAATTGCAGATATTCTATTTTCACTTTTAGCTTCATATATTTGCTTACCATTTAAACTATCATAAATTTTCACAGTAGCTATGCCTTGCACTGGTGCAACTATCTTTTTCTTGGTTTTTTCAATTTTGTTTCCTGTTATTAAATTTTTGCTATACGCTATACTTTCCTTGAAAGCCACTTTTGCACCCCCTAAATAAGATTGTAGTTTAATCTAATCTCATTAATTTTTAACACATCACTGGTAGATGAAATCTCCATACAAAAGGCAAATCTTACTTTTTTACTTGTACCGCATAAAGTTTGCCACTCTGTTTCAGTAATACTGCTAATAGTATTAATGCTCATTCCACTTGTTTTTATTGTGTTTAAATCATTTTTATCAATATCTACCCATGCTCCATAAAAAGTTTTCCAAGTTACTCCACTATCATTACTTAAAATAAATCTAATTACTCCACTTCCAGTATTCTCTACTGTTATCAATGCATCATTAATTCCTTGAATATAATCATCATTAAATAAAATATCTTTCTTCATTTCAATTAAGCTTGCTTTTGGAACTGCGGTTTGAATAATCTTTTCTACAGCCATACTTTCATTATCGCTCCATATTTTAAGAATGGGATTATTAGAAACTAGGCCAGTTCTTTCTATATGAAAAGAAGCATCTCCATAACTTTGGAATGCTTGTGCTGTTATAGGTAGTTCTGAAATCTTAACATATTGAGAGCTACCTGTATCCCAATGTTTGATATCTGTTCCATCAACTATTAAATATTTTATATTTGCTTCAACATAAGAACCTTCTTGAATAGTATAATTCCTCCCACCATCTTCTGTAGGTATAAATGTATAAGATTTGTTGGCTAAAAAATCATAAGTTATTGTTCCTACATTTGGGTTTACAAAACTATCAGTTCCATCATTAGTTATTTTCTCTATAATTAATACCATAGAGCTATCTTTATATAAGATAAGTTCCCATAATATATCGTATGCCCCATAGGCACTGTAATAATGATCTCCTTCCCATCTAAGCCTAAAGACTTGTGAGCCATTTATGGTTTCGTTAGCATAATAAACTTTTTCTGCTCTGGTATCTCTTCTATTTACTTTTAATTGCTCAGATGATCCAGTAAATCCAACCCAGGAGTTACCACTAGTTTTCATAGTGCTTCTACAATTCACTCCATCATAAAAGAAGTCAAATCCTATATCAGGTACTGAGATGGTAGTATCATCTTTATTTGAAGCTAGTAGCGTCATTCCTATATTGCCTAAAGGCCCCATAATCTCTGAACTATACAAGGATTAAATCACCTCCACATTTTCTATTAATCTGAATTTACTTATATCTAAAAGGTTAACACTGAACATCACTCCCAAGTTGATGGTTTCATTTACAGCTGTTTCTTCATAGCTAGTCTTAAAAAACAAACTATCCTCAGCAAGAATAGTTGTATACTTATCTCTTATAAAATCATCATTAGTTTCTTCTTTAAAATAAATGATTTCTCCAAACTTTTTAATGAAGATATCATAATTTTGAACTGTATTATTGTATAAAAACTGCTGTGAATCATAAAAAAACTGTTCTGCAAAAGAAGCAGGTATAGGTTCGTAAAACTCAAACACTTCATTTCCCATTGCTATTTTATCTAAGTACAATCCATTAATATTTATTAAAGCTTGGTATTCTTTGCACTCTGCATGAGGTGGTTCTGAATTAATTCCACCTTGTAGATTTCTACCATCAATCATACATTGCAAGTTGAATTTAGGTATTGTAATACTTCCTGTATCTACTTGCAAAAACACACCAATATAGTGAGCACCAGACTTCACTTGAGGTATCCCTATTGGAATTCCTACTGTATTATCACCAACTTCTAATTTTTGTTTTGGTGTAAAAGAAATATCCTGAGTGTCTAATTGGATTTTTATAGTTAAAGTACATTCAGAAGTAGCAACACAATAAAGAGACATATTCATGGAAAGATTAGTTGAACTTACTACACTTAATCCTAGATAAATTGGTTGACCCATACTAGTTCCAATATTCAATTCTAAAGGATTGGCATAGTAATACATTGAAGTTAATGACTGAGCAACTTTATTTCCAAGTTCATCTACAGTAGTTTTTATTTCACTATTATCAAGATTATCTAAAATATTATTGTTTGATTGGCCCAAGGTTACTGTAGTATTTATACCTCTCAAGACATCCTTCTTGGTTTTTATAATAGGGACTGTAATATTAATATCAAAATCTTTGTGTCTTACAATAACTCTGTCTCCTACACTTACTTTTTCTAAATCTTTTAGCTTTTCATATTCCTTAGTTTTAGCGAGTTCGATAAAATCCACTTCGATATTAATCTTGTTAAGTCCTATGGTATTAGCTTTTTCTTCTGCAAGTGCTCTTAATGTAACTTCATCTTCTGCATCTGAGAAAACCACTTTTTTTATTATAGGGAAGGGTGGATATTTATCACTATCCCAATTAACCACATTAATATATTTCTCAGTTAATTTTATGCCATCAGCACCAACTGGGTATAATTTAGTTACAACTTCTGTTGTGTCTATATTGTATTCAATTCCTAAAATGTTTTTGCCTTGAGTAATTAACACTCCAGTGTTATTGCCCATTTGGCTAAGTATTTTAATATCAAAATTATCTCTCTTAAGTTCACCGCATTGCCATCTATTTAAAATGGAGAACATTGCTTCCACAGGATTTTTCTCAATGAAGTAAATAGTATTAGCAATTATAATATCGCTATCAACCGAATAAATACTTCCGAGATCAGAAGGCAAAGCTTTTTCCATAGCTGTTTTCACTGAAGCATTCGTTGCTCTTGAATCTTCTATAAAAAAATAGAGCAAATCATAGAATATATGCTTTGCCCATACTTTTATAGTTTTAATATTTTTACCTTGTTTTTGTACCTTATAAATTCTAAATAGTTGCCCATCAGCTTTTATGATATTCCATTCTTCAAGAAACTTTGCTTTTCTGCCCTTTATAGGATATTCAAGTTCTAATTCATAATCCCCATTTAATTCTTCCGTTATATACGCACTAATAGTTTCCGCTAAAACTCCAAGGCCATTGTTTTCAAAGTTTCCTTTGGTTGTTTTTCTGTCATATATGCATATCAATGTATCACCACCAATTTAGAATATATAAAATTTATATCCACACTTCATTAACCTGAACTTCTACTTTGTTAACATTTCCACTAAAACTAATCACATTATCTCCTATCTCTAGTATTGGAAAATCTCCTACCATATCAGCATTTTTTAAAACTTCATCTTTGTAACAATCTTTTAAAACTGAATCTATAGTCACATACTCTTCAACATTTTTTATTATAATTTCTTCATTATTAATGCTGATAGTTATATCTCCACTTCCAAATATTTTTATTATAGGTTCACTTTTAAAAGTTCCTTCATTATATATAATGCTTCCTATTTGAGTTATTGTTATAACTTCATCTTCAGTACTATATTTAAAAGGTCTACAATTAAATACTATTGGAAAACTACTAGTAAATTTAAAGACTTGTTTAAAATCTATTGAATTTACTACCTGCCCAATATATCTTTTATCTGGTTGAAAGCTAAATATCAAATCACTTTCTTCTGCATTAATTAACCAAGCTTTTATTTCATCTATTTTATCTAGCAAATTTTCTCTATCATTTATTGAACACTCAACTAGTATTGTTATATCTTCAAAGGTTCCTTCATCAAATTTTAAACTAGAATTTCTCTCTGGAATATCTACATAAGTTATTCTTCTTTTAGGTGAAGGAATGGAGGGCCTTTTAGATATTCTTATATTAAAATCATCATAGCTATTCTTACCGCCAAAAGTAAAATTTAATATTTTAACTACCTCCCTTTGCCATGGCTACTCTTTGTCTATAAAACTCAAGTTCATAAGCTAGTTGCTCAATATCTTTTTCTGTATTATTTATAAAGTTTTCTATATGAAGAGTAAGTCCACTTGATGAACTACCACCTTTTACTTTTTCAAGAGCTCTTGCTAAAATCTCATCCAATCTATCTATGGGAAGAACTGCTTCTGTTCCTGATTCTCCTACACCAATAACACTTGGCGCATTAAAAATACCACCACTTGCATACCAATCCACATTAAGACTTGGTACACTTGGAGGATCTAAGCTAAAGCTTCCTTTTAAGTTAAAGTGTGGAAGTTTAATCTTTGGAATATTAATCTCAGGTATTTTCAAATTAGCAAAAAAGTTATGAATAGAATCAACAGCAGACTTAACTGTGTCTTTTGCTGTATTGATTGGTGTCTCTATTGCTGTTTTAATTCCATTCCATACATTAGAAGTTACAGTTTTAATACCGTTCCAAACTCCTGATATAGAATCTTCTATAAATTTCATTTGAATTGAAATAACACTTTTAATTAAATCAAGACCAGCTTCAATTGCATTCTTTATTCCAGTCCATAAATCACTGGTAAGATTTTTTATACCATCCCAAACACCCTGCCAATCTCCTTTTATCAAAGCTGTAACAATCTGAATAACATCTTGGATAGCATTTAGTGTAGTCTTTACAATATCTGCAATAAATCCAAATGCTATAGTTATAACTGCTACAATATCATCCCCATACTTACTCCAAACCTCCATTGCAAAGGTTATAAAAGCTTGAAACATCACCTTCAAACTTTCTATAATTGTTCCAATAATAACTTTAACTTCATTCCAGGTTGCATTAACAACATTTCTAAAATCCTCATTATTTTTATAGAGAGTAACAAAGATTGCTATCAGCCCTACTATAGCTGCTATAATAATTGCTACTGGCCCAGTTAAAGCTGCAAAAGCTGTACCTAATGCTCCACTTGCGCCACCTGCTGCTCCAAGAGCTGTAGAAATTGAACCAAAAGTTGAGAAAAGTGTTCCCCCAGCAGATATTAATGTTCCAACTACTGATAATACTGGTCCAATGGCAGCTGCAACAAGTGCAAATTTTAAAATCATATCTTGCTGGACTGGGGAAAGTGCATTAAATTTCTCAATAATCCCTATTATAGCTTGTATTAGTTTTTCTATTGTTGGCATTGCATTATTTACAGCTTCAAAAAGCTTTTTACCTAACGGTTCTAATGCAACAGCCATCTTATTTTTTAATACTACAAATTGTTCTGCCGCATCAGCTGTGTCTGTATAAACCTGAGCAATTGTTTCTGGACTTGAGTTTAGACTATTAATAAGTTCATCAAGATTAAGTCTTCCCTCTCTGATTGCTGCCGCCATATCTGGACCTGCTTTTGCGCCAAACATTTCAAGTGCTAAAGTATTTGCTTCACCTGCTGTTCCTGCTTCTTTTATACG
This sequence comes from Clostridium grantii DSM 8605, assembly GCF_900129965.1. Taxonomy (GTDB): domain Bacteria; phylum Bacillota; class Clostridia; order Clostridiales; family Clostridiaceae; genus Clostridium_AF; species Clostridium_AF grantii. The sequence continues at coordinate 138,628 of NZ_FQXM01000007.1, read as the reverse complement.
AGTAATCATTTCTTGAAGTGCTTTATTTGGTTCACTGATGCCTTCCTTAGCCATTTTTCCAAGAGCAATTCTAAGTGATCCTACTACAAGTTCAGTATTAACACCTTCTTTTTCAAACTTACCAAGCATAGCTGCAGAGGTCTGCCAATCAAATCCCATCTGTCTTAGTGGGCCACCAAATTGTGTCATAAGTTCTTGAAGCTTTCCAACACCTATACCTGTGCTCTGACTAACTTTAAAAGTATAATCTAATGCACCAGCATATTCATCAGCCCCAAGACCTGCATCTTGAAACATTCTAGTAGAAGCAGGGATTAGTGTATTGATATCTTCACCTGTTACCTTAGCAAGTCTTAACATTTGAGTTGATAATTCTTGAAGGGATTCTCCTGATAATCCTGTACGAGTATTTAAGTCTGCTATTACTTTACTAGCATCTCCCATGCTTGTATCAACTGTAGTATATACTGCTTTAAAATCCTGTTCTAACCCTTCAAGTGCTTCACCAGTTGCCCCAGTTCCTATTCTAATAGAGTCACTGGCTTCATCAAAATCACTGGCTAGCTTAAAAAGACCTGCGCCTGCTGCAACAATAGGTGCTGTTACAGTTTTATCTAACGTACTTCCTACACTAGAAAATCCCTCACCTACTTTTTTCATCCTACTTCCTATATCTTCAAAATTTTTTCCTAGTTTAGTAAAACCACTACTTTGAACTTCAATCTGTTTATTAATATCAGAAATTGCGCCTTCCATATTGTTCATTTCAGCTATAGCATAATTAAGCTTTATTTTTAGGTTTTCAGTAGCCTTGGCATCTTCGCCTTTTTTCTCTACACTTTCTTGATAACTCTTTGATAAAGCTGCAACCTTTTGTTTTTGTAACTCCATCTGCTGAGTTAAACTATCTGCTTTAAGTTTTAATCCGTCTGTTGATTTTCCAAAGTCACCAAGCTTTGAACTTGCTGCTGCAAATTCACTTTTAACAACTTTAAGACTTCTTTGGATTTTAGCAACTCCCTCTTGAAAGCCTTTATCGTCCAGTCCAATTCTTGCAACAACTGTATTCTCCCCAGTAGCCATTTCTTCACCTCCTCCCTAAAAAATAATGTTATCTATGGTATCAAGTTTTTCTTCATCTTCTATTCCATTAACCTTTTTATAAATATGAAAAAGTGCCTGAAGCTTTTTAGGTGTACTGTTCCAGAATTGTTCTTCTGTCATTTTAAGTAGATTTGTTCCCAAGAAAAAAAGCCACTGCCAGTCCCATGAATTTTGACTAGTGTGGCTTTCTATTCCCCCAATTGTTCTTCTGCTTCAGGCATTGCTGTATTCAAAGCTTCATTTATAGCTGTGCCCAATCTTTCAAGATCCTTTATGCCTAAAAGCTCTCCTACATCTTTTAATGTAGCCGTTTCATCTTCTACTTTTACTGCAGCATAGATTAAAGCTCTTATTGCTTTAATCTTCATTTTCTGCAAATCGTCAAAGGCTTTGTTTAAATCTTCATATACTTCTTCTAGTTCACAAAAGGTGTTCATATTAAGTTTTAATTCATATTCTTTTTCACCTAAAGCGAATTTGATACCCTTATTTTTAAGTTCTGATGCTTTCAACATTAATCCCCCTAAACTTTGCCTTAAATAAAAAAAGATCTACATAACGTAAATCTTCTTTCTACTTATAATTTATCTATTATTTCATTAATCCATAATTTTTGTTTTTTAATACCCCTTGGTAATGGATGATAGTAATAAAAATTTACTTTTCTCTTATCAGTGCTTTTGTTATAACCAACGCTATTGTTCAATTTATTACTACCCATTGCTAGCTTTATAAGATTTGTTAATTTAGTATTCACACCCCATGCTACTACTACATTATAAAATTTATATGTTGTAAAAATGCTATTCAATTCTTTTTTTCTTTTTTCCGAGAAAATACTGTGAATATAATCTTTATCAAAACCTTCTATGTTCTTTACTTTATCATAAAAAAGTTTACTTTTAGCTTCTCTTAAATCCGATAGATTAATAACCTTAACATATTTCCAATCTTTATGCTTCATAATTCTCATTAGTTGATACTGTGTTTTATCAGGAATTGTTTCTACTAATTCTATTTCTAGTAACTTTCCTAATTCTATTTCTTTTGTTCTTTTTATCTTCTGAATGTATTCATCTTTAGGTTTAGAACCTCCAGGATTCATCATTACAAAAACCGCATCAATGTTGTCTGTATCCGCAAGTTTATCTTTACAACTTCTTTTGCGTATTTCTAAAATACTTCTACATTTTTGAGGTTCCCCATTATTATATTTAACTTCATAAAATCTACCAAATGTTATAAACTCTTTATCTAATTGTTTCTCCTGTATAAATTCCAAAAATTCACCGCCTCCCCTTGTAAGTATATTATAACACTTATTTATTTAACAAAGGTGCTTAGAACTCCATTATTATATAATTTGCGGTTCATCAGGCACAGCAGTAAACCATGAACTTATTACAGTTCCATCTGCTCCCTCAATATCATCATCTGTAATAAATCTATAGTTTCCATCGTAATCTCTAGCGTAAAACTCGCCTTTTAATTTAGCACTTTGTACCTTTGGTTTTTCAGCCTCAGTATCATATTCATCTGATGCTAATTCAAATTTACCTTTTAGAAGCCATACATATCTGTACTTTACATTGTTTTTCTTTGACTTAAAGCCTAGCGCAATAGTTGGAGCTATATCATCTTTATTTTCAATTAATACTCCTTTTACTACCTTTGACCCTTGAAGCTTTGCTCTACTTTCAAGGGATAGTTGATTAAGTTCTATCTCCACTTCAATTACCTCAAAAGAACTGATAATATCTTCTACTGCATCATCAGAATAGATGTTTTCTGAATTTGACTTAGGTGACAACTTTGCATTTATAGCTCTTTCTAATTTTGTTGGAACCGCATAAGTTACTCCTGTTGCATCATCTTTTGTTAATATAGCAATATGAATATCTTTTAACCCTATTTGTCTAGCCATTTATAGGACCTCCTTTTCTTCTAAATAAAAAAATCTCAAACCTTTATGGTAGAGACCTGTATCTTCTTCATATAAATCTGTTTCATCTAACCTTTTAAATCCTACATTCTTAAGTAAGTCTTTAATAGACTTTACTAGAATTGTATAATCTTCTTTAGTCCAAACATCTACTTGAATGTAGTGACCTGTATAAGTTTCTTCATCTTCTTCAAAGTATTCTCCAGACTGAAAATATTCGTGGAAGGTTATATATATTTTTGCTTTTCCTGAATACTTTTGAAAGTGTACTGGAATATTAAGAGGCTTCAAAGTATCTCTAATCAATTTATTAATCAAATTCTTCAAGCCCCCTTTCTAATTCTTCTTTAATTATTTCATTAATTTCTTTCTTATTTTCAAGAACAGATTTTTCTGCCCAATGTTGTGCTGGGATTTTGCTTGTGCCAAATTCAGTGAACTTTGAATAGAAGAATTCAGAATTATCACCTTTGTTTGGACCAATTTTCACAAAATCCACACCATCTTCTTTTTCAATATCTGATACATTAATATTATCAGCCATGTGTTTTTTGCTTTCTTTAGATCTTGGAGCTTTTTTCTCCATAGAAGATTTTACTCTTTCACCAGCTCTTTCTAAGGCTTTCTTTTTTATAGCCTCGCCTTTATTACCTAGCTTATTTATTTTATCAATTAATTGATCCATGCCTTCAAGTTCAATATTAGCCATCTCCATCAACCTCCATAGCTTTTATTTCTATAAATCTATTTTCATATCTTATATTATCAATAGAAGTGATGTTATATTGTTTGCCCTGGAAATATATTCTCATTGTTTCATCAATGTCTGGAACAGCTCTTATTAAGAATTTTACAGTTCTTTCTCTTTGAACTGCTGCAGCTTGAAAATATTCTTTACCATAAAGATTCTTTACCGATGCCCAAACTGTTTTAAACTCTTCCCAACTTTCAATTTCAAAGCCATTATCATTAACGCTGGTTATAAATTTTTGAAATGTAATCCTATGTTTTAAATCTCCAATACTCATATTATCACCAGCTTTCTTGTCTATAGGAGAATAGAAGTCTTGTCATAACATCTAGTATTGATTTCATATCTACATTTTCTCGCTGTTCATACATATTTCCTACTGCATAAAGAATTGCTTGTTTCACCGTTTCTGGTAGTTCAATAAAATCAGCTAGTGTGAATCTTAAAATTCCTTCACACATTTCCTCAGCAGTTATAATAAAACTGGTGATGAGTGTATTTTCTTCATCACCATCTACTCTTAAATAAAGTTTTGTTTCTTCAAGTGAAATAAACATACACTCACCTCCAACTTCAAACTATATCTTTTGTTGTAAAACTTTTATAGCTTCAGGCAATATTAGCTTTCCATCTACTCTTTGAGTAGCCATAAATCCTACTTGACCGGTTGCTGCATAAAGTTCATTTAATCTTTTAAAGGCTCTACCTTGTCTATCTGCTACCCAATAGTATCCGAAATCACCAAAAGCTATACTCTTTGCTCCTGAGCCGATAGTTGGCGCATAAGCAGAAGTTTTTACTGGTCTATTCAAAATAGTATCAGGAGTACCCGCAGTAATTGATGGTTGCCAAATATACTGACCATTGCCATCCTTAAGTTTTCTAATTGCTTTTACTGTAGCATCATTCATAGTAAATATTGCTTTCTTTCTATAAGGAGCTTTTAAAGAATAGAATAAATCCATAATCTCATCAAGGGTTATAGCTGTAGCACTTGCGGTAGTAACTCCAAGTTGTGCCCCACCAGTGGCATTGAAAATACCAGTAGGCTTTCCAGTTCCATCCCCAATAAAGAAAGCCTCTTCTTCCTTAGCACCAATACGTCTTGCAAATTCCTTTGCAATGTAGGCTTCAAGGTTAAAGACGCTATCATTTAAAAGTTCATCTGAAACTTTAATCATTGTAGCAAGTTTATAAGCACCAATAGAAACTAGACCAAATGCATCATCACTTTCAGTAATTGCTCCTTCTTCATCAACCCAAGATGCTGTTCCTTTTGTAGCTACAACTGGGATTTTTTTATCTCCACTTGATGTGGTAATTATTTTTGCAAGTTGTCTAAATATATTTTCTTCTTCAAGAGATTCAATTAATGTTCTTTCAAATTCATCTGGTGCAAGGAAACCACCTTCGCTATCAGTACCTATTTGCAAAGCATTCTGAACATCAAAACTATTCTTATTTCTCATAGCATTCCAGAAAGCTTTATTATATTCATTTGATGCCCTACCTGTTTTTTCTCCAGTAATATTTCCATTAGGATTATTTCTAATAGCATTAGAAGTTGCCTTTGATAACTCTAAATCCATTGCTGCTTGTCTCTCTAATCTGTCTATTTCTTTTCCTAGATTTACAACATCCGCTTCCATCTTTTCATATGTTTCAGTATCTTCTGGTGATAACATTCCATTATCTTTTCTCTTACTGTCTAGAAAAGCCTTTGTGCTGTCCCATAATTTTGCCCTTTTTTCCCTAAGTTCTAATATTTTACTCATATACATTCCTCCAAATTTAGTATTTAATAAGATCAAGTCTTTTAATTAACTGTTCATGCGGTGTACCCATTTCTGCCACAGGCTGTGTTTCTTTTTTCTTTGGTAATTTCTTTATTAGTGCATTTGTAACTGTAACTTTATCAAAGATAAAACCCTCTGCAGTATCTTCAATAGTATCCTCATACAAAACTCTATCTGCAAAGCCGAGTTCCACTGCTTTTTTAGCACTAAACCAAGTTTCAGCATCCATCATTTTTGATATCTTTGTTCTAGAAAGACCTGTCTTTTGCTCGTAGGCATTAACTATACTTTCTTTAACCTCAGATAGCATATCAATTCCACTTTGCAAATCAGATGCTTCTCCAAAAATAACTGTAGCTGGATTATGGATCATCATCATTGCAACTGGTGACATTAATATTTCATTTCCTGCCATAGCAATAACTGATGCCGCACTTGCTGCTATTCCATCAATTTTTACTGTTACATTTCCTTGATACTCTTTCAACATAGTATAAATCTGACTTGCACAAAATACATCTCCTCCTGGTGAATTAAGCCATACTGATATATCTCCTTCTGAAGCTGTAAGTTCAGCTTTAAATTGTTTAGGAGTAATATCATCATCAAACCAACTATCTTGTGCAATGTATCCATCAAAGTAAAGTGTTCTTCCTTCTTCATTCTTTACCCAGTTCCAAAACTTCTTACTCATTCTTGCCCTCCTATCTTTTAAACTGAATTTATATAAGCATACTCTTTATTTGTTAAATTAAATCTATCCCTAATCGCTCCCTGTGTTATATTTTTCAGTCCAAGCACCAGCATCAGCCATATCTACAAAGTTTCCATTCACAAGATACTTTGACCCTCCTAGTTCATCCGGAATTAAATTCATTTCTTCTAACTCCCTTATATCATTAGCTGACATTATACCGTTTTGCCTCATTATTTGGTAAAAGTTAGCTCTTGAAACTGCATCTCCGCGCAATCTCCCATTCAAGTTAAATTTCACAAAATAGATTTTTTTCTCGCTTTCTGTAAGTAATGATTTTTGCATTGATTGTTCAAGTCTTGAAACCCAAGGCATAATAGTATTATCTATAAAACTAATAGATTGGTGCTCTATATTACTGAATGTTGCTCTATCTAAACTAGCTACTAAATGAGGTGGAACTCTAAATATTCTACAAATCTCTTCAGTCTGGAATTTCCTCGTTTCTAAAAACTGTGCTTGCTCAGGAGGAATTCCTATACTCTGAAATTTCATACCTTCTTCTAAAACTGCAACTCTGTGTGCATTTGTGCTTCCTTGATACACACTGTTCCAGCTTTCTCTTACTCTTGCAGGATCTTTTACTACACCTGGATGTTCAAGTACTCCTCCTGGATTTGCTCCATTTGAGAAAAACTTAGCACCATATTCCTCCGTAGCTATTGCCATACCAACAGCATTTTTAGCCATAGCTATTGGCGAATACCCCATAAGCCCATCAAATCCAAGACCAGGAATATGCAGTACTTCATGTTTTTGTAGATACACCTCACCATAACCTTCTATATTAGGATTTTCATCTGAATATCTCGAATAAATATAATAAATTTCTCCATTACTTGCTCTATCAACTTTCATTTTATTAGGTAGTAAAGGGTATAAAGCTACAACTTTACCTCTTCCATCTCTAATTATCTGAGCATATGCATTTCCCCATAATAAAAGATGACCCATAAGTGTTTCTCTAAACACGAATGAAGTCATCTCTGGGTTTGGTTCATCTGCAAGAAGATGATATAGTGGATGTTCTTTAGCTTTTTCCTTGCCTGTTTCTGTGTATTTATAAGTATGAAGTGGCAATGAAGCTATTGTTTCAGCAAGTATTCTAACACAGGCGTAAACTGCTGTGGTTTGCATTGCGGTTATTTCATTTACTGTTTTTCCACTAGTTGTACTTCCAAAGAAAAAGCTGTATGTGCTTCCTAAAAAACTATTCTTAGGACCAGCTCTTGGCTCCCAAAGTCTTAATATTAATGGAATTTTCATTGTTTTACCTCCTAAAAATGGGTATGAAAAAAGCACCCTTATATCAAGAGTGCTTATATGAAGTTTCTTTTATCTTCTCCCAAATATTTTTTTTCCTATACCCCAGACCGCACCAGCCGCTACTCCAACTGCCACTATTGGAGCAGCTGCAACCGCTGCTGCTGTAACAGCTGCTCCTGCGGCTACCGCTGCTCCACCTACTGCTGCGCCTGTCGCAATTGCGGCACCACCCACTGCCGTACTAGCGATTGCAGTACCTGCTGCTGTTCCAGCTGCTATAGCCGCACCACCAACTGATGTACTAGCAACAGCACTACCAATAGCTGCACCTGTTGCTGCTACGGTACCACTTACTGCAGTACCTCCTGCAATAGCAGTTGTAACAGCAGCAGTCCCCATACCACCTATTGCCCCAACCGTTGTTGCCCCAGCAGCGATAGCTGCTCCCCCAACTGTAGTACTTCCAACAATTGTAGCCGCTGTACCAACTGCACCAGAAATTGTAGTACCTACAACGGTGTTCCCAATTGCTGTTGCCGCGACACCGGTTGCATATCCAACACTAGCAGAAATAGCTGTATCTACAGCAACGGTAGCTGCTGCTTCATTTAGATCTTTGTCGCCGCTAATTACATCAACTATATTTGTACCTACGCTGAACCCGCCACCAAACTGTGCACCTTTCTGTGCAGTTTTTAAGCCAACTTGATGCGCTTCTTTAGCAATATTAATAGCTGCTTGCGCTTTGGGCACAGCCACAGATTTTGATGAACCAGTTATTTTACTTTCAAGCTGCATTTGTCTAGCTAACCTTGCAGCATCATCGGCCGGAACATCAGATTCAACTACCTTTAATCCTGCTTCTTTCGCCTTATCAACTAATGCTTTATTACCTTTATCAACAATTAAAGTCTGTCCCTCATAGGCTGAAAAATCAATTGTCCCCGTTTTATAGCCAATTTTTGCTTGGGCGTAGGTTATCTCCCCACTTGGACCAATAATTTTAAAATCAGCTATCCCGTTGTTATTCATTACTAAAGTAGTTTGTCCATTAATAGTAGCATTCGTAGCGTGTAATTCTTCAAAAACATATCCTTTAAAACCTTTAGTTCCGCCCCTCATTGTATTAAGTTGACTAAGATTATTTGCCAAGTTATTATAGAGTTCAGCATTTTTAATACCATTAGCAATTGCCTCTTTAGATATTATTGCGCCAGTTGTTCCATATACAATAGATTCAATATTTATTATAGCATCCTCTGTATTCCAACCAGTAGTTTCTAAAAGTTTAATACATTCTACATCACTAAAACCTGTTATTTGAATAAGTTTGTCTAATTCCTCTTTTCCAATACTTAAGCCATCTACTAGTTTTCCAACATATTCACTCATATAAATTCCCCTTTATAACTTTCTCTTGTAATTTTGAATTAAATTTATAATATTATTAAAACATTATAAATTTAATATTTTCTAAATTATTATATCATAGAAACTTATGTAAGTATATCCACATTATTGATATTTGAAATTTATACATTATAGCACTAATATGCCTCTCTCATCATAAACACTTCCACCACTTCCTTGATTTCTAATTGATCTATCCAATGCCATTATCAAAGCCACTGCACCATCAATTTTCTCTGTGCTTTTTTCTTTATCGGGCTTAATATTTCCTGCTGGATCTTGCTTAATAAATATGTTATCCATCATCCACCTAAGTACTGGATTACCTCCATGTGCTATTTTCTTTTCAAGTGTTAGTTTCATTAATTCTTTTGAAGATGGTGACATATCTTTATATCCTTGACCAAAAGGAATAACTTTGAATCCCATACCATCAAGGTTTTGAACCATTTGAACAGCTCCCCACCTGTCAAATGCGATTTCTTTTATATTATATTTTGTTCCAAGCTCTTCTATAAAGGTTTCTATGAATCCATAGTGGACCACATTACCTTCTGTAGTTTTTATAAAACCTTGTTTTTCCCAAACATCATAAGGTACATGGTCTCTTCTTACTCTTAATTTTAAGTTATCATCTGGAATCCAAAAGTAAGGTAATACTATATATTTTTCATCTGATGTTCTTGGAGGAAATACTAAAACAAAAGCCGTAATATCTGTGGTACTTGAAAGGTCAAGTCCTCCATAACATTCTCTGCCTTTTAGTAAATCTATATCTATATTAAAATCGCACTCATCCCATACATGCATTGGCATCCATCTTACTGATTGTTTTACCCAGATACACAATCTTAATTGTTTAAAAAGGTTCTCATCTGCTGGATTTTGTCTTGCATTTTCACAGGCTATTTGCAGCTTTTCCTCAGCAACCGTTATTCCAATACTTGGATTAGCTTTTGCCCAAACGCTTGGCAGTGTCCAATCATCATTTTCATCTGCTGCATAAATAGTAGGATAAAAAGATTTATCTATTTTCTTTCCTTCTAAAATATCAACTGCTTTTTGGTGTATTTCGTAACCTATACTATGCATATCATTACCAGCTGTAGTTATAAGAAAATTAAGAGGCTGTCTTCTTGCATCTGCTGCACCATGTAGCATTACATTAAACATTTCTCTGTTGGCAACATGTGTTTCATCAAATAATACTGCATGAGGATTAATTCCATGTTTGGAATAAGCTTCACTGGATAAAACTTGATAAAAAGAATTCATTGCAGGGTACACAATTCTTTTTTGCGAAGCCACAACTTTTAACCTTTTTTTTAATGCTGGACATAAAGAAATCATATCTACAGCCACTTGATAAATTAAACTGGCCTGAGCTCTGTCTGCTGCACAACTATATATTTCTGCTCCTCTTTCTCCATCTGCCGTTAACATATATAATGCAAGGGCGGCTCCTATTTCAGTTTTGCCCTGTTTTTTAGCAATTTCCACATAGGCTGTTGTGAATTGCCTATATCCATCATCCTTGATAACACCAAAAATATTTTTAATAATTTCTAGTTGCCAATCAAGTAAAATAAAAGGCTTGTTAAACCATTCACCTTTAGTGTGTTTCAAATTTTGTATGAAATCAATAGCATGTTGTGATCTTTTATTATCGTAATGTGATGTTGGAAGCATATACGCTGTAGGTTTAAATATAGTATCTTCTACCATCATCTTTGTCCCCTTAACATCATTTCCATAGGATCTAAACTATCATTTGAACCTTTATCTGCAACAATTCTACTTCTTGAAGATGGTGTTAAACCAAATTGCTCACAAAATTTAATCATGATTTTAAGATAAGTTTGGGCAATAGAAACCTGTGGCACTTGCTGCCAATAACCACTTGGTGTTTTTACAATTGTTCCATGTTTTGATATAAATTCTTCTGCTTCTTTCCACCTCGCATAAGCTTCACAATATCCTGCAAAAGCGGCCATATCAACTTCTGTTAATATACCTAGCTCTACTAGTTGTTTTGATACTCTTCGCCATTCTTTTTTAGCTTCTGAATCAAGCCATGCAGGACATCTTGGTGGTTTTTTATCAGGCTTAGGTTCAAATTCATTAAGTTGCCTTTTACCTGGATTACCCTCGAGTACTTTTATTGCAGTTGGTTTTGGTTTTCTTCCTCTTTGTGCCATAGGTTTCACCTCCAATCTTTAAAATTTATCGTAAGAAAAGAGCCTAGAATTTCTAGACCCTTAACATAATTTTCTTATTTATTAATATCCACTATTCAAGTTCAGCCAAACACTCTGAATATGCAATCTCTAGTGGTTTCAAATTAATATCATTATCAGAATAGCCTCTAGCAATTACATTAAAATAATATTCTGTTGGAGCTGCTGGCATATTCGTATATTCACTTGTCATAACGTAAACCATTGTTTTTTTAGGTTTACCTTTAACCATAACTTCAACTTGCTTTTTAATATATAGACTTGGAAACCCTTCATACAAATCAAGTGCTGTTTCACAATCCCCAGTTATCTCCCATAAAACAATAGGTACTGATTTATCCTTGTAGGGTTCAACATTTGCAACTCCCTTATATCTTCCTCTAAAAGTGAGCTTATACTTTTCAAGCGTTCCATTTCCTATTAATTTAGCTTTAGGACAACGGTGCCTCATTTGTTCCAAATTCATATTTGAACCATAGGCCCCGTATAGCTTTGTTTTCTCTGCCATAGTAGTAATTCTCCTTTAACAATTTAGTTTTCCACAAAGGGCATTGTACCCTTTGCGATTATCTGTTTATATTAAGCGGCTCTGGGTGTCCTCCAAGCTGAATTTCCATCAAGTGATTTCATAAGGTGCTGTCTGCAATTTTTGAACTCGTCACCAATAAGTCCAAGTCTAAGCAACCAACATCTAAAAGTGTATTTTTCATTATCAGTGTGGGTGCGTTTTGCACTAGCGCTTTTTTGTTTTAAGGCTTGGTGGCTTATTGCTAGGCAGAAAACAATGTAGCTTCTGATTTTTCCAGCGTGCAAGGTTCCGTTGAAAAGTCTAAATTCAATGGTTCCTTTGGTGAATGTGCTATGCAAATTAAGTCCATGATATCTGCTTGAGTGGTAATGGCGGCTTCTGTTTTCAACTCCATATCCGTTATACCAAATATCTGCAAGTTGAGATAAAGTTTTGGGTTTTTTCTTATTGATGGTTTCTATCAAATCTTCATTAACCTTTTTGCAATATCTAACTCTTGCTGGGTCAATCTCAAGGCTTTTGTAAATCAAATCTTCCTTTGCGGCCATTAGGTTAACCAAGTTCTTTAAAGTGTTTGGAGTATGGTCCTTTCCTCCTATGTGAATGTGGATGCCACATTGTAACTTGCTCTCGCTGATTGCGCCTTCATGTCTAAGCTGCCTAACAATTTCTTGTAATGTTTCAATGTCATCATCATATTTCAAAATTGGTGTTACCAATTCAACACTGTAACTTCTATTAGCTGGAATAAGTGTGCCCTTTTTCTTTTCCATTGTTTTAATGCTAGCGTCACTCATTATTTTCCAAATCCTTCTGTCTGGGGCCTTTATTTCGTAAGTATCGTAAGTATCAAATAATCTCTTAACCTCTCCGCCTAAAAGTTTTGAAGTAATCTCTGCAGCTTTTTCTCTTGTAATTCCTGTCATTTCAATTTCTACACCTATTGTTTGGTTTTTCATTGTTTTCTACTCCTTTCAAAGTGTGTTTATTACCTTTTGGTAGTGTACATATTACCTCTGAAAGGAGTGTATAGCCAGTTATATATGCAGGTTTCTATCAAATAAATACATGTTTCTAATGACAATTTTCCTCTTGTAAAGACATAAGAAAAACCACCTTTTGGGTGGCTTCTATTCTTCTATTGCTATGTACCTTGGATAAGTGTAGCCTTCTGGATTAACTAGAATGCTTTCTTTAGAAGTTCGGCTTTTTACTCTTATGCACCTTACTTTCCCATATTTATTTAATCCGCCATCTGTACTTTTTATCCAAGTTTGATCTTTTAATAAATCGTCTTTAAATTCTCTGAAAGTTGCTGGACTCATCTCAATTTCTCTTGTAACTTCGTAACCTGTTTCTTTTTCTCCATCATCTCTTGCTTCTTTTATTAACACTTTCATCTCTACTAAATCTATAGCCTTTCTTACAAATAATGCTTTCATATTTGGCCTCCTGTGTTTTTTTGTTATACCATATATCACTCTAAACACAGTTAATATCAAGTTAATTATTCAATAATAGCTACTTTTTTATATTCTATTTTCTTTCCATCCCTTATTAGAAATACAGCGGTATCAGCACCCACTTGTTCAATAAATCTTTTTACAATAACATCAGCATATTTTTCATCAAGTTCAATGGTATAACATATTCTATCTGTTTGTTCACAAGCAATAAGTGTAGAACCACTGCCACCAAAAGGGTCAAGAACTATAGAATTTGTTAAACTTGAATTTGTTATTGGATAAGCAACTAATGCTATTGGCTTCATTGTTGGATGGTACTTCGATTTTGTGGGCCTATCAAAATTCCAGGTAGTTCTCTGCTTTCTGTCAGCATAAAATTTATGCCCAGCAGTTGGCTTCCAACCTACTAGTACTGGTTCATGATTATATTGATAATCGCAGCGACCTAGAACCGGTGAATTCTTTACCCATATACAAGTTTGATGGCAGAAGAAACCAGCCTCTTTAAATGCCATCCTAAAATTAACTGTTTCTTTATCAGCGTGAAATACATATATAGAACCACCATCTGCAAGACTTTCATTCATGCCTTTATAAGCATTAAGTAAAAACTCATAGAATTTTTCATCCTCCATATTATCATTTTGAATTGTCCCCGCTGTACCTTCATAGGACACATTGTAAGGTGGATCTGTTACAACCAGATTTGCTTTTTTACCATCCATAAGTTCTACATAAGTATCAGCTTTTGTGCTATCATCACAAATTAATCTATGTCTACCTAGAAGCCAAATATCTCCTTGCTTTGTAATTGGCGTTTCAGGTAAAGGTTCATCAAAACCATCTTCTTGAACCCCTTTAGGATACATCTCATTAAAAAGGGCATCAATTTCTGGAGGTTCAAATCCTGTAAAGGAAGTATCATAATCTAAAGATTGTAAATCCTTAATTAAATCAGCAAGTAATTCTTTGTCCCATTCACCACTAATTTTATTAAGAGCAATATTCAATGCTTTTTCTTTTGTTTTATCAACATCTACAATAACACAGTCTATTGCTGTAATACCTAGTGTCTTTAAAACTGATATTCTCTGATGACCTCCTATTACAGTTAAATCCTTATTTACTATTACTGGGTCTACATAACCAAATTCATTAATACTATTTTTTATTTTTTCAAATTCACTATCTCCAGGCTTCAACTTTTTTCTCGGATTATAGTCAGCTGGTATTAATGAATCTATTTGTAACTTCTTAAATTCCATCTTCTTCCCTCCAGAATCTATATCTTATATAACAGTTGTGGCTACAATATTTACGTTTCTTATTTCCGTAAACACTAAACTCTTTTCCACACTGTGGGCAAGTATATTTATAAGTAGCCTCTTCCTTTTTGGTTCTTTCACCTTGATGTTCTTTCCACCATTTCCGCCTACATTCTTCGCAGCAAAATCTTCTGGTTCTCCCTTGGTATTTTTGTTTAATAGGTTTTTCACAGCAAGTGCATAATAAATTTTTATCTACTTTTTCTTTAACATTAAGAGCAACAACACATGAGTCACCATCTATTCCATTACGCTTACAAAATCCTCTAACACTATCTCTAGAAAGCCCTAATGTTGATGCAATACCCTTATACCCCATTCCTTGTATTCTTAATTCTCTTATTTTTTCTTTTTCATCAGCTGTCATGTGAGTTGCTCCTTTCAATAAACTTTTACGCAATAAAAAAGCAACCACAAACTGTTTTAGTTACTTGATTTGAGCTTCCTATTTTGCGATTTTTTAGTACCCCCCTTGCTTAATTCTGCGAAAATTCACGCGAAGGGGGGCGGCGGTCTGTTGCTTGTCCTCTAGCAGGGATTTGATACCCCCCTACCCAACCTAAAAATCCTCTTAATCAAAATTTGTATTCTATGTATCTATCCTCAGTCATTGTTTTATTATCATGACACTTCTTACAAAGTTGCTGCCAATTGCTCTCATCCCAGAACAAAACCTTATCACCTCTATGTGGTTCAATATGATCCACAACTGTTGCTTTAATTAGCTTACCTTCTGCTTTGCATCTAACACACAAAGGGTTTGCTTTTAAAAATCTATTTCTAGCTTTTCTCCACCTAGTATCGTAACCACGTCTAGTAGCATTTGCTCTGTCATTAACATGAATTTCTTTGTGTTCATCACAATAACTTCCATTAGTTAGTTTTGGACATCCTTGATGCTTACATGGTTTAAGCGGTTTCGTTGGCACTAGACTCACCATCCTTTATTTTTCCACTTAGCCTAAAATGAATATGAATAATTTTAATCATAGAGAAAGCCACCGCAGTTTTCTCTGCAATGGCTCTTTTACAAATCTCTCTACTATATACAAAACACATTTTTATACTCTAATTCAATCTAATTTACTCTACTCTTTTGAATGTGGCGTGAAAATCCCCGTTTTAAGTAGTGTTGTTTTCATTTTACGGCACTCAGTACAAGTGTAGTTATAGTCAGGAATATAGTTATAGGATTGAACTTCATACCCACAGAATTGACATCGTGGATAATATCTAGTTCGCTTACCGTTATTTTCAATCCTAATACCATCTTTTAAAGCTTCTTTATAGCTCATCCATCTATCCCTCCAATTATATACAAAACATATTTTTATACTCTAATTCAATCTACTTTACTCTACTTTTTGATATCAGGTACACATTTCAATGCTCTTTCATGTATTTTATAGACATTCTGAATACTATATCTCATATCTACTGCAATCTGCTCCCAAGTTTTAAAACAAAGATAACGAAGTTCTAAAAGTGTTTGATACTCTGGATTATTAAGCTCTTTTATGATGGCCACAATTTCACGTTTTAAATCCACAAGCTTGTCTATATCTTCATTAAGTTCTGTCTCCAAATCAACCATTTTTGCTATGATTCCCTCCATAGAATGCACATTACGAGTACCACTTGGTGGGGTATCACTTAGTGTAGAAGTTGCTTTCATTGCTAACTCACGAAGTGAAACAATCTGTTCCAGTTTACTGTTAATACGTTGATCTATGCGGTAAGCTTGATATAAATATTCTTTAGCACCCATCATATCATCCCTTCTAACTTTCCATCATAGTAAGTTTCAGAAATATGTCTTATAGTAACTCCATCAAATGTGCTAATTCTTTTTAAGGCTTTTTCTCTATCTTGCTGAAACTGTGTTCTAGTTTTACAAAAGCTACATTTTGAACCCACACATTTTTGAACATTTAAAACTGTGCACCTACCTTTTCTTATAGCAAAGCAATCCATCATGTTTACCCCCTTTTATAATCTGTTGTACATCAATTTATTCACCAATATATTGTCTTAAATATCTAACAGCAATAAATATAAAAATCAAATCCTTTGATGGAATTATTAAATTCTCCAGGTATTCTATCGTTTTTACTATCATTTCATAATCTTCAACTTCTGAAGCTTCAAGCATAAGTTCATCCTCCAATTCTAGCTTTAACTGCATTGATTAAATCTGATTGGACTTTTTCTTTTCTTCTTAAAGCTTTTATAATATCTTCATCAATAGTTCCCTTTGTAATAATATGATGAATGACTACTGTTTCATTTTGTCCTTGCCTCCACAGTCTTGCATTGGTTTGTTGATACAGTTCTAAACTCCAAGTAAGTCCAAACCAAATAAGAGTTGATCCTCCAGCTTGCAGATTAAGTCCATGTCCTGCTGATGCTGGGTGTATTAAAGCTACTTCTATTTCACCATTATTCCAATCTCTAATATCCTCAGAAGTTTTTATCTCACGAACCTTAAACCTCTTTTTAATTCTTTCTAAATCATGATTAAACCAATAAGCTACAAGAACTGGCTTTCCATTTGCTGATTCAATTAAATCTTCCAACGCATCTAACTTTTTATCATGTATTTCAAATACTCGCTTGTCCTCACCATACACCGCACCATTTGCCATTTGACAAAGTTTATTTGATAATGCCGCTGCATTTACTGCATCTATTTCATCACCTTTTAGTGATAGCACTAAATCCTTTTTTAAACTGTTATATGCCTTTTGCTCTTTTTCAGAAAGTGTTACAAGAACTTCATTTATAATGCACTCTGGCATTTTCAAATAATCCGTGCTTTTCATTGAAATGGTAATATCCGAAATAAGGCGATAAATTGCATCTTCTGCACCAACCTTTAGCTTATAGCTAAATACCATTTGCTGATTTCTTTTATCGGGGTCAAAGAAGTTATTTCGATAATGAGTTATAAATCTTCCAAGCCTTTTTCCCATATCAAGTAGCCTAAACTCTGCCCATAAATCCATAAGTCCGTTACTGCTTGGAGTTCCAGTAAGTCCTACAATACGTTTTACCTTAGGTCTTACTTTTAATAGGCTTTTAAATCTTTTAGCACTATAGGCCTTAAACGACGACAATTCATCAATTACAACCATTTCATAGTCAAAAGGTATACCACTTTTATTTATCAACCAGTCCACATTTTCACGGTTGATAAGATAAATATTCACTTTTTGCATAAGTGCTGTTTTTCTTTGTGCTTCACTGCCTATAGCTACTGAATAAGTAAGTCCTTTAAGGTGCTCCCATTTTTTGATTTCATTTGCCCACACATTTACTACTCTCAAAGGACAAATTACAAGTATCCTGTGTATATCAAAATAATCAAAAATCAAATCATTTATAGCTGTCAGTGATATAATCGTCTTCCCAAGTCCACAATCTAAAAATATGGCTGCCGTTGAATTCTCAATTATAAATTCAACGCTGTACTTCTGGTATTCATGAAGATTACTCCTGTTTAATAAAACGTCCATACTCATCTCTCGCTTTCTCCTCACTGTGTATTATCGAATGCTCATTGGGGCTTATAATCATCAAATTTTCTAGACTGTGGTTGCAATGATCTCCGTCTTTATGATGGACATGTTCTTTTGTCTTGAGTTTTCTGCCAATACCCATTCCAGCTAATATACGATATAGACTTTTTCCACAGACTCTCTGATTCTTTGCTCCTGACATCTCAAAATTCAAAAAATCTTGATAACATCCTCTATCACAGAAGTTGTGGCTGCCATACCTTGAAATAGCACTTTCTTTCCGTATAATTGTTTTATCACACCAATTACATACCGCAACACTTTTCTTTTCCTTGAAAGCTGCACTGCATTCTTTGCAGCAAAAGAAATGTAGATTTCTTTTGCTATGATGTCCAAAATATTCAAACTGCTTGCCACAATAATCACATCTCTTAGTCCGATACAGTCTGAAACGTTCAGCATTTCCTTTTCCCAGACAGGTTCTGCTGCAATAGTTATGTTCTTTAATACATGAACGTTTACGTTCAACTTCCTTCCCGCACCAATCACAAACAATTTTGTATTTCATTTAAAACTCCTCCAATCTGTGCTATATCATCTATGCAGTAAACTAAAAACCCTAACTGCTCCAGTTGCCTTTTTCGTTTTAACTGCAAAGGTCTTGGCTTTTTCCCAAGAGCCTTTACCTCCGCAAACGCAATCTTCTCATCTGGAAGTAAGATTAAACGGTCAGGCATCCCATCAAATCCAGGTGACGTGAACTTAGGACAGATGCCTCCGCGCTTTTTAACTTCTGTTACCAGTTTCTGTTCTATTTCCTTTTCTCGCATCCCAAATACTCCTTCCAACATTCCTCAATATGAGGAGTGGTCGGTGTGGTTATCCCCTAAACTTTATATATATATTTTTTTTAATAATTTATATATAAAGAGTTTTATATAATAACCTCTCCGACCACTCCTTTTAACCAACTACTCTGCAAAAAACTCTGATTTCAAGCATATTCCAAGTACAAATCTACAATGTTTGATGGTTTTACGCTTAAAACCTGCAATCTCAAGTCCCGCATAAAAATCAGTGGTACTTCTGGTATACTCACCATTCCTTGCACAATATGCACGATACTCTTGATAGAATTCTCCAGACTTTTGGCTATAAGAAGAATCAAGTTCACAGCAATCTTCAATAAAGATGGATAACCAATCATTATTACTACGATAGTGTTTTACTGCCTCTTTTACCACGGGTGGTTCTGTTAGTTTGAAATTATTTTTCACAGCTCTTTTTGCACCATCAATTATCCACGTTAGAATCGCACCTCCAGCTTTTTCTACCAAATAATCCGAATAGTTTTTTATATCTGATTTGCGTTCTATTTTTGCATTAAAAGGTATTACAACAAGCCTTCTCCATGTACCATCATCATTTGCCCCAACTCTTGGTAGATGATTTGTGTATAGTACTAGGGTATGCGTAGGAGTGTAATCAAATGGATCCTTATATTTCTTTTCTGCTGAAATTTCATCTGTAGAACAAAGTTGTTTTACCATAGAAGTATTAAGCCTCACTCCTTCTTCTAGTTCTGCAGCAATAACCAATCTTTTTCCCTTTAATTCTGCCATCTCAGGCTTGACATTTCGCTTACATCCCACTGTGAGGGCATCGGAAGATATTGTACCACTATAGGTTCCAAGCACTCTTGCTATGGTATTCCAAAAGGTAGATTTACCATTACTCCCTTCACCATAAGCAATCACAAGTGCCTCTTGATAAACCTTTCCAATAGCAGCAAGTCCAACTGTTTCTTGTACATAATCAATCAATTCTTTATCGTGACAAAAGAAGTTACCTATGGCATGAAGCCACAACTCAATATTTTCATTACTTGGAGATGAAGTTGTAATTTTTGTTATTAAATCATTTGCACTATGTTCTTTTACTTCTCCATTTTGCAAATCATACGTCCCACTTGGAGTGTTTAATAGAAACTCATTATTGTCAAAATCTGTTATGTTTTTAAGTAGCATTGGCTTTGCAGCTTGTAAGGCAGAAGTTACATATCTCATATCCCTACGTTTCATAACGAAAGTACGATACATCATAGCCATTGCGTAATCTTTAAAGGCTTTTTCACTTGTAGAATCAATTGCCTTTTCCAGTGCTTTTCCACCTGCTAAAACTAAATCTTTATTTACTCCTGCATCTAGTAAAGCTTTCTTTGATTTCTCTAAGGCTACATTTGCTTCTGTTAGTTGGAAATCAAGAAACTCTTCCATTGCTCCAATTGCCTGTTGCTTAGACTCCACCCAATACTTCCCATTAAATCGAAGGTAGTCTGTGGCATCTGTGTAGCAAAGTTTATCTCTATATTCATGGGCTAAAACCTTTGCCTGCCCTATATCAGAGAAATCTGAAGGCTTCAGGGCCTCTCCTGTAAAGTCATCATTAAAATCATTTGGAGCAACATACCCTTCTTGCGCTTCTACCTTCTTTGCAAATTTCACAGCACTATTCCATATAGTAGTAAGCTCCTCATCCTCCATAGGTGGGTCACACTTCTTTGCCTCTTCAAGAAAAATCTGATGTGCCTTTTCTGTAGCACTATAGCGTTTAACCACTCTTCCTGCAAAACGAGATAAGGTATTGTTTCTCTTTCCTTCTGGAATAGAAGAATAACCTGTTGTTTCAGCTTCATCTTTAAGTACAGGTAGTTCTTCCTCAATAGTTTCCCATCCATCATGCCACACAACCTCATCACAATCTGCACCAAATATAAAACGAGCTGCATCCAATGCATTATCATCAAAAAATGCAAAAACTTTTTGTATCCTTCTTTTTAGCTTCACATAATACATAGCATCTTTGCATGAATTAATAAGAAAATATACATGAAACCTTGGTCTTGCAGTTTTATCATCCTTTTGTTTCATATGATTACGACTTGGTGCAATGGCATAAGAAACATCTGGTAGAAGTTCATCTATCTTTTCTGGGATAATCCAATCATCGGGATTATTCGAATGGTCGTTGTCGCAATCCATGACAGCTACCACAGACTCCATAAAATTATCTGCACTACGATAGTTGTTCTTGTATTCGCCGCAAACATGATCTATTTTAACTACTGCTTTTAATTCTTCTGCAGTAGTTACCTCAGCACGATTAGGGTAGCTGCAGTTCTTAGCATTGCCTGTGCAATTTGCTGTATAAAATACTAACTTCATCTGCTCTCCTCCTTTACAATTATCCTATCTTTCTAAGAGTTTTGAAGGCAGCATACTTCTCTACCTTCTCCTCATTAATAACATTTCTAAGCCTCATAAACTGTTAGTCACAGCAACCTTCTATTTACAACCACAGTTAGCTTTAATTTTTTTTACTACATTCACTGCAATAAACAGATATGCTATATAAATCTCCCTCACCATCTGGAAATACTTCTGAAAGGTCAACATTTACTTCACATCCACAACTTGGACAAATGCAAAATACATTTTCATCATTTATTTCCACGGATACTTCCATAGCATCATTTATTTTTTCTTTAACATAAAACATTAAGATTTCCCCCTTTTATATAGACTTATTGTTTAATTTTGTCATGTACCATTCAAGGTGACGCTTGCTCATCAACAAGCAAATCATATGACAATCCAAAATTGGATTGTCATATTTCTTCAACATTCCCTTTCAATCTGTGGTAATGTACCATCAGCTTTCATCAACTCATAAATAAAGAGTCTTCCCTTCTGAGTCCAATAGGTATGAACTCTTGTATGTTGACTTCCATCAGTTCCACAATAACTATGTGTCTTAGTACTTGTATATCCATTTTCTGCGTACTTCTGATACAAAAGCCAAATATCACCTTGCTTAAATTGAATTCCTTTATCATGAAGATAACGATTCATCCATATAGCAGATTTCCCATAATCTTTAGCTATTGCTGATGTAGAAATAAGGTCTTTACAATTAAGTACTACATCGTAATACGATACCTTCGGTTTCATTTCAACAATTTGTTGGTTCTGTACTGCTACTGTACCTATTAGTGCTTCATTCTGGCTATTCACAATGTTAAGCTGCTGATTTGCAAACTGTAATGCCCTTGCCATAATTGCCTCTGGAGAATTCCAAGATTTTTCAACTTCAATAAAATATTGCCTGCATTGTTTCCCCTTTGGAGTACGCTGAATCATACATACCTCTTTTGCCATATCTACAGTTAATTGATGGTCATGTTGAACTTGAGGCATTAAAGTACCATCTGCACGAAGGACATTTTTGTCCACCGTCATATAATCTACATCTTCAATAAACCCATAGCCACACATCCTTGGAAACCATTTGTGATAAGGTGTTTCCACTTCTAATACTCTGTGTAAATCCCGCCCAAGTATAGTTGGATGGCCACTTCCATAATTGATTTTTACTAATTCTTTCATAACATCCACTCCTTAAAAAATTTATAAAGAATACCCTATAACTCTCTAAGGACATAACTTTTACTTTTGGACGGATATTTTTAAGACTTTTTTATTAATAAAAATTGCTTCCTTAATAAAAGAAAAAAAAGTCCTCCTATCTTCTCTACAGAAAACTTTTTTTAAAAATATCCGTCCAGTTTAATAACTTTTGTCCTAAGGAAGATGTAAGGGCAACTGTCAGAAAAAAATCAAAAATCTTCTAAAAGAAAATCCGTCCAAACCACAGACTTTTGTCCTTAGAGAAATAGAGAGGTTATTAACTCTCAGAAAGGTGGTGATACTTATGCAAGCTGAAACAACTACTAACACTAAATGCAAGCAAGATAATAGCTTAGATGAAGAACTTTCAGATGTTCTAATTGCAATAAGTGTTATATCAAAAAGGCTGGCAAGGAAATTAAACCAGCAACTAGATCAAAAAAAATCAAATATGGAAGGAGAAAATACGCATGGCTAAGATGAGCAAATTATCCGCAGAACTCGATGAACTTAAGAAATGTGGAGAAATCCTAATTGGAATCTCAGATACTTTGAGAGAATTGTTTTCTACGGCAGAGCAAGAAAAACCTACCAAAGAATCTAAGAAGAAAGAATCTGTGGCAGAAGAAACTCCAAAGCCTGAAAGGAAAGCCCTCTCACTTACTGATGTACGTGCTGTCCTAGCAGACAAATCCCGTAACGGATACACATCAGATGTCAAAGCACTTCTTTTAAAATACGGTGCAGAGAAACTGTCAGATATCAATTCATCAGATTATGAGGCTCTACTTGCAGAGGCAGAGGTGCTTGGAAATGCCTAAACATGCATTACTCTCAGCTTCATCCAGCCACAGGTGGATAAACTGCCCACCCTCGGCAAGATTATGTGCTGAACATGATAACAAATCTAGTTCCTATGCCCAGCAAGGTACTGATGCACACAGCTTATGTCAGTATAAGTTAGAAAAGGCTCTTGGTATTAGTACACAAGACCCAACAAAAAATCTAGAATACTACGATATGGAAATGGAGAACTGTGCAGATGAATATGCCTCATTTATCTTGGAACAAATAGAGGAAGTAAAGCATCATTGTTCCGACCCTTTGGTCTTAATTGAACAACGCCTTGATTTTTCTAAATATGTAGAGGAAGGATTTGGCACTGGTGACTGTGTCATTGTTGCAGATGGTATTCTTCAAGCAATTGATTACAAGCATGGTCTTGGAATTTTAGTATCAGCAGAAAAGAATTCACAAATGATGTGCTACGCACTCGGAGCTTTAGAACTCTTCGATGGTATCTACGATGTGGCTATTGTAAAGATGACAGTCTTTCAGCCACGTAAAGGCAATATAAGCACCTACACTTTATCAAGGGAAGAACTACTGAAATGGGGAAATGAAGTTCTCTCCCCTATAGCTAAACTTGCTTATGTAGGTGAAGGAGAATTTAAAGCTGGTGGCCACTGCCAATTCTGCAAGATAAAGTCTACCTGCCGCAAACGTGCTGAGTACAACCTTGAACTTGCAAAATATGATTTTGAGATGCCAGATACCCTTGATAGCACGGAAATCGAAGTTATTCTTTCAAAAGCAGATAACCTTGTAGCTTGGGTCAACGACATCAAGGAATATGCATTACGTGAAGCACTCAGTGGGACAAAGTACGATGGATTTAAAATTGTCGAAGGTCGCTCCACAAGAAAGTATACCGATGAGCAGGCAGTTGCAGAGGCTGTTAACTTAGCAGGCTGTAACCCATACGAGCAGAAGCTCCTAGGAGTTACAGCTATGACTTCTACTCTTGGTAAAAAGAAATTTGAAGAAATTCTAGGCAATCTCATTTACAAGGCACCAGGTAAACCAACACTCGTGCGTGAAGGTGACAAACGCCCCGCAATGAATACGGCACAAAATGATTTTATTGAAGAATAAGGAGGACAATATTATGTCAAAATTAGCAAATCCAACTAAAGTTATTACAGGTCCACAAACAAGATGGAGCTACTGCAATGCATGGGATCCAAAATCAATTCAAGGTGGGGCACCTAAGTATAGCGTAAGCCTCATCATTCCTAAGTCTGATGTTAAGACTGTTGCAAAACTTAAGGCAGCTATTGAAGCCGCTTATCAAGAAGGTCAATCAAAGCTAAAAGGAAATGGTAAAACAGTTCCACCTCTTTCAACCCTAAAGACACCTCTTCGTGATGGCGATGCTGAAAGACCAGACGACCCTACTTATGCTAACGCCTATTTTATTAATGCTAATAGTGCTACAGCACCGGGTATAGTTGATGCAGACCGTAATCCTATCCTTGAGCGCTCAGAAGTTTATTCTGGAGTTTATGGTAGAGCATCCATCAACCTATATGTTTTCAACTCTAACGGAAATCGTGGGATCGCTTGTGGGTTAAACAACCTACAAAAGATTGCAGATGGTGAGCCTTTAGGTGGTAAATCTCGTGCTGAGGATGATTTCACAACAGATTCAGATGATGATTTCCTTTCCTAGGATAAAACCTTTAATATCTAACAGGGCGGTGGCTATGCTGCCGCCTTTTATTATGTTGAGGATAATGAATTGGAGGTAGAAATGAAAACACTCAGTATAGATTTAGAAACTTTTAGCAATATAGATTTAAAGAAAAGTGGAGTTTATCGTTATTGCGAAAGCAAGGATTTTACCATTTTACTTTTCGGATATAGCATTGATGGTGATGATGTTAAAGTAATTGACCTTGCTTGTGGAGAGAAAATCCCACAAGCAATAATAGAGGCATTAACTGATGATAATGTTACCAAATGGGGATTCAATGTGGCTTTTGAGCGTATATGCCTGTCAGCATGGCTTAGAAAAAATTATCCTGAATATTTCAAGAGCTACAATACTATCGGTGACACTGTGAGTAACTACCTAGACCCCGCCTCTTGGAAGTGCTCTATGGTATGGTCAGCTTATAATGGACTGCCATTGTCCCTTGAAGGTGTTGGTGCTGTGCTTGGCTTACAGGAACAGAAAATGAAGAATGGCAGAGATCTTATCCGCTACTTCTGTGTTCCATGTAAACCTACAAAAACAAATGGAGGTCGCACTCGTAATCTTCCTATGCATGATACATTAAAATGGGCAACCTTTGTCTCCTACAACCGCAGAGATGTTGAAGTTGAAATGTCCATTCAGAAAAAGCTGGCTAAGTTTCCTGTGCCAGAATTTGTATGGTACGAATATCACATAGACCAAAAAATCAATGATCGTGGAATCGCTATTGATATGGGAGTTGTTGAACAGGCACTTATAATGGACGAGCGTTCTAAGGCAGAACTATCAGAGGAAATGAAGAAACTTACAAATCTTGATAACCCAAATTCTGTGGTGCAGATGAAACGATGGTTATCTGACAATGGAGTTGAGACTGATACTCTTGGTAAAAAAGCTGTAACAGCAATGCTAAAGGATGCTCCACAGCAACTTACCGAGGTTCTTACTCTACGTCAGCAGCTTGCAAAAAGCAGTGTTAAAAAATATCAAGTAATGCAAAATGCTGTATGTACTGACAGCCGTGCTAGAGGAATGTTTTTCTTCTATGGAGCAAATCGTAGTGGCCGCTGGGCAGGTCGTTTAATTCAATTGCAAAATCTACCTCAGAACCATATGCCAGATTTGGAGCAAGCTCGTAACCTTGTAAAAAGCAGTAACTATGCTGCATTAGAAATGCTTTATGATTCTGTGCCCGAAGTATTATCAGAGCTTATCCGCACCGCTTTTATTCCAAGGACTGGATATAAATTTGCAGTGCTAGACTATAGTTCAATAGAAGCGAGGGTACTCTCACATCTAGCACAAGAGACATGGAGGAATAACGTTTTTGCTAATAATGGAGATATTTATTGTGCAAGCGCCTCTGCTATGTTTGGTGTTCCAGTTGAAAAACATGGTAGAAACAGCCATCTACGTCAAAAAGGTAAGCAGGCAGAACTGGCTTGTGGTTACGGTGGATCAGTTGGAGCCTTAAAAGCAATGGGTGCCTTGGATATGGGTCTTAATGAAGAAGATTTACAGCCCCTAGTTAATGCATGGAGAACTTCAAATCATAACATCGTACGTTTTTGGTGGGATGTTGATAATGCAGTGAAAATTGCCATCAAGCAAAAAATCACCACTGAAACCCACGGTATCTATTTTATTTACCAAAGTGGTATGATCTTTATAAAACTCCCATCTGGTAGAAAGTTAGCTTATGTTAAACCTAAAATTGGAACCAACCAGTTTGGTGGAGAATCCGTAACTTACGAAGGTATAGGAGCAACAAAGAAATGGGAACGCATAGAATCATATGGCCCAAAATTTGTGGAAAATATTGTGCAAGCAATCTCAAGAGATATTCTAAGCTTTGCTATGGGTACACTTAAAAACTATTTCATATGTGGCCATGTGCATGATGAATTAATTATTGAATGTTCTATGGATGAATCTTTGAATGCCATCTGTAAAAAGATGGGAAGAACCCCCCCATGGATAAAAGGACTGCAGTTAAATGCTGATGGCTATGAGACGATGTTTTACTGTAAAAAAGATTAGGAAAAATGCTGTAACACATTATTTCTTGTTACAGCATTTCCTATTATATTATTTCATCTATTCGTTTTTTCAATTTTGTCAGCACTCTTCGCTTCTTATCATTAAGAGTACTCTTAGGTAATTTGCAATCTGCTGCCATCTCCCTATCTGAAAAACCTTCTTTAATTAACTCACATATTCTTCTACTATCTGGATCTAGCTCTTCAAGAACCTTTGTTAATTCCTCTATGACCATCATATCTATAACTATATCAGCTGTGTCCTTTTCAGTATGTGCTACCTCAATACCTTCACTCTGTAATTCATCAAGTGAAATAACAGAACCCTCATGTAGCCTTTTACATTTACTGCAATCTTCAGTACATCTCTTTAGCTTACCCTTGCCATTACTAACAGTGCATCGTCTGCTACGTTCTTCTCTTTTGGCTTCAGCCCATAATGGCCTCATATACTCGTCATACTGTACCTTTGAAGCAACTGGTACCATAATTGCCTTAACATTTTTGTTTCCAATTTTAGTATAAACCACTTTTTGAGGGTCAATACCAAAATCACGAATTGTCTCGTTAGTAACCTCCATTGGGATTAAATATTCTTTGCTCTGATTTTCATTGATTTTCATTTTTTGTCCTCGCTTTCCGCTATGGTTTTGCAACCTGGCGAGGACATCTGCATCAGAAAACCAAACAGACACAACCTAAAAAGGCGCGACTAATAAGGCGGGATCCATAATCGAACATACTACTGCCTTTAAACAATAGAGTTCGATATGCATATCCTCGCCAAATGTCGCGCGCCATAGGCTTAAATAATATATTTTTAAGATTTTACTTACTTTGAGTGCAACAGCCTTTAAAGTTTACTTACTATAAATTACATGAAGTAACCTGCTCTTATTAAGAAAACTACATTTTTGCGATATAATTTTCGTTTTTGCAGAGATAAATTTCGCAAAATGTAGAATTTCCCATTATTGTCTGATATAATGAATTTATTGAAAAAATTAAGTATATTATGACAATACTCTATTGGCTACTGTCTACTTTAATTGTATAAAATGGCTTTGGTATGAGATGGTATCAGTAGATATGTTTGGATATGAGGTGATGTATATTGAGATTTAGCGAATTTGCACAAATGTTATTCCCTATAATTGGAGCTGGAAACAGCACTAGTTCATTTACAAGGACTTTATTTGATACTATTGTTGATGATAATGGTAAAGTTACTATAGAGTCATTAAAAGACCCAACATTCAAGGCATACTATAATGGCAATAATAACATTCCAAAGATTGCTCGTAGCATTACAGCTTATATAGAACCTATGGAATTTGAGCAGTATATCAATGACTTCCCCGATTCTACAATACAACTGCTTTGTGATTCTTTTACACCGTATCTTCCAGAAATAAACTTACATAATGCTTCAATAAAAATAGCTGAGTTATTTACTACTATTATTAAGGAAGCAGCATGTACAAATAGAAAAATCACTCCGAAGAGTGATTGTAAAAAAAATAGTGCTTCTGAAGAATCTGCTGCTGACTCTTGTGCTAATGTGGAAGATAACTTTTATAATAATTTAGAAAGTGATAAACCAGATTATATAGATGCGAAAGTCGAGGATGACGATGAGCCATCAGGTTCCGCTGAAGAAAAAACACCAGAATCTTCAAGAGTTCAAATTATAAATAATCCAACTATTGTCAATCAATATGGAGAGAAGAACGTTCATATTGAATATGTGGACAAACTTAGTATTTAACGGAGGTGGCATACATTGATTAACGAACTTACCAATAAATGTATTTCAAATATGCCAACTGTAGGTACTACAGTAAATCAAAATGGAGCTAAAAATATACATATTGATAAAGTTGCCGCAATGCAAGTCCATAATACAATGGTATTTCCTATATACCAACAACAACGACCAACTAACGTTGCTATAGGCCAATATGGTACTAGCCAAGAGTATTACAATCTTTTTGTTATCGGTGGTGAAACTTTTGTAGATTGGCAAGCTGGTCATTTTATTGTTCCTAAAGACCGTGCTTTAACAGAAAATATGTCTAAAGATATAAAAGATGATGTTTTTTCACTTTCCCCAGAAGCAATAGAATTAATAAAAACATTCCCAGCTATTTTTGCATCAGAAAATACGGTATATGGTACATCTGACGATACTCAAGTAGCGTATTATGGCTTTGTAACAGGATTATCTGTACAGGACAATGGCATAAAAATCTATTACCAACCAATTAATTGTTTATCTCAAAAGAGATTGAATGAAATAATATTTAACCTAGGTATTAAAGGAAACAATAAATATAACGAGTTCAGCCGTACGCATTGGACAATTAAAAGAATTAATTTAGTAGAAGAACTAAGGTCTGCTGGAATGCCTGTAATGGCATATTAAATACCTGGAGGTGTCTAATGAACGAAAAACAAATATCAGCAATCAAAAATTTAACAATATCGGATGCCACATATAATAATTGTTCCCTTAAACCAACATATATCAATTTTTTCTTTGGAAACAACGGAGTTGGAAAAACAACTATAGCGAGAGCCATAAACAAGCTACGAAAACCTACTAATGAATCACCAAATGTAATTGCTGACACTAGCAGTGTTGAATTTGAACTTGGTAAAACACCTAACGATTATAATATTTTGGTATATAATCAAGACTTTATAGATGCAAACATTCAACTTTATGGTGGACTCCCAGGAGTCTTCACCATGAATGAGCAAAATATAGATAAGCAAAATCAAGTAGCGGAGCATAAGAAAGAAAAAAGTATCCTAGATGGTACTATTGGAAAGCTCAAGACCAGCATAGAATCTAAAAAATCGGAATTGAGTATGCTATACTCTTCTTTTCAAAATGATTGTTGGGATAAAACAAAGTCCATTCGTGAGGCTTTCCCACTAACCCAAACCGGATATAAACGAAAATTACAATTTACTGAAAAAGTGGCGGTGATAAAAAATCCAACTCAATATAGTATTGATGAATTAAAATCATTATATGAAACAGCCTTTGACCCAAAGGCGTGTACATATTCTTTGTTTTCTTCAATAAATAACACTAAAATACTTGATACCGTTGAAGGGATAGAACTATTACAAAAATCTATAGCTAGTAGCAGTGAAACTCCATTTGCCCAATTTATAAAAGTAATTAATGCTACAGATTGGATTCGTCAAGGTCATGAGCACTATAAAGAAAATACAGAAGGGAAATGTCCTTATTGTCAGCAAATACTACCAGATGATTTTGAAACTCAAATTGCTTCCTGTTTTGATAAACAATATCAAGCAGATATAGCTGCTTTAAATACTTTATTAACAGGATATAAGAATGTTGCCAATACACTTTTTATTCCTTTGCAAGTTAAACCACAAGATGTATTTCCTAAATTAGATTTAACAGAGTACACAGATAAGCTTGCAATTTTCAAATCCACAATTGCATCAAATATACAAAAAATCACTACTAAAACTTCTGAACCAAGTAGCATAGTTGAATTAGAGGATACTGCTCCACTCTTAGAAGAACTAAATAGCATTATAAATGTTTTCAATAAGAGAATTGGCGAAAATAATAATGTAGTTAAATCCAAACAACAAAATAAAACTACTTGCATCAAATATGTATGGGAGTTATTAGCTTACAACTTGCAATCGGATATCACAAGTTATCAAAAGGGTAAAAAGGATATTTCTGATGCTATACAAAAGCTTACAGAAGATATTACAGCACAATCTGAGCAAGCAAAGAAACTTAATGAGGCTATTGCTGTACTTAGTAGTCAAATTATAAACACCTCTGATGCTGTAAACAGTATGAATCAACTTTTGAGGGATTCTGGTTTTCAAGGATTTAGTATTCAAGAACATCTAACATTACAAAACGTTTATTCAGTTGTTCGTCAAGACGGAAAACCGGCAGTAAAACTCAGTGAAGGCGAAAAAAATTTTATTGCTTTCCTATATTTCTATCATCTTGCACACGGTAATGGAAATATTGGAGATGCACAGATAATGACAGATACTAATGGCAATCAAGTTGTTCTTACAGATGGAACTGACAATAGAGATAAAATTGTTGTAATTGATGACCCAGTATCTAGTATGGACAGTAGTGCACTTTTCATTGTAAGTTCACTTGTTCGTGAAATGATATCAATATGTCATAACAATGTGGATTATAAGGATACCCCTTATAAGGGTGATTACATAAAGCAGATATTTATCTTAACCCACAATGCATATTTCCATCGTGAAATAACAGTGAACCAGGTAAGGCATTATCGTTACGTGTCGTTTTTTCATATAATAAAAAATGATAACGTATCTGCTATCATTCCATGCGTAAGAGATAATCGTGGTACTGAGGAAAACTACAATCCGGTTCAAAATTCATATGCAGCACTGTGGTCTGAATATAAAGAAGTAAATTCAGCTATTCCACTGCTCAATGTTATTCGCAGAATATTGGAATACTACTTTATTCAGCTTTGTGGATACGATGGAACGAACCTTCAGGACAAGCTTCTAAAAGAAAATAAAGACAAGTTCATCTTAAAGAAAGCTGATGGTACAGAAGATACTACTCAACTTCAAATTGTTGCATCAATGCTCTCTTATATTAGTAGCAGTTCTCATGGAATAAGTGATGGTCTATACTTCGTTGATGGTGGTATGAATGTGAGCCAATGTCGAACAGCCTTTGAAATGATTTTCAAATATATGGAACAAAGCCAACACTACGATATGATGATGGAAACAAATTATTGATTTAATGAGGAGAACAAAAATGCGCATAAGTTACAATAAACTTTGGAAAATGCTAATCGACAAAAATATGAACAAGCAAGACTTAAAAGAGGCTGCCGGAATCAGTGCTGCCTCTATTGCCAAGCTTGGTAAGGGCGGCAATATCACAACCGATGTTCTTCTTAAAATATGCGAAACGCTAGGTTGCAAATTAGAAGACATCATGGAAACTATAGAAGATTAACTTGAGTAATGAATTCTTAATTATAAAACATAAAGGAGATACTAATATGCTATTCGATAATTCTGATATTTCACTTCATGATTTGGAGACTTTAGAACACAAATATTTAATGAAATACTGGCATTTCCTAAAATTCGTAGAAGATGAAATAGTACGTGGAATGCTGTCTATGGAAGATATAAGAAATGATTGGCAAGGACTATACGGAAATGAAGACGGAGGAATTTCTCAATTTGATGTAGGTAGTGAGAGAATTGTTTATGCTTTACTTAACGGAAAAATTGCTGGTCAACCTAATTCTTGTCCTGTTAGTTCAGACCTGTTTTTCGAGGTTGAAGATGCTTACATACATATCGATTTAAAAAGCGTTACAACAAGTGAAGGTACAACCAGACAGGACAATACAGGTGATTTTAACACCTGCATCTTTGTAGGTGAAAATCAAAACTCTTATGCTGGAACTATTATAAAGAATGCTGGTAGACCTACGGAATATCACGAGGAGTATTCACCTAATCTTCCAACATTCTATAGTAAATCAAATGGGGAAAAGAAGATAACACTAACATATTTTGTTTGCCTATTAAACAGCTCAGTCACACAAAGATGCGAATTGATTTCTATCATGAGTTTGCCAAATGGCAAACTTGAAGAACATTACGGTTCTAGACCATTAAAAGCTGGAAAAAATCCAGGTAAGGCTAGGTACAATTTTAGCGAAGTACCAACTTTTGAACTATTAGATGGGGATAAGAAGAGGGTTAGAATAATCCATAAAAACCCCAATATGTCTGATTATGTTCGAAATAAGCTTAGATTCTATCTAGACAATTTCGACCCTCAAGTCGATGAATAAAAACTTATTATACTAGGAGAATAACTATGTCAAAACAAGACACCAAAATTTCAACCACACCTGCACAAAAAAACCTTTTGGACCTTGAAAAGAAATATTTTTCTAAATTAGAAGTAATTATATCTTCTAATGATTTTCAAGATGACTTGCGTTCTATTGAAAATGAAATTAAGTTAAATTACAGCAAACTTGCGTCAACATGGAATGTAAAAAACAAAATAAAGGTAGCTGCTGAACGTTTGGTTCGCCATCATGTATATAAAAATATGATGGATGATATCAAAGGAATTTATGAATCTCCTATTAGTTCTGATTTAGGTGTTGTTTTTGAAGATTCTATTTTATGTATAGATTGTAAAACACTTGATACAAAAGGTAATTCAAATGATATAAGGTATACATCTGTAGAGCCAAATCAAACATCATTTGATAATTCTAGTCATAAGTATATTCGTACTATAAGTAATTTAGAAACTCGTGCAAGAGTAAGTAGATTGCCAATTTTAACATATATAATAAAGATTATCTATAGAGATGACAATGTTAATTTTGATATTTCAAGAAGTACAAGCAGCGGAAAAAAACCATCTTTAATTTTAGTTTGCATTCCTAATGGAGAATTATCAAATCTATTTAGTAGAGATTTGATACTCAATTTCAAAACCTATAAATATTATTCAAAATCTAATGGTACATATTATACACCTGTGCCTATTCCAGCTTCTGCGAAGGATAAGAAAACATGGGCTGAAAAACATTGTTTATCAAAAGGCTATATTAAAATTAATATTCCTCAAACAAGGGGTTCAAAGGATATATTCTTTGATGCTGCTCATAATTGTTATTGGACATATACATCGGAAGATAATACTAAAATGGTCAGAGCTGTACATCGTGGTGATAGTATGAGATTGAACAACAATGATTTACGAGACAGATACAATTCAAGAAATAACGCTTGGCTTGGATACATAGAAATGGATATCTAGCAAAAAGAAGAGGGTGATATGAAACCCTCTTCTTCTCTTCTATATCACTTATTATACTATTGATTATCATCCTCTATTGCTTTGTATATTCCTTCTGCTATTTTTGTTGCAAGTTTAACAGGAACGGCATTACCAATCTGTGTATACATCTTATTCAAACTACCTGTAAATTCATATTCCAGTGGAAATGTTTGCAAAATAGCACATTCTCTTGCACTCAATCTTCGCATCTTGTTAACATGGATTTCTGGACTTGTTGCAGTTATAGTATCACTTGGCCTATCCCAGTTAGTGATTCGTAATGATTGCTCGAATTGTATTTCCTTTTCTATAAGAGTTGTAACAGCCTCATCATACTTATCATCAAATCCTAGTATTTTCTTTAATTCCCACCAATCTTCTGGCTTTGGAATGCTACCTGAATTATTATCTTTTCTAAACCAATGTCCAGCAGTATGTGCATAACCAAAATGTTCATCAACTCTTTTAGTTGTCCACCCAGCCTTACCTCTCCAATATCGCAAATAATCACAAATATCATGTTGATTAACTTCATATTTCCTTCCCCAAAAGGTATCCGCCACATTTTCAGATGCGATGTGGTTCTTTATAAAAATCTCATTATAATTCGAATCTATACCTAAAATCGAGTAAAATCCCTCAACATCAGATAATCCAGTCTTTTTTATGTGTGTATCTATCTCTTCCTTACTCACTAGAACTATATTTTTTGTAAGCTTTTTATCGGATAGGAAACTAATCGCTTGTTCTGTTGTAATTGCTGGTAGTAATTTTTCAGAACACTTCGATACCCCTTCAACATAATGTGTAGCGACAGGATAAGGATTCTCTACTCCTATTCTATTACCAATAATTACAACTCTTTCTCTAGCCTGTGGAACTCCATATTCTGCGGCATTTAAGATTCTTGCATCAACTTTATATCCTATAATATTACCATCAGTATCCTTAAGATTTTCAAAATCAGATTTTATCATTTCAAAAACTTTACCACCTTCGATAGATAAAAGTCCTTTTACATTCTCTGCTACAAAAAATTTAGGTTTTTTATCAGCAATTACTCTAAGCATCTCTTTATACAAGAAATTACGCTTATCCTCCATAGAACGTCTAGTATTTGCTACTGAAAATCCTTGGCATGGGAATCCACCTATAACTACGTCTGCACCATCAGGTATATCACAACTAGAAATCTTAGTGATATCACCATGAATCATATGTTTTCCTATGTTCTTTCTATAGGAATTAACCGCATCTTCAAAAAAATCATTTGCCCAAATTATCTCAAACCCGGCTTTTATAAATCCAAGATCCATACCTCCAGCACCTGAGAAGAGTGATACCACCTTTAGCTTATCGGGATGAAAATGGGCAATATACTCTTCATTTTCATCTTTTACCAATTCAACTATATCACTTATATCACATTGAAGTGCATTACAGATTTTCACAAGAACATCTGAGCTGACCATTTCTTGCTTGCCAATCTTTGCAAGGGTACTACTACTAATCTTCGCCTGCTGACGCAAATCGGTTTTTGTCATTTCTCTATCTATTAGCATTTTAAGAAGTTTATTATAACAAGCCTTCATTATTCCAAAAGCCTCCTCATTTGATTTAAACACCTTGATTATAGCATATATTTCGATGTGCGTCAAATAAAATGTTCGATGCAACAAATGTTTTGTTTGACGCATAAAATCAAAGTGTGTAAAACTCTATAGATTGCTTCTATGCATATTATTTTTTTCTCGGCTATAAAATATCAAGTATCTAATTTATGTTTTTATAAGCGAGTATCATGACAAATATCAGATATCTGAATTCAACATTTCTATCTCCACAACCTCCACATTTTAATGCTGTCAACTCAACCCTACGTTATTTCCATCGTGGATATGTTTGGTTCCGATTTATTCAATAAAAAATCCGAGAGTCAGAGTTTCTATCCCGACCCTCGGAAAGTTCATATTTCAAGCCTTTTTTACACTCTTATTTCTCAACCCTTGACATCAATACAACACTCTCAACATGTGATAGTTATTCTAAATAAAATGATAGAATTGATGTCATTTTCACGATATAATTCCCTCTCAAAGCTTGTTAAATAGCCATTTCATCAATATCCGTATATAATTTATTTAGTTTATTACTTTACTATTTACAATAGGGTTGAATTCGTATTATTAATGTCTTAGCATATTTACCACCATATGAGACCAGGTCTTTTTTGCCAATCATTTAGTTCTAAATTCCAATACCCTGCCCACACTTTCATTTCCTCATATTCTGGAGATTTTGAATTCATCATAATATCTCGAAACTCAATAAATCCTGTTACTCCGCCCACGTCCTCTGGCGGCGATTGTCCATCTGCTACTAATAAATATGGTGACTCTTTATCATAGTCTTCTATTACATTTATTAGTTTAATTTCATGTTCCCAGTTATCGCCCATATCATAGGTATAAATTATATAATTTTTCTCAGATAATATATCTTTAAGAGTATGATTTCCCATTAAAATAGCATTATTATCGTATTCTAAATCATCTTCAAAGGGTACTATTCTTTTTATTAACTCATTTGTATCTTTATCAAAAACAGTAAAGTCATATAAATGATAGTTTCTCCAATTAAATACCGACTGAAGCACCTTGTGGAAGCTATCTAACTTTATATTTGCTGGTACAATTATTTTTCTTATAGCCTTATATATATCTAAATCAAGCGTAACCTCTAACTCAAAAGCTTTATATTTATAAATCTCTTTTCCAGTAATTTTTTCAAGTTCCTCTCTCATTAATTTATAAGGATAAAAACTTTTCTCACTTTTACCACTACAACCTACTATTAGTCTATTGGAAAAGCAACCTATTGTATCATTGAATACTTTTTCACTCCCATCATATTCTCTTCCAACATAATGGGAGCATTCTAATCCAGCCTTTGTTACCCATGATGCTGCTTGCCTGCTATTATTTTGAACAAATTCTATATCATCTGACATTTCCATATACTCCGCCACAACCTCTTCACTAAAATTCATGGCTAAAAGTGTATTAGAAATTGCAGTGTTAATAATTTCGCTTATGTTTTTTAATTCCTTTCTCTTTACCTGATAAACGGCAACAGTAAATCTAGTAGCATTGTTTACTAAAACAAGCATATCTTCCGTTCTACGATTATCCCAAACTTTAGTCCAGTTTGCTGTCCAAGTAAATAATGGGTTTACCTCTGCTTTAATAATCGCTGGTTTTATCCCCATAGCAGTAGATAGTTTTTTAGTTAGTGCAATTTGCATAGTTTAACCTCTCTTTCATTATTTTTATCTTTCCATTGCATATAATTCTATGTTCTTTTCTTTGAGCTATAATGTGTTTTCTTTCTTTTTATTTTACCATCTACTATTTCAACGTTACATCTATGTATTATTTCCTCATGTACTTTCTGAAATTTTTCATGTTCTATTATTGGTTCATGAGAATTTTCTAGCAAATATTTTTCTTGATCACCATAATTTCTTTGCTGTTTATTATTAGGAAATGCACCTGTATAGGTTTTACCTAAAATTACATTGCCTATATACTTTTCATTTGTTAGTATAGTTTTAATAGCACGTTTAGACCACTTATCTTTACCCATAGGAGATTTGATATTTGCACACTCTAAGTCACGTATAATTAAGTCTACACTATATCCACTTAAATATAAATCATACATTTTTCTAACAACCACTGCTTGTGCTTCATCAATTGTAAGTTTACCTTTTTCGTTATGTTTATACCCGTAACACTTTCTATTATAAAGCTTAGATTGACCAGATTCAAACCCTCTCTTTAATCCCCACTTTATAGCTTCACTTGTTGATTCACTCTCAGCCTGTGCAAATGCAGTTAATGCCGCTATAAACACATCATTTTCTGCTTCACTGGTTTTGATATTTTCTTCATGAAATATTATCTCTATTCCCATGCACCTTAATTTATTCACTGTTTCAAGTAAATCTACCGTATTTCTTGAAAGGCGGCTAATTGACTTTACTAATACAATATTAATACGGTTTTCATAGCAATCAAATATCATGCTCTGAAATCCAAACCTAAATGTATTTCCTCCTGAATCTTTATCTGTGTAGACTTTAAATAAACTCCAATCAGGATTATTTTTTACTATTTGCTTTAATCCTTCAATTTGTGCTTCTAAGCTTTCTTCTTGAGAATAGTGATTTGTACTAACCCTACAATATATAGCTACCCTTTTGTCTCGTTTCTTTTTTGCTGGAATAAATGTTATCTTTGGTGTTAAATTATTGTTATTATCTCCCATTGCATAACCTCTCTATTAAATTTAAACTACTTATCTTTAATTGTTTCCATTCACATGATAATTAGTCTAAATAAAATAATTTATTAGAAAAAAATAACTTAACATCTATTCTAACTACTCATAAAGCCAGTATCCATACTATCTCCACAACCTATCCATTTTAATCCTGTCAACTCAACCCTAGGTCATTTTTAAGGTGGATATGTTTGGCTCTGATTAATTCAACAAAAAATCCGAGAGTTAAAGTTTACACTCTAACTCTCGGAAACCCCTTATTTCAAGGCTTTTATACACTTTACTTATCATTTCTTGTTATCAATACAACACACTCCACATGGCTTGTCTGCGGAAACATATCCACAGGTTGTACCTCTAATATCTCATAGCCAAACCCCATCAATATTTTCAAATCTCTAGCTAGTGTAGCTGGGTCGCAAGAAACATAAACTATTTTCTCTGGTTTCATATGTCCTATTGCTTCTAAAAGTTTAAATTCACAACCTTTTCTCGGCGGATCTACTACCACAACTTCTGCAAAATTGCCTTCTTCTATCATTTGTGGTATCACTTCTTCTGATTTACCCACAATAAATTCTGCATTGTGTATTTTATTTCTATCTGCATTTACTTTTGCATTTTCTATAGCTTGAGGTATAATTTCTACCCCATATACTTTTTTAGCTTTCTCAGATAAGAATAATGAAATAGTACCTGTTCCACAATAAGCATCAAATACAACTTCATCACCTTGTAAATCTGCATACTCTAAAGCTTTACTATATAATTTTTCTGTTTGTATAGGATTGATTTGAAAGAATGATAATGGAGATATAATAAATTTGTATTCACCTATGTAATCACTTATATGAGATTCTCCCCATAAAGTAACACACTCAGTTCCCAATATTACATTAGTATTTCTTGTATTAATGTTTTGAACTATACTAACAACGCCTTTTATATTATTTATAATCTCTTCAATTAATTCATTAATATAAGGAACTTTATTTTTGTTTGTTACTATAACTACCATCTGTTCTTCAGTTTTAAACCCACTTCTCAACATA
The DNA here is from genome assembly GCF_900129965.1 of Clostridium grantii DSM 8605. GTDB lineage: Bacteria > Bacillota > Clostridia > Clostridiales > Clostridiaceae > Clostridium_AF > Clostridium_AF grantii. Next base: position 99,189 of record NZ_FQXM01000007.1, on the reverse strand, counting down.
ATATGTCTTATAATTCCACTATGAGTTTCTTCATTATAAGCCGATATATTATATCTCTTCATCCATTGTTTTACTAGTTTCATTAATGTATCAGCTATTTCACTTTGAATATAGCAAGTATTCATATCTACTATATTATGGCTTCTATTAGCATAAAAACCTATATTTATTTCCCCATTTTTCCCTTCACCTACAGGAAGTTGAACTTTATTTCTATATCTATAAGGATTTTCCATGCCTATAGTGTCATGAACTATTATATTATCCATAGGTATTTTCCCTAATCTTGAAAGACAATCTATTATTCTATCTTTTTTTAGTTTTAATTGAGCTTCATAGGATAAATGTTGAATATTACATCCTCCACATTGATCATAAATATTACAAATTGGAGTCACTCTATCTTCACTGCTTTTAATAATTTCTACTATTTTCCCATAAGCCATATTTTTCTTAACCTTAACGCAAAGTACTTTCACTTCTTCACCTTTTATAGCTCTATTTATAAAAATAGGAAAACCATCTATCTTTCCTATACCTTCTCCATCTGACCCATAGGACACAATAGTCACTATATATTCTTTATTTTTTTCAACTGGTATATTTTTTTTCATCAACTTTCTCCCATCATTATAAATACTTTACATATGGCAAAGAATTCTTATATATTTGTTAAATCAGTTTCTATTTATTATAACAAAAACAATTCACAATTCATAATAAAATTTTAATTTTATCTTGAATTGTGAATTATTCATTTAAGCTCTTTTATTTTCTAATTCATTCTAAAAGCAGAACAATTTGTTGCTTCACTACTGTCTGCTCCTAATCCTTCTATTCTTACATCTGATGCTGAACAAATTCTTTTTTCATTAAATACACATTTTTCTGCGCTACATCCTATACCTGGGCTCATTTTTATATCTTCTTTTGTGAATAACTGTTTGAATTCACCTGTTAAGTTCATGTTTCCTAAACTATTAAATGCATTTTTTACCCCTTTTGGTGAAAAAGTATCGCACTGAGTACCTTCAGAGCTTTCTGTAGCTATTCCACCTACATGTATACTTCTTGCTGTACATAATTCTCTTGAGTTATGTACACAATCAGTGGCTCCACAAGTTAATTTTATCATAAAAATACGCCTCCCTTTTTTAATATTTTTCCTTTTAAAAGCAGTTTTTATGCAAAAAAAAGACCCCAAAATGGGGTAAAGGTATAGAAAAAGTTGCCATATGTTCTTTTTAATTATACCTTATTATAAAAAAAATATACAAGTTTTTCAAATTTATAATAAAAATTTAACAATTATATAAAAAAACACCCTTAAAAAGGATGTTTTTTATATAATTCAATTTTATTTAACACTAGCTCTTCCGCTATAAACAACACTTCTGTCTGGGTCAAGAGTAATATATGTTCCTGATTTAATAATATGAGTTGCATCTGTTGCTCCACATATTATTGGAATATCTCTTGATAAACACTCAATAGCAACGTGTGAAGTTAATCCACCAGTTTCAGATACTATACCTGTAACTCTATCCATTACATTTAATATTTCTTTATCAAGGGTTTTAACTATTAATATATCATTATCTTCTACTAAATCTTCTACTTCTTTTAAATTAGTAACTATTTTAGCTGTTCCGTATCCAGCTGAATGACCTGCGCCTTTTCCTTTTACTAATACATCTCCAACTATATGAACTTTTAACATATTAGTTGTTCCTGAATAGTGTACAGGGATACCAGCTGCAACTACTACTAAGTCACCATTTTTAACGATTCCTGCTTCAACTGCTTTATCAACAGATTCGCTAATTAATGAGTCAGTTGAGTAAACCATTTTAGCTAATAAAGGATATACTCCCCAATTTAATGCTAATCCTCTAGCTACTCTTTCACTTGGTGTTACTGCAATAACTGGAGCTTGTGGTCTATATTTTGATACCATTCTTGCTGTGTTACCAGTTTGAGTTGCTGTAACTAAAGCAGCAGCATTTAACTCTTGAGCAGTTGTGCAAGCTGCATAACTAATAGCACTAGATACGTTTGATTGTGCTTCTATAACTTTTCTTTTTAATGTATTTTTTTGATCCATTCTTTTTTCTGCTTCTATAGCTATTTTTGACATTGTTGAAGCAGCTTCAAGTGGGTATTTACCATTTGCAGTTTCTCCACTAAGCATGATTGCATCAGTACCATCAAATATTGCATTAGCTACATCTGATGCTTCTGCTCTTGTAGGTCTTGGATTTCTCATCATAGAATCTAACATTTGTGTTGCTGTTATAACGAATTTTCCAGCTTCTTTAGATTTTCTGATTATTTCTTTTTGTACTAATGGAACTTGCTCTAAAGGAATTTCAACACCCATGTCTCCTCTAGCTACCATTATACCATCAGAATATTTAATGATTTTATCTATATTGTCAACACCTTCTTGGTTTTCAATCTTAGAAATAACTTTGATATCAGGTGCTCCATTTTGCTCTAATATTTTTTTGATAGCAATAACGTCTGAAGCTTTTCTAATAAATGATGCAGCAATCATATCGAATCCATTTTCGCATGCGAAAACTAAATCACCTTTATCTTTTTCAGTTAATGCCGGTAAGTTAGTAGATATTCCTGGAAGATTAACTCCTTTTCTACTTCCAACTACACCAGTATTAGCTACTTTACAAATAACATTAGTTCCTTCAATTCTATCTACAGTTAATCCTACTAAACCATCATCAATTAAGATTGTGCTTCCCACTTTAACATCATTGCATAAATCTTTATAAGAAACGCTACATCTAGTAACATCTCCTTCAATTTCTTCACCACAAACAACTGTAAATTCTTTTCCTTCTTCTAAAGTAACCTTTCCTTCTTTGAACACCCCTGTTCTGATTTCTGGTCCTTTAGTATCTAATACAATAGCAATTTGTTTATTGAGTTTTTTTCTTAATTTTTTAATTTTCTCAACTCTACCTAAATGTTCAGCATGGTCTCCGTGAGAAAAGTTTAATCTTGCAGCATTCATACCAATGTCTATTAATTGAGATAATACTTCCTCTGATTCAGATGTAGGTCCAATTGTAAAAATCATTTTAGTTTTTTGCATAGTCTCTCTCCTTAAACTAATTTTTATTTGTTTTGAGGCTTACTCACTTTATATTATTTGTTAATAATATTAGCTAATTCATATAATTCTTCATCAAATGTTTGCTCTATTGTCAATGCTTCTTCAATGTCTAAATCAACAATTTTACCCTTACTTATACCAACAACTCTTGATGATTTACCGTCTAATAGTAATTCTACAGCTCTTCCACCAAGTCTAGAAGCTAATATTGTGTCATAAGCAGTTGGGCTTCCACCTCTTTGAATATGTCCAAGAACTGTTGCTCTTGTATCAATACCAGTTATTTCTTGAACAGTTTTTGATAACTCTTGAGCACCGCCAACACCTTCTGCCAAGATGATTAAGTTATGCTTTTTACCTTGAAGTTTACCTTGTAAAATTGTTCTACAAAGTTCATCCACGTTAAAACCTTTTTCAGGTACAATTACGCTTTCAGCACCACCAGCAATACCCGCATGTAGAGCTAAATCACCACAATTTCTTCCCATAACTTCAATAATACTAACTCTTTCATGAGAAGATGATGTATCTCTTAATTTTTTAATGGCATCTAAGATAGTGTTTAAAGCAGTATCAAATCCTATTGTGAAATCTGTATATGCTAAATCATTATCTATAGTGCCTGGTATCCCAACAGTTTTTATTCCTAATTGAGATAGCAGTCTTGCTCCTTGAAAAGATCCATCTCCACCTATTACAACTAATCCATCAACACCAAAAGCTTTTAAAATATTAGCAGCTTTTTTTCTACCTTCTTCTGTTCTAAACTCTTGACATCTTGCAGTTCTTAAAATTGTTCCCCCTCTTTGAATTATGTCGGAAACGCCATGTCTCCCTAAATCAAAGATTTCACCATTAATTAACCCACTATACCCTCTTTGCACACCCATAACCTTTATACCTTTTTCTAAACCATACCTAACAACCGCTCTAATAGCAGCATTCATGCCTGGCGCATCTCCACCAGAAGTTAAAACAGCAATTGATCTCATTATAGTTCCTCCTATGACCACCGGGTCTAAATTTGTCCCGTTATTATCATAATATGCTAACCTTATAATTGGTTAACTTAATCGGAAAATGTAAACCATCTTTTTAATAGATTATTTGCATCTTTACTCCTATAGTAATTTTATAAGAAAAGCCATAAATATTCAACATAAAACGGTAAAATTTAATGAAATAATTCTTGTGTATACCTATACATTATTTATTTTGTGAATTTAAACAAATTTAATACTTCTATTTTAACTTTAAAAAACTAAAAACGACTACTCTATTAGAAACAAATGGTAAAGTAGTCATTTTTATCTTATACTATTTTTACATTCTTTTCCCCGAACCTAGCAAAAAGGTAATTTAAAAGTTTTTCATTTTCATTTACCCACAATTCTTCTGCTAACATAAATTTTCCTTTTTCCTTGGTACAAATAACAATAGGAATATTACCTTTATTTTGTTTTAAAATATTACTGATTTCATTTTTAACTGTTTTAACTTCTTTGTTTTTATCTATAAGAATGTAGACACTTTTTTTAGATACTTTTTGAAGACTTTCTAATGTATCACAGATAACTTTAGGTTGTTCCTCTTCCCTAATACTTATTCTACCCTTCACTAAAACAATATTATCTTCTTCTACTAATTTTGTGAATCTTTCTAAAATTTTAGGGAAAATAATAACTTCCACCGTTCCAAATAAATCCTCAACTTTTATAAATGCCATCTTATTATTATTTTTAGTTATTTTTTTTGTAACTTCACTTATTATACCGCCGATAATGACTCTATCTCCGTCTGATACACCTTTTGTATTTGTGTCTGTAATTGATTCCTCAATGCTATCATCTTCTAAGGAAGCTTCATCGACTAAATCACTGAGTTTAATTGATGTAGCTTTTCTTAACGTTTCTTCATATTCCTCTAAGGGATGCCCTGATAAATAAAGACCTGTAATTTCTTTTTCCATAGATAATATATTTTTTCTGTCAAATTCTTTTAAATCAGGATATTTAATTTGAATTTCTTCAAATTCTTCGTTATGAATTCCAAATAAAGTCATTTGTCCTTTAATATTTTTCTTTTTTTGATTAGACATTGAATCTAAAATTAATTCGAATACAGCTAAAAGTTTTGATCTATATACATTCATCGTGTCAAAGGCACCTGCTCTGATTAAACTTTCTATAACTCTTTTATTGATACAATTAGTATCAATCTTACTACAGAAGTCCTCGAAACTGGTGAATTTACCCTTTTCTTCTCTTATAGCACAAATATTATCAATTATATTTTCTCCCACATTTTTGATAGCCGTTAATCCAAATCTTATTTTATCTTCTTTTACTGTAAATTTTGCAAAACTTTCATTTATGTCTGGAGGTAAAATTTCTATGTTCATATCTCTAGCTGCTCTTGCATAAACTGGCACTTTTTCACCATTACCTTTTACACTATTAAGCATAGCCGCCATAAATTCATGTGGAAAATAACATACACAATATGCGGTATAGTAAGCCACTACAGCATAAGCAGCCGCATGAGATTTATTAAAAGCATAGGATGCAAAATCCATCATAGAATCATAAATTTTATTAGCTGCCTCAGGAGTTATTCCCTTTCTTACACAACCTTCTACAATTATCTCTCCACTTGCTTCTTCTATTCCATAAATAAAGTTCTTTCTTTCCTCTTCCATAACTTTATGTTTCTTTTTTGACATAGCACGCCTAACCAAGTCACTTCTACCCATGGAATAACCTGCTAAGTCTCTAACTATTTGCATAACCTGTTCCTGATATACCATACACCCATAGGTAACATCTAAAATACTTTTTAATTCTGGTGTAGCATACTCTATTGCATCTGGATTATGTTTATTTCGTATATATCTTGGAATCTCAGCCATAGGACCCGGTCTATACAAACTTATTCCTGCTATGATATCCTCAAGATTTTCTGGCTTTAGTTCTTTCATAAAGCTGGTCATTCCTGCAGATTCAAGCTGAAATACTCCTACTGTTTTCCCTTTTCCTATCATTTCATAAACTTTTTTATCATTAAAATCAATTTTATCTAAGTCTATTTCTATTCCTTTGTCTTTTTTTACAAGGCTTATAGTATCTCTTAAAACAGTTAATGTTCTAAGTCCTAAAAAATCCATTTTTAAAAGTCCTAGTTCTTCTAATTCCGTCATTGTAAACTGAGTTACTATGGCTTCATCATTTTTAAGTAAAGGAACAAAATTAACAAGAGGTTTTGAGGCTATAACTACCCCCGCTGCATGAGTTGATGTATGCCTTGGTAATCCTTCTAAAGTTCTTGAAATATCTATTAATCTAGTTACCCTATCATCGTCATCATAAAGATTTTTTAACTCTTGATTAATTTCTAATGCTTTATCTATGGTTATTCCTAAAACCATAGGCATCATTTTAGCTATTCTATCCACTTCTACATAGGAATAGTTCATGGCTCTTCCTACATCCCTTATACAGGCTCTAGCTGCCATTGTTCCAAAAGTAACTATTTGCGCTACATTTCGTTCTCCGTACTTTTTTACCACATAATCAATTACATCTCCACGTCTTTCATAGCAAAAATCACTATCTATATCAGGCATGGATATACGTTCTGGATTAAGAAATCTTTCAAAAATTAGATTGTACTTTATAGGGTCTATTTTTGTTATTCCCAATGTATATGCAACTAAAGAACCTGCAGCACTTCCTCTTCCTGGTCCTGTCATAATATTGCTTTTAACACAATAGTCCATAAAATCCCACACGATTAAAAAATAGTCTATATAATCCATTTCGTTTATAATGTTTAACTCAAATTCCAATCTATCTTTAAGTTCATCATTTATATCTTCATATCTTTCATTTAAACCTTTGTAGCATAAATCTTTTAAATATTTAAAATGATCCTGTCCTTTTTCAAGAGGATATTCTGGTAATTTACTTACATGAAATTCGTAATCAAAATTACACTCTTCCGCTATTTTAACAGTATTTTCAATAGCTTCTGGAACATATGAGAATAACTTCTTCATCTCCTCTTCTGATTTCAAATAAAATTCATCAGTTTCAAAAGACATTCTATTATCATCATCTAAAGTTTTTCCTGTTTGAATACATAACAAAACTTCATGTGCTTTGGCATCTTCTTTATTAATATAATGGACATCATTAGTTGCCACCATAGGTATATCAAATTCCTTTGATAGTTTTACCAATCTTTCATTTACTTTTAATTGTTCTGGTATATTATGGTATTGAAGTTCTAAGTAAAAACCTTCCTTGAAAGTTTCTTTGTATTCTAAAGCAATATCCTTAGCTTTTTCCAATTGATCATTATTCAAAAGCCAATTCACATGACCGCCAAGACAAGCACTTAAAGCAATAAGACCTTCACTATGTTCTTTTAAATAATCAAGGTCCACTCTTGGTTTATAATAAAATCCATCTACAGAAGCTTTTGTAACAATTTTCATTAGATTCTCATAACCTTTTTCATTTTTAACTAAAAGCACTAAATGATGAATTTTATTATCTTTATCATTTTGCTTTATATACATAGACTTAGCTGCCACATAAATCTCGCATCCAATTAAAGGTTTTATACCATTTTCTTTTGCTCTTTTATAAAATTCTACACACCCATACATAGCTCCATGATCAGTTATAGCAAGACTTTTCATTCCTAAATCCTTAGCTTTTTTAATTATTTTACTTATTTTTCCTGAACCATCAAGTAAACTAAATTCTGTATGAAGATGTAGATGAACAAATTCACTATCTATATTCATTTTATCACCTTTTCTAGTTTGTACTCTATTTGCTTACAAAAGTTTTTTAATGGTGCTTAAGTTCTTCTGCAATTTTTTCTATTCTTCTTAACCTATGATTTATACCAGATTTACCTACTTCTGGTACAAGCATTTCTCCTAGTTCTTTTAAAGATTCATTAGGAAATTTAATTCTAAGCTCTGCTACTTCTCTTAAATTCTTAGGCAATCTCTCAAGTCCTATTTCTTTTTTAATTAATTCTATACTTTCTATTTGTCTAACAGCTGCATTAACAGTTTTACTTAAATTTGCCGTTTCACAATTAACTAATCTATTTCCATTGTTTCTCATTTCTTTCATTATTCTTACATTTTCTAGTTGTAATAAGGAATTATGAGCTCCTATAATATTAAGAATATCTACTATTTGCTCACCTTCTTTAATATAAATAACGAAACTACTTTTTCTTTTTATCACCTTTGAATTTAATCCATAGGTATTGATAAGATTTTTTAAATCCTCAGCGTATTCTTCATTATGAGTAACAAATTCTAAATGATAAGTTTTTTCAGGATTACTAATACTTCCTCCCCCTAAAAATACCCCTCTAATATAGCTTCTTTTCCATGTTTCTTCATGAATTAATCTATCAGGAATAGTATAATCTAGCATAAAAAAACCTCCAGAGCTATCTGCTACTCCAACTTTTTCCAGAAGATCTCTTACACCCATTTCTTCTGTAATCATTACAAGATATATATTATTCTTTTTAAGTGAATTACTTTTTTTAACCATCAATTTTGAATGTATATCAAAATGCTCTTTTAGCATTTTAAAAGCTAATCTAGCTATTGCTGGGTTTTCCGTAGAAATTCTAAAATTTATTTTCCTTTCTCCTGTTAATGCTAATGTTCCACTAACTTTCATTAATCCAGCTAATAAGGCTCTTGCTTCCTCTTTATTCAAATCCCCATATCTACAAATTTCATTTTTTACCGTTGATGAAAATGACATTATTAAATTCTCCTTATAATACCTTTAAATTCACTTAGATTTTTTGTTTTTACTAATTAATTTGAAAATTATCCCTGCTAACTTATCAGAATTATGTCTTATATAATCGTTTTTTATAGAAACTATATCATCATAAATAATTTTCACTTTATACTTTTCTTCTGTATTATCACGATGATAAACTGGGATAGATTTTTTATCTAAATACTTTTCTTTTAACTGTTTACTAATGTATGAATCATTTGCTATAACATAATCTACTAATTTATTTGAGCTATGCTTAAATAATGCATCCAAATGATGTTCAAGCAAATATCCATCTGTTTCACCTGGCTGTGTCATAACATTGCAAACATAAATTTTTATAGCTTTAGATTTAATAATCTCTTCTGTAATACCTTGTACTAATAAATTAGGAATTATACTTGTATATAAACTTCCTGGACCAATCACAATAGCATCCGCTTCTTTTAAAGCTATAATTGCCTCATTTAAAGCTTTTGAATGAGAAGGAATTATCTCAATAGTATCTATTGAGCTTTCTTCTTTTAAGCATTGTTCCGGAATTATGGACTCGCCTTCTATAATTCTACCATTTTTAAGTGTAGCTTTCAAAACCATATTATCTAAAGTTACTGGTAATACTTTCCCTTTAACTGCCAGTACATCACTCATTTTTTGAACTGCTTCTTCAAAACCTCCTGATATACCATCCATAGCGGCCAAAAAAAGGTTGCCAAAATTCTGATTTTTGAGTCTACCTTCTTTAAATCTATACTGAAGTAAATCCTGCATTATTGGCTCAGTTTCAGCTAAAGCAAGAATACAATTCCTAATATCTCCAGGAGGTAACATCCCTAAGTCTTCTCTTAAAGTTCCTGAACCTCCACCATCATCTCCTACAGTAACTATAGCTGTAATATTTGATGTATAGGCTTTTAATCCCCTTAACATAGTAGATAATCCTGTACCTCCACCGATTGCCACAATTTTAGGACCTTTCATTAAATTTTTTCTTTCATGCTTAATATTATAGTGAGATTTTGGATTTACCGATAATTTACAACTTCCCTTGGTAAGAATATCCAAGTTTCTTCTAATTATCTTATATATAGAATAATAGATAATAATTAAACCACCTATTGCAAGTAAAATATTTATATATATTTCTTTTAAAGATAAAAATTCTTTATATACCAATGTTCCACAAGACATTATAGTAAAAATTAGCCCAATAATACAAGTTAGAATCCATCGTTTTATTTTATAATCACCTTTTACTTTTTTATAAAAGATCATAATTTATTTCCGCTTTTATAAACATCCTCATTAATATCCCTATGTTCAATATTAACTTTGACTCCGATATTTTCTAAAATCTTGTGCATTTCATTGGCTATAGTTACAGATCTATGCCTTCCACCAGTACAACCGATAGATACAATTAATTGCCTCTTGCCTTCTTTAAGATAGTTAGGCATTAAAAATACTAGCATATCTGTTAATTTATCTATAAAAACTTGTGTTTCTTTAAAACTCAAAACATAATCCTTTACTTCCTGGTCATTTCCTGAAAAAGGTTTTAATTCTGGTATATAGAATGGATTAGGCAAAAATCTAACATCAAACAATAAGTCAGAATCCACTGGTAGCCCATATTTAAATCCAAATGACAATACTGTAACCATTAATTTATTTTCTAATTGCGCTTCATCCCCAAATATTCTATCCACTTTTTCTTTTAATTCTCTAACAGTTAATGCTGATGTATCTATAACATGTGTAGCCTTATACTTAACTTCATTTAATTTTCTTCTCTCTAATTCAATGCCCTTTAAAATTCTACCATCAGGTGCTAGTGGATGCTTTCTTCTTGATTCTTTGTATCTTTTTACTAAAACTTCATCTTTGGCTTCTAAAAATATTATTTCATATGAATATTCTTTTTCTTCCAAGTGTTTAAGACTTTCAAAAAGTGCGTCAAAAAACTCTCTCCCTCTAATATCTATTACTAAAGCAATTTTGCTTATTTTTCCATCTGTTTGATAACAAACTTCTGCAAATTTTGGGATTAAAGTTGGAGGTAAATTATCTATACAAAAATATCCTAAATCCTCTAAACTTCTTATGGCACCTGTTTTTCCTGCACCTGATAATCCTGTAACTATAACAAATCTCATATAAATCCTCCTAATTACTTTTAACTACTTATGTTTATTATAAATTATATTTCAACCCAATTACAATTAAATTACAATATAAAATAAATATTTATATCACTCACAAATCATCCAACTTAAAGAAGCACCTCAACAAGGTGCTTCCCTCTATTCTTCCCCAATAATTCTTACTTCTGTCTTTAAATCTACTCCATAATTTTGTTTTACAGTATTTTGCACATGATTTATAAGATTCAAAATATCCTGTGCTTTAGCATTTCCTTTATTTATAATAAATCCCGAATGTTTCACAGATACTTGTGCATCCCCAAAGCATTTTCCTTTAAGTCCTGAATCTTCTATTAGCTTACCTGCAAAATATCCTTCTGGTCTTTTAAATGTACTTCCCGCTGAAGCAAATTCTAATGGCTGCTTTGTAACTCTTTTATTCATTAAGTCATCAATAATTTCCTTGATTTCTTTGTAATTTCCTTTTTGTAGTGAAAAAGTAGCTTGTAAAACTGTATATCCTTTTTTAAGAATAATGCTAGTTCTATAACCTAATTCTAATTGTTGTTTAGAAAGTTTTAATATATTACCTTCTTTATCTACAACTGTTGCACTTTCTATTACATTTGCAATTTCTCCATTGTAAGCTCCGGCATTCATTGCAACTGCTCCTCCTATTGTACCAGGTATCCCACATGCAAATTCAAAATCTTTTAACTCAGCATTTAAAGCTGCCATACTAACATTTGTTAATAACGCTCCACATTGAACAATTATTTTGTTATTTTCAACTTTTATTTCTTTTAATTCTGTTAATTTTACTACTACTCCTCTTATTCCACCATCTCTTACTAACAAATTAGATCCATTACCCATAATAAAACATGGTTCATTATAAGCTATGCATAATTTTATTATTTCAGCTATTTGATCATAATTTTTGGGAATTACTAAACAATCCGCCGGACCTCCTACTTTGAAGGATGTGTGCTTTTTCATAAGCTCATCAAGTTTAACATTATTTTGTGGAAATATCTTATATACTTCCTCCATAAATCTTTTATTTAAATGCATTAAATTTCTCCTTATTTATTAGTTATTCATATCTTTTAACTTACCTTTAGATTTTAAATATTCTATTATTCTATTTTCATCAATATTTATTATTTTATCATCCGGCATTTCAACTTCCTGCATTAACTCATGTACTTGCTGAAATTGACCAATATGCAAATTAAAATGTGAATCTGTATTAAGTATTACCATATTTCCATTTTCTTTACATAATTCAGCTATTTTTTTGCAGTATTGTCTACTTCCTGGTCTTGATGTAGTCATTGAACTATTATTGAATTCTATCAATATATTTTTTTCTTTAGCCTTTTGAATAATTTTTTCTTCCCATATTGGGTATGTTGGATTACCTAAATGTCCTAATATATCAATGTATGGATTCTCCATAGCATTTAATACTGCTTCAGTATTTTTATCTCTTGTATTTGGTTCAAAACATATATCATGAAGAGAAGCAATGAGAATATCCACAGTTTTTTGATATTCTAAAGGCAAATCTAATTCACCATTACTTTTAATTATATTAGCTTCACAACCATAAAGCATTGTAACACCAAATAATTCTCTTGGTAATACTCTGTAGTTTCCAAAATACCAAGGATGTGGTGAATCATACATGGTAGGTCCATGTTCAGTTGTTCCTAATACTTTAAGTCCTATTTCTGATGCTTGTTTAGCATTTTCAGTTAATGTGCTATAAGCATGCCCACTAGCTATAGTGTGAGTGTGTACATCGATTAAATATTTCATTAAACCACCTCATTTATTTATTTTTATGAAAAAAATCCAAAATACTTTTAGCTGCCACCTCATTAATAGATTCTGTAGCAATTAGCTCTTCAAATTTTGCTTTTTTTATATTATCTATACTTCCAAATTTCTTCAATAATTCTTTTCTTCTAACCGCTCCAATATTCGGTATATCTTCAAGTACAGAATGTAGTACTCTTTTATCTCTTAAACTTCTATGATATGTAATAGCAAACCTATGCACTTCATCCTGAATTCTTGTTATAAATTTATAAATTTCTTTATTAGATTTTATTTCTATTTCCCTATTATTATACACCAAAGCTTTAGTTTTGTGTTTATCATCTTTAACCATTCCACACACTGGGATGCTTATGTTAAGAGATTTTAACACTTCTAAGGCTATATTAACCTGACCCTTACCACCATCCATAAGAATCAAATCAGGGAAAACAGAGAACTTCCCATTTGTAAAATCCAATTCTTTATTTTGAATTAAATTTATCTCATCAATTCCTCTTTTGAATCTTCTGTGAAGAATTTCATACATACTTTGATAATCATCCGCACCTTTTACACTTTTAATTTTAAATCTTCTATAATCACTATTTTTAGGTTTTCCTCCCTCGAATACCACCATGGTTCCCACAGAATCAACCCCTTGAATGTTAGAAATATCATAAGCTTCTATTCTCTCAGGAAGATTTTCTAAATTAACTAATTTTGATAACTCTAGAAGAACCGACTCTCCTTGATGCTTTTCTTTAAGCAACTTCAGTTTGAAGTTATTAAAAGTATTTTTTGCATTTATCCCCACCATATTTAAAAGTTTTTTCTTATCACCCATTTGAGGAATCTTAATACCTACCTTCGCTTTTCTTTTAGCTGAAAGCCATTCTTCTAATAAGTCAGTTTCTTTTAAAAATGGTACATAAATATTTTTAGGTATAAAAGCAGTTCCACTATAAAATTCTTTTATAAAATTATCTATTATTTCTTCCTCATCTAATTCCAAAATATTCTCAATTATAAAATGCTCATTGCCAATTATTTTTCCTTCTCTCACAAAAAAGATTTGAGCACAAGTGATATTGCCTTCACTATAAATATTAATAAAGTCCTCATTATCAAAATTACTAAGAATAATCTTTTGACTTTCCCTTATTTTCTCAATAGCCGCAATTTTATCTCTAAATTCAGCTGCTTTCTCAAAGTCCAATTCTTCAGCCGCTTTATTCATATTTATTTCCAGTTCCTTTATTATATTATTATCCTTACCCGTTAGCAAATCCATAATACTTTTAATTATTTCTTTGTAATCTTCTTTAGAAATTTTCTTTGCACAAGGAGCTTTACACAAATTAATATAATAGTTTAAGCAAGGTCTTGTTTCTGGTCCATCTTCTTTTATAACTCTTCTGCATGTTCTAATAGGAAAGATTTTTTTTATAAGCTCTAAAGTTTCGTAAACAGCTCCTTGGCTTGGATATGGTCCAAAATACTTTGCTCCATCTCTAACTCTCATTCTACTTACAAAAACCCTTGGGAAATCTTCATTTATAGTTATTTTAATAAAAGGGTAATGTTTATCATCCTTTAAAAGAATATTATATCTTGGCCTATGTTTCTTTATAAGATTACATTCTAAAATCAAAGCTTCCATTTCAGAATCTGTAATTATATATTCAAATTCAGAAATATTCTTAACCATTGCCTTAACTTTTTCTGGTGAATTTTTTTGACTTCTAAAATATTGTGAAACTCTATTCTTCAATATCTTAGCTTTACCTATATAAATAATTTCACCTTTAGAATTTTTCATTATATAAACACCAGGTTTCTCTGGTAAATTTTTAATATGGTACTGAAAGTCAAACATAAAAACACCTACTCTTTAAGTCATATTTTTCTTGGTAAATAATATATTAAATAAATCAAACATAAAATCAAAATAAATTCTTCTATAAAATTTCCTATTTTAGTATTCATTTTTATAGTTAAAGGAAATTTTATTTTCTTTTTTACTAGGGGATATAAAATAGGAACCCCTTGAACTGTTAGCATATCCCCTACTAGATGCATACCATAACCTATTGAAATATACTCAACTATATAATTCCACTTAAATATAAATTCTAGATAACCTGCTAATATAATAAATACTATCATAGAAAATATGCTATGAGTAAATCCATTTCTATGACTAGAAAAAGCTATTAATATTAAAGCAATAGCCGCCACCCGAAGAACCGGCATATCTCCTTTTATTAAATCATACCATAAAATTATTATTGCAAAAGATAAATAAACTGACTTTTTTGTTTTTTTGTTTTTTATGGGAAGTATATATTTATTAAATGTACTCTTTGGGTGATCTATATCTGGAAGTAATGAAGATATTATAACTATTAAAAATCCAATATAGCTAAAGCCGCCTAATTTATCACAAAGAGAAACATATGTTATAGTACCTAATCCTATGTGTGTCTTTCCTTTCATAATTTCTCCTTAGTTTATTTTTATAGTTTAAAAATATTATTTTAACTATGCTAATATTTTATTATACCACAAAAGAACGTACGTTCACAAATATTTCAAATTTTATATCCTTTAATAATCTTCCCAAAATAAAATAACCCTATTACAATCAATAGAGTTACTTTATTTTTAATTATTTAAGTGCTTCTTTAATAACTTCTCTAGCAATTTTAGCCGATAGACTTCCACCAGTACCTCCATCTTCGACTATAACAGCAATAGCCACCTTTGGATTTTCCATAGGTGCAAAACCTACAAACCAAGCATGAGTTTTATCCTTATCTGAAGAGTATTCAGCAGTACCTGTTTTACCACAAACCTGAATATCATCAATTGCTGCATTACTACCTGTTCCATTTTCTACAACTTCTCTCATATACCCTTTTATTACACTTGCATCTTCTGCTGGTATAATTCTAGTAGAATTTTGTTGATTAAAACTCTTGATACTTGAACCATTTCCATCTAAGACTTCCGATACTAAAAATGACTCTTTCATAATTCCATCATTAGCAATTGTTGCTGCTATTAATGCCATTTGAAATGGTGTTGCTAAAACTGTTCCTTGTCCTATGGCACTTTGAGCAATTTCTCCTTTTTTAAAACTATCTAGAGAAGGAAAAGTACTTTGCCTAACAGAAACACCTTCTACTTTAATCTCATTATTAAATAAAAACTTTTCAGCAGTATCCTTTAAATTACCATTTCCCAGATCAATACCTAATCCTGCAAATACTACATTTGATGATAAAGCAAAAGCTTCGTTAAGTTTTATATTCCCATATTTTTTATTATCATAATTACTTATTTGCTCATTATCGTTAAACTTCAAAACACCTTCATCTTTAAACTCTTTAGATTGAATATCTTTTATATTACTTAAAGCCGATGCAGCCGTAATTATCTTAAATGTTGAGCCTGGGGGATACACTCCCGTAGTTGCTCTATTTATCATGGGTGCATTTTTATCATCTTTAGATATAACTTCCCAATTAGCATTTAATTCCATAGGGTCATATGACGGTTTTGACACCAAACTAATTATTTCTCCTGTTTGTGGGTTTATAACCACTACAGCTCCCTTATTATCTCCAAGCATATCATAAGCCATTTTTTGAACATTATAATCCAAAGTAGTTTTAATGTCATAACCTTTACCTAGGTTGCTATTATCCAGTAAGGTACTAACATCAAAAGGTTCTTCTCCAATAAGGTATGAATCAAAACTTTTTTCTAATCCTGTTATTCCATAATTAGGTTCAACATATCCTAAAGCGTGAACAAAAATGTCCTTATAAGGATAAATTCTTTTGCTACTTCCCTCTGAATTCACTTCAGTTTTAGCTAGAATATTATTATTTCTATCTAAAATACTTCCTCTAATCACACTCTCTCTTTTTGCCCAAAGTCTTCTATTATAGGTACTTTGCTTAATACTTGGGGATTCTACCAACTCAAAATAAAATAAATATGTTATCAAAAGTATAAAACAAATCAAGAAAAGCATGACAACCTTTTTTACATTGTTAGAAATATCCTTCATAAATTTCTCCATTCATTATTATCAATTCCATCAGTTATTTTCCTCAGATATCTTTTGCAATATACCCAAAGCAAAGAATACTGTTACCATTGAACTACCACCATAACTAACTAATGGCAATGTTATACCTGTCAAAGGAATCAATTTAGTTACCCCTCCTACAATTACTAACACTTGTGTAGCAATCATTGCACTATATCCAACAGCTAGTAAAGCAGTAAAATTGTCATCTGAACTTATTGCTACTCTAATGCATCTATAGAATAATAAAAAATAGATAATTATAATAGCTATTCCCATTAAAATACCCATTTCTTCACATATTATTGTGAATATAAAGTCTGTGGTATTTATAGGTACAAATTTAGGAAATCCCTTACCTAAACCAGCTCCAAACAAACCTCCAGATGCTATAGAAATCATAGATTGTACAATCTGATACCCCTCATCTGTGGCATACAACCAAGGGTCTTTCCATATCATTATCCTAATCCTAACATGGTAAAATAGATTATAACTAGCTATAGCTCCTATAATTGATAAAGCCCCACAAATTATAACATATTTAAATTTTGATGTGGCTATATAAAGCATAGTTAATGATATCCCAAAAAACATGAGCACAGAACCTAAATCCCTTTGAAGTACCATAAAACCCAGTGAAATCATAACTATAATAGCAGGTTCTATTAAATCCCTCCAATTTTCATAATCCTTTAAAGCTGATGCTAGATAAGCTACAAGAACTATCTTCCCAAATTCTGAGGGTTGAAAACTTATTGACAAAATCAATGATTTTTCTGATAATCCAATTTTTTTAAAAATATCAATCAAAAAAGGGATTATTCCTAAATTAATATTGTCTATGATAACCCAATTAGTAGCACCATTTTTAGTGGTACCAAAAAGAAAACTCATGGACATAAATATTATTGTTAGGATCATAAAAACATATCTCATTTTTGAATATTTTCTTACTACTGGTAGTACTACTACCGTTATTACAAATATAGTTTCTCCTAGCATAAACCAAACTAACTGTTTTATGGATGTGGAAGGACTAATTCTATAAATCATAACTATTCCTATTATAGAAAGTACTGAAGCAAAAACTAGTATATACTTATCTCCATAAGGGAAAAATTTTCTTACAATAAAGTAGGTATATGCTATTACAAAACAAATTACACCTGCCATTACAATGGCTTGATAGTCTAAGGGCCATTGCAAAAAACTTAGATTAATAAAAAACAAAATACATAATAAATATGTGCACCTTAACAATTTTCTTTCATCGATGGATTTTTTCATATAAATTCCTCAAACATCCTAAATAATAGTTAAAACCCAAATTAATCAACCTACTACTTTAAATAGATTTGCTCCAATTTGAATTTTATCGTCAACTTCTAAGTACATTTCGCTATCAATAATTTCATCGTTGATAATAACTCCGTTTGTACTATTCAAATCCTTAATTACAAAACAATCTTTATCCCAATAAATTTTAACATGCTTTTTTGACACAAAATTATCATTAAGTTGAAGTGAGTTTTTCTCATCTCTTCCAATAAAAAAATCATCTCTCAATGGGATAATTGAACCCACTTTTAAAGTAGCATTATCTTTTGAAACTTTTAATACTTCTAGTGCAAACTCATAGGATTTACTTTGTTTTTTAGAAGTACCTTTTCCCTTTTTTAAATCCTTGTACATAATTTTTAGTGAAAAGAAAATAATTAAATAAATCAAAAAAATAAATACAAATTTAAAAACTACCGTTAATCTGCTCAATAAAGGCATTCCAACACCCACTTACTTTTTATTCAATATAATTTTGTTTCATTATACCATATTTTTCAAATAAAGTCCTGTATAAGACTCATTATTTTTTGCCACTTCTTCTGGAGTTCCTGTACATACAATTGTTCCTCCTCTATGGCCTCCTTCTGGTCCCAAATCAATTATATTATCACTACATTTTATTACATCTAAATTATGTTCTATTACCATAACTGTATTTCCTGATTCAACAAGTCTTTGTAATATTAAGACAAGCCTATTTACGTCCTCCATATGAAGTCCAGTAGTTGGTTCATCCAATATATAGAAGGTTTTTCCTGTGCTTCTCTTTGATAGTTCGGTAGCTAACTTTATTCTTTGGGCTTCCCCTCCTGAAAGTTGAGTGGATGGTTGCCCTAATCTTATATATCCAAGGCCCACATCCATTAAAGTTTGAAGTTTGCTTTGTGCTCTAGGTATATTTTCAAAAAATTCAAGTGCATCTTCAATAGTCAAGTCCAATACATCGCTTATGTTTTTTCCTTTATACTTAACTTCTAAAGTTTCTCTATTATATCTTTTACCTTTGCATACTTCACAAGGTACATAAACATCGGATAAAAATTGCATCTCAATTTTTATTATACCATCTCCTGAACAAGCCTCACATCTTCCACCTTTTACATTAAAACTAAATCTGCCTGGCTTATATCCCCTCATCTTAGATTGATTTGTATTTGAAAATAATTCTCTTATTATATCAAATACGCCTGTATAAGTAGCAGGATTTGACCTTGGCGTTCTTCCTATTGGACTTTGATCAATGTTAATTATTTTATCAATATTTTCCCATCCATAAATTTCTTTATATTTTCCAGGAATATATTTAGATTTATTTATTTTCCTATTTAAAGCTTTATAAAGTATTTCATTAACAAAAGTACTTTTACCCGAACCTGAAACTCCGGTTATACAATTGAATACTCCTAGAGGTATTTCTACATCTATATTTTTCAAGTTGTTTTGTTCTGCTCCTTCTATTTTTATAAACTTCCCATTACCTTTTCTTCTTTGCTCTGGAATTTGAACTTTTCTCACTCCACTTATATATTGACCAGTAAGTGAGTCTTTATTATTCAAAATATCATTTAAATCTCCCATGGCAACTATTTCTCCACCATGTTCTCCGGCTCCTGGTCCCATATCTACGATAAAATCTGCAGCTTTAATGGTATCTTCATCATGCTCTACCACTATTAATGTATTTCCAATATCTTTTAAGTGTTTTAATGTAGAAATAAGTCTATCATTATCTCTTTGGTGCAGTCCAATACTTGGCTCATCTAATATATATAACACTCCCACCAAACTAGCCCCTATTTGAGTCGCCAGTCTAATTCTTTGAGCTTCTCCACCAGATAAAGTACCAGCCATTCTTGCTAAATCCAAATAATCCAAACCTACATTTATCAAAAATGATAATCTACTACTAATTTCTTTAACTATTTGATTAGCAATAATTGTATCTTTCTTGGATAATTTTAATTCTTCTATAAATTTCAGTTCATCTACAATAGCCTTTACAGAAAATTCATTAATATTAATCCCACCAACCGTTACTGCTAAAGCATTATCATTAAGTCTTGCCCCATTGCATTTTGGACAAGAACTGTCACTCATAAATTGTTCGATTTGTCTTTTAATATAATCTGAATTTGTTTCTAAATATCTTCTTTTCAAATTATTTATTACACCTTCATATTGATGCATATAAACACCTTGTTTATCTTCTTTTTCATAAACCACTTTGAGTTTTTCTTTTTTATATCCATATAAAATAATTTCCATAATATTTCTTGGGATATCTTGTATAGGCGTATTCAAATCAAACTTAAGTTTTTCAGAAATAGCATTTAATATAGAGTACGTCCATGAATCTTCTCTTAAAGAACCTTCTCCAAAAGATAGAATTCCTCCTTGTAAAATACTTTTACTTTTATCTGGAATAATCAAATCTTCATCTATTTCCATAAGTGAGCCAATGCCATCACACTTATCACATTTTCCATAAGGAGTATTAAAAGAAAATAATCTAGGTTCTATTTCCCCTATACTAATTCCACAATCAGCACAAGCAAAATTTTCACTAAATAAAATATCTTCTCCCTCTATAATATTAACTAGTACTAACCCTTCCGTTAATTTAAGAGCCGATTCTAATGACTCACTTAACCTACCTTCTATACCTTCTTTTACAATTAATCTATCTACCACTACTTCAATATTGTGTTTAACATTTTTATCAAGATTAATTTCATCTTCTTGAAGGTCAAATGTTTCTTTGTCTATTCTAACTCTTATAAAACCATTCTTTTTGATATTATCTAACAACTTTATGTGCTGTCCTTTTTTACCTCTAACTACAGGAGCTAAAATTTGAATCTTTGTTTTTTCTGGAAATTCTAAAATCTTATCTATCATTTGATCCACTGTTTGTTGGGAAATTTCCTTTCCACATTTTGGACAATGCGGAATACCAATTTTAGCATATAATAACCTTAAATAATCATAAATTTCTGTAACTGTTCCTACTGTGGATCTAGGGTTTCTACTGGTAGTCTTT
This sequence comes from Clostridium grantii DSM 8605, assembly GCF_900129965.1. Taxonomy (GTDB): domain Bacteria; phylum Bacillota; class Clostridia; order Clostridiales; family Clostridiaceae; genus Clostridium_AF; species Clostridium_AF grantii. The sequence continues at coordinate 77,771 of NZ_FQXM01000007.1, read as the reverse complement.
TGATCAATAGATATAGCTGGTGATAATCCCTCAATATATTCTACGTCGGGTTTATCCATTTGTCCTAAAAATTGTCTTGCATATGCAGACAAGGACTCAACATATCTTCTTTGTCCTTCTGCATACAAGGTATCAAAAGCTAAGGATGACTTCCCTGAACCTGATAATCCAGTAAAAACTATAAATTTATCTCTTGGAAGCTCGATGTCAATATTTTTTAAATTATGAACCTTAGCTCCTTTAATTATTATTTTGTCTCTCAATGTTTTCTCCTTCCCTACTATATTTATTTCTATATAATATAGCAGTTTAACTTTAATTTTATTTTTTTAACTGTTGTATTTTATCTCTTAATTCAGCTGCTTTTTCAAAATTTAATTCTTTTGCTGCTTTTTTCATTTCTTTTTCTAATGTATCAATAAGTTTTAGTTTATCCTTTTCACTAATATTTACTTTATTTTCATTTATTATTATTTTTTTAGTTCCTTCAATGTTATATTCTTCATTTTCTTCTGAAACCATAGTAGTATCTAGTACATTTTTAATGTCCTTAACTATAGTTGTTGGAATAATTCCATGCTCTTCATTATAATTTATTTGTATTTCACGTCTTCTATAAGTTTCTTTTATAGCCTTATCCATAGAATTGGTTATTCTATCAGCATACATGATAACCTTACTTTCTGAATTTCTTGCTGCCCTACCTATTGTTTGAATCAAGGATGTTTCAGATCTCAAAAATCCTTCTTTATCTGCATCTAAAATCGCCACTAAAGCTACTTCTGGTATATCTAGCCCTTCTCTAAGAAGATTAATTCCAACTAGTACATCAAATTTTCCCAATCTCAAATCCTTGATTATTTTCATTCTCTCTACAGTTTTAATTTCAGAGTGAAGATATCTAGTTTTAATATTCACTTCTTTTAAATAATCTGTTAAATCTTCTGACATTTTTTTTGTTAAGGTTGTTACTAAAACTTTAAATCCTTTTTCAATTGTTTCATTTATAGTAGCATAAAGGTCGTCAATTTGACCTTCTATTGGTTTCACGATTATTTCTGGGTCTAGGAGACCTGTTGGCCTGATAATCTGCTCTGCAACAGTAGTAGAATGCTTTAACTCATATTCTGCTGGTGTAGCAGATACAAATACAGTTTGATTCAGTCTTTCTTCAAATTCATCAAATTTAAGAGGTCTATTATCATAAGCACAAGGAAGCCTAAATCCATATTCAACCAAATTTTCTTTTCTTGATCTATCTCCTCCATACATGGCTTTGACTTGAGGAAGTGAAACATGACTTTCATCTATGAAAAGAAGAAAATCTTCTGGAAAGTAATCTATTAAAGTTTTAGGTGGAGTTCCTGGAGCTCTTCCATCTAAAACTCTTGAATAATTTTCTATACCACTACAATATCCAATTTCTCTCATCATTTCAATATCAAAATTTGTTCTTTGCTTAATTCTTTGTGCCTCTAATAACTTTTCTTCACCCATAAGAACTTTTAGTCTTTTCTCTAATTCGTCCTCAATTTCAACGATAGCATTTTCCAATTTATCTTTAGATGTTGCAAAGTGAGAAGCTGGAAATATTAATGCATGTTTTCTAAAACAAATAGTATTACCTGTAAGAGAATCAAATTCTCTTATTTTATCAATTTCATCTCCGAAAAACTCAATTCTTATAGCTATATTAGAAGAAGATGCTGGGAAAATATCCAAAGTATCTCCCTTGGCTCTAAAAGTACCTCTAATAAAATTTATTTCATTTCTTTCATATTGAATATCTACCAATTGTCTCATTATATCATCTCGTTCTTTAATCATTCCTTGACGAAGTGAAACTGTTAATTTTTTATACTCTTCCGGATTACCGAGTCCATAAATACAAGATACAGAAGCAACTACTATAACATCTCTTCTCTCAAATAAAGCCGCTGTAGCAGAGTGCCTTAACTTATCAATTTCATCATTTATAGAAGCATCTTTTTCTATAAATGTATCTGTCTGTGGAATATAAGCTTCTGGTTGATAATAGTCATAATAGGATACAAAATACTCTACGCAATTATCCGGAAAAAACTCTTTAAACTCCGAACATAATTGAGCTGCCAATGTTTTATTATGGGCTAATACTAAAGTAGGTTTTTCAACTTTATTAATAATATTCGCCATTGTAAAAGTCTTTCCCGACCCAGTTACCCCTAGTAATGTTTGAAATTTTTCGCCTTTATTTAAACCCTCCACTATATTATCTATAGCTTCCGGTTGATCTCCTGATGGTTTAAACACTGATTTCAATTTAAATATTCCCATAAAATCACCTCTTTTGAACATTTGTTCGTTTATATAAATTTTATACTTTATAATTTTCTTTGTCAATACTCACATTGTTTTAAAAAAAAAAGATTTCCTAGGAAATCCTCTAATTATCTTTATTTTTAATTTTATCGATTATTCTTTCTTTATTAACATGTTCAAACAATATATACCCTTCTTTTTGTGGCAAACTAATTGGCACCAGAATTACTCCAAGAGCATTAATACCATTGGTTTTTGAGTACCTAACCTCTTCTAGTATACCCGTTGCTTTTTTTATTTTCAAAAGAATATTACTAGATGTTTCTTTAATAATTTCTAATATATCTTCTTCCTTTTTAATCTTTTTATCATTAATTGTCACTAACCTATCCCCACTTTTAATACCCATATTATATGCCGGAGAATCTGGAACTACTTCAAGAACCATTACTCCATCATCATTTGAAGTATACTTAGGTTTGCTATTAATCTCTTTGTAATTTTGAAAAATTTCTATAGCTTCTAATGCTGCTGGAGCAAAAATAACTGTAGCTAATTTAAAAAATACATTTAAAGTACCCAATCTAGCTAAAACAAATAAAATACAACTATATCCAATCATAAAAGCCCCATATATAAAAGACTTCTCTTTTTTGCTTTTCGAAAAAGTAAATGTACTAAAATTCAAAACACCAAACAAAGGTAAAACAAACAACACAATTCCGCTTAAAATTACCATAGGATTTGTAGCTGTTAAAAAGGTTTTCCAGTGACTTAAGGAATATGTTTCACTAATTGAATAATTATTGGAAGTAGTAAGTATTATTATTGCACATGGTATAATCCATGACCTTTTTAAAGCAAAGCCACCAATAATTTCACCGTTTCGTTTACTAAATACAGGTATAGAACCTCTTCCTCCATCAATCATTATCAAAATTCCTTGAGTAAGATAAATAATAGCCACCATGGTCATTAATGACACTACATCAATTGATAATACACTTAGTATATTCCAATCTGCAGAATATAAACCTTTCATTATTTCAATTAAAATACTTATAAACCCCATAATAGATGCAGTATAAGCAAAGTTCATTGCTTTAGTTTTAAAACTTAGCGAAAGCAATGAAAACAAAAAAATCAAATCTACTAAAGAGTTTTCTGAAAATCCCACTCCTAAATAGCTCAGCAATACACTTGAAAATATACCACCTGTAATTCCAAGAACTATTTCTGACAAGGTTAATTCTAAAGGAGTATTTATTGACTTTCCTATAATCAATTTTTGCATTTTAGATATTTTCCTGTTTTTTCTATAAAAATTCATTGCCACTAAAAATAATATTAATACATAAGGAAAGCTAACAATGGCTTTTGAAATTCCTTGTAATACTCCTAAATTTATCCCCATTTGATTTTCTCCTTTCGATGCTACTTAAGCTTATCTTTCATTACGTCAACTGCTTTTTGGAATTGAGGATCTTTACTTCTGTCATATTCCTGTGTTCTTAATTCATCTGGGTAAACAACTTCGATATCTGGTGCAATACCTATTTTATGAATATTTTCTCCATTTGGAGTATAGTATTTAGAAGTTGTTACCTTCAAAGCAGTTCCATCTCCAAATCCATATATATTTTTATCAAGAACCGATTGAACAATTCCTTTTCCAAAGGATTTTTCACCAATTAAAGTTGCGATTTTATAGTCCCTTACTGCTCCAGCAAATATCTCTGATGCACTAGCACTTCCACCATCTATAAGAACTACAAGTGGCATACCTATTGCTAATCCGCCTTTAGAATTCTCAATTTCTTTTTTTTCATATTTATCAATAGTAGAAACAATCAAATCATCTTTTGGCACAAAGTTAGATACCACATTTACACATTCATGTAGCCATCCACCTGGATTGCCTCTTAAATCAAGAACTAACCCCTTCATACCTTGAGCTTCAAGATTTTTCAAATGTTCTTCAAATTCTTTTGAAGTTTCATTTTCAAATACAGAAATTCTTATTAAACCTATGCTATCATCTATCATTTCTGATGTTACTGTATCAATTTTAATAGCATCTCTTTTAATCTTAACTGTATAAGGCCCAGTACTTTTTCTATTAAAAGTAACTTCTACTTCTGTGCCTTTTTCTCCCCTCATAAGAGATACTGCTTTATCTAGTTCATCTCCTGTAACATCTGTTCCTGCTACATTTACAATTGTATCCCCTGCTATAACTCCAGCTTTACTTGCAGGTGAATCCTCAAAAACTGTAACTATAACAATTATATTATCTTCTGCTTTAACTTGAAGTCCTATACCCTCATACTTCCCTTCAACACCCTCAACAAATGTTTTATAATCTTCATTGTTCATATATACTGTATAAGGATCCTCTAAAGAAGATGTCATTCCTTTAATAGCACCATCAACCAATACATCTTGATTTATTTCACCATCATAAAATCTTTCTATGTTATCCTTCACTGTAAATAACTTGCTGAATTGCATCAAATCATTATATTCTTCTTTACTAATTACAGCAGAATCACCAACCGGAAACTTTGTTGCTAAAATATATGTAACCATGTTACTTAAGATAACTATCAAAACAATAATAGCAATCCAGCTTATTTTACCGCCTTTAAGTCCTTTTTTTTCTTCAATTTCCTCTTTACCATTAATACTCATCTCTCCACCTCGACTATAGAATACTCTTATTATATTACGATAACAATATTGATTTTATACCAAAATAATAAAGCAATTAGGCTGGTATAATTTATAATTATACCAACCTAATTCATTTTAAACTTTTAAGAATTTTCTTAAAGATAGCATACTTCCTAGTATTCCTATAAAACATCCACCTATAAGAAAGTAAATAGTAACAGATGTCAAAATCTGATTTGGCATTATCATAGTGCCTCCTTTTACCATTCCTGTTAATTTGTTAAATACAAGAATATAAACATTATTCAATAATATAACCGCTATCCCCGTACCAAGAAAACCTATTATCATACCTTCTATAACAAAGGGCCATCTTATAAAAGCATCTGTTGCTCCCACATACTTCATAATTCCAATTTCTTTTCTTCTTGAAAATACAGCAAGTTTTATAGTATTCATGATCAAAAATAATGAAACCGGCATTAAAATAATCATAATTATAGCGCCTACTAACTTCATACCATTTGTAAATGATGTTATTTGGTTTACAAGTTCCACATCATCCTTAACCTTTTTTATTCCAATCATTCCATCTATTTCAGTAATAATATCTTTTATTGCATCTCCTGATGCAACCTTAACAACATAGGATTCAGGAAGTGGATTGTTTTCCTCAAACCCTTGAATTAATCCTTGGTTATCTTCTCCTAATTGTCTTTTAAATTCATTTAATGCATCTTCTTTTGTTACAAAAACAATTTCATTTACACTCTCTATTGAGTTTAATTTAGTTTCTAAGTCCATTTTATTTTCTACTGTAGCATCATCGTTCAAAAATATTTCTATTTCAATTTTAGATTCTACATTCTTAATTAATCCATTGGCATTCATCATTGTAAGTAGTAATATCCCGAATAGAAATGAAGTAAGTGTTACTGTTATTATAGAAGCACCACTCAATGTTCTGTTTCTAATTAAACTTTTAAATGCGCTAGAAAAAAAATGTTTTAATGAGCTAATCTTCATAACCGTATCTTCCTCTCTGTTCGTCTCTTACTATTGTTCCACTTTCAATTGCAATAACTCTTTTTTTCATTGAATCAACTATATTCTTTGCATGAGTAGCCATTATTACTGTTGTTCCTGCTCTATTTATATCTTGTAAAACTTCCATAATTTCAATAGATGTATCTGGATCTAGATTACCTGTAGGTTCATCCGCTATAACCATTGTAGGATTATTTACAATAGCTCTTGCTATAGCAACTCTTTGTTGTTCCCCTCCTGATAATTCATTAGGGAAACACTTTGCTTTATGAGTTAATCCTACCATTGAAAGAACAAGAGGAACTCTCTTTTTTATATCTTTTTTACTGGCTTCCACTACCCTCATGGCAAATTCTACATTTTCTTCCACATTTAAAGAATTAATCAATCTAAAATCTTGGAATACCATTCCTATCCTTCTTCTATAATAAGGTACTTGTTTATGTTTTAAACCACTAATCTCTGTTCCATTAATAATTAATTTACCTTTAGTTGGATCTACTTCTTTTAATAATAGTTTTATAAAAGTAGATTTTCCTGCTCCACTGGGCCCAACCAAAAAAACAAATTCTCCTCTTTCAATCTCTAAACTAATATTTTTCAAAGCAAATACATTATTATCATAAACTTTTGATACGTTTTGAAAAATTATCATATAAATTTCTCCTTATCTATCTCAAATAATTTCCAGAATATTTTTATAGTTATCATTAAATTCTCTATTTAAAATACTTACAAAATCCCTAATTACTATTATAACATAAGAAGATTTATATTCAAAAAATAAATATGAAAAAGTGGCATAATTTAAAATTTGTTATCATTTTGTTCAAACTTATGGAAAATAACTTCAAAAATTATAGTAATTATTATATCTAAATCCATATAATTAATACTCTGCAATATTTTTAAACCCTTCTCCTAAAACTTCATGAGCCTCACTTACAATAACAAAAGCATTTTTGTCTACAGCTTTTATAAAATTCCTCAATCGAATAAATTCTCTTCTACCTAAAACTGTATAAAGCATTTTAGATTTTTTACCAGTATATCCACCTTCACCATCTAAGATAGTACAACTTCTATCCAATTCCTCAATAATAAATTTCACAACCTGATCTTGCTTAGTACTGACAATAAAAATAGACTTACATGTATTCAATCCCTGAATAATATAATCAACTATCATTCCATTCATAATAACACCTAAAATAGCGTACATCCCTATTTCTGCATTAAATATTATAGCACTTGAAAAAGCAATAACAAAATCAACTATCAATAATGCTTTCCCCATATCTACATGAGAAAACTTATTCATAATTTTTGCTAGTATATCAGTTCCTCCAGTGGATGCATTTTGATTAAAAACTATACCTAGTCCAATACCTGATAATAGTGTACCAAATAGTGTTGCAAGAAGTAGATCATTGGTAATAGCATAATTTTCAGGAAAAAATAAGTCTAAAAAATAAATTGCTCCTGATAAAGACAATGTAGCATAAATTGTTTTCCCGCCAAAACCTCCACCGATAAAAATAAATGCAATAATAAATAATATAACATTCAATAATAGCATTAAAATTGCCACAGAAATTGTTGGTATAAAATGATTTATAAGTATAGCTATACCAGTCACTCCGCCACTCGCAATATTATTAGGCGCAATAAAAAATTTGATTCCAAAAGCTAAAATTAAGTATCCAATTGTAATCCAAAAATATTCTTTTAATTTTGTTTTCATTTAAATCACCCACCATATATACTTTCCTTAAAATTTTATTTGATACAAAAATAAGGAAGGAGTAATTTCCCCTTCCTTATCAGCAATTTTATTTGCTTCTTTTGAATTATTTTAATTCAATGGCTTTTTTAACTGCTGCTACTATATCTTCTGCTTCCAATCCATAAGCTTTTAATAGCTCATCAGGTTTTCCACTTTCTCCAAATGTATCTTTAATTCCAACACGAATTACTGGTACAGGATTGTTTTCACTTAAAGTTTCACAAACTGCTGATCCCAATCCGCCTATAATACTATGTTCTTCTGCTGTTACTACAACACCAGTTTCTCTAGCTGCAGTCACAATTGCATCTACGTCCAAAGGTTTAATTGTGTGTATGTTTACTATTTTTACTTTTATACCGTCTTCTGCAAGTATGTTATAAGCTTGAAGTGCTTTGTCTACCATTAACCCTGTAGCAAATATAGTAGCTTCTTTACCGTCTCTTAAAGTAACAGCTTTTCCTATTTCAAATTTATAATCTGCTGTATCATTGATTACAGGAACAGGTAATCTTCCTAATCTCACATATACTGGACCATCATAATCAACTATAGCTCTAATTGCTGCTGCTGTTTCAACAGCATCACTTGGGCTGATAACAGTCATATTTGGAATACTTCTCATTAAAGATACATCTTCAACTGATTGATGAGATGCTCCATCTTCACCAACAGTTATACCTGCATGAGTAGCACATATTTTAACATTTAACTTTGGATAACATATTGTATTTCTAACTTGCTCAAATGCTCTTCCAGCAGCAAACATAGCAAAAGTACTAGCAAATGGTATTTTCCCGCAAGATGCTAATCCACCTGCTACGGACATCATATTACCTTCAGCAATACCCATATTTATATGTTTTTCACTACATGCTTCTTTAGCATCTGCAGTTTTAGTAGATTTCGATAAGTCAGCATCTAAAACAATTATTCTATCATTTTCAAGAACTAACTCTGCTAATGTTTTTCCATAAGCTTCTCTAGTAGCTATTTTATTTGACATTATTCTTCACCTCTAATCTCTTTTAGTGCTAAATCACATTGTTCTCTGTTTGGTGCAGCTCCATGCCAGCCTGCTTGGTTTTCCATAAATGAAACTCCTTTACCCTTTACAGTTTTACAAATAATTGCAGTAGGCTTATCTGTTACAGATTTTGCTTCTGCTATAGCTCCTAAAATTGCTTCAAAATCGTGTCCATCTATACATATAACATGCCAATTGAAGGCTTCGAATTTTTTATCTATTGGATATGGACTCATAACTTTTTCACATGGTCCATCAATTTGAAGTCCATTGAAGTCTACAAAAGCAGTTAAATTATTTAAATTATAGTGTCCAGCAGACATAGCTGCTTCCCATACTTGACCTTCTTCTAGCTCTCCATCACCTAGTAATGAAAAAACTCTATAGTCTTTTTTATCTAATTTTCCAGCTAAAGCCATACCAACTGCTGTAGATATACCTTGACCTAAAGATCCTGTAGACATATCAACTCCTGGTACATAATTCATATTAGGATGTCCTTGTAACATAGAACCAAGTTTTCTTAAAGATATTAATTCTTCCACTGCAAAGAAACCTCTTCTTGCTAATGTACTATATAGTACAGGTGCTGCGTGTCCTTTTGAAAGAACAAATCTATCTCTATCCGCATCTTTTGGATTTTCCTCGTTTACATTCATTTCATTAAAGTACAAAGCAGTCATAATTTCAACAGCCGATAATGAACCACCCGGATGACCCGATTGTGATTCAGTTAACATTTTGATTATATCCATTCTGATATCTTTAGCAATTTCTTGCATTTGAAGGATATCTTTCTTCATCAATAACCCCTCCTACATTTTTTTCTGATTTGGAACATTTAATATTACTTTTATAATTTGCACACCATAATTATTATATCAATAAAAAAATAAAAGTACAGTGCTTTTATTTACTTAATTTATAGATAATCTCATTGTAAACATCTTCATTTTTCTTGTAAACATATTCATAAAAATTCATAGCAAAATCTCACTTCATAACAGGTTCAAAAAAGAAACTAAAACCATATTTTTACCATAAAAATATGATTCTTCGAAAAAAGAAATAAATTAACTAATTTATAAAATTAGTTAATTTATTTCTTTTTACTTATATTTATTAAGATTATAATCCAACACTAACTAAAAGTGCTTCATCCACATTTCTCATGTCTTTTTCAGACATATGTCCTATTTTTTCTTTTAAGCGTCTTTTGTCCAAAGTCCTTATTTGTTCAAGCAGCACAACTGAATCTTTATTCAGACCATATTCTTCAGAAGAAATCTCTACATGTGTAGGAAGTTTTGCTTTATTTATCTGAGAAGTTATAGCTGCTATTATTACAGTAGGACTATATTTGTTGCCAATATCATTTTGAATAATAAGTACAGGTCTAATACCTCCCTGTTCTGAGCCAACAACAGGACTTAAATCAGCATAAAATATATCTCCTCTTTTTACCATGTTTGTAGTCATCAGGAACATCACTCTCCGCAAGCTCAGTTTCATATTGATTTAATTGAGACATTTCATCAGCTAAGCCCATTTCGCAAATATTTAAATTAATATCCGCCATTTCTAAATAAGCATTCACCAATTCATCAGTTTCTTCAAATGTCTTTTTATCCTCTATATATAATACTAGTTTGCGTCTCATATATTTACTATTTTTTTTAATATTTAAATTTAAATCTTTGTTTAGGTATTCTGGTAAGATTATTTTAAACCTTTTAGAATTTGACATACAAATAAATACCTCCTAATAAATAAAAGCAAATATGTATATGGTAATTATATCGCAAATTTCGTTCTATTGTCAAAGGAAATATCTAATTAGGTTATTTTTTTCATGAATTTGCATATATTTTAGAATTATTTAAACATAATTTCTTACCTTAACTACCATATCATCTTTTATGTATACTCTTGGAACTCTTCTACCAATCATACAAACTATTTCATAGTTTATTGTACCTAAAGCTTCTGCCATATCATCAGCATCAAATTTTTTATCACCAGTGTTTCCTATTAGAATCACTTCATCGCCTACAGAAACATTTTTAATATGCGACACGTCAATCATACATTGATCCATACATATTTTTCCAACCACTGCTGCAAATTCTTTTTTAACTATTACTTTTGCTTTACCATTCAAAGCTCTCGTATATCCATCTGCATATCCTACTGGCAAAGTTGCTATAACACTTTCTTTTTTAGTTATAAAATTTCTTCCATATCCCACTGAAAAATTCTTAGGTACTTTTTTTAAATGAACTATATTAGTTTTAAGTTGCATAACAGGTTTCAATTCTATTTGGTTTTTATCAACTTCATTTGAAGGGTAATATCCATATAAAACTATCCCTGGCCTAACTGCATCAAAATGTGCATCAGGAATATCCATTATAGCTGCACTATTTCCTATATGTTTTTTACCTAGTGAAACCCCTAACTCACTCAATTTTTCACAAAAAGCATTAAATTTCTTCATCTGCTCTATTGAATAAGATTTATCAGTTTCATCTGCTGTTGAAAAATGCGAAAAAATACCTTCTATTTTAATATTAGGTAATTTACTGATTTTATATACTTGTTCTATACTTTCTTCATTTGGAAGAAAGCCTATTCTGCCCATTCCAGTATCAACGCAAATATGAATTTTTGCTTTTTTAAAGTTTTTACCTGCTTCTTCGGATAATAATTCAGTATATTCATAACTAAAAGATGATTGTTCCAAATCATACTTTAATAATTCACTAAAATGTGCTGGAGAAGTAAACCCCAAAATTAAAATAGGTGCTTCTATTCCCGACTTTCTTAGTTCAATAGCCTCACTTATAACTGCAACCGCAAGACTATCCGCTCCATTTTCTAGTAATTCTGGAACAACATCAATAGATCCATGACCGTAGGCATCCGCTTTAACTACAGCCATTATCTCCTTACAACGTGAAATTTTTTTAATCTGTTTTATATTATATGCCAAATTATCTAAATTTATTTCTTCCCATACTGGTCTTATATGCTTAAACAATATTTTCTACCCTCCACATTTGTGAAAATATCATGTGAATATTTCATATGTTACTTAGTTTGAAATCTTTCTTCTCCAACGTCCTCACTTTTTTGGAAATTTTCATAAACAAATTGAATTTTTTCTTTATCCTGAAAATCATAAATTATGGTTTTTATTGGAACGACTTCATCAGCATCTACATACATTACTGCTTTATTTAAATTCCTATTACTTCCTGGTATATTCAAATAAATTAGCATGATATTTTTACCTTCTTCGTTTTCAAATACATATTTAATCTCTTCATCAGTATATAACAAACCAATATATTCTTCAACAAAACTTAGTTTGAAAACAGAATCAAAATCATCATCTGTTGAATAAAATGCCCCATTATTTAAATCATTTATACTAATATCGTTACCTTTAAAAATTAGTATTCTTTCATCATCAATTTCCAATCTATGTCCAAACTGACTATTGTAATATTGCTTACAATTATAAGTAACAGTTTGCTTTGAATTTTTATTATGTATGGCAATATCACAACTATAAGCACCTATTTCCTTTAATTCACTAATCACATCTTCTGCCTGAAGCTCTTTCTTGCCACATCCACTCATTAAACAAATTAAAAACAAAAATACAACAATAAATATACCCCTACTTTTATTCATAAGCCCTCCACTTTTCATAGTACGTTTTATAAATACTATTCTTAATGCAGGTAGAATATGAATACTTTTTTAATCATAAAGTTAAAAAGCGAAGAATCTATTTGTAGGGGCGGGTTTCCATGCCCGCCCGCTGTTTCCTAATAAAATTACAATTACAGTAAAATCGTAATGAAAATATTATACTACTTTCTGTATTTTGTATTTTTTATCAATATTATATATGTAATTTATAGGCATAGCGGGGCGGCGTGGAAACCGCCCCCTACGAGTTAGTTCGTCTTTTTTCTCAATCCTGCGCAAGCTCTTTCATCACATAAGGTAACTCCTTCAAAATATGCTCCGCGTTTACCGAAAACATTTCCTTTGAAAGCTTTTCTCCACAATAGCCATGAATATAAGCTGCAATATATGTTGCTTCAAATGGGGGTATTTTTTGTCCAATTAATGACGCAATTATTCCTGTTAAGCAATCACCCATTCCCCCTGATGCCATAGCACTATTTCCTGTAGGATTAACATAAACTTTTTCTCCATCAGTTACAATGGTATTATACCCTTTTAGTAACAATACTATATTATATTTATTAGCAAACTCTTTTGCTATACTTATTCTATTTAAAGTTATTTCTTCTATTGAATAACCAGAAATCCTAGAAAATTCGCCTGGGTGTGGTGTTAAAACTATAGGTGCTTTTTTTTCTAACAATATATCTAAGTTATCTACTAAAACATTAATCCCATCTGCATCAATCACCATTGGCTTTGAAGAAGATTTTATTATTCTATTAGTTAATACTTTACTTTCAATATTATCACCTAAACCAGTTCCCAGAGCTATAACATCTGCTTTTTCAATATTTTCTTCAATTTTTAAATTATTAGTTAAAGTCAAAGTCATAGCTTCTACTAATTTACTACTTAAAATTCCTTGAATATCTTCATGACAGCATAATGTTACAAGGCCAGATCCACACCTTACGGCTGCCTCTGTTGTTATATAAGCTGCCCCGGTGTATCCCTTTGAGCCCGCAATTATAAACACTTTTCCAAAATCTCCTTTGTGACTGTATTCATTACGCTTAACTAAATACTTTTTAATATACCTATCACAAGTTATGTATTGGTCTTCAGTAAATTCTTTTATTACAAAATCAGGTATTCCAATATTCTCTACAACAACATTACCCGTATAAGCTTTTGCACCATAATTTATAAAACCTGTTTTCATAACTTGAAAAGTAATGGTTTTTGTAGCACGAATTGCATTCCCCATAACAAGCCCAGAATCACAGTTCAGCCCGCTTGGTATATCAATAGATATTGTATTTTTACTTTGTGAATTTATAGTAGAAATAACGTCGTTACAAATACCTTCCACATTTCGATTTAAGCCTGTACCAAAAATAGCATCTATAACCAAGCTATTTTCTTCTATAGCATCTCTTAGCACCTTCAAATCGCTTGAATTATTAATTGACATCATATTTGATTCTAATTTTTTCATTATTTTAAAATTTGTTACGCAATCATTACCCATTTTAGTAATATCGCCAACAATAAAAACCTTTACTTTCTTACCTTGTATTAAAAGATGACGTGCTACTACAAATCCATCTCCTCCATTATTTCCAACACCACAAACCACAATGAAACTTTTAAATTTTTCTTCTATATTTTTCAATACTTTCAACGCTGCATTTTCCATAAGCACTATGCCTGGAATTCCTATTTTATTTATACAATATTTATCTATTTGCTTTATTCTATCAGATTTCAAAAGAATCATTTTCTTCAACCTCCAACAAAGCATAAGCTATAGCATTTTCTTTGCTATGAGATATACTTATATGTATTTTATAACTTGAGTATTTTTTTAATATTTTTTTACACTTTCCTCTTAAAACAGCTATAGGTTTTCCCAAAGAATTTCTATCTATTTCAATATCTTTTAAATCAAACCCTCTTATTCCTGTACCTAAAGCCTTTGAGATTGCTTCTTTTGCTGCAAACCTGCCTGCAATATACTCTGGTCTCATTTTTCTACTTTCCAAATATTCTATCTCATTTTTCGTAAAAACTTTTGATACAAACTTTGGATTTCTTTCTACAGATTTTTTTATTCTATCAATTTCAATAATATCTACTCCTACACCAGCTATCATAAGCACACCTCCCAATAAAATATTATACTTTCTTACTATTTTATATCTTACATATTCATTTTAATAAAAAAATCAAAGGAACGCAATGTCCTTTGATTTACTAGTTAACAGAAATTTCATTTAATACTGTCTCAAAATCTTCTATATATTCATCAATCTTTTCAGAAACAATATCTATTAGATGGATTGGAGAAACATTCCCATTATATAAAGTATTAACTAATTTTTGTACTTTATGCCTATGAGGACTTATGTTACTTATGCTTTCTCGTTCTAAATTAACAAGAATATCTTCTTTATAATCTTGTCTCTCTATTTCAATACCATAAGATTGCATACTAGTAATACATTCTTTATCTAAGCATATCTTATCCTTAATCACTCTGTAAAAATAGTGACAATCTGTATCCCCCACATTTTCTCTTTTCATTATATTTTCAACGACTATCATAATACACCCCTCCATAAAATGCTACAATTATAAATAAATCATATCACTTATATGGAGAAAAATTTGTCGTTTCCTATACTAAAACAATATTTTTTTTATTATAAACTTCGACAAAGAATATTATAATTCACTAATTTAAAATACATATATTGGTATATAAACCCTCTATTTTTTTAATCCTTTGTTAGTAATTTAATCGTTGTCGAACTTTGCAAGTAAATGTCTACTTAATTATTTACTTAAAATAATCTTCGATAAAATTCCAAGGGTATTTCTATCAAAATTAAGAAATTTATTAATATCATAAAGAATGGATAGAATTACTAAGATTATTGATTTATCTTCTTTTTCGTAATCTTTTATCCCAAAATATTGCCCGTAATGATTTATCAGTTCCTTTTTATATTTAACAGATTCAAATATTTCTTCCATAGTTTCATAAAGAATATAATAAGAAATTTTAATAAAATCTTCTTTAGATTTTTCATTACTTTCAATAATTTTTTCAATTAATAGTTGTATATCTTTCGTTTTATAATATTTACATATTTTTATAGCATAAGCATCTGATATATATTTTCCTATTATAGTTTCGTCAATTAATGCAATTTCCCCTTCAGTATTAAAAATAACACTAAGTTCAATATTCAACTTTCCTTCTCCCATTATTTCTTTCGTTAAATTTTTCATTCTGAAATTAAAATCACTTGTATATTTAGCATCTAGTATTAATATGTCTAACTCTCTTGAACTTATGTTAGCGATAACATCCTTAAATTCTTCTTTTTCGTAAATCATTTACTCCACCTCATTGTTGATTTTTTGTAATAAAGCTTCTTTATATTATCTAGTATGCTTGTTTTTGATAATAATTATTAAACACATAAAATAATTATCATTTCCACAAAACAAAAAAATACCATTAAAAATTCATAGAATTTTTAATGGTAAAAATATTTTTTACTATTAAGATTTTAATAACCCAGAAAAGAAGGTATAAGTATTGATATAATAGTTATAGCTGTGGCTGATAAAAGACCGCCTATTGCTGCACAAATTACAGATTTTTTAAAATCAAGCTTTAAAAAAGCTGCCACTGCTGTTCCAGTCCATACTCCTGTTGTTGGAAGAGGTATTGCAATAAAAGTTATTAATCCAATTTCTTTATATTTCTCCATTTTACCAGTATTCTTATCTAATTTCTTTTGAACAAAATTACTAAAAGAATTGAAAATCTTATAATTCTGCATCCATTCAAATATTTTATTAAACAATAATAATACAAAAGGAACTGGTAACATACTACCTAAAAAGCACACCAAAAACACTTTTATTGGATCAATATTATACAATATAATTCCCATTGGGATTGATCCTCTTTGTTCTATTAAAGGTACTGCTGATATTAAAAATATTTTCAAAAGATTTCCCATATATTTCTCCTTTATACCTAACTTAATATATTACTATAAAGTAATAATATCACTTTTTCTTATTGAAGTTAAGCCTTTTAATGAAATCTTAATTTTATTATAATAATATTTACTTTTTATACATAAGTTCTTCTTTAAAAACTATAAAAATATATTTTTTTTATTATATTTCATTTTACCACTAGAAATATTTTAATAATTGTTTTAAAATATAATATATAATAAAAATTTAAAGGTCAGTTTCGTCTGACCTTTAAATAATAGTTTTTGCGCAAACGTTTGAACACTTATAAATATAATTCTTGGGGGTTTTAAAATGAATGAATATTTAAAATATGATGAATGGAACATAATAGAGGATAGGTTTGAACAAAGTACTCATGAAATAAGTGAAAGTATTTTCAGTATCGGTAATGGTTATCTAGGACAACGTGCTAATTTTGAAGAAAACTATTCTGGACCTTCATTACAAGGAAGTTACGTGGCTGGGGTTTATTTCCCTGATAAAACTAGAGTAGGTTGGTGGAAAAATGGTTATCCAGAATATTTTGCAAAAGTATTGAATTCAACAAATTGGACTGGAATTAATATTTTAATTGATGATGAAATTTTAGATTTAGCAACTTGTGAAGTAAGTAACTTCTCAAGAATACTAAATATGAAAGAAGGTTACTTAAAAAGATCCTTTAAAGCGAAACTTTCTTCCGGTAAAGAAATAGAAATAAATGCACTAAGATTTATTTCTATGGTTAGAGATAGTATAGGTGCAATAAAATATTCTGTAAAAGCTCTTAATTTTTCTGGAAAACTAAAAATAATTCCTTATTTAGATGGGGATGTAATGAATACTGATTCTAATTATGAAGAGAAATTTTGGGATGAGATTTCTCAAAAAAGCGAAATAAATTCTGGTTATGTACTTATGAAAACAAAGAAACTAGACTTTTATATTTCTTCTTTTATGCAATTATCTCTTTACAAAAATGGGATTGAAGTTGATTTTAAATCCATTCCTTCTGAAAAAGAGAAATATATTGATAATACAATTGAAATAGATATTAATGAGAATGATGAAGTATGTCTTTATAAATATGTATCTACAACATCATCAAGATACTACAAAATGGATGAATTAATCTCTTTTACTGAAAAAGAATCTTTATTAGCAAAAAAAGTCGGATTTTTTAAATTGCTAGAAGAGCAAAAACTTGCTTGGGATGAAAAATGGAAAGAGAGTGACATAATAATCGAGGGAGATGTATCTGCTCAGCAAGCTATTAGATTTAATATCTTTCAATTGAATCAAACTTACAATGGGAAAGATGCTGAACTCAATATAGGTCCAAAAGGTTTTACTGGAGAAAAATATGGTGGAAGCACATACTGGGATACAGAAGCTTACTGTCTTCCTTTCTACTTAAGTACTTCTCATCAAGAAGTTTCAAAAAATTTACTTCTTTATAGGTATAAACAATTGAGTAAAGCTATTGAAAACGCTGAAAAGCTAGGTTTCAACAATGGCGCTGCTCTTTATCCAATGGTTACTATGAACGGTGAAGAGTGCCACAATGAGTGGGAAATAACCTTTGAAGAAATTCACAGAAATGGAGCCATAGCCTATGCAATATATAATTATGTAAATTACACTGATGATAAAGCTTATTTAGCCGATTATGGTTTAGAAGTTTTAATAGCTATATCTAGATTTTGGGCACAACGAGTTAATTTTTCTTTTGAAAAAAATAAATATGTAATGCTTGGAGTTACCGGCCCAAATGAATACGAGAACAACGTAAACAATAACTGGTATACCAATAGAATGGCTAGTTGGACTATGGAATATACTTTAGAAGTTTTAGCTTATGTAGAAAAAACAAATAATGCTAAGTACTCTAACTTACTTTCTAATGTTAATTTTGAGACTAGCGAAAAGGAAAAATGGACTAGTATAATAGATAATATGTATTACCCTTATGATGAGAATTCTAAAATCTTTTTACAACAAGATAATTACCTGGATAAAGAACAAATTTTAGTAAAAGATTTAGACCCTGTTCATTTACCCATAAATCAAAATTGGTCTTGGGATAGAATTTTAAGATCTTGTTTTATAAAACAAGCTGATGTGCTCCAAGGTTTATATACTTTAGAAGATTGCTATGATAAAGATGTTATAGAAAGAAATTTTGATTTTTATGAACCTAGGACTGTGCATGAATCTTCATTATCCCCTTGCATACACGCTGTTCTAGCTGCTAGTTTAGGTAAAGAAAACAAAGCTTATGAAATGTATTTAAGAACTGCTAGATTAGATTTAGATAGCTACAACAATGATACAGAGGATGGTTGTCATATCACAAGTATGGCTGGCACATGGATAGCTGTAGTTCAAGGTTTTGGTGGTTTTAGAGTTAAAAATAATAAAGTGATTCTTAATCCATTTATTCCTTCTCATTGGACTGGATTCTCTTTTAAAATATTATTTAGAGATTCTTTATTAAAAATCTCAGTTACTACGAAGAAAGTAATTATAATAAATGAAAAAGATTCTCCCGTAGAATTATGTGTTTACGGAAAAGATTATACTTTCACTAAAGAAAAAGAATTGATTGTTGAAAGAGCATAAAATATAATATTTTTTTTAACTAAAAAAGCTTTCCCTAAAAGAAAGCTTTTTCTTTGTAAACATCTTTTTTTATATAACCAAAACCAATAAAGCAATTACGGCTATTATAGCTATTATAAATAAAGTAACTTTTAAAGCACTCACTGGAGATTCTCCATCTAGTTCCCCTGTCTGCCCATTAACCATAAATCTATATACTTTCCCTTTATAATCAAAAGCTGATATCCATACTGGAAGAAGAATATGCTTAAAAGTTATATTTGAAAAAGCAGTTGCTACATTTTCTATCCTGACTTCATCTCCAAAAACCTGGTTTCTAATCCCGCTTTTTATTCTATTATCTATTTCTGTTTTTGCCTTATTCCAGCCATCTTTAAGACTTATGGAATATCTTTCTGCAACAAATCCTGATAGATAAGCTGCTTTATAATCAACTAATTCTTTAAGCTTAAAAGGCTCAATAGATTTAACTAATCCTGATTCAACATTACTAGATGCATTACATAAAACATCATCGAAGAATTCTGCATATGTACCCTGTTCTGTTCTCCACCGAGTTTTTCTTACCTGCTGAGAAACTTCTTTTCTTTCTCCATTTTCAGTAACCCAATGAGTTTCCGTAACATAATAATATGTACCTATTTTTACTACATAATTAGAAAAAGTATTTGAATCATAGGTCCAATGAGGTAAATAAACTCCTGAAACTTTATCCATTTTATATGATTTTTTTAAATCTGAGGGAGCGAAAAATCTCTTTTTTATCCACACTTTAAATTTTTCTTCAGAATCATTTTTTTTGATTTTGAAGGGAACAATTAATGTAGGCTTTATTCCAATATTATCACTATTTTCAGCTATATGCGAAGACCCACAGAAGGGACAAAATTGTGCAATTTTATCTTTATCAAAAATTGACTCTGCTCCACAATTCCCACACTTAAATAATCTTTTTTCTTCTCCCCAATCCTGTGCTTCAAGTTCATCTGCAGAATCAAAATCATATTCCACCATGTTATTTGATTCTGCTTTTATTTCAATTTTATTTTCACAATAGGAACAGCTTAAACACTGTTCCTCTGGATTAAAGATCATGTTGCCTCCACAACCAGGGCATGAAAAATTTTTGGTATCTTCTCTTATTATTTCTTTTTTTTCTTCGTCCATAATTTATATCCCCCTAATCAACTTTTGTTCCACACTCTGGACAGAATTTTGAATCTAAAGATAATTTATATGAACAGTTTGGACATTCTTTTTCTAAAACTTGTGGTGCTCCACATTCTGCACAAAATTTTGCACCTTTTTTTATATCTGCACTACATTTTATACATTTATCTTTTGGTTCTTCCATAGTTTTTCCACATTCAGGGCAGAATTTAGCTTTTTTATCCACAATTGCTGCACAATGAGGACATGCTATTTTTTCTGAAACTGTTTCAATTTTGGGTTCATTTTTATTTGACTCCTTGAATAATTCTGTCATTGCACCCCCAAGTGCTGCTCCTGCACCTAATCCAACACCAGCTCCAGCTAATCCTCCATTTGGATTTTGTGCAGCATCTCTCATTGCTTCTGCTGCCTGATATTTAGCATAATCATTTAAATTACCCAAAACCCCCATAGAAGTACGCTTATCCATAACTTTCTCAACTTCTTCTGGAAGAGAAATATTTTCTATTAATAAAGATGTTATTTGAAAACCATAATTCTCGAATTTAGGAATCATTTTTTTCTTACCTTGCTCACTTAATTCATCATAATACATTGCAAGGTCCAAGGCTGGTATCTTTGCTTCACCAAACATATCTGAAAGACCCGATACGATAGTTTTCTTTAATTGCCCTTCAATACTGCTTGTATCATAGGATGCACTTGTCCCAAATATTTCTTTTAAAAATTTAGTAGCATCAGATACTCTATAAGAATATATACCAAAAGCTCTAAGCCTTAACATTCCAAATTCAGCATCTCTCATCATTATAGGGTTTGATGTTCCCCATTTTTGGTCTGTAAATTGTTTAGTATTTACAAAATACACTTCTGCTTTAAAAGGAGAATCAAATCCATATTTCCAAGATTTTAATTTTGTTAATATAGGCATATTTTCAGTGCTTAAAGTATATTTACCTGGAGTAAATACATCTGCAATAGTACCTTCATTAACAAAAACTGCTGTTTGTGATTCTCTAACAGTTAATTGAGCTCCCATCTTGATTTCATTACCGTCTACTGGAAACCTATACACCATTGTGTTTGTGGAACTGTCTGTCCATTCAATAACTTCAATAAATTGACTTTTTATAAAATTAAATAACCCCATAAAACCCCTCCTATGTTAATGTTTATTATACAAAATCTACTATTTATTATTAATTATATCACATTAATAATGTAAATAGAGTTCCTACAAAAAGAAAATGGGCCATCCTCTTATTTTGAGGTTGACCCATTTTGTTTTTACCATCTCAATTTAAACTTCTAATTTTTTGTCCAACATATAAGAAGTGGTTAAAAATAGAATTACAATTATTATTAAAGTAAATATAGTTTCTACTGTAAAATAAGATACATCATTAAATGGTAATTCTATAGATGAACTCGCTATATCCATACCTGAGCTATCTGCATTTAAATTGAATCCAAAATTCGAAATTATACTATTTCCATAAATAATCTTTAAAATTAAAGTTTCAGCATAAGATATTATTCCTGAAAATACAAAGTAAATAATTACTCCTAGAAATCCCCCTATTTTACCTTTTATTTTATTACAACTAATTAATGTTATCACAAAATAAATTAATAGTATATCAGATATATATTGGGTTATTGTTATTGTTGCTAGAAAGCCATAATTTATAATAATTTTTTCTCTAAAAATATCAAATCCAAAATCTCCCATAGCCAAATCACAAATCATAAAATAAACAAATATTGCACAAACACCTACTGATAATATTGTCCACATTAATGTATTTAATGTTTTAACAAGTAAAACCTGCTTACCCGTCACTGGTAAGGTAAAAGTCAAATAAGCTCTATCATCATTTATATCTTTTTTGTAAAAATCTATTATTAATATAAAAAGTGCTATACCAAGTGCCATAGAAGATAAAACAGTTATTAATATTCTATATTCAATTTTTTGGTCTCCAAATGCTATTAAAGCAATAATGTTTGCAATTACGACAGCAAGTAAAAGCGGTCCATATATTCTGTAAGTGTTTTTTAATTCTAATTTAAATAATTTTCCCATTTTTCTCACCCCTAATCTCTAAAAATATCTCTATAAATTTCATCTATAGACATACCCTTATCTATTCTCAATTGTTCTGCATCTCCTTTTTCAAAAATCTTACCCTCAGAGATAAATGCAACTTCATCAAATAACTTTTCTATATCTCTAACTAAATGAGTAGTTATAATCATGGAACTACCTTCATTAAAATTATTCAATATAGCATCTAAAATTTTCTCTCTTGCCACAGGATCTACCCCTGCAATTGGTTCATCAAGAACATAAAGTTGCGCATCTCTTGATAATACAAGAGTTAAAAGAAGTTTCTCTGTCATCCCTTTTGATAAAGCTTTAATCTTCATATTTTCTTCTAGTTTCATGAATTCCAATAGTTTTTTGCATTTATCAATATTAAAATCCTCATAAAAATCTGAAAAAACTTCTATTGCATCTTTAATCTTCATCCACTTATAAAGAAAATTTCTGTCTGGTAGATAGGCTACTGTTTTTTTTGTTTCTACACCTGGTACTTTGCCATCAATTAATATTTCTCCATTATCTTGATGTAAAAGACCTACTAGCATTTTTATAAAAGTAGTTTTTCCGCTACCATTTGGCCCTAATAAACCTAAAATTTTTCCTCTTTCCAATTGAAAATTTAAATTATCTACTGCTATTTTACTTCCATATTTTTTAGTTAAGTCCTTTGTTTCTAATATAAAATCCATCTCTATACCTCCTCACCAATTTTTTCAGACACAATCTCAATTATATCTTTTGATTCAAATCCCAATTCCTTCATCTCAATTATAAAGTTATTCAAAATATTTTTCGCCATATTTTTCTTAAGTTTTTTTATTATTTCTTTATCCTCAGTTACATACTTGCCCATTCCTCTTTTAGTAAACGCTAATTCTTCTCTTTCCAGTTCAGTATAAGCTCTTTGTATTGTATTAGGATTAACTTTAAAATTTTGAGATAATTCTCTTACAGAAACCAATTTTTCTCCTCCTTGTAATTCACCAGATACTATTGATTTTTTAATATAGTTTATTATTTGAGTGTATATAGGTTCTTTGTCGTTAAATACTATATTCATTATTTCACCACCTTGAAAGTGTTAGTGTATTAATTCAATGGTACACTAACACTTTCAAAGTGTCAATACTTTTGCAAAAAAAAGATGGTGTTAATTTCACCATCTTAAAAAAAATTAATCAATGCTTTATATTGCTTTAATAAACCGTACATACTATTTCATTTGTATCGTTATTTGGAATAATGCTTGTACCTAACTTATTTACTTTAATTTGTGCTCCTTCTATACCTTTTAGTTCATAAATACCCCTCATTAGAATAGTAAACGATTTACAATTTCCTTCATATTTTATGTTAATTATTTTACCTTCTAAGTATATTTCTATTTTTAATTCTTCTTCCCCTTTAATATTATAAATAGAAGTGAAGGCTATTTTTTCTTCAATTAATTCAAATACATGTAGAGTAACGTTATCTGAGTAGTTATAGTCAGGTTTATTATCTTCTTTTCCTACAGCAATTATGCTATTAGGGCGTACCATTAAAGGTAAACTCAAATAATCATGTTTTTCTTTTCTCCAACATTCTCCGCTTATCTTCTCATTAGTAAAGAAATTGGTCCATTTTCCTTTAGGCAGATAATAAGTAGCTTCTCCTTTATCATTAAATATAGGTGCTACAAGAAGTGAATCTCCTAGCATATATTGACGTTCTAAATACCCACAAGTTAAATCTTCTTGAAATTCAAGAATCATAGATCTCATAACTGGTATCCCTGACTTTGAAGTTTCATATGCATTTCTAAATAAATAAGGCATCAAAGTACATTTAAGTTTTGTAAAATAACGTACCACATCAACAGACTCTTCGTCATATAGCCATGGAACTCTATAAGAGATACTACCATGCAAACGACTATGAGAGGATAATAATCCAAAAGCGCACCAGCGTTTATATACATCAGCACTTGAAGTACTCTCAAATCCACCTATATCGTGGCTCCAAAATCCAAAACCTGACATACATAATGATAATCCACCTCTAAGACTTTCTGCCATTGACTCATAATTTGCTGAACAATCTCCGCCCCAATGTACTGGAAACTTTTGTCCCCCAACTGTTGCTGATCTAGCAAATAATACTGCTTCTCCTTTTCCTCTCTTTTTTTCAAGTAAATCAAAGACCACTTTATTATATATATAAGTATAATAATTATGCATTTTCCTTGGATCTGAACCATCATAATATACTACATCAGTTGGAATACTTTCGCCAAAATCAGTTTTAAAACAATCTACACCCATATCTATTAATCTCTCTAATTTACCAGCAAACCACTCACAGGCAGCAGAATTTGTAAAATCAACAATACCCATACTAGGTTGCCACAAGTCACTTTGCCATACATCCCCATTGACTTTTTTAATTAAATATCCTTTTTCCATAGCCTCTTCAAAAATACAAGATTGTTGTGCTATATAAGGATTAATCCACACGCATATCTTTAATCCTTTATCTTTTAATCGTTTAATCATACCTACTGGATCTGGGAAAACTCTATTATCCCATTTAAAATCACACCAATTATAATCTTTCATCCAAAAGCAATCAAAATGAAATACATGAAGTGGAATATCTCTTTCCGCCATTCCATCCACAAAACTTGTTACTGTTTTCTCATCATAATTAGTTATAAATGAAGTAGTGAGCCATAAGCCAAAAGTCCAAGCTGCTGGTAGTGATGGTTTTCCTGTTAAAGAAGTATAATTTTCTATCACCTTTTTTATAGAAGGACCATTTATAATATAATAATCTAGGCTTTCACCTGGAACACTAAATTGAACCTTTGCTACTCTTTCAGACCCTACCTCAAAAGAAACTTGTTCAGGATGATTTACAAAAATACCATATCCTTTATTTGTCACATAAAAAGGAATGTTTTTATAAGCCTTTTCACTACCTGTCCCTCCATCTTCATTCCATATATCAATACTCTGTCCATTTTTAACAAAAGGTGTGAATCTTTCACCTAAACCATAAATCAATTCTCCAACAGATAAGGACATCTGCTCTCTCATAAATTCTCCGTCTTCTTCTGTTTTTATATAAGCCATATCTTTAAATTTACTAGAAGTTATTTTATCTTCTTTATTAAAAAAATCCATAGACCAAGATGATTTTTTATTTATTTCTACACTTAAGTCTCCACTAGTTAATTTAACCACAGATTCATTATCTACTATGTTTATCTTTGAATTTTCTTTACAATTCACTTCAAAATTTGGCCCATTTTTTCTAACTCCCATATGATGAAATAATTGTACCCTAATAATGTCTGGCATAGGAGAGGATAATTTCATCGTAATTACAGGTCCCCTTGTTGTATCTCCTCTATGATTTACTTTATTACATGGTGCATAAACCATAACTGAATCCTTATTAGTAATAACATTATAAACTTCTGTTGGGCTAAATGTGTTAACCCCTTCCTTATTAAACCAATATCCATTACTAAATTTCATAACACCAAGCCTTTCTAAACATGATTAATAAGAATTATATTAATCAATTATTATTTTAAAACAAACTGGATACTTTGTATCTATACCACCCTTAAGCACAATTTTCAAACATTCATCAGTTTGTTCAAAATCTAATTCATTATCAAATCCCAATATTTCAATATCTTTTATATGTCCACTAAAATGTTTACTTCCTTTTTTTAATGATAAAATTTTCACTTCATTACTTTCAGGCCAACTTAAAACATTAGCATAAATATAAGGTGCTTTATAAGTAAAACGAATATCTTCACTTTGGAAGGCTTTTCTATCCTTTTCAGCAAAGGTTCCCTCTGGAACTTCAGTAGATCCTTCTCCGTAAATATTCCAATAAGTAGTATCGTATATTGATTCTCCATTAACCTTTAACCATTCACCAATACTCAACAAAACACTTTTATCTTCTTCTGTAATTGTTCCATCGGCTTTAGGTCCAACATTTAATAAAAGGGTTCCATTTTTACTTACAATATCAATTAAATCGCATACTATATCCGCTGGGTCTTTAAAATCATTATTCTCTGTATAACCCCAAGAGTTTTTAGCTACTGCGGTGTCAGTCTGCCATAATCTTGGTCTTATATCCTTTAATTGGCCTCTTTCTATATCAAAAATTGCAGTGGAATAAGCATAAGCATCATTTTTATAATTAATGGCAACTTCTTCTCCCCATTCAACAGCTTTATTATAATAATAAGCTGCAAATTTCTTTAGATATGGTTTAAAACTCATATTTTGAATCCACCAATCAAACCAAACAATTTTAGGTTGATATTTGTCTACTATTTCACAAGTTCTTGCAAGCCAGTCTTCAAGATGCTCTTTTGTTGCTGGGGTTGAATATATACTATGAGTATCTTCTTGAACAAACCCTTTATGAGCATATCCATAAGGCTCTTGATATTCCATATCTTGAATACCAGAATCAAAATCACGACCTCCGCTAAAAAACCAATAATTCTCTGCTCTATGACTTGAAGCACATAAAACTATATCTTTATCTTTTGATGCTTTTTTTAATTCTCCAAGTATATCTTTTTTAGGTCCCATTTTTACGGAATTCCAGTCTGATAATTCACTATCATACATTTGAAAACCATCATGATGCTCTGCTACAGGCATAAAATATTTTGCCCCTGCTGCTTTAAATAAATCTATCCATTCATCAGCATTAAACTTTTCACCTTTAAACATAGGTATAAAATCCGCATACCCAAAATCTTTGTGGGCACCATATGTTTTTATATGATGGTCATATTCTTTTGTGCCTTTTATATACATCAATCTCGCGTACCATTCGCTACCAAAAGCTGGCACACTATATGCCCCCCAATGAATAAAAATACCGAATTTAGCTTTTTTTAACCAAGTTGGCTCTGGATAATCATTAAGAGATTCCCACTTATCCTTATAAGGTCCTTTTTCAATTACTACATCAATTGATCTTAAATAATCTTCTAGATTTAACATATACTACACTCCTTTTGGAAACAATATTTCTATTAATGACATAAGTATAACACCCTTATCTATAAAACAAAGGGTGTATATTAATAAGTATGTGGACAAAATTAATCATTATATGTTAGTATGTAATTGTAATAAAAAACCAAAAGGAATGATTATAATGCATAATGAAACTAATGTAAATTATTTTGATAACATATATGTTAAGAAATTAATATGTAGGAAAAATTTTTGTTCCCCTGATTGGGCAGAAAACAATTGTGTATATGGTTATAATAAATTTTATTATTTTTTGCAAGGTGAAGGGGTTTTAATAATCAATGGTGATAAATTTATTCCAAAACCAGAAGAACTATATTTAATACCTGCAAATACAATTCATAGCTACTACCATAACCCTAACAATCCCATTGAAAAAT
The DNA here is from genome assembly GCF_900129965.1 of Clostridium grantii DSM 8605. GTDB lineage: Bacteria > Bacillota > Clostridia > Clostridiales > Clostridiaceae > Clostridium_AF > Clostridium_AF grantii. The sequence continues at coordinate 49,840 of NZ_FQXM01000007.1, read as the reverse complement.
ATTGGTGTCATTTTAATCTTGTATTAAATAAAGAAAAAAAATTTATCTACTCGAAAGAATCCACCAAATGCAAAATATCTAAAGAAAAAATTACACCTTTATTGGATAAATTAGTTAGCTTAGACTTTTCCACAAATCCGTTAGATACCTTAACAGAAAAAGCTGGTTTACTAGAAATTCTAAAAATCTTTTTAGATAACGTAGATATGAAGAAAATTTTACCTTCAACCTTCGATGAATTTGAAAATACAATAAATACCTACATAAAAAACAATATAACTAAAGATATAACCTTAACTAATCTTGCAGATATAGTTCATTTGCATCCTAATTATTTTATAAAATATTTCAAGAAACATTTCTCTACTACTCCCATTGAATATGTAAATTCAATGAAACTTCAAATGGCAACTTATATATTAATTAACGAGCCAGATAAAAGTATTAGTAATATAGCTATGGATTTAGGATTTAATGACTATAGGTATTTTTCCAGGTTATTTAAAAAAATGTATGGAATAACACCTTCTAATTATAAAAATTCTATTGGGTAATTTCCCTAATTTTCTTCTACCACAATACCCTTTTGTATTATAATGTTTCCAAATTTAGTAAAATCATTAGTGACAATAATACCAACCACCTGATCAGATAAATCGTAAAAACCAAATCTATCTATTGTACCAAGAGAATCTCCTTCTCTGTACTTGGATATAATTTTTTTATAGACATCTGCTGTCCCATTATCTAAAGCCCCACTCATTACCATTGTAGGTATTTCAACAGCATGGTCCAGAGGTAAGAATTTTAAAATATCATTGAGCAAATCGGATATCTTTATATTAAGGATAAATACAGTGTCTTTATTTCTCGATTTATAAGGAAAATTTCCGTCACAAATCAATAGCTGCTCTCCATGACCAACCTCCATAAGTAACTTCATCAAATCTGGGGTAAAAGTTTTTGGTATACCATATAACATAGTATTCCTCCTATAATTTTTTATTTTAGTAATATAAGGACATTTATTTCTTATGAAAAAACTCCCACAAGTTATATAAATGCCCCTATATTTAATTTATCAAAGCAAATATTATTTTCCGTAATTTAAGTAAATAGTTTTCTTCTGTGAATATATATCTAATCCATGCTTACCATCTTCTCCACCTACACCACTTAATTTTATACCGGCATGGAAACCATTGATTAATTCACCATTACGTCTGTTTACATAAATCTCTCCTACTTCAAGTTCATTCATAGCTCTCATAATATTACCCATGTTTTTTGTAAATATATAACCAGATAAACCGTACTTACAATCATTTGCTAATTGTAGAGCTTCATCAAAACTTTCAACTTTCATTGCAGCTACTATTGGTCCAAAGGTCTCTTCTTGAATAATTTCCATATAATTAGTTACATTAGTAATAACAGTAGGTTCAAACCAATACCCTGTTTTAAATTCTCCTTCAGTCAATCTGTTACCACCAACAATAATTTTTGCTCCTTGTTCTTTGGCTTTATCCACCATTGTAACTAGTTTATTCAATTCATTTATATTCATTTTAGGTCCAATATTTGTATCAGGGTCCATTGGATTTCCAACTTTTAATTGTTTTACCCCTGCAACAAATTTTTCCATAAATTCATCATAAACATCTTTGTGAATATACATTCTCTCATTTGAAGTACATATTTGACCACAATTATCATATCCTGATAAAACCGCTAATTTTGCTGCTTTATCAATATCAGCATCCTCAAGAACTATAAATGGGGCTTTTCCTCCAAGTTCAAGGCTAATAACTGTTAAATTATCTGCAGCTGCTTTGTAAATATGTCTTCCTATTTCTGTACTGCCTGTTAATGTTACCAACTTAGTAATAGGATTTCGAACAAGTTCATCCCCAATAACATTCCCTGCACCAGTAACAATATTAATAACACCTTTTGGTAGAACTCTTTCAATAATCTTTCCCAACTCATAAACAGCAAGTGGGGCATGTAACGGTGGCATAAGTACCATGGTATTTCCAGTAATTAATGCATTCCCTAATTTTCTTCCTGCAAGAGCTAATGGAAAGTTCCAAGTCAATAGCCCAACGGTTACCCCATATGGAATCCTTTGAATCATTATTTGCTCTTCTTCAACATCACTATAAAGAATTTCCCCTTGAATTCTTCTTGCTGACTCTGCTGCATAAGAAATAAATTGGGCTGTACCTTCTACTTCCTCATATGCCATTGAAATAAGTTTTCCTTGTTCTGTTGTTAAAAGTTCGGCTAAGTGTTTTTTTTCTTTTAACAATTCATTAGCTAGTTCTCTTAAATACTCCCCACGACGTTGAGCTGTAAGTTTAGACCAAGTTACTTGAGCTTCTCTAGCACTTTCTAAAGCTTTTCTAGCATCCTCACGTGTTCCCATGGGAACTGTTGCTATAACTTCCTCATTTGCTGGATTCAATACCTCAATAGTTTCATTTGAACTTGCTGGTACCCATTTTCCATCTATAAACATATTATATGATTTCATAATTTCATCTCCTTAATTGTGAATTTTTTAGTTCACTAATGAACTTTTATACTCTTATTAACTTGATTTTAATCCTTTTTCTTTAATTTGTCAATGCTTTATGTAACTTTTTTTGTTGACTTGCGAACTAAATAGTTATATAATTGTTTTACCTTAAGGAAAGTGGTGTTAATATGAAAATTGCTGTAACTTCCGAAAATTTAGATTTTTTCCAATGTTTTTCTTCAGAAAAAAAGCTAAAAATTATAGAATTATTAATAGATAAACCTATGAATATTGGAGAGATTGCTAATGAGTTAGATGTTTCATCAACCATTATAACCAGACACATTAATGCACTTGAAAGTGCCGGTTTAATTACCTGCCAATTAAGTCCTGGGAAAAGAGGACTTCAAAAAGTTTGTTCTATTTCTACAAATGAAGTAATTCTAGATTTCACTTCAAAGAATACTTTGCCAAGCAATTCCATTACCTTTGAGTTACCAATTGGTCATTACAGTAATTACAAGGTAGAACCAACATGTGGATTAGCTTCTGTGGAAAATTATATAGGTATGGTTGATGATCCAAGATACTTTAGTAATCCTGACAAAACTAAAGCTAGCCTTTTATGGTTTCAATCTGGCTATGTAGAATACGAACTGCCTAGTTACCTTTTTGATAAAACAGATCAAATACAGTCCATAAATATATCCCTTGAATTGTGCTCTGAATTTCCTGGACACAAAGATGAGTTTCCTTCCGATATCCATTTTTATATTAACGATGAGTTACTTGGTTTTTGGACTAGTCCTGGAAATTTTGGCAATAAAAAAGGAACTTATACTCCTGACTGGTTTTCATGCGGCACAGAATATGGTCTACTAAAAACTCTGATAGTTGATAATACTGGTTCTTATATTGATGGTGTTAAACTATCAGATGTAAAACTAAGCCAACTCAAATTAAACAATAAAAACAATCAAAGACTTCGACTATCATCCCCAAAAGAAACATCACACCCTGGTGGAGTAACCATATTTGGTAAAGGATATGGTAATTATGATCAAGATATTAAGGTTACTATTAACTATAAATAATTAACTTTTATATCTTTAATAATTTATTTTATTGACTTATATTCCTTCTATAATAAAATAACAATATACATCACTTTTATTAAGTAAAAAAACTTTAGCTAGGACGGTATATTCTTATGTCAGATAATTATTTTATTGATGATTCTTCAAAAAATGAGCTACAAGCTTTATTAAATAAAGTACCCCATAAAATTCATTTCAAAGTGCATAGTATATTAGATGTAACTGTTCCCCCTAGTTGGGCCATTGAAGATAATAGAAAAAATAAAGATTTTCATATTCTATTTGTACAAGATGGTTCTGGATATTACTTTTTAAATGGAGAAAAAATTCTCTTAGAAAAAAATAGATTCTTTTTCATTAGTAGCGACTATCCTCATCACTCTATTCCTAATAAAAAGAATCTTCCTCATATTATTCCCGTTAGATTTGGAGTATATAATAATGATGATGATATATTCCAGTACCCCACTTGTACTCCTTTTGCTTTTTCATTTATTCCCAAAGAGCCCGCTAGATATGGAATCTTACTTCAAAAACTTTACTCATTATTTTATTCCAACAAAACTCCTAATTATATTGCTGAATGTTCTATTATTTTATCAGAATTATTGATTAAAGCTGAAAGTGATTTGCAATTTCAAAATGATTTTGCTTTATCGCAAACAAATAAAGATCTAGAATTAATAAAAAATTATTTGGACAGCAATTTAACCCTTCGCTTAAAAAACGCTGAACTAGCAAATATGATTAATTTATCCGAAAAATATTTTGTTAGGAAATTTAAAACTCAATATGGTGTTTCCCCCATAAAGTATCATTTGTTCAAGAAAATGAATTACGCTAAATTCCTACTAGAAGAAACGGACTTTAAAATTGAAAGTATAGCTAATGAATTAGGATATCCTGATGGTTTTTCTTTTTCAAAACAATATAAAATTATGATGGGCAAAAATCCTAGTGAGGAAAGATAGAATTTTTTAACAAAAGTAAAAAAAATAACAACTATATCTTGTGCGTTTACTTTAAGATTGAATAAGTTCACGACTATAAGTTTCACAGTGGGATCCCTATAAAGTATTTCCATTGAAAATACTTTACCAAAACACAAAATCCTCCATTTTTATTGTCATTCTTTCCAATTGGCTGAATAATGAACCAAAATACTACGACCTTTACAGAACTCATTAAATTTAGTGTCTAAGCCTTTAGCTGCAAGCTTATCCATTTTTTCTGATGCATTAACTGGAAAAGCGATAGGAAAGTCATCTAAAAAATTAGGATATTTATTTTCTATTCCTTTTTTCTTACTTGGAACTAGATCATGAGCTTCTATTTTAATGCCATGGCTAATTATATTAAAGTCAAGAATATCTTTTAAAAATTTATTTTCTATATTTAAATATTCATCTTTACCGTGAAGATTATTTAATTCATTTGGGTCACTATCTCTATCATATAATTCTGAATAACCATCAAAAGGATAATAAGCATATCTATATTGTCCATCCTCAACAATTTTAATGGTATCACAAAATTCACTAAAGTTTACATTTCTACTAAGGTTACCATTTAATAAACTAAGCATTGATTTTGAATATCCAATTCCATGTATACTACCTGCTATTTCTAATACCGTTCCTGGAATATCAATATTACCCACTAACAAATTTGAACGTTTATTTTTTTCCACATTTGGTTGATTGCTTAGAATCATAGGTATACCTAATTGAGCTTCAAATAAATATGGTCCTTTTTCATTCAAGTCCATATCTCCTAATAAATCACCATGGTCTGAGCTAAATAAAATTGTGGTATTATCTAATAGATTTTCTTTTTCTAAATACTTAAGAATTTTTCCTATCTGAGCATCTATCTCCATAATCATTTCCCCATAAGCTTCACGGATATCCATTATTTCCTTTATATCTTCACTAATGTTTCTTAGTGCACTTCTATATAATGCATTTTCACTCAAATCCTTATTTGGACGTATAATAGGCTTAGGTAATTTATCTACATTAACTTTCCCTCTCCACTCTTTTGGTGGATCATATGGAGTATGTGGCCCCTGAAATGAAACCCAAGCAAAAAATGGCTGTTCTTTATGCTCATCAATAAATCCTAATGCTTTATTTGCTGTAAATCCTTCATAATATAAATTATCATCTAATTTAAATTGATGTTTTGAATTTACATTGAAAACACTTTTAACTGTAGAGTCTTTCTCTTTTAAGAATTTTAAATAAGAATCTTCATTCTTCAATCTATTTTCTTCCATCAAACTACTATGCGTGAACCCTTTTGTATCCAATCCAGGTGTATGATGAAGTTTCCCAAAAGCGCCTGTTACATAGCCTAAATCATTCATCTTTTCTGCTAAATATTCTACTCCTTGTCTAAAAGGAACATCATTAGTCCATACCTGATGATCACTCACATACCTTCCTGTCATCATAGTTGCTCTTGCTGGAGCACAAACCGGCGATTGAGTAATGCATTTATCAAATATAACTCCTTCATGAGCTAATTTATCAATATTAGGTGTTTTTATTGCTTCACAGCCGTATATTGGTAAAAAATCTTTTCTTAATTGGTCGCATAATATTACAATTATATTTCTCTTTTTAATGATTTTCCCCCTCTTTCCCATCTATTTGTATCCATAAAATAATTATATTAGCTTACATTATAAATCAAAGGGTTTATATTAATATGAGTGTGGACAAAATTAACAAAAAATCTGTTCTTAGTTGATCCATTAAAATAAATACAATATTATACATACTCGCCAATATATCATTAAAAAACGTTTAGAATTAGCACAACTTTTACTTGTAAATACCAGTAAAAAAGTAAAGGAAATATCTAGAGAAACAGGTTTTGATAATGAAAAATATTTCTCAAGATTATTTAAAGCTAAGATGAAAATTACTCCTAGTGAATATAGACATAGACTAAATCAGGATAAATTTTTATAAATAAATATATCAATAGCTAGACAAATTATTTTTCCTTTAACAACAATCTGTCTAGTATAAATTATTAAATTAAATAAATCTCTATATAATATGCTGAAGTATATGCGTTATCTCCATCACTAAACCATGCTTGTAGATTAGTTTTTCCTTTTTTTAAGCTTATTGTAAATATTGCTACCACATCACTGTTTTTTATTTCACAAGATTCTTCAATTCCTTGAATACTTATTGTAGCTTTTTTTAATGGCAATGATTCTCCTCCATTATAAAATATCCAATTCTTTTCTTGAATGAAGTTTCTTCAAAATTCTACATCATCACCTTCAATACCTGCAGAAATTGCCCTGTTTTCTGATTTTGGCCATCTTCTAAGCTCAAATCTATATTCTCCTTCTTTTTCCACTTCAAATTCCCAATATCCCTCTACTTTTATTCCTTTTCGAATTTGAGCTTGATTCCAGGCTGAAATACACTCTTCATTACGAATATCATGATTTGTAAAAGCCGTTGGATTCTCACCAATAACAATTGGAATATCTACATCAAATTGCACTGATACAATTTCCCACCACTTCTCATACTGTTGTCTTAATTTTCCAACTACTTCTGGATATAAACATGCTATATCTTTTCTTTGTTCTCTATCAAGGGCAACATCATATAATTCTCTTCCATTTATCAATCTCCATTTTTTAGTCATAACAGCACTTTTGCGCCATTTTACAGGATAGGCCACTCTTTGAGAATCTGTTACAATAGTTCTATCCTGCCATGGTAATTCTTTATAAAGCAATGCTTTTAAACTCATTCCGTGAAAATCTACTCCTTCTTTCACAGGAACTGAGCATAAATCAAGCATTGTAGGCATAAAATCAATATTCGCAGTTAATTCATCAATATCCTCACCATAATTTAAATTACCTTTTGGCCATCTTATAAAGAAAGGTACACGGTGTCCTCCATCATATTCTGAATTCTTCATACCTCTTAATCCACCATTATAGCCATTAACAACAAATTCTTTACTATCAAGTTCTGCTGCACAACTAGAACCATTATCAGTCATAAATATTAAAATAGTATTTTCCTCAAAATTCAGCTCTTTAAGTTTTTCTCTTAAACGTCCAAAATTTTCATCAATATTAGAAATCATACCATAAAATCGAGCTCTGTCTTCAGGAACTTGTCCAATATACTGTTCTGAATACTTACTCTCTACATTATAAGGACTATGAGGTGCATTAGCTGCTATGTAACAAAAAAAAGGGTTGTTCTTATTTTCTTCAATAAATTTTAAACTTTCATTAAAGAATACGTCAGTACAATATCCATTGAATTTTTGTGGTTCTCCATTTACATAATAGGTGTCATCGAAATAATCGTTCCCCCAATAATCCGGTGTTTGACTGATACCTCCACCACCATGAACTATTGATTTTTCAAACCCTCTATCAAAAGATCTATATGGATACTCGTCTCCTAAATGCCATTTACCAAAAATCCCTGTTCGATACCCATTTTCTTTTAAGGCTGAGGCTATTGTCCATTCTTCTTTTCTAAGCAAAGACCGTCCTCCAACTGTATGCCATACCCCTGTACTATTAGAATAATGCCCAGTCATTAATCCCGCACGTGTTGGTGCACAAGTAGGTCCAACATGAAAATTTGTTAATCTTACACTTTCATTGTAAAATTTATCTATATTAGGAGTTTTAATAATGTTATTCCCAGTACAACCAAGATCACCATACCCTTGATCATCGGTTAAAACAAAAATAATATTTGGTTTTTTGCTCATAATTAACTTCCTTTCTTCGTATTAAATTTTTCTTGAATTCAATTTTATAAATAAAATTTTATCATACAAAACATATTATTCAACTAATATACTTTATATTTAGGTGCATATTTTAAAGATTAATTCTATCCTAAACTCCTTGTTTTATATCACTATTTAACAGTCTAATCATACTTTTTGATATTCATAAGTTTCTTAATAATTGGTATTATCCTCTTATAGTACTAAATACAATTTACTCAATTATATTCTTAAGGAGAGAATTATTATGAAACCTAATATTTTATTTTTCTTTACTGATGACCAAAGATTTGACACCATAGCCGCTCTTGGCAACAAAGAGATAATCACACCAAACATAGACAGGTTAGTAGAAAATGGAGTGTCCTTTACTCATGCCCATATTCCTTGTGGTACTTCTGGTGCTGTATGTATGCCTAGTAGAGCAATGTTACATTCTGGAAGAACTCTTTTTCATTTACAAAATGAAGGACAGGAAATCCCTGAATCTCATATTACTTTAGGAGAAACTTTAAAAAATGCTGGTTATCGAACCTTTGGAACAGGTAAATGGCACAATGGAATAAATGCTTATGCTAGAAGTTTTACTGATGGAGCTAATATCTTTTTTGGTGGCATGAATGATCATTGGAATGTTCCTATAAATAATTTTGATCCAACAGGTAAATACAGTGTTCCTAAGAAAAAATCTGTTAACCCTTGGTTTTCTAATCAAACTGAAAATATTATTTGTGATCATGTAGAACCTGGTAAACATTCCAGTGAACTTTTTGCTGAAGCATCAATTGATTTTATAAAAAATTATAATAGTAATGATCCTTTCTTTATGTATATTTCATTTATGGCTCCTCATGACCCTAGAACCATGCCTGAGGAATTTTTAAATATGTATAATCCTGATGAAATTTCTTTACCTTTAAACTTTAAAGAAGAACACCCTTTTGATTATGGTATAAGAGATGTTAGGGATGAAGTATTAGCCCCTTATCCTAGAACTCCAGAAATAGTTAAAAAACATATTTCAGAATATTATGGCATGATTACTCACCTAGATAATGAACTAGGAAAAGTTTTAGCTGCCTTAGAATCAACTGGTAAACTTGAAGATACTATTATAGTATTTGCTGGAGATAATGGACTTGCCCTTGGTCAACATGGACTTATGGGAAAACAAAATTGTTATGAACATAGTATTAGAGTTCCTTTAGTATTTTCAGGTCCTGGAATACCTAAAAACCAAAAAACAGATAGTTATGCTTATCTTTTAGACATATACCCTACTTTGTGCGACCTTGTGGATATAGATGCTCCAAGTTCCGTTGAAGGTAAAAGTTTATTTAAAACCATCATGAACCCAAAAATAAAAACAAGAGAAACTTTATATTTTGCTTATACAAACATGCTTAGAAGTGTTAAAAATGAAAGATATAAACTTATAGAATATGTGTATGGTGATACTACTTCCACTCAACTTTTTGATTTTATAGAAGATCCTTGTGAGCTGAATAATTTATATTCTAATGAAGATTATAAAAAAATTGTTGACTCTTTAAGAAAAGAATTATTTAAATATAGAGATGAATGGGATGACTGTGCTCATAAATTTGGAAAAGAATTTTGGGACAAATATAAAATTTAATGTTTTTTTAATTTAAATAAAATAAAAATAGACTCTGCTTACTTTATTGTGAGCAGAGTCTATTTTTTCAATTGTGAATCAAATTTTTTATATCCTAAATGACCATAATTATTTTATAAAGAATGAGATTTTGTAATGCTCATAGAAAGATTACTTGATGCTTGCTTTTATTAACTATATAAAGCTGAAATATTCAATAATAAAACATAAATATTCATTTTTTATTATTACTATTGCTTATATAATAATTTATATAAATCATACAGTGACCACATATAAAAGAGTAATAGTTTTCAACACAACAAATTTTTGAAAAATATAATTGAAAGGTGATGTATAATCAATGAATTCAAAGGAAAGAGTAAGAAAAGCTTTTAATCATATAACCCCTGATAGGGTGCCTGCAAACTTTGAATGTGTTTCAAGTGTAATGGAAAAACTCCAAAAGTATTATGGTTTTAATGAACCTGAGGAAATATACAAGAAATTTGACATTGATATTCGATGTGTAGGAGCGAGCTACATTGGACCTGAATTTAGGACATGGAATGAAAAAGGTAATAAAGTAACAGAAGATTTTTGGGGATTTAGAAAAACCCATCATTGGACTGGTAAAGAATATAATACAATCACCTCTTACTACCCTTTAGATGAAATGGACACTATTTTTCAAATAGAAAACTATAGATGGCCTGACCCTGATTGGTTTGATTATGAATCTATAAAATATCAATGTGACCGTCATAAAAACAAGGCTATAATAATTGGACATGAGGGCCCTTTTCAAAATGCTACAAATTTAAGAAGCATGGAAAAACTATTTATAGATATGGCATTAGACTCAGAGCTTGCTCACAAAATTTTTGATAAAATGGTAGAATTCGAACTTGAATATTATGAAAGAATGTTCATAGCTGCAGACGGTCAAATTGACATTTTGAGACCTCATGACGATTACGGTACTCAAATAAACCTTCTATTTAGTACAGATATGTGGAGAGAATATTTCAAGGAAAACACACGTAAACTCACAGCCCTTGCTCACAAGTACGGTGCTTTTTATCAGCAACATTCCTGTGGTGCTGTTTATGATATTATTCCAGAGCTTATTGATTGTGGTGTTGATTCTCTTGAGCCCATACAAAAGGTTATCGGTATGGACCCAGCCAACTTAAAATTTAAATTTGGAGATAAACTTACCTTTCATGGCGGTATTGATACCCAAGGTGTTCTACCCTTTGGCACCCCTGAAGAAGTGAAGAAAGAAACAAAGCATTTCATAGATACCCTTAATATCCATGGTGGCTATATTTTGATGGCAAGCCAATCCTTTGAAGGGGATGTGCCTATTGAAAATATAGCAGCCATGTACAGTGTTCGAGATTAGTCACCATTTAATGAATTATAGTCTGTATTCTTTGTAATTTTGAATGGAATCAACAGAATAAATTTCACTTTGCTTTCTAAATTCAGCCGGGGTTAACCCCTCGGCTTTTTTAAAGCGGTTAATAAAATGACTAGTATCACAAAAACCTAAATTTTCTGCTATTCCTTCTATGTGCATATCCGTTTTTACCAACAGTTCTTTTGCCCTGATAATTCTTCTATTATTAATATGTTTTCCAGGAGATTCCCCTACCACCTTCTTAAATACTTTGGAAAAATAATCTGGACTATAATTGGCTAATTCAGCTAATTCATGAACACGCAAAGCTTCTCCAATATTCATTTCTATATAATCAAGAACCTTTTTTAAGCAGTTTTTTTCCATATCAGAAAAGACTTCTATTGTACTGTTTCTATAATATTTAAAGGTATTTATTAACATGCTATATATGATCTTAGAAATCAAATATTTATTTTTTTCTGAATCACTTGAAAATAACCCCATGATACGATTAATATACCCCATTATTTTTATGCTAACAGGTGAACTTAAAATAGGAGAAGCATCTTCTATAATGCTTTTTATAATGTCAATACTGTGGCTACCTGAAAACTCAATCCAATATAAGCGAAACCTATCATTAGAGTTTGTCTTATATATGTGGGGAGAAAATGCATCTATTATAAAAACCTGATTGTTTATTACATTATATTCTTTGCCTTTATATTCTAGCATTCCTGAACCCTCTGCAACAAAATGAATAGTACAATAAGGATATAAATTATCACGGCAAATATAAAACTCTTCATCTACCAAACCTGTACCACAGCGGTTTACTGTGTATAAAAAGTTGCTGCTTTCATAGCCACTATTATAATATTGCTTATTTTCATTCATATTTGTCATAATATAATTATACTCCCTATATTATTTCAATAATAACTTTATTGTATGTTTTTAATAAATTATTATATTTTTTCTACAATCACCCTGTTTATCACTTTATCACTTAATAATATTTTTTTTATATTTTCAGGTAGTTCTTGCCACTTTATTTCACTCTTGTTTTCCTCATCTATTTTATTAAGATATTCTTCTATTTCAAAATACATCCATCTACTAACTACTGAGCGATGAAAAAAACAAGGATCATAATCCTCAAAATGCTCAATAGTTTTTTCCAAAATTAATTCTTCTTTAATTGGAAAGTTGGTAAGTAATCCATTAAAAATTATTTCTTCATTAAATGAATATAATTTTAAGGAAATATTTTTTGGTTTGTTTTTTTCTTTCTTATTCCACAACATTATATCCTCTCTCCTTAAGTAAATATAATAATATATACTGCTAAAACTATTAATACTATTGAAGTTACAAGTTTAATTAATGGTATCCTATGACGTAATTTTTCAGATACATTAAATAAATTCTTTGTTTTAGCTATTAAAATTATTACAACTAATAATGGAAGTATAAAAGCTAGTGAATATACACATAGATAGGTAAATGCTTTTATACTCAACGCATTACTATCATGCATAATATACAAGATTGTAGCTAAATAAACTTGTCCTGTGCAAAGAAATTCTAGTACAGACATTATCATTCCCAACAAAAAGGCTATTATTATAAAATGCTTAAATTTATTATTCTTTAAAGCTTTCTTCATTATATTATGGCAAAATCCTCTTAACTTACTTGGTAATTGATTTTTTATTTCACCATATTTTTCTTTCTTAGCACTGAATATATCTTGAATATTCAGACTTACAATAAATACTACAAATATACCCATTATTATTTTTAGAAATATCTGATAGGATTTCACATCTAACATATCTAATACCTGATATAATACTGTTCCTAAAAGCAAATAAGTTATAAATTTACCTGCAATATAAGCTAACCCCACTTTTAATACATTGATTTTCTCATCCACAATAAATAAACTTAAAAGAAATAATAACATTGCTAATGAGCATGGATTAAACCCATTTATAAGTCCAAATAAAAATACTCCAACCCCTTGCATATTTTCAAAATATTTATTTATACTTGTTGATGCTTCATGTTGATTTTCTATTTTTTTCAAGGTAGGAATATTATTATTATTTAATTGAATTCTAAGTTCTTCCAATCCTTTTTCAATATTATCTTCTCCTTGATAATATTTATCTCCTACAAACATTATGGGATAAGTTCTCTCGGATTTTTTTACATTATATTCATCACAATATCTAAGCATATTTTCTAGATGAACCTCTTCAAAAACATTATAAGCTTTAAATTCCAACTTATAAATATCCTTCTCTGAGTTTAAGTACCTCATATATTTTTCAATTTTATCTTGTTCATCCTGGCAACTAACACAAGCATTAATATAAAAATATACTATTTCTACTTTTTGATTATTTTTGTTCTCAGAATAAGCAGTTGTAGAATTCATAAACATATATAAAAATATAAATACTATAAATATAACTTTGTTTTTTAGTAAACCTTTACTTTTTTTATTCATAAACTCGGCAACCTTTCTTTAAAAAAATTCTTATGTAACTCTATTCTTTAATTAAAGTCTAAAACTATTTATAAATAAAATCAACATATAATTTAGCAACCTGGTAAATATCATATGCTGATTTTATTTTTTTGTTGTTTGTTTAGTTTGTTCTTATTACTACTTTTGTGTCTTTTAATCCTGATGAGGTTGCTTTAATTGTGATTTCACCCTTGTGTAATGATGATTGAACTACTGCTAAACATAAACCATTTAAAGCTTTCATTTTGTTTCCTGTAAAACTTTCTTCAACAGTAGGATCTCCATTATCCACACCTACAAGCTTTCCAGATCCTTCAACTGTGAATAAAATTTCATTTTTTGCAGTAGGTACTAAATTACCCTTTTCATCTTCAATTCTAACTTTTATATAGCACAAATCTTGACCATTTGAATTTAATTCCATTTTATCTGGTGCAAGAATAATTGTTGATGGCTGGCTTGCTGTGTTTATTACTTCTTCACATACCACTTCACCATTTATTTTACCTATTGCTTTTAAACTTCCTGGAGTGTATATAATATTCCAATATAAATGTAAAAATTCAGAATCACTAATGTTTTTTTCTCCTAAAGATTCTCCATTTAATATAAGTTCAACACTTTCACAATTTGTATAACACCAAACTGGAAGTTCTTGACCTTCTTTTCCTTCCCAATTCCAATGAGGCAAAATGTGAATCATAGGTTCTTTTGTCCATTGACTTTTATAAAAGTAAAAAGCATCCTTTGGAAATCCGCATAAATCAATTACTCCAAAATAAGAACTTTTAGATGGCCAAGCAAACGGTGATGGCTCTCCTATATAATCAAAACCTGTCCAAATAAATAATCCAGACACATATTCATTTTCCTTGGTTATTTTCCAAGAATTCTCAGCCTTGCAAAATCTACTTGCCGGAGTTATAACTGATAAATCTCCTCCACCAGTTTTTATATTTCTTAAACTTTCTATGCTATCAGCTGATTCAATAAACCTTTTATATTCTCCTCTGACTTCAAACGGAGTTGCTGAACAGGTTTCGCTTCCTAAAATTATTCTGTTTGGATATTTTTCATGGTCTTCTTCATATAAATTTTCATGATAATTGTACCCGGTAATATCTAATATTGAAGGTAATCCAATTTCATTTGAACCCTCCATATGAACTGTTGCTGTTGTTATAGGTCTAGTTACATCTTCGCTTCTAATAATATCATTTAATTTTTTTGTAATTCTAAAGCCCTGTGGTAATGCATGTTCATCAACTTCATTCCCAATACTCCACAATATAATAGAAGGATGATTTCTATCTCTTTTAACCATTGTTCTTAAATCCTTTTCACACCAATCCTTGAAGTATTCTGAGTATGCATATATTGGTCTTCTAATTTGTTCCCCTAAAGTTCCTTCATCAAATACTCTAGGTCTTTTACCAATTTCCCATTCATCAAATGCTTCATCCATAACTAGCATACCATGTTTATCACACAAATCTAACAAAACTGGGGAAGGTGGATTATGGCTAGTTCTTATTGCATTGCAACCCATTTCTTTTAAAATTTCTATTTGTCTTTCCTTTGTTCTATCTCTTCCAGCAGCACCTAAGCATCCTCCATCATGATGGATACATACCCCTTTAATTTTTACACTTTTATCATTAAGTAAAAATCCTTTGTCTGCATTAAATTCAATTTTCCTAATACCAACAGAAGTTTCCTCATTATCTACTATTATATTATCCACTATTATTTCTGTTCGTTCAGTATAAAGATAAGGATTTTCTGTACTCCATAAATTAGGTTTTTCTATTATCACATCTTGATTAAATTCATAAACAGAATTTGAATCAATATTTTTTTCTTCCTTAATAGTTGTAACTACTTTTTTGTCTTTATCTAAAATTGATACTTTTAATACACAAGTTTTTTCTTCAGCGTATTCATTTTTAATAGACGTTTTAATATTAATAATTGAACTTATTTTTGAAACTTTTGGTGTAGTAATATATGTACTATATCGCTCTATAGATAAGTAATCTTTTACTACCAACCTTGCATGTCTATAAATACCTGCTCCTGAGTACCATCTTGAACCCGGTTGAAGAGCTGTATCTACTCTTACTGAAATTAAATTTTCATAATCACCAAAAACAAAATATGGTGTTAAATCATAGCTTAAACTTGTGTATCCATATGGGTGATATCCAACTCTATCACCATTTACATATACACTACTATTCATATAAATTCCATCAAATTCTATAAATACTTTTTTATTTTTGTATTCTTCTGAAAATGAAATAAATTTTCTATACCATGCTATGCCACCAGGTGCATATCCTCCACGGGGACCGCTAGGATTATCTTCTTTAAAAGGGCCTTCAATACTCCAATCATGTGGAATTTGAACTTCCTCCCAATCAGAATGGTCTACCTTAGGATTAAATCCTGCTAAATTATCACCTCTTTTGAATCTCCATGAAAAATCTAAATTTTTAACCACTCTACTCATAAAAATAATACCTACCTTTCAACAAAATAATTATATTTTACTTTAAATGCATTTAAACATATTCCTTTAACTCTAATTATGTCAATCAATAGGTATTATTTGAATATCAAAAAGTAACTGGAACAAATAAAAAATATGTTAAATAGTTACCTTATTTTCTATTTATTTTTAAAACCGCCCCACTAGAAGTTCTATATTTTCCACCTCTATAAGCTACATATAAATATTCTGGGATACCGTCTTTCTTTAAAAGTTGAGGTCTCTCAAATCTGCCTTCTCTATCTAACCCTGGTAAACCTTCATCAAAATATGTTGGAGCATCTTTATATGCAATTTGTGGATCTGACCATTTGATTCCATCTTTAGATTCTACATAAAGACCATATTCATGGTTAAAAACACCCATATCACGCATTACTGATTTATACATTCCATTCTCATACCAAATACTAGCATCTTCACATTGTATTTTTTCTTCTATATATGAATATTCTATAACTGGATTATTTTCATATTTAACATATGGACCAGTTAAATTATCTGATTCTGCAAATCCATATTTTCTATTACCATTAAATTTTGTTGCTGAATCATAGTCCCATGCTTTGTAGTATATTCTATACTTACCTTCTGGTGATATTACAAATGCCGGATTAGAGGTGCAAAAACTATCCCACTTTCCTAATTCCCCAGTTTTTATCATTGGTTCACTTCCAACTCTTTGCCATGGGCCATTTAAATTATCAGCAATAGCCATACCTACTCTTTTACTTTCCACAAGTTTATGAAAGTAAGGTTTGTACTCTTCTTGTGTCATTTCTCCTATTTCATCCAATGTAGCTCCAATCTTTGAACCGTCTGAGCCCATATAAAGCATAATATATTTATCTTGTACTTTGTAAACTGATGGATTATGGATAGACCATGAATCCCAGTTATCCCCACCACTACCTTTAAGGGCTACATCTAAAACTTCATAAGGCCCTTCTGGTGAATTAGCAACTGCATGTCCAACTTCACAAGCTGCAACCCATCCAAGATGATCGTATTTGTTTAACCAACGAGCAAAAAATACATGAACTCTACCTTCTTCATCATAAATAGGTGAACAACCCCATACATTATACTCTGGGTCTTCTAAAATTCTTCCTACTGGTGTTAAACTTTCACAAAAGTTTGATTCTACTGCTTTTATTTGTGTCATTCTACTATCCTCCCGAATTTCTATCTTATAAATTTTCTTCGAATAAATTTTTTCTTAGATATTTTAAATACTGGGAGTATAGAATTCTACTCTCCCAGTATTTTTTTTGCTACTATTTTAATGCTTGTTTTTCATCATAAGCCTTTTGGTAAATTTCTAAGTATTGTTTAATATTCATGTTGTCAAATTCAGCAATATACTTATCCCAGCCTGCATCTATATCTTCTGTTCCTGATATAAACTTAACCATCATTTCTGTTACATAGTTAGATAATTGAGTTTGAATATCAACTATTGTTCTTGAATCTTCTTCACTAAATACTAGATCTGTTACTATTTCATTTAGTTCTGGAATATATGGCATATATTTATCTCTAGATTCTTCATAAAGTAAAGTTTCTATATCATCAGGACCACTTGATACTCTTTTTAACCAATAGTCTGCTGTTCTTAATGAAGGTCCTACTTGACTCCAAGTATGTCCTTTTGCTTGGTCAGATATCGGTGATACAAGTTCATCCCATTCAGCTTGACCTCCATCAATAGCTATATCTCCATCTTTTGCTTCTACCCATTCTTCGCCTGGTCTTCCTGAAACTTGTCTCATCATTACTTCTTTTTCAAAATTTGCATCTGCCCATCTAATAGCTGCTACTGGATCTGCACATTTATCTGTAATATTAAAAGTTGCATCTCCTTTAAGTGGATTGTAATATACATTTTGTTCTCCTGCTGGTCCTTTCAATGCTGGTACAGTTTTATAAGCTTTATATCTTTCAGAATCACCAATGTTTGAGAATACTCCTGGCGCTCCTCCTGGTGCAGCTCCTAAAATTACATCTCCTGGATTCTCACCAAGTTTTTTCAATTGCTCACCATTTTGAGTATAAGCTTGTGGATCAAGTAGTCCTTCTTCAAATAACTTGTTCAAATACTTAAGACCTTCTTTCCATTCATCTTTAGTATAAGCAGTAGCTATCTTACCATCTTCCACCTGTAAGTAATTTTGACTATTATTAGTATAAGTAAAAGCATTCATTATAAATATTTCTGGACTTGCCATCCATCCTTTTTGAGCTCCAGATAAAGCAATCTCGTCAGCTTTTCCGTTTCCATTTGGATCATTTTCTTTAAAAGCTTTCAAAACGTTATAGAATTCATCTGTAGTTGTAGGCATTTCTAATCCTAATTTATCTAACCATTCAGTATTTATCCACATTTTACCCATTACATAACAATGATAGCATTCTGCAATTTTAGGAACAGAATAAATATTTCCATCAGGCATTGTTAACTGTGCTTTAATTCCTGGATAGTCCTCTAAAGCTTTTTTAATATTTGGTGCATATTTATCTATAAGATCATTTAATGGAATCAAAATTCCTTGTGATCCATATACATATTGTTCTGAAGGAGTAAAGAAACTATCGAATATTACATCTGTATAATTACCACTAGCCATTAACAAGTTTAATTTTTGTTGTCTGTCTTGTTCTAAAGCAACCGTCCAATCAAAGTGTATGTTAGTTTTTTCTTCCATCCATTTTGTGAAATCGTTATTTTCAAAATCGTCAACGGCTGGTCTAGTTCCTGCAAAAGCTGTAAAATTAATTTTTTCCTTTGCTATTGGATACTCTCCTGGTTCTGATACATTTGTAGATTCCTTAACTTCTGGTGCATTATTTGCCTTATTTCCACAACCTGTTAAAGCAATTGAAGACAATAAAGATACTGTAATTAATAATGTTAAAAATCTTTTTTTCATGATAACCCTCCTAAAATTTTATGTTATATTATGAAATAAAATTGAAACCATATTAAATTAAAACTTTTATCCTTTTATAGCACCAACCATAAGACCTTGAACAAAATATTTTTGAATAAAAGGATATAAAATAAGCATAGGCACACTTGAAACAACTATTACGCTATATTTAAGCATTTGTGCTAAATTTTCTTTATAAACAATATCATCCATACTCAAATTAGTAAGCATTTGACTATTTGTGGTATTACTTATCAATATATCCCTCAGAACAAGTTGAAGTGGGAACATTTTTGTATCATTTAAATAAATTAAGGCATTAAAGAATGCATTCCAATGTCCAACTGCATAAAACAGTGTTATTACAGCTATTATTGGTTTTGAAAGAGGTAGTACAATCTTCATTAAGAATTTAATATCACTACATCCATCTAATTGTGAAGCTTCAAGTAATTCATCTGGTATTGTTGTTTGAAAATATGTTCTAGTGATTATCATATTCCAAACACTCATAGCACCAGGAATAATCATTGCCCATCTAGTATATAAAAGTCCCAAATCCTTAACTAAAAGATAAGTTGGTATTAATCCTCCATTAAAAAGCATAGTGAATACAAATAGAAACATTATGAAATTTTTACCTGGCACTCTTTTTCTTGATAACGGGTATGCTGCAAGTATTGTAATTACAACATTTGTAAAAGTTCCTACTACTGCATAGAAAATTGAATTACCAAAACCTGTAACTAGCATATTATATTTAAAAATAGCTTTATACCCATCTAAATTAAATCCTACTGGCCATAATTTAACTTGATTCTTTACAATCGCTATTCCTGAACTAAATGAACATATAAAAATATAATACAATGGATAGAATATTATCAAAAGAAAAATAGTTAATAAAACATAATTAAATATGGTAAATCCTAAATCTTCTCTTGATTGTTTAACTTTAATATTTTTCATTTTGCTTTTACCCTTTTTTACCATAAGCTTGTCTCTCCTAACTTTTTAGCTATTTTATTTACCAATACTATTAAAATAAAAGCTATAAATGATTTAAATAATCCAATTGCTGTTGAGTAAGCAAAATCTGGTAATGAAGATGTTAATCCTACTTTATATACATAAGTATCAATTATTTCTGAGGTAGAAATATTCATTGGATTTTGCATTAACAAAGCTTTTTCAAATCCTACATTTAAAATATTACCTAAATTCATAATTAATAAAATAATAGCTGTAGGCATAAGCGAAGGTAGATCTATAAACCATAATCTTTGCTTTTTACTTGCCCCATCTACTATTGCGGCTTCATGCAGTGATGGGTCTATTCCTGATAAAACTGCTAAATATATGATAGATCCAAATCCTATTCCTTGCCATACTCCTGACCAAACATATATTGAACTAAAGGCTCCTGGTACTCCCATTACATTGGATGTAAAGTTTATTCCAAAGATAGCTAAGAAATTTTTTATTAACCCATTTCTTGGGTTTAAAAATTCCATCAACATACCAACCATTACTACAGTAGATATAAAATGTGGTGCATAAGAAACAGTTTGTACTATTCTTTTATAATTTTTATGACCTACATAATTTAAAGCTAATGCTAGAAGTATAGAAAATGGAAATCCAGCAATTAATCCGTATAAACTAAGTCCTAAAGTATTTTTTAAAACTGATACAAATTGATATGATTGTATAAATCTTTCAAAATGTTTAAATCCTACCCAAGGGCTTCCCCATATTCCTTTGGTAATATTAAAATTCTTAAAAGCGATTTGTGCTCCTAACATCGGGTAGTAAGCAAAAACCAAAATATATGTTACTGGAATTAATAACAACAAATATAGTTGCCAATTTTTCTTTGCTTCTTTTAATGTAGACTCCCGCATCTTTGATTTACTTTTTTTCTTTAAATTACTTTCAACAATTTCCAAATCACTGTTCCCCTCCTAAAATGTTTTGTTTTCCGATGGTCTTACAATACCATGTGAGGATAATAACGTATACATGAAATGATTTTTTTATTAGCAAAATTAAAGATTTTCGAATATGCAATTTTAAAAACGTATACACCATTTAATATTTAGCTAGTTTTTATTGCAATAAAGCCTAATAATACAGTCTTTTATACCAAGTTAACACTCCATCTAAAGATAAAAATAGATTATCCCCAAATTGCTAAGATAATCTATTTCTCTTTAAAATTCATTATTTTGTTTAACTTTTTTTCCTTGAATTATTTGGTGAAATTCCATTTCTTCTTTTATATGCCCTGCAGAAAGTAGCTGAAGTATAATATCCTACTTTTTCTGAAATAATATTTATATTTAAATCTGTTTCATTCAATAATTTTTGAGCTTGTTCCATCCTTATTCTTTCAAGATAATTCGAAAAACTTTCTCCTGTTTGTTCTTTAAAGAAATGTGACAAATATACATTTGAAAATCCATGTTCTTCTCCTAACTTCGTCAAAGATAAATCAGGATCTTTGTAATTATCATTGATATATTTAATTAACTTATGTTTTAAATCTTGGTTGTTGCTTTTTTTACTATCCATAACTTCATTGCATATCATATAATATATCTTTGAAACTTGATTCATTAATTGAATACCCTCACATTTATATATACTTTTATTAAGCTTATTTATTTCACCACTTATTGCTGAATCTTCTTCCAGATTTAAATTTTCAGTAACTTTTAATAAACTACCCCATAGTTCAATGGCCAATGTTTTTGTTTTTGTAGGAGAGAGATTTCTATTACTCATATTTTCTTCATAAATTTCTTTTAATATTTTCTCTACTTCTTCTTTTTCTCCAGCTTTAGTACAATTTATTAACCTAGTTTCTATTTCTAATGGATAATAATAGAATAACTTTGTTCTATTATTTTCATTATACCATTGTATTTTTTCTAAACTTTTATGTCCAAAATTATCAATAAGATACTTTGATTCTTGGTAGGACCTAAACACATTGCTTAACTCTTCATAAAGCCCGCCCACATAATAAGTAACATCTAATTCTAAAGTTTCCTTTGCTGTATTATCTAAAAATTTAATTATCTCTTGTATCCTTAATTTTATAGATTTTTCTTTTTCGTGGAATCCTGTCAAAATTAAAATTTTCCCATCTTCCATATCTGAAATAAAAGCTTCTTCTAAAATTTTAGACACAATTACTTCTCTAAATGCAATTCTTTTTTTCTCCATATCTTCTATATTTATAGTCTCTTGACATTCCTCTGCTAAAGTTACACTGGCAATAATGACTACATATTTATCATATTTCAATAAATTATCATCATTTAAATTTAAAAGTAATGTTTCAATTTCCTTTTCACTATTTATATCACCTTTTAAAATCCTATTATATATTTGATTTCTAAGCATAATTTTTTGTTCTTTAATTGCTAAACTCATAATTTCAGAACTATCCATTAAATTTCTAATTCCCATTTTAATGAAATCATAATTATTAGTATCTTTTATATCTACTCCTATGTTTTTTTCTATTTCTTGTAATATACTCATAATAGGCTTTGAACTTCTTTTTGCTAAATAGTAAGATAATATTATACCTGCAGCAAGTGTAGCAAAGAAAATTAACCATGTAATTCTTTTAATTATTATAACTTTTTCCATAACGATATTATAAGGTTGTACTGCAACATATCTCCAACCATTAAAGTTAGATGTAGTGAATGTAACTAGCATATCTACACCATTTATTTCCTGTCTTGAGACAAATTTGTCTCCCTTAATTTTTACATCCTCAATATTAAATTCTTTATCCATAGTGGATACTGTACTAATCAGTTTGCCTTCCTCATCAGTAATATAGGCTATTCCTCCACCGCATACATCTACTCCACTGAGAAGTTCTTTAATTTCAGTATTATTAACTAGTAATACAATTGCACCCTTAGAATCTGTGTATTTACCTATTTGTTGTATAAAAGTAACTACTGAAACTTTTCTTCCTTTATACTCAATAATCTGTTCTGGTAAACATTCTCTTCCTTTTCCTTTATATAATAAATTTTCATAAAAATCTTCATATTTCATTCCTTCATAACTTAGATAATCTTCATAAAACACATTTGAATACTCTGTCAAATCTCTTGCTAATACTAAATTGCTTTTCTTGAAAAAAACGTATGTACCTAAAATAAATTTATTATAAAGACTATAATTATACAAACTATTTCTAGTTTCAATTATTGGATATATATCTTTTTTAATAAGTGGGTCTTCCAAATATAAAAATTTAGACACCTCAATATTACTCATATATTCATAAAAAATACCTTCTATTTCTCCTATTCTTGTATCTAAAACTTGAGATGTTTGTTCAAGTATAGACATATTATATTTTTCCACATCTTCAGTCGCTATATTTAAAGCACTAGTATATGCAATTCTTCCAACTAAAATAGGAATAAAAAGCACAATTATATATGGAATAAGAAATGTATATAGCATGGTCTTATTTGACTTAAAATTAATTTTTATAAAAATCCCCCCTCGGTATGTACAAATATTAACTTTAATATACTATGTAAATTTTACTTCAACTAAATAGTACAACAATATGGAAATAATTTCAATCAACATATAAAACTTTTAATAATTAAAATAATGCTCTACTTTATTTTCCATGTAACTCTACCTTTAATGCCGCTATTTTCATTCACTGTTTTCATTACAATCATTAGGATAATCCTTTCCCTTTGTTTAAAACCTGGTAATTCTATATCAATTGAATTTTCTTTTTCAACAGTTTTTTCTACAACAACTTCACAAAATTCATTTGGTTCTGGATCTGGCCAAAAATCTTTGTTGTGTTTTACAAGAATTCTAGCTTTTCCTTCTATATTTTCAAAACTAATAGATACTTTTTTATTATCCTCTGAGAAATTAGGGACATTCGTAAGCAATCTATAAAATATAAAACCTTTTTCATGAGAAACCATAGTATTTACATTTTCTCCAAACTCTACTGGTATGGTAGAATTCATGTCATTATCATTGATTTCCATATTGATATCTGGCTCTTCTTCTAATATTGAAGACATACGCCATCCTTTTAAACTTAGTTGATTTTCAACAATTGGAACAAATGGACGTGATATAATGTTTTTATTTTCTATAATAAGTTTTGCTTTCTTAATTTCCTTTGTTTCAGCATAAATTTCTAGTGGTCCTTGTTTTTTTAAAGTTCTTACAATTAATTGACATAAACCATTAAACATTTTTTTTCTAGGTTCAACATTTGAATCATGGTCACTTGGATCTCCGTTACCTACACCAATAATTTTACCTGCTTCATTTGTTGAAAATTCTACCTGATAATTACAAGTTGGTACTTTTCTTCCTACGCTATCTACAGTATATACTGTTACTATAGCTACATCTTCGCCATCTATTCTAACATCTGGGTCTTCTAGTCTTAACTTAAGTTCTACTGCTTCTCCAGTAGTTTCCACTTTAGTTTCTGCATGAAAAACACCCTTCTTTTTAGATATTGCATATAATTCACCTGTTTCATATTCAACTGTCCATTTTCCTTGCTCATACAAATCTATTTTCTGCTCACCTAAGCTTTTACCATTTAAAAATAATTCTGCTGTATCTCCATTTGTATAAACCCATACATCTATTTTTCTATTTTCCTTACCTTTAAAGTTCCAATGAGGAAGAATATGAATCATAGGTTTTTCGGTCCACATTGCTTGGAGTAAGTAAAAATTATCTTTCTTAAAGCCACTACTATCAAAGGCTCCTCCACCGGCAAATAATTTAGGCCAATTTGCTTCTCCTCTATATTCTATACCAGTCCAAAAGAAAACACCCATAATAAAATCTCTTGTATTAGCCTCACGCCAAGCAGTACGATGAGTATTTCCAAAAAAAGCATGGTTAGTATCATAAGCAGGATGATGTTTGTCTGGATCGTAATCCAAATATATTCCCCTAGTATTATTTGTTGCTCCAGCTTCTGGTGCAACAATAGGCTTGTCCGGATTTAGCTTATGCACATCATCATAGAGTTTAATATTGTAATTAATTCCAATTATATCTGATGCCACTGTTGCGGCTTTATCTAGAAAACCTCCATTTAAAGCAATTGTTACTGGTCTTGTATTATCTAAATTTTTGATATTAGCTTTCATTGTTTCTACAAGACGTCTACCTTTTTCAGTACTTTGAAGTGGTTCTTCATTTCCAACTGACCATATAATTATTGATGGATGATTTCTATCACGCTTTGCCATAGTAGTTAGCTGTTTTAAAGCCTCTTCTGAAGTTTCAAACCATCTATTCTCATCCATTACTAACATGCCATGTTTATCACAAGCTTCCAAAAGCTCTGTTGCTGGATTATTATGAGCGCATCTATACCCATTACATCCCATTTCACGAAGTCTTTTTATCCTAAATTCATGAACTCTATCAGGTAATGCTACTCCTAATGAGCCATGATCTTGATGATTGGAAGTTCCCTTAATTTTTAAACCTTTTCCATTTAAGAAAAATCCTTTATCTGCTAAGAATTCAATTGTTCTAAATCCAAAAATCGTTTCATATTCATCTATAATTTCTTCATCTATTATAACAAAAGTTAATAGTTTATATAAATTAGGGTCTTCTACATCCCATAGCATAGGATTATTTACAATAACTTCTTGGTTTACTGTAAATTTGCTTACAAAATTAATTTCTGTTTCACTTTCAATCTCTGTAATTATTTTCCCATAAATATCTATAATCTTTGAGCTAACTTTGATTTTTTTACTTTCATTAAAATCATTACGTATAGTAGTTTCTATAGGCACAAACCATTCATCCTTGCTAGACTTCTCTGGATGAATATATGTTCCCCATAAATCAACAGAAATTTTATTTGTTTTATTCAACCAAACATGTCTATATATACCCGCTCCTTCGTACCACCAACCTTCAAACTCTGTAGTATCAACTCTAACTGCTACAGTATTTAATTCTTCTCCATATTGAGCAACATCTGTAAAATCAACTTCGAAACTATTATATCCACTCCAATTTCTAGCAAGCAGATGTCCATTTACCCAAACAGTACAGTAAGTAGCAACTCCATCAAAAACAAGAGTAGTCCTTTTATCTCTATCTTCTTCATTTAATTTAAACTTTCTTCTATACCAAGCCAAATTTCTTGGTAAAAATCCATGATTAGAATTCTCTGTTTCATCATATTCACCTTTAATCACATAATCGTGAGGAAGATCAACCATTTCCCAATCTTCATCATAATAGCCTTGTGTTGCAGCCCCCTTAGCTCTTTCAGCTTTACTTGCCATATAAGTTGATTGATGTCCTCTTATAGAATTATTTATTATATCTCCTTCATAAAATCTCCAACCAAAATCTAATAATAATTTTTCTCTCACAAAAACTACCTCCCACAGTGTAAAATTAAATCGTTTTCTTTTAAATTTATTTAAATAATAAATTTAAAAGCCCTATAAATAGTCTTAAATTTCTTCATAGCTATATAAAATTTTACACTTAATTCTACTTAAAAAATATGAGGAATATTTATTTTTATATGCAATATTAAATAATTACAAGTAAATCCTTAGTTTTTTATTGCAAAACCCTATTTTAATGAATAATTCTTTCTATACTCGGTTGGTGATTGTTGAGTATATTTTTTAAATATTTGAGAGAAATAATATGCATCTTTAAATCCTGTATTTGATGCAATTTCTAATATTGACATATTGCTGCAAGTTAAAAATTGTTTTGCTTTTGTCATTCTTTCTGAATTAATATATTTAACTGGTGACATACCAAATAAATCACTAAATAATTTTGTAAAATAATTTGGATGCAAATTTGCAATTCCAGATAATTCACTAATAGTTAAATCCTTTTTAATATTCTCATTAATATATGTAATAATTTTATTCATCTTGTCAATAGTAGATGTTTTAGAAATTTTTATTTCTTTAATATTTGAATTTTGTATATAATAAGAAATTAATTGCATTAAAAAAGCTTTACTTTCTATTGAAGATGCAATTTTATAACTATTTGAAGTTTCCACTAATTTTTCAAATATATTTTCAATTTCTTCTGTTTCCCTTACTTCTATTTTAAATGGAAATTTTATAATATCAAATAAATTATAGCTACCTATTTTTGCTGTAAAATGGCAATAATATTTTAAAAATGTGTCCTCACTTATATTTGAAAAAGAATGTGTAATCCCTTGAGGTATAAATATAAGTTCATTTTTTTGAGGATAAAAAATTTCATCCTCTATTTTTATCCAGCCTTCCCCGCCACGTATGTAATACAATTTATTGTATTGATTAACAGCATTCATTTCTTTCCATGGAAATTTACATTTAACAAATTTAGATATATATATATTTACATTTAAATTAGACAAATAATTATTTATAAAAATAGAATCATTTTTTTCCATAAAAATCCCCACCTATTAATTATTATATTGATTTTTTAAAATACTTTTCTTTATTATACCATGCATGGTAAACTATAATTGAATAATATTAGAGGTGACAATACTTATGAATAATATGAATTTAACTGAATTTGATTTTGTTATGAAGTATTTTAAAATAGAAATTTTAGAACATGACTACATTCAATTGAATAATTCTTGGGATTATAAAGATATTACTTCTCCTTTTAACAGATTATATTTCCCCATAGAAGGAACTGGTATAATAAAAAAAAATTCACAAAGTACAGTTCTAGAGAAAAATTATGCTTACTTGATTCCAGCAAATTCTACCTATGACTATTTTTGTGAAAATAATTTAAATAAAATATATATTCATTTTAAAACTAGCTTTATACCTGGGTTTGATATATTCAGCGAACTTTCTGAAATTTTGAAACTTTCTTTTGATGAAACTAATACTTCTAGTTTAATTCATTGCTATAACAGTAATGAACTAGCAAGCAAGATTAAACTTAAAAGTATTATATTAGATGTTATTTCTTCTTTTATTTCTAAATCAAATATTAATTTTAATAAAACTTACTCCCATATAATTTTCTTAGAACCTTTTCTAAATTATATTGAGCAACATTGTTCAATGAATTTTAATACTGATGATATGTCAAAATTTTTTAATATAACTTCCTCTAAATTAACTAGGGAATTTAAAAAACATCTTAATAAAACACCAAATCAATTTGTTAATCATTTAATTATTGAAAAATCAAAACAAAATCTTATGTTTGATTCTGAAACCATTAAAGAAATTGCTTATTCTTTTGACTTTAGAGATGAATACTATTTTTCACGTTTTTTCAAAAAAAATGTAGGGGTTTGCCCTAGAACTTATAGAAAAAATAGAGAAATAATTTTATAATTATTTCTCTATAATCCCATATACCTATATATCCGCATAAGAAAATTCATCATTTCTTCTTATATTTTCTAACGTTTACTTAATTTTTCATAAACTTCGTTATAATACAAAGCATTCTCAATAGGTGTATTTGACGGAATATGATTACCCACCGCCATAAAAAATCCTGGATACTTTTTACCTATATCCATACATCTTTTAACTTCATTATAAATTTCCTCTTTTGTTCCAGATAATAATATCTTTGTATCTGCATTGCCAATGAAGGAATGTGTTTTTCCATATTTTTCAGCAATATATTTCATATCCGTTGTTGGCTCCATAACAAATCCATGCACTCCACAATTTGCAACATCATCAATGAATTCATTATAATTTCCATCAGAAGTATAAATTATTTTTTTACCTGCTTCTAATAAAGGCGCAAAAAATTTCTTATAATTTGGAAATATGTATTCTCTATACCAACTTGGATGAACAAAAGGTCCTGAAGTCCAAACAATATCATCATGTACCATTATTACTTTTGAATCACATTCTGCTAAGGCTTCAAAGTACTGCATTATCCATTTGCCATATCTGTTCATTACTTGTCCAAAACTATCCATATCTGTACCCATAGCCATCAACATCATGTCCCACCCAAAAACCTCCAAAAGGCCTGATACGGCTGTGGAATAAATTCCTGTCATATTAATCCCATCTGGATTCTTTTCGCAATTTGCTTTATAGTGATCATTTAATTGCTTTACTAATTCAGATCTATCTTTTTTCCCATACTTCTCGTAAAAATCGAATTTTAAAACCTCTTCTGGTGAATTAAAGGGACATGAAACTTGATTACTATAATCTTCTCCACCTGTTGCATATTCAGCATGTCCCATATCTGTCTTAAAACCATCAAATATTTGTGTATGAAATAAAACACTCCAATTAAAATCATAATTCCAAACTTTTCTAAATGCTGAGCTTGCTTTAATTCTTTCTTCCTTTGTACTATTAGTATCAACAGATATTCCCGTAACTTTTTTAACCAAATCCCAATGTTCACTAGCAGAATATTCGGTTCTAGGTACTCTATCTGTCATTTCTAAATTTAATGCTGCCCATCCATCTTTATATGACATATCCTATTCCTCCTAATATATACATTTTATAATTTTATTTTACAGTATGATATACATTAATTGAATTTAAAATTTATACAAAAGGATGGACATTTTCATCACTTTTTTCTTTCCTTATTTATTGAATTATAATCTACCATAGTTCCTATTCTTTTAAAGATCCAATCATTATACCTTTAACAAAATATTTTTGTAAAAATGGATATACAAAAAGAATTGGTACTGTAGCAACCACTATTGTTGTATATTGAATAAGCGACCTATACATATTTTCTTCTTGAGGATTAACACTAGATATCTGAGTCATAGTAGCTTTATCATTATTTATTAAAATTTCTCTTAATACTAACTGTAACGGATATAAGCTTCTATCTCTTAAAAATATCATGGCATTAAACCATTCATTCCAATGTCCTACAGCATAAAAAAGCGTTATTACTGCAATTATAGGTTTTGAAAGAGGTAATATTATTTTATACAAAATCACAAAATCATTTCCTCCATCTATTCTGCAAGCTTCTTCTAAGCTTTTAGGTATTGCCATAAAAGAAGTTCTCATAATAATCAAATTCCATGTTGATATACATCCTGGTATAAGCATTGCCCATACTGTATTTACCATACCTAAATTTTTAACTACTAAATAATAAGGTATTAAACCCCCACTAAAAAACATAGTTATTACAATCATTATCATAAAAAACTTGTTGAAATAAACTCCTTTTCTTGAAAGAACAAAAGCTCCTAAAATGGTCATACCTAAATTTATCAAGGTACCCGCAACTAAATAGAATATTGTATTAGCATAACCGGTTATAATATTAGGATTCTGTAAAACTAATTTGTATCCTTTTAAGGTAAATCCTAATGGTCCAAATAATAAACCTTGGTGCTGCATCAATCTATTTGGATCACTAAAAGAAGAAAATAACACATGTAAAAAGGGATATACAGATATTATCATTAAGAATGATAATAATATTATATTTGATGTATCAAACATTTTTTCACCTATACTTTTTTTGCCTACCATAAGTAACTCCTCCTTACCACAAACTAGTTTCTGAGTATTTTTTACTTATTTTATTTGCTGAGAACAGAAGTACGAAATTAATAATAGAATTAAAAAATCCAACAGCTGTAGAATAACTATAATTAAATTCAAGCAAACCTTTTCTATATACAAAACTTGATATTACATCAGCTGTTTCATAGGTCAAAGGAGAATATAAAAGGATAATTTTCTCGAAACCTACATTCATCATTTGCCCTAATCTTAAAATTAATAGTATTATAATTGTAGACATTATTCCCGGTAATGTTATATGTAACATCTGTTTCCACCTACCACCACCATCTATGGTACATGCTTCGTATAATGAAGGATCTATTCCTGATAAAGCAGCTAAATAAATAATACTTCCCCAACCAATTCCTTGCCATATACCCGACCCAACAAAAATTGTTCTAAAAAATTTAGGGTTTGCCAATAAATTTGAAGATGTACCTCCAAAAAATACTATTATATCGTTAATTATTCCTTCACTTGCGGTAAAATCTATTAAAATACCACATACTACAACCAACGAAATAAAATGAGGTAAATAGGTTAATGTTTGAACTGTTTTCTTGAAAAATTTATTTCTTACTTCATTCATCAACAGTGCTAATATAATTGGTGCCGGAAAAGCCCAAAACAAATCATAAATATTTATCAATATAGTGTTCTTCATAAGTCTTAAAAAATAATAGCTTCCAAAAAATTCTTTAAAATACTTTAATCCAACCCAAGGACTTCCGTTTATTCCTAATCTAGGTACGAATTCTTTAAAAGAAATTATCAATCCATACATAGGCCAATAACAAAATA
Source organism: Clostridium grantii DSM 8605 (assembly GCF_900129965.1). GTDB lineage: Bacteria > Bacillota > Clostridia > Clostridiales > Clostridiaceae > Clostridium_AF > Clostridium_AF grantii. The sequence continues at coordinate 17,972 of NZ_FQXM01000007.1, read as the reverse complement.
CTAAATAGTATATTAAAACAGGGATAGCCATAATGTATATATACTTATTACGCTTAAAATCAGACTTTAAAATAGTCTTTAAATTTATTTTACTATTAGTTGCATATTTCTTAGATTCAATTTCTATATTTGACACATAAATACCCCCTTGCAAAAATCAATTTACAATTAAATTAGGAGGAGATTACTCCTCCTATTTATCATCAATTATCTAGCATTATACCTTTCCAAAGCATTTTGTTTATATCCTATAGCTTCTTCAACGCCTAAAGCCTTTAATTGTTCTACATATTCATCAAATTTACTTATTGGTTCTAATCCCATAATAAATTTATACATCATTTCCTTTTGATATGTTTGTACTTCTGACATTATAGGTGCAGCCGCTTTATTTTCATCAGCACTTAATGTTACCGGTGGCATTACATAATCGTCTTTGCTAGCTCCCCAAGTTTCCATAGAATTTAATATTTCATCACTTAATTCTCCATAAGATAATGGATTTCTAATAAATGGTCCTACGTGTACTTTATATTTTTGATATATATCCCAGAAATCTAATCCAGTAGGATCATTTGTTAAAGCATCAGTGAATTCTGGATGTTTGCCACTATTTTTAATCCCTTCTGGGAAAAAGTTTTTATCTATTCCCGGTTCACCATCAACCATATTATAAGAAACGCCTTCTACACCATAACAATAAAGTAAGAATCCTTCTTCAGTATAAGCATAATCCAACCATTTAACTGCTTCTTCTGCATATTTAGAATCTGCTGTTACAACCCCATAGTAATCTCTTACATAAGGATTAGTTTGACGTAGATGTACATCTTCTCCTTTATTTAAACTTGGCATTGGAGCTGCTGCTAATGCAAAATTAGGGTCACTAGTTTTTCCACTTGCTAAATAAGGTCCAAATGCACCATAACCTTCAATTCCTGCTCCAGCTTTTCCAGAACTAAATAATGCATCTCTACTTTTGTTATCTCTAGTAGCAAAATCTTTATCAAGTAAACCTTCTGAATACCATTGATTCATTGTTGTTAAAAAATCTTTATATCCTGGTTCTATAGGTCCATATTTTACAGTTCCATTTTCGTTAAAAAATGAATTAGATACTCCAAAAGCACCTACAAAAGTATCATTTGATGCCCATCTCCAATCAACTGGAAGCAATAAAGGGGCTTCAACATTCTTTTTATTCTTAAATTCTGTTAATACGTTATGCCATTCATCTATTGTTGTTGGCATTTCCAAATTTAACTCTTTTAACCAATCACTTCTAAGAAATGCTCCAGACCATGATGGTTCTTTATCTAATTGTACACAAGCAAAACTCCATATATTTCCTGAGTCACTAATGGTTTGTCTTTCAATATCTTTATTTGTTTTTCTTATAGCATTATATTCTGGGGCATATTTATCTATATAGTCATTTAATCTCAAGTATACTCCATCATCTATAGCTTTATCTGGTCCACCTGGATATGTAGGAGCATTAATTATGATATCAGGAAGTTCATCTGATGCTATCATAAGATTAAATTGCTCATTTTCTTGTCCAGCTGCGGGATGAATAAATTCTATTTTTATATTTGTTCTTTTTTCCATTTCTTGAAAAGCTAAATTTTCCGATAAATTTTGAATAATAGTTGAAGAAAATGGCATCCAAACTTTTAAAGTAATCTTTTCTTCTGATATTGGTAATTTTAATTCCGTATCAGCGGTTACGTTTACATCAACTGGATCATTAGATACTTTTTCATTACTTTTATTTCCTCCACATCCAGCTAACAAAGTTGTTGAAAGAAAAATACTTAAAATACCTGAAATTAATTTAGATTTTTTCACTAAAAATCCCCCTTACGATATTTTCATTATTTAATTGATTTATAATTTTGTAGCGCGCCCTACAATTTCATTATAGATAAAGGATTACCATTAATAAATGCTCAGTTTTTTCATCATTATCAAAAATTAACTTAAAATTACTCAAAACCTTTTATATTAAAGCTTTGAGTAATTTTATTTATTTTCATTTCAATTAAAATTATCCATTTTTTCCGAATTATCAATTTTTGCTTCATTGTTTTTTTCGCATTTATTCTTTTTACCTGGAGTTGTTCCTTCATATTTTTTAAACACTCTTATAAAATTCACACTATTGTAGAATCCAACCATAGCTGAAATATCCTTTATACTATAACATTGATGATCCAATAATTTTTTTGCCTCATCAATCCTAACTCTATTAATATAATCTAACATACCCATACCTGTAGCCTGTTTAAATAATTTTGATATTCTACTAATATTCATATCAAAATTATCAGCTACCATAGATACATTAAGATTTATATCCGCATACTCTTTATTAATAAATTCTTTCATATCCTCTATTACACTTTTCTGTTTATTAAATTTCTCTTCTTCATAGTAATCATAAAATTTTTCTAATGAATTAATCATTTCTTTTTCCAATTGGTATACCGTTTTACACTTATAAAATCTTTTAAAGGGATAAATTTCTTCCATAACTGTAATCATAAAATCACTATTTTTCTCTTCAATAGCACTAATAAGCAAATTTGCCACTCCAAATATTTTAAATTTCATAGCCTCTAGAGATAAACTATTATCTTCAATAATACTGTGTGTCCTTTCCATTAAAATATTTTTGGCACTTTTGTAATCTTCAATTATTATACAATTAATAAATTGTTGTTCACTTTGAAAATATGTATCATGTTTGGATTTCTTTTCTTTATTCATTTTTATCTCACTACAGTATTCAACAGTATTTATTTCCATAAAAGTGTTGTATTCAAGAGTATCGATAGTTTCTTGATATGCTATTGGAATGGCCTGAATACCCATATTGCACTCAGAAATTGCTGCTATGGCAAAAATGCCCAGTTCAGTTTCAACCTCTTCTTTTATTTTGCCCATAATACTTGTCCAATACTTTTCATCTTTATATTGTGTAAATTCTTTAAAATTTATAATGCAGGTTAACATATCATTTATTTCTACTATAAATACTATTTTTTCCTCTTTTATAATCTCTAAAATTACTCTATTAATTATATCTTTAAGCATCATCAACATGTCATCTTTATTTAAATCTTTAAAATAAAGAAAAAATTTATTATTAACATCTAATATATAAAAGGTTATCAAAGAAAAAAAATCACCTTTAAACTCTATATTATAAATATCGCATGCTTGTTCTACTGATGAATAATCAATTTTTCCTCTAACTAGTTTGGAGATAAAATTATTTCTTAACATATCTTTCTGTTGGTCTAATTTTTCATATATGCTTTCTTTTTCTTTAATAACAGATATAACTGATTTTTGTATATAATCAAATTCATTTTTGAATCCTAATAAACTTTCTTCATCTTTATTAAATAATCTTATTAAATTACTTATGGGATTATAGTTTTTAATTGAAAATAAATAAGCTGCCACTCCACCAATTGCAAAACACAATGCGATGGTTATAAATATCAGGTTTTTAATCTCCGCTGATTTCTTTAACAAACTTTCAGTTGGTACAACAATTATATATTTCCAACCATTCACTTCTGAAGTAACATAATTTACAATATATCTATTACCATCTATGCTAAATTTAGAAACATTTTCACTATGCATAAAATTATTTTCAATCAATTTCTTGGTGAAATTTTCATTTGTAGTTGCTATTACAGGGTTTAACTCTTTATCAAGAATTATTATATTACCTTCAATTATTTCATTGTTTTTAATCATTAAATCATATATTGCTTTTTTATTTAACTCCACCACAATATTTGCTTCAACCTCTTTCCTAGAATATATGGGCAAGGATTGCATATATTCTAAAGGTTCAACTAACTCATCTTGCTTTATGCTATTTTTCTCAATATTATCATTATCAATTCTGTCATTGTAATAAACTCTATAATTATTGCTCTTTAATTTTTTATACCATCTATCATAGCTATTATTCTCTTCTTTATAATTTAATCTATAATATTCTAGGGGACCATAAGCTCCAAAATCTGAAATAATAAAATCATTATTTTTAAAATATATAAACAACTTGTCTACGTATCCATTAGCAATTTTAAAATTCTTGATATAGTTCATTATTTCAAGTTTATTATAACTTTGGATTGGTCCTAATTGTCCATTATAAACCATCAAAGTATTAATCTTGCTGTAAAATGCCATTTTTGTTACTATTTGTTCAATACCAACTAAATTAGTGTCTATAGTTGTTTGAAATTGTTTCAATGATTCAATATAAACGCTATTTGTTTTCTCTTCAATTACGTTAAGAGACTCTGCATAAATATAACAACTTAAAATAATGGGTATTGTAAGTATGAACATATAAGATAATATCCATTTTATAAAAATTTTATGCTCTTTGTATTTATTCTTCATCAACTTCGCTCCTTTCCTAAGTTCATAACCATATAAACCTTTTTGTATTATTATACCATTTATGATTTAAATATCCTATAATTATTATTTACTATTGACTTAATCCCTATAAATACTAACATTTATCAACCCAAGTTTATCTCCCCTCAACTTACCAACATTCTGGCTTTCCCCCCTTCCTAATCAGTGAAAATAGTAGGTCTCAAATCATAACTTTTATATCTATATCCGTTTCATGATAACGAATACAATATATCATTTACATTATAGCTGGTCAATGTGCTTTATTTTTTTTATATGCAAATTTTAAGATTATACAGCTTGGTACTATATTTATTTAAATAAATATATTCCATCTTATAAATTCACAAATACATGTTAGAATTTTATATTCAAATATCTTCTTATTGAGATTACACTTTATTATATATTCACATTATTTTTTATTAAATTAACTGGAGGTTGAAAACATGAAGAAACCTAATATTATTGTTATAATGACAGATGATCATGCTGCGCACGCCATGAGTTGCTATGGTAGTAAAATAAATACTACTCCAAATATGGATAGAATAGCTAATGAAGGTATCAGATTTGATAATTGTTTTTGTACAAATTCTATTTGTGCTCCTAGCCGTGCTGTAATTCTTACTGGAAAGCATAACCATTTGAATGGAGTACGAACATTAAGTGATGGCTTTGATAGCACTCAAATGACATTTCCTAAACTTCTTAAAAAAAGTGGTTATCAAACTGCAATGATAGGAAAATGGCATTTAGGAGAGGAAAAAGAAAATTGGCCTACTGGTTTTGACCGTTGGTGCGTATTTCCAGGTCAAGGTGACTACTTTAATCCTGTTATGAACGATATGGGAGAAAATAAAGTTTTTGAAGGTTATGCAACAGATATAGTTACTGATCTTTCCCTTGATTGGATGGAAAGCCGAGATAAAGAAAAACCTTTTTGTTTATTATGTTACCATAAAGCTCCTCATAGACCTTGGGAACCTGATGCTAAACATGCTCATATGTATGATGATGTAGATATACCAATGCCTGATACTTTCAATGACACTTATGAAAACAGATCTAATGCTGCAAAAAGAGCTAACATGAGAGTAGTATCGGATATGGACTCTGTTGATTTAAAACTTCAACCGCCTGAAAATATTAAAGATTACGGGACAACCATGCCTGGTTGTGAACACTTAAGAGATAAATTCAATGCTGATAGTTTTAGAATTCCACTACCTGAAAGTGTAGAAAATTATTCATTAACCACTGAAAATGGAGAAATAGTAACTTTTAATTCTTTAGATGAACTTAAGAATTGGAAATATCAAAGATATATAAAAGATTATTTACGTTGTGTAGCCTCTGTGGATGATAATGTAGGTAGATTATTAGATTATTTAGATGAAGAATCTTTAACTAATGATACTATTGTAATTTACACTTCTGATCAAGGATTTTTCTTAGGAGACCATGGTTGGTTTGACAAAAGATTTATGTACGAAGAATCCTTAAGAATGCCATTTGTGGTTCGTTATCCAAAAGGAATAAAAGCTGGAATAGTTTGCAAAGATATGGCCTTAAACTTAGACTTTGCTGAAACTTTCCTTGACTATGCTGGCGTAGATATACCGGCTGAAATGCAAGGAAAATCATTACGTCCTTTATTTGAAGAAAAAACTCCGGAGGATTGGCGTACTGGAATGTATTATAGGTATTGGATGCACTTAACTCATCATAATGTAGCCTCTCACTATGGTATCAGAACAGATAAATACAAATTAATTTATTATTATGGTGAAGCTTTAGACGCAACTGAAGCTTTAGATATGCCAACTGAACCTGAATGGGAATTATTTGATTTAGAAAAAGATCCTTGTGAAATGTTTAATGTTTATGATGACTTAGAATATAAAGATATTGTAGATAAACTAAAAACTGAATTGTATAAATTAAAAGAAGAAGCTGAAGATTATAAATAAAGTTTCCTTTTCTTGCAAAAAATAAACCATTTGAAAATATTCTCTTGGTTTATTTTTTGCATAAAATATATTATTTGAATTAATCAATCTTAGTTTTCTTTCAATTTCAATTGTCTTAAACGTCCTTCCCCTCGAAACAAATCCTGTGCTGCTTTCATATTTTCACCTTGAGTTACTACATGTAGGCTTAAATCATTCTTTTCTTTCATGGTGTGAGTTTCAACCGTAAGTCCAAGTTCTTTTTTCCATTTTTCTAACTTATTCATATATGTTTGTTTAATTTCTTGGTAAGATGAATTATCAAATAGATTGTTAATTTCTTCAGGGTCATTAATTATATCATATAACTCTCCAAAAACTTCTTCCCCATCAAAAAATCCAGTCATTTTCATACGATGGTCATTCATTAATTTATTTTCTATTACATTCCCCTCTGGATAATAAGTAAACTTCCACTTAGCATCTTTTACCATTAAAGCTGATTCATTCTGTAATGCACCGCAATAATACTGGGCATATACTTCATTCTTATGGGATTCACTTTTATCCTCAATATAAGGCATAAGACTTTTACCTTGTACAGAATTAGGAATATCCAACTTTAGAATATCCAAAATTGTTGGCATAACATCAATAGATTCAACAAAGCTGTCCATTCTCTTTCCTTTATATTTATTCTTAGGAAATTTAATTAAAAGAGGTGTTTTCATAACCTGTTCATACATATGACCCCATTTTTCTACATACCCATGTTCACCTAACATACTGCCATGATCAGAAGTAAATATTATTAAACTATCTTCATATAAATCAAGAGATTTTAATTTATCAATAACTTGCCCAACACGGTCATCAACATGTGTAACTAATCCATAATAAGAAGCTTTACATTTTCTATAATCTTCTTCATTTAATAAATTAAATCCTCTTACTTCATGAAAATACCTTTGCAAAACTGGTTTAGTATTTAAATTCTCATTAATGCTATTTGGCATTGGTAATTCACTAGGTTTGTACATAGATGCATATGGTTCTGATGGAATATAAGGTGTATGGGGATCCATAATAGATAATCTAGCAAAAATGGGCAACCTGTCTGCACTTATGTTATCAAGATCATTTAAATAATTCTTTGTTACAATACTATCCATTGTATCATCTTTATGAGAAGGTCTTGTGCCAGAAATAATCAATGGAATTTCACCATAATTCCTTTTATACTCTGTTTTTTTTCTAAGTTCAGGGTCTGTAATTCCAAAACACGTTACATAATTTTCAGGATTATTTGTTTTATAAATTCTTTCATTGGAGGAACTCATACCAAACTTAGCTGGTTCAATATTACAATGCCATTTACCTTGATTTAAAGTAAAATATCCTTGGTTTTGCAAAATACTATACATGGATACTTCATTATCCAAAGGTCTTAACATATTATCAAGAGCACCATGACTGAGCGCATGACGTCCAGTTGCAATACTAACTCTAGAAGGAACACACATAGGACTGTTACAATATGAGTTTTCAAAAACAATAGAATCTTCTGCTGTATTATAAATGATATTAGTTAAAGTGTCACTCCTGATTTATATATGGCAAGTTCCCTAAATCCATTTTTTTCATTATTAACCCATTCTCCACTAGCCACTTCAATTACATAATCAATGAATTCCTTAGCCACTTCCTCTATAGTTTTATTCTCAGTTAACTGTCCTCCATTAAAATCAATCCAATGTGGTTTCTTTTTATAAAGTTTAGTATTTGATGAAATTTTTACAGTGGGTACAAAACTCCCAAATGGTGTGCCTCTTCCTGTTGTAAATAATACTATTTGACACCCTGCTGCAGCTTGCGCTGATGATGCAACTAAATCATTAGAAGGTGAGTCTAAAAGGTTCAATCCTTTTTTCTTCAAAACTTCCCCATATTTTATAACATCCATCACTGTAGAATATCCAGATTTTTGGGTACACCCTAAAGATTTATCCTCTAAAGTAGTTATACCTCCATCTTTATTGCCTGGAGATGGATTTTCATATATTGTTTGTTTATTTTCTCTGCAAAATTCTTTAAAATCATTTATCATATAAACTATTTTATTAAATACCTCCTCATCATAAGCTCTTTCCATAAGTATAGTTTCTGCACCAAACATTTCAGGTACTTCAGTTAAAATTGTAGTTCCTCCATTAGCTACTAAATAATCTGAGAATTCTCCTAATAAAGGATTTGCAGTAAGTCCTGACATACCATCTGAACCACCACACTTAAGTCCAATTTTCAACTCGGATATTGAAATATCCTCTCTTTTATCATTCTTCATATTTTCATATAAATCCTTCAATAATTCAACTGCTATAGGTATTTCATCTTCAACTTCCTGAACCACTAAAAACCTAACTCTAGATTCATCATATTCTCCTAAAGAAGTTATAAATTCTTTCATTTGAATATATTCGCATCCTAGTCCTAAAACAAGTACCCCTCCTGCATTTGGATGCCTTACCATATTTCTCAGAATATTTCTTGTAGCTATAAGATCATCTCCCATTTGGGAACAACCATTATTATGTTTAAAAACCCCTAAATAATCTATATCATCAATTTTTACTTCTTCCTTGAATTTATTAATTATTTTATCACAGGTACCGTTTACACAACCAACTGTAGGAACAATCCATAATTCATTTCTTACCCCAACACTTTTATCCTTTCTTTTGTACCCTTTAAAAGTACGAAACTCATCTTTATATATATTATTGCAACTTTTTTTATTGTACTTATATTTCTCAATCCCTTGCAGATTAGTTTCTACATTATGACAATGTACATGTTCACCTGAATTAATTTTTTTTGTAGCATGTCCTATTTCATAGCCATACTTTGTAATATTTTCATCTTTTATTATATCATTTATTGCTATTTTATGACCCATCTTTATATCTTCTTTTACTTTAACTTCCCTACTGCCATCATATAATATTTCACCTTTTTCTAAGTTTTTTAAAGCCACTAACACATTATCTTTTACATTTATTCTTATATGTTTTATCATTTATTTTCACCCACCTAATTTAGAATAGTATTTTTATAAGATTTTCTTATAATAAAATAAAAGGAGGGTGTTTATAACACACTCCTTTTATTTTATGAAATATATATTATTAATTTCTAATCTACAACTACGCCTTTTTTCAATATAATGTTTGCATAAAGTGCTGATTCACCTGTTGCAACCACTGCATATGCTTTTTTAGCTCTTTCATAAAACTCAAAGCGCTCTACATGTTCAAATCCATCAAAATTTGCATCATGTTTTTTAACTACGTCTCTATATTCTTCCCAAATAGGAGTTTTTACTGGGTCTCCTGGTACAACTTCCATAAGAGAAACAGCTTTTTCTACGTATGGATCTAAAGGGAAAAATTTTAATATTGCATCTAAAAGTTCAGGTACATCATGTCCATCAGCTCTTACAAGACGATTAGCTATAGATGCTGCTGGAAAATTACCATCTGATATAACTATTTCATCACCATGACCCATTTCCATTAAGATTTTAATAAGTTCTGGAGATATTATTTTTGGAATTCCTTTTAACATATTATTTCCTCCATTATTGAAATAGAATTATTTATTTATAAAGAATAACTTTTTTATGCAGGTGTTATTTCGCCATCAACATCCCATAAAGCTTCCCATGTTTGACCTGCTTTCCATAAGAAAACATCTCCTTTTATAAGACGACAATTCTTATCTACCTTTTCCATTTCTTTCATTTCTTCATCCGTTAATAAATCTGTAACTGCTGCCTTAAGATTACTTGCATATTCATTTCTATAAATTGAGAATGGAATTGGACTTTGTCCTCTTTGTACTGCCCATTTAACACAAATAACAGCTGGATGTACTCCATGAGCTTTTGCAATTTTAACAACAATAGGATCTTCAATATCAACAAAGTCATTTTCAGTTTTGTCACGATCCGGACGAGTTGGTGATCCAATTGGGCAGAAACCTATTGGAACTATTTCATTTTCTTTTAAATAGTCAAATAATTCTGGTTGTTGGAAACATGGATGTAACTCCATTTCGTTTATAGCTGGTTTAATTTTTGCATCTCTCAAAACCAATTTCAATTTTGGAATTGTCATATTTGAAGTCCCAATATGTTTTACAAGTCCCATTTCTACTAATTGCTCCATTTGACGCCATGTTTTCATATAGTTTTCATGAATATATGGTTTAGCATTAGGATCTCTTGAATCTATTGAAACACCTTTTCCATGGAAATTAGGGAATGGCCAGTGTACAAAATATACATCTAAGTAGTCTAATTGAAGATCTTTAAGAGTTTTTTTGCAAGACTCGATAACATCATCATGTTTATCATTCCACACTTTAGAAGTTATAAATAATTCTTCTCTTTTTATTCCTGTTTCCATTATTTCTTTAAATACTTCCCCTATTAAATGTTCATTTCCATAAACAGAGGCACAATCAAATAATCTGAAACCAACTTCTGCTGCTCCTTTTACTGCATTTGCAACTTCTTCTGCTGTAAAACGATCTGAACCAAAAGTTCCCATTCCTATTCCTGGCATTTTAACTCCAGTATAAAGGTTTCTTTGTGGTACTGATTGTGGATCAATAATATCATTTAATTTTTCCATATATATTCTCCTTTTATATTTTATATTTTCTATTTTCTATTCATTCTTTTAATTTTATCAAACTGCTAATCTAGAATTTGATTTTTCTGGTGTACATGCAAATACATAATCATCAATGCAATTTACTACCCAATCTTTTATTAATGCTTCAGGCTCATTTTCAAGTAATCCAATTCTTATTTTATTGTATTGAATAGGCATAAATTGATGAACTAAAGTTAATGGTATTTTAACTTCTTTCAAATTGCTTACCATTTTATCAACCGCTGTTCTTACATCTTCTCCTGGAAGATAGTATCTACATCTATCTGAATAGCTGTATTTTCTAGCATATTTTATAGCTTCTGAACTTCCGTGGTAATGTTTCTTCCAATTAGACGGATTTTTAACCATTGCCATATCTAAAACATCAATGAAATGTGATAGTTCAACATCTGCATTATATTTAAACAATTCATTTTCTATATTATTAAGAGCAAATAAACCTTCTCTTAAAGCAAATGTCAACGCTGGTCCAACTTTTAAGATTGCTATTCCATCTTCCACCATATCTTTTAATTTATATTTTGTTTGATAATCTGTTGAATGTCCTTCAAATACAAGGCCATTGTATTTATTTAAAGAAGAAATTAATTCTTTTGCTGCTTTTTTATCATATTCATCTACAGATTCATCACCAAATTCAACTCCTGGTTGAACAACAACTGCTATTACTCTTTCCCAAGCACTGTTAAGTCCATGTCTTTCATAAGCTGCTTTAAAAGTATCAACTGTTGATTCAAAATCTTCTACTTTTGTAACTTGTATTCCTTCTTCTTCCTCTTCTTGTGCTCCACCAGGTATTGGTACTTCACTTCCTACTACATAAACAGGAGGTACTGCCTCTGGATTAGTTTTTAATAATTCTTTATAAGCTTCTTCAGCTACTGCACAAAGAATAGCTCCTCTTTCTGCAATAACACCAGTATCTAGTGGTTCGTCTTTCGCATCATCTGCCACCTTCATACTTGTATCTATATGAATCTTAGTAAAACCTGCAAGTACATATTCTCTCAATAATACTTTAGATTTTTCCATAGCCTCAGTTTCATTTTCATTAACCCATGTAAGAGGACCCAAATGATCTCCTCCAAGTATTATTTTATCTTTAGGGAAATTAACTTTTTCAGCAATACAATTTACGAATTCTACATAATCTTTAGGCATCATTCCTGTGTATCCACCAAATTGATTTACTTGATTTGCTGTAGCTTCAATCAATACATATTCATCATCTATAAGCGCTCTTTCAAGTACAGCCTCAATAACGTAATCACTAGCAGTACAAGCAGAATAAATTCCTTTTGCTACTCCACTTTTTTGACTTTCTACAATAGTTACCATTGGATGTTTAATAGACATAATTATCCCCCCTAATCATTTAATAATAATATTTTACCTTTAACAAATCCTGGTGTTTTATACATATCAAAACCGCTTTTTATTTCACTTAAAGGAAGTCTTTTAAAAATAAGTTCATCCTCAAATCTTAAATCTCCTGTTGAAAAATAGTGTGCAGTCAATGTCCATTCCTTACCTGGGAAAGGAGCACTATAAGACATCCAAGATCCTGTTAAATCAAACTCTTTTCTTAACATTTTTTCAAGTAATTCAGGTGTAAAGTTCAACTCTCTTGTTGGAGTTCCTATATAACAAACACCTGCTTTATTGCCGGCAAGTTCAAAAGCTAGTTTCATAGTTGCATCTACTCCAGCTGTTTCATAAACAAAACCAAAACCATTGTTACCTACTAAATCTTTAATTTGTTCTTTGTAATCTTCATCTCTTGTATTAATTGTGAAATCTACTCCAAGTTTCTTAGCAAGTGCTAATCTATCATTATCTATATCAAATACACAAACCCTTTTAGCTCCAAATATTCTTGCCCATTGTGCAGTGAATAAACCAATAGTTCCTCCCCCAAGAATAGCAACATCTTCTCCACCTTTATAATCACAACGTAACAAACCATGTAATGCTACTGTAGAAGGTTCAAAAAAAGCACCTTGTTCATAACTTACACTATCGCCAAACTTTACTACATTTTTTTCAGGCATTTTCACATATTCTGCAAAACTTCCTTGTTCTCTTGAACCAATGAAACTATAATGCTTGCATAAAGCATAATCACCTTTTATACAATCATCACATTTCATACATGGAACAAGTGGTACTCCTGCAACTCTATCTCCTACTTTTACACAAGTCACGTTTTCTCCTATTTCTACAATATCACCCGAAAATTCATGTCCAATAACTATAGGATAAAAATGTGCCCCATCGGCTAAAACTCTTGGTATATCTGATCCGCAAATTCCTGTTGCTCTTACTTTTACTAGAACTTCACCTTCTCCAACTTGTGGATTTGAAACCTCTTCGAATCTTAAATCATCTTTTGCATGAATAACTCCTGCTTTCATTGTTTACACCTCACTATTTTTAAATGTTTCTTTTAAATTTTCATATATTTTAAGATAAGTATTATAATACTTTTTATAAACTTCATGTGCTTTCATATTTGGTTCATGAACTCTAGTTATTTTAATAGTTTTTTCTACTGCCTCTTTAAAATCTTTATATACTCCTGTTCCAACACCCGCTAATATTGCTGCTCCTAAAGTTGTTGCAGTATCAGATGTAGGCACTTTAATAACCTTACCAGTAACATCAGCTTTGATTTGAGTCCAAAGTTTACTATTTGCGGCTCCACCCATTGCTATAAGTTCATCAACTTTTACATCCACTTCTTCAGCAGTCTTTAAATTATGCTGAAGTGAATAAGCTGTTCCTTCTAATACTGAGCGTACCATATGACCTTTTGTTTTATCATATCCAAGTCCAAAGAAAACACCTTTTGCATTTTTATCCCATATAGGAGATCTTTCACCTGCCATATAAGGCAAAAAAATCACTCCCTCTGAACCCTTTTCCACCTTAGAAGCTTCATTAACTAAAGCATCAAAAGCATTAACTCCAGTGCTTTTTTCCATCTCAACTTCATAAGCTCCTAGCTCTTGTCTAAACCATTTAAGACTTCCACCACCTACTGTTCCACCTTGTAATAACCATGCATCAGGTATTACATGATAACCTAAAATTAATTTAGGATGTCCCAATGGTTCTTCTAAACATATACTCATACCACCAGCTTGTCCGCCTTGCTCTTGAGTTTGTCCGAATTCAATAACTCCTGAACCTAATGTTCCGCAAGCTGCATCTAGCCCTCCTGCTACAACTGGAGTTCCAACCATAAGCCCCGTTGCTTTTGCTGCATCTTCACTAACTTCTCCAATAACCTGATGACATGGAAAAATATCCGGTAGTTTGTCAATGTCTATTTCTAGTTCATTGCAAAGATTTTCATCATACTTTCCTGTTTTCATATCAAACATATGAAGTCCATATCCTTGAGATACTTCTTGAGTCATTTCTCCTGTTAACTTGAATGCTATATAACTATTACATTGAAGAAATTTATAAGTTTCTTTATAAATATCAGGTTTATTTTCTTTTAACCATAAAATTTTTGGTGTAGTATATGTGGCATCAAAAGAATTACCACTAACTTCAAAAATTCTATCAAACCCTATCTTTGCTAATGTTTTTTGTGATTGTTCTGTAGCTCTTCTATCCATCCAAATCATTGCATTATGAAGTAGATTTCCCTGTTTATCAACAGGTATACATGCCCAACTTTGCCCATCTACACCTATGCCTGCAATATCTTCTGCATTAATATTTCCTTTACTTAAAGCTTCTTTAGTGGCTGAACAAACAGCTTCCCACCATTCCATAGCATCTTGTTCCACATAATCTGGCGCTGGATAATATACTTTATAAGGTTTTGTATCTTGAGCAACTACTCTACCCTTTAAGTCAAAGATAGCTACTTTACAAGCTGAAGTCCCGATATCTATTCCTAGCAATAATTTACTCATATCAATACTCCTTTATATGATTTAAATTTATACATTTACTTCAATATTTAATCTATAGCTAAACGTTTAGCTCTTCCTTAAAAAATGCAAATTACTTGCATTCTTTAGCTAGTCCAGAACTATTACATAATCTTATTTTCTCTTTTACAACTTCCTTTACAGCAAGTCTAGCTGCCCCCATATAATTTCTAGGATCGCTTTCATTTGGATTCTTTGCAAAAGCTTCTTTAATAGCTTCTGCCATAGGTAATTTAAGTTCAGTTGCTATATTTATCTTAACTATTCCTCTTTTTAAAGCTTCTTTTATACTTTCATCTGGAACACCTGATGCTCCATGCAATACAAGTGGAATATCTTGTACCACTTCTCTTATCTCCGATAATCTATTAAAATCTAATTTTGGTTCTCCTTTATACATTCCATGAGCTGTTCCAATTGCAATTGCAAGACTGTCTATTCCTGTTGATTCAGAAAAATCTTTTGCTTCACTAGGGATGGTAAATGCTGCATCTGCTTCATTGATGAACATATCATCCTCAACTCCACCAATTCTTCCTATTTCAGCTTCTACCGCAACTCCAGCAAAATGAGCTAGTTCCACTACCTTTTGAACCATTTTGACATTTTCTTCATAAGGTAACTCTGCAGAATCAATCATCACTGATGTATATCCACTTTGTATACATTTAATAATTGTCTCATAAGATGAGCAATGATCCACATGAAGAGCAACAGGGATGTCATATAATTTTGCTTCTGCTTTTACCATAGCTGCTATATTATGAATACCTGCATGTTTTAAAGTTCCTGGAGTAGTTTGTATAATTACTGGTGCATTTTCTTCTGACGCTCCTTGTAAAACTGCTTGTATAGTTTCCATATTATGAACATTAAATGCAGCTATTCCTACGCCTCTTTCTTGCGCTAGTTTCATAAATTTAATAGGATTAACCAAAGCCATATTTATTCCTCCTAAAGATAAAATATATCGTTATTCTTTTTATTTTGATATAGAGCGAAACGTTTCGCTTTCTCTTTAATTAAAGTATAGTCCCTTTTTTTTTATCTGTCAATAGTATTGTGTTGATTTTAAAATTCACATTAAATTACTGACACGAAAAAAAGAATTGCTAGCTACGAAACAGCAATTCTTTTTTTATTTCTATAATCCTTATAATTTTAAACTAATTCTTTGTACATAATAATATTCCTCTAAACTAAATCTAGAACAATCTTTTCCCACTCCACTTTCTTTGCATCCACCATGAGGCATATTGTAAGTGAAAAATGGTTCATTAACACATACACTTCCTGAATCAATATTTCTTGCTAGATTTAAAGCTTCTTTTAAATTATTTGTATAAACATAAGCTGCTAATCCATATATAGTATCATTTGCTAATTCTACTGGATCATCATTTTCATCAAATTCAAGAATAGGCATAATAGGTCCAAATATTTCCTCTTGGTATACCTTCATATCTTTTGTCACATTCATAAGAACAGTTGGCTGAAAGAAATATCCATCTCTTTCTGCTTTTTTACCTCCACATAGAATTATGGCTCCCTTTTTAACTGCATCTTCAATAAGATATTCCATACTTGATACTGCTCTGGCAGATGATAAAGGTCCCATAAGAAAATCTGCTTCATCCTTCCCACTTCCTAAAGTAATTCCCTCAACAAACTCCTTAACCTTTAAAATAAACTCATCTTTTATATTTTTGTGTACAAAAACTCTATTTGGAGCAACACACACTTGCCCAGAGTTAGTAAATTTACCTTTTGCTATTGCAGATACTGCTTGCTCAATATCCGCATCATCAAAAACAATAACTGGTGCATTTCCCCCTAACTCCAGAGAAAGATGCTTTATAGATGTTGCACTTTGCTCAACAATTTTTCTTCCAGTTTGACTTGACCCAATAAGTGTTATTAAATCTGGGATCGTACTTTGATTTAGTGTTTCTGAAATAGATGCACCTGCACCTGCTATCATGTTAATTACACCTGCTGGCATTCCAGATTCATGTGCAAGCATACCTACATATAAAGATGCAAGTGGTGTTATAAATGCTGGTTTTAAAACACAAGTGCACCCAGATGCTAAAGATGGACCTAATTTATATCCTATGTTTAATAGGGGGAAATTCCACGCTAAATAGCCAACAACTACACCAACTGGTTTTCGAATAATCATATTCATATGACCATCATCATAATCTGGAATAATACTTCCATCCAAACGTTTTGCTTCTTCTATAAAAAATCTTAAGCAATCTGGTAGCATATTAAAATCATATTCAGCTGTTTCATAAGCTTTTCCTGTTTCTTGTATTAACAAATCTATAATTGTTTCTTTATTTTCTTCAAGTTTATTTGCAAAATTTAAGATATATTTTTCTCTTTGTGAAAGCGACAGCTTAGACCAAGTTTTAAATGCAATTTCTGCTTCTTTTGCTGCAAGTATAGCTTGTTCACTTGATGCTTCAGCAAACCTGGCAATCACCTTGCCTGTAATTGGACTATACACTTCCATTTCTTTTCCTAATCCATCTACAAGTTCACCACCAATTAAGTGTTTAAATGAAATTTTATTCATAATTCTTCCTTCCTCTCTATACTTTAATTTTCTCTTGATATCTCTCCCATTCTTACAATATCATCATGACTAAAAGAAACTTCTTGGATATGTATTGAAGTAATTTAAATATATGGATATATATTAACCACCTAAATAAAGCTATACATGTTTTGTAAAAATATGGTTACTATAGGTGTCCGCAATAACTCTGGTAACTTACCCTTCCATGTCTCACAGGATCTGTGTCCTAAATTCCTTCGTTCAGTCTATCCAAGAGGCGGATGTCAGCATATGCTCCTCGACCGGG
>NZ_FQXM01000005.1 GCF_900129965.1 Clostridium grantii DSM 8605 | reverse complement strand
AAACAAGTTTTCTTTAATGATCAATTTACTTTGTTAAATTTATTTCAGTTAATAAATGAAATATTTCTAAAAAATGGTATAAAATCAAGAAAAAAAAGTAAAAAAACATCTCTTGACATCATAGAAGCTATACTTGAAACATTCATGGAAAAAAAAGCTGTAGCTTAAAATATTAAACAATCAATAATCTAAATGGATATATTACCATATTCAGGTATTATATTTAAGGATAGTTCTAACTAATTTTAATGTAATATTTTTCACATAAATGATAAGTATAGCATTTGAAGAAAATAATAAATATTATTTAATATTCTATATTTTTTAAATATTCTAAACTTTACGGACATGGGTCTGGCCCCATTGCGGAGCTTGCTCCTTGCGAGAAGGCTTTACCGACGAGGTTGCTAAGCTAATTAGATACTTCTTTATTAATATTTTCTACTTCTTCTATTGTTAAGTCAGTACTTTCTACAATTATATCAGTAGATACACCTTTTTGTAAAAGCTTCTTAGCTATTTTTATAGCTTTTTTAATTTCGCCTTCTTCTCTGCCTTCTTCTCTGCCTTCTTCTCTGCCTTCTTCTCTGCCTTCTTTTCTGCCTTCTTCTCTGCCTTCTTCCTTATAGTGCAATTTTCTAATCTCGTCTATTGTCATTTTAAATGCACCTCCTCTTAAATTTTTATATTCTTCATATCTCTTTTCAAAGGTAGGATCTTTAGTTAAAAATAAGTATCCTAAAAAATCTACTAATGCTTTTATTTGATCATTATTTTTAACTTTATTATAAGTTGATAATTCATCTGATAGTTTTATTTTGGCCTCATATATATCTTCATCTCTTGTACCTGTTTCTAATAAACTTTTTGCCATTTTAAAAACTAATTTAAGTGGGTTATCATCACTAATATTTTCAAGTTCTATTTTTTCTACATCAATAGTTTTAAAGTTATATATTAGTATTTCATTTTTTAACTCTGGTAATTTATATACATAACTTTTATCTTTTCCACTATTACCTTTATAAGTATATATTGCTGCAGCTACTATTTCTGACCTATCTTTATTTTTATATCTAAATTTATCCCATATCCTATAAAAGTATCTAAACATTCTTTCTCCAAAAATTTCATGGTTACTTCTATAGCTTTGTACTTCTACATGAATAAATAAAATCTTACTTCCTTTATCCTTTAATTTCACCTTTATTATTTTATCTGATATTATGTTTTCAGCGCTATCTTTATCAAATATATCCTTTTGTATTTCTTTCAAATCTTTATCTAATGATTCTGTTCCCAATTCCCAAGCTATTTTATTAAATATCTCTGGAAAAAGCAATTCTACTATTTCTTCTTCAAATGCTTCCAAGATTGATTTCCACGCTGCATCAAAATCATGTTTTTTAGTCAAAATTATTCACTTCCTTGTAATTTTGTAATTCAATTATTATTTTAATATAGGTTCATTTGCCCCCTATCACTAACTTTATTATACTTTACCCGGGGTCATATGACCTAATATTATTATATCAAATTTTAGTAACTATTACACGAGTATATAATTAAAGTTTTTCAAATTGTTTGTAAATAATTTTTAATCATGCAAATGATTTTTAATAGTATTTTGCTAAAATTTGAATCAAAGACCAAAATTAATTTCGCGAAACGTATATTTAGCATAAAAAGAACACGCTTCTCTATTGTAGAAACATGCTCTTTTTTCTCACCCTACGGGTCTTTTTTCAATTTTTTCTTCTTATTCTTTACTTTATATCTCCTAGTTATATCCTCAGATCCACTTTTTCTTTACTTTTACTTTTTTCCTCTTCTACTTCATCTTCACCCTATTTGCATCGGATTCCATCCCTCGCAGAACTTATCGCTCAGTTGTTCACGTTTCGTTCACAATTGCTTGGATTATTTTTACAATTTTCCCCAAGGGTCTGGCCCCTTTGCGAGGGGAAATGCTTTATGCCCCGAGCTTGCTTCCCTCGCAGAGCTTATCGCTCAGTTGTTCACGTTTCGTTCACAATGGCTTGGATTATTTTACCAGTTTTCCCCAAGGGTCTGGCCCCATTGCGAGGGGAATGCTTTATGCCCCGAGCTTGCTCATAACTCTAGCTAAGTCTACTGTGCTTGTTGGGCTTCCTTTTTGATCATTAACTACTTTTAATGTTTTATTTGTTTCACTTAATTTAATCATTGTTTTTACAAAGTTATTTCCATCTCCATAAAGCCATGCTGTTCTAACTATGTAATGCTTAGGATTAAGCTTACTTACAACTCTTTCTCCTTCTAATTTTGTTTTACCATATACAGTTTGAGGATTTACTTCATCAAATTCTGTTAATTCTTTATCCACTTCTCCATCAAAAACATAATCAGTTGATACCTGTACTATTTCAGCACCTATAGTATTAGCTGCTGATGCTAAATTTTTAGGACCTATTGTATTTATTTTATATGCCATATCCACATCTGTTTCACATTTATCAACAGCTGTATGTGCTGCACAGTTTATAATTACTTCTGGTTTATGCTCATTTACAAATTCATATACAGTTTTTACATCTGTTATATCTAAATCTGCTACATCAGTAAGAATCAATTCTATATTACTTTTTTCTTTGTATTGTTTTGTTAGTTCTCTGCCTAATTGACCATTAGCTCCTGTTATTAAAACCTTCATATTTAACACCTCTTATAAAAAAACTCTCAGAGCTTACCCCAAGAGTTTAAATTTTATTTATTATCGTACATTTTATTGTAGTATTTTTGATAATCTCCTGATGTTACATTTTTCATCCAGTCTTCATTATCTAAATACCATTTTATAGTTTTCTTTATTCCAACTTCAAAAGTGGTCTCAGGATACCATCCAAGCTCTTCTTTAATCTTAGTTGGGTCTATTCCATATCTTAAATCATGGCCTTTTCTATCTTCTACATATTTAATTAGGTTTTCTGTAACTTCTTTATCCACATTTTCATTTATATAATCAATAACAGTTTTTACTATAGTAATATTAGTTCTTTCATTATGTCCACCTACATTGTAGACTTCACCTAATCTACCACCATTTATAACCATATCAATAGCTTTACAATGATCTTCAACAAATAGCCAATCTCTTACATTCATTCCATCACCATAAACAGGTAAATCTTTATGACTTAAGCAATTGTTTATAAGTAGTGGTATTAATTTTTCTGGAAATTGGTATGGACCATAGTTATTTGAACATCTTGTAATATTAACTGGCATTTTATATGTATCTGCGTATGCTTTAACCATTAAATCAGAACCAGTCTTGCTTGCTGAATATGGGCTATGTGGGTCTAATGGTGTAGTTTCCATAAAGAAACCTGTTTCACCTAAGCTTCCATAAACTTCATCTGTAGAAACGTGAAGGAACTTAACTCCTTCTTTAAAGCCTTCTGCTGTCTCCCAATCATTTTTTGCACAATTAAGTAGGTTAACTGTACCAAGTACATTGGTTTGAGCAAAAATTTCTGGCATCTTTATACTTCTATCTACATGTGACTCTGCTGCAAAGTGTGCAACATAATCAATTTCATACTTATCAAATAAGCTAGAAACCAATTCTTTATCACATATATCCCCTTGAACAAATATATGTCTTTCATCATTTTCTATATCCTTTAAGTTCTCTAAGTTTCCTGCATAAGTTAATTTATCTAAATTTATTATTTTAATATCTTCATATTTGTTAAGCATATAAAGTACAAAATTTGACCCAATGAAGCCAGCTCCACCGGTAACTAAATAAGTTTTCATAACAACTCTCCTAACTATTTATGGTATATATACAAAAGGTACTTCAATCTCTGATAATTTCTTCTGTGCTTTATCCTTTTCGGATAAAAGAAGTTCTTCTATTCCTTCAATTGGCCACTGTACACCTATTTCAGAATCATTCCAAAGTACTCCAGCATCGTATTCTGGTGCATAAAAATCAGTACACTTGTAGTTAAATACAGCTTCTTCTGAAACAACTAAGAATCCATGTGCAAAACCTTCTGGAACATAGAACTGCTTCTTATTTTTACCAGAAAGCAAAATTCCTTCCCATTGTCCAAAGGTAGGTGAACCCTTTCTTAGATCCACTGCCACATCATAAACTTCACCTTCAATAACTCTAACTAGCTTTCCTTGAGTATGCTTTGTTTGAAAGTGTAATCCTCTAAGTACTCCCTTTTTAGATTTTGATTCATTATCTTGAACAAATTCCATTGTGAGTCCAGCTTCAAAGAAATCTTTTTTGCTGTAAGTTTCCATGAAATATCCTCTATTATCACCAAAAACCTTTGGCTCAATTATATATAAATCTGGAATCTTGGTTTCTATAAAATTAAAGTTTCCCATATGTACCTCCATTTATTACTCTTCTTATAAATTAGCATTATTGTACTCATCAGCAATCTGAGTTAAATACCTACCATACTCTGTTTTCATTAAAGGTTCTGCTAATTTTAAAAGCTGCTGTCTATTTATAAAGCCTTTTCTATAAGCAATTTCTTCTAAGCAAGCAACATAAAGTCCTTGTCTAGTTTGGATAGCTTCTACAAAGTTTGAAGCTTCCAATAGTCCCCTGTGAGTTCCAGTATCTAACCATGCCATCCCTCTACCAAAAAGCTCAACTTTTAAATTACCTCTTCTTAAATATTCATTGTTTACTGCTGTTATTTCTATTTCACCTCTTGCGGAAGGCTTAACATTTTTAGCAATCTCTACTACATCATTATCGTAGAAATATAATCCTGGAACTGCATAGTTTGATTTTGGTTTTTGTGGTTTTTCTTCTATCGATACTACATTATACTTTTCATCAAATTCTACTACTCCAAATGATGTTGGATCACTTACATGATATCCAAAAATAGTAGCACCTTCTTTTCTTGAAACAGCTCTTTGAAGTCTTTCAGTAAATCCATAACCATGGAAAATATTATCCCCTAAAACTAATGCAACACTATCATCACCTATAAATTTTTTTCCAACTATGAATGCATCTGCAAGCCCTCGTGGTTCTTCTTGGATTGCATAGGATAATTCAAGACCTAATTCACTTCCGTCTTGAAATAATTCTTTGAAGAAATTTATATCTCTTGGTGTAGAAATTATTAAAATTTCTTTTATACCTGCAAGCATAAGAACTGACATTGGGTAATAAACCATTGGCTTATCATAAATAGGTAGTATTTGTTTAGATACTGATTTAGTTATTGGATAAAGTCTTGTGCCTGATCCACCTGCTAAAATTATGCCTTTCATTAGTAATCCTCCATTTATTCGAGATTATAATTTTATATTTTTTCTATTCATATAAAGGTATAGATTTCTACCTCTATACCTTTTGTTTATTCTATTTAATTTAATCCCTACAATATAGATCTCTAGTATAAACTTTTTCTTCTACATCTCCTAGTTCACTAGACAATCTATTAGAAACAATAACATCAGACATTTCCTTAAATTCACCTAAATCTCTTATAACTTTTGAATGATAAAACTCTTCTTCTTTTAGTACTGGTTCATAAACTACTACTTCAATACCTTTTGCTTTGATTCTTTTCATTATACCTTGAATAGAAGATGCTCTAAAGTTATCAGAATCAGTCTTCATTGTTAATCTATAAATACCTACAACTTTAGGGTTTCTAGCTATTATCATATCAGCCACATGATCTTTTCTAGTTCTATTAGCATCTACAATGGCTCCCATGATATTTTGAGGAACATCAGAATAATTAGCTAGCAACTGTTTTGTATCTTTAGGTAAACAGTATCCACCATAACCAAAAGATGGGTTATTGTAATGGCTACCTATTCTAGGATCAAGAGATACTCCTTCAATTATTTGCTTAGTGTCAAGACCTCTTACCTCTGCATAAGTATCTAATTCATTGAAGTAAGCTACTCTAAGTGCTAAATATGTATTGGAGAATAGTTTTACTGCTTCTGCCTCTGTAGATTCAGTAAATAACACATCAATATTTTCTTTGATTGCTCCTTGTACTAATAAATCAGCAAATCTCTTAGCTCTTTCTGATTGCTCACCTACAATTATACGAGATGGATATAAATTATCATATAGTGCTTTACCTTCTCTTAGAAACTCAGGAGAGAAAATAATATTATCTGTTTCAAACATTGCTCTTACTTTTTCTGTATATCCTACTGGCACTGTTGATTTAATAATCAATGTTGCATCTGGATTAATGGATAATACATTAGCGATAACGGCTTCAACTGTTCTTGTATTAAAATAATTTTTTTCTGCATCATAATTAGTAGGTGTAGAAATAATAACATATTCAGCATATTTATAGGCTCTATATGCATCTGTTGTTGCTGTTAAATTTAATTCTTTTGTTGCTAAATATTCTTCAATTTCTTTATCTACAATAGGTGATATTCTATCATTTATCATATCTACTTTTTCTTGAATAATATCAAGTGCTATAACTTCATTATGTTGGGCTAATAAAACTGCATTCGATAGTCCAACATAGCCAGTTCCTGCTATTGTGATTTTCATGATAAGTTCCCCCTTTCTTATAACCTAAATCTTATAATATTCTTTATACCATTCTACAAACTTACCTAATCCATCTTCTATACTTGTACTAGGTTTAAAATCTATATCCTTCTCCAAGTCACTTACATCTGCATAGGTTCTTAAGACATCTCCAGGTTGCATATCCATATAATTTTTAACAGCTTTTTTATCTAATTTATCTTCTAATACAGATATGAATTTTTCTAATTGTACCGGCTGATTATTTCCTATGTTATAAATCTTATATGGAGCAAAGGAACTACTTAAATCGTCTTTTACTTCATCCCACTCTTCATTTGATTTTGGTGCTAATGGTAATAACTTATAAATTCCTTCTACTATATCATCCACATATGTGAAATCTCTTTCCATCTTTCCATGATTAAATACATTAATAGTTTTATCTTCTAATATATTATTAGTAAAAGAGAAATAAGCCATATCAGGTCTACCCCATGGTCCATAAACAGTAAAGAATCTAAGTCCTGTTGTAGGGATATTATATAAATGACTATACGTATGTGCCATTAGTTCATTAGATTTTTTAGTAGCTGCATATAAACTTACTGGATGGTCTACATTATGGTTAGTTGAGAATGGGGCTACTTTATTGCCACCATATACTGAACTTGAAGAAGCATATAATAAATGTTTTACTGGATAGTTTCTACAAGCTTCAAGAATATTCATAAAACCAATAAGATTAGAATCAACATAAGCATACGGGTTAGTTATCGAATAACGAACTCCTGCTTGTGCTGCTAGGTTGATTACATAATCCGGTTTGTAGTTTTCGAATATATTGTCTATATCTGATTTGTCTTTTAAATCTACTTTGTGAAATATGAAATTGTTGTTAGTTTGTAATTGTTTCAGACGATTTTCTTTTAATTTAGGGTCATAGTAATCATTTAAGTTATCTATCCCTATTACCTGATAATCATGATCAAGCAATAAGGTTGATAGGTGAAATCCTATAAAACCGGCTGCTCCTGTCATCAAAATTTTAGTGTTTTTATCAATTATATTAGTGTCCATATCAAAATCTCCTTAAAAATTATACTCACTTTTTTTACTCAATGCTTGTAACCGAAAATTTCTAAACTATTCTGTTTATAGTGAAAGCTTTCTCATGTTAATCCATCATCACAAATTACAGAATGCTACGACTCAATTATTTATCATCATTTGATGGCTAGAAATCCAGTCATTGCTATAATTGTATACATTACGAGTTCTTATTAAGCTTTCATTAATAGCTTTACATTTTTAATTGCATTAGTAATATCTTTTCGTTTTATAGCCAAATATATTATATAAGCTACTACATATAGTAGAACTGCAAGCCAAGAATTTATAAACCATCCTGTTAATATAAAAATTAATGCCATTGTTAATTCCAAGACTATATCTTTATACAAAGAAATTTTAAGAATCTTGGACAAATATATTTCAGCTAATATACATCTAAACGCTAAAAGAATAACAATTGATGCTATTGCTAAATTTAAATTTTTAAATAGTATAGTAGTTACAAAAGTAACTGTTGCACTTAAGATAAGTGAAATTGAATTGATTTTCAACATCAATTTTTCTTTTCTCATAGTTTTTAAATATGTATTTACAAGCAAAGCCATTTTCCCCTCAAATACACATATAGGAAACACCAACGACATATACATTAAGCTATCATAATACTTCGGCAACCATGCTGATAAAACAACTTTAAGAGGATAATATACAATAATCAAACCTAACAATATTACCATCAGAAAGTCTCTCATCGTTATATATAAACCGGGTAATTTCTTCCCATCAGTCCTTCTTAAAATGGGAAACATAATAATTCCTACAGCATTAATAAATAGCATCATTAAATTTGATATGCTTAACGTAAGCGATACTTTCCCAAAAGTCGAAACATCCCACGAATGTTCTATTCCAAATCTCACTACACCTATAATCAACATACTTGCAATATTGGAAAACATGAGTTTTATTCCAGCATTAATATTCTCGAATGTTTCTTCGAAACTAAAGTAAAATGTAGAAATTCTCCTAAAAACCATATCCCCACAGCAATATGTAGCATATACCAATGAAATAAACCTGCCAATTAAATCAGCCACTATCATTAATTTATATTGTCTAACACCAATTGCTAATAAAATGATGATTAAGCAACAATATAGTATTTTATCCATCATCGTTATTTGGGCATACTCTTTTATTCTATTCGTACATTGCAAAATATATAGCAACATAAATCTTACATTGGTAACTAATAAACATAAGGCCGTCATTCTAAATATAAATATCTTATTCCCATCAATAAAAAAAAGATTGGAAACGGTAAACATAATCACTGCTATTATTAACTGAAGAAGAAGCAACATGTAAAACTGTGAGAAAAATAGTCCTTTATCTAGTTCCTTATATTCTTTACCTCCATATCTTAGATAAATACCGTCATTCCATCCAAAATGCAAAAAACCTACATATAATGAATAAAATAAATATAATTGCCAATAACCGTATTCTTGTACTCCAATCAACTTTGGTACTATTAATATCACCAAAGTTGAGATAATCAATGATAATAAATTTGAAGTTAGTGTATACGAAAAATTTTTAATTAAATTAACTGCTTTACTATTCAATAATTAACTCTCACCTTTCTATTCAGATATTGTAACTTAGTTGTTTATTTTAATAAATATTTTTTAAAATAAACTTATACTACCTTTATTAGTTTTTACATAACCATTAACCTTTTATTTTATAATCCATTAATAAGTTTAAATGTTTTAAACTTTTGTATTTTATTCGTAAGTCTTTAATAATCTATATACCATACAAATTATCAATATATAATGTAATCTAAATATACTATTTACTTTTCTATTACAAACTTTGAAGTTAATAAAATAATGCATTTATTCAATCATTAGCATTGAATGTGCAAACTTTCAAGAATCAACTTTGTTGTTTACTCAATTTGTCTATAATGTCTCAATTTTCTATCTTTTATTTAATCGAATTTGAATTAAATAATCTATAAAATATATAAAAACAGCAAATTTGAATTAACATCGTTGGGGTTAGTAATATTGTTAAAAATTTCTCATCAATTGATTGCATGACAATCGGGTAGAATATGCTAGAATATATTAATATAGCAAATATTTCATTCTTGTAAATGTGATGCTTAATCTTTAAATATATTGAAGTGTAAAACATCCCCATTATAAACTGTATAAAACACATTCCTATATAACCGTAATCATGGAGATACCTTCTTAAAGATGTATATATATTTGTCCTTAAATATGAGTTAATTGCAATAAATTCTAAATGCCTAGTTTCAATTACTTCTTTTCCTGTCAGCCTTGACAAGATATGACTTATTCCATACAATGTTTCACTGCCAAAATCAGTTTGATTAAATGTAAAAGTCTGAAGGAATAAATTCAATGATACTATAGACCCTGATGAATAAACAGATATTCCCTCAAATGCGTCATTAAAATGTTGACTTTTTCCTGTTAATTTTCCTGAAAAATAGAATATCACTAAAAAACCAAACATTGCTAAAATTGCAGTTTTAATCATTTTTTTGTTACTTCTTTTCTTCCATCCATATTTGTTTTTCCATAAAATATACCCCATTACAACCGTAGATGTTAAAATGTATATAAAATTAGAGCGTGACCCTGTTATAATTTGCATAATAATAAAAATCACAATGGGTATAAAATTATACACATCATATTTCTTAAACTTATTAAAAATAATTTTATACAAAATGATATATATATACGTGTTCACTAATACATTACATACTAAAAATCCAAAAGTATATCCAATCCCTACATTATATCCAGTAGAAGATGAAATATTATAATATTGTAATGTAGTTGAAAAATCAACAACATTTCCAAACATAGAAGCAATTTGTTTTATTTTATAATAATATAGATATCCATAGATAACCATCACAATTGATATACAAATATTATATGAGAAAGGTATATCCAACTCGTAAACATTGTTAAAATTCGTTGATCCCATTGTATTTTTATAGCTTAATTTTTTCTTCCTATTTAGAAAAAAACTTCTAACCGATAATTCACCTAAAGCTAAACATATCATTGCTATTACTATAACAAAAAATGTTTTACTACTTAAATAAAATCCCCACTTTTTTTTATTAAGAATGAGCACTATAGTGCTTAAAGAAAAAAATAAGTTTGAAAGAAACGAAGCAGATAAAATATCTTTATTTGTGATAAAATATGTAAATATTGCAAAAATAATTAAAGTTATTAATAAAACATAAATCAACCAATTACACCTCAACTCTATTTATCAATTCCTACAAGTGGTTTTTAAAACATAAGTTTTATCTTATGTTCACATGTTCTATTTTTAGGATTATATGCTGCCTTTGAATCTGTGTGAGAAAATCTATTACAATTTTTAGATTTCCATATATTAATACAAAGCTCTAAATAAATAGAATATTTAAATTTTTTTAATACTCCTATAAAAATAAAAATTTGTGAAGTAGCATATATTTGTACCTAAACATTCATTTGATCTTTAATTTGATTTAACCAGTTACCAAAATCATAATTCTCTATAATATTTTTATCTATGGATATATAATCTGAATTAAGAAATCTTTTTAAATCGTCAATATTATCTTTACCCAAAATGAAAATATTGTTTCTATTGTAAAAATCATATTTGCAAATTTTAATATCATTAGTAACTAATTTTTTACTGAAAAAGATTGCTTCCATGGGTCTTTGTGACATTCCCATCTGCCCAGGTTGCACTAAATCTAGAATGGCATAACTTTTTGAAATTTCTGCCAGCACTTCAGAATAAGATATTTTATACTCGTACGTATAATTTTTAACATTTTTAGAATTTGACGACTTTGTTATGTGAAATTTAGTAACAATGTCCTTTTGTTCAAACACTTTCTTTAATTCCAATA
Source organism: Clostridium grantii DSM 8605 (assembly GCF_900129965.1). Lineage (GTDB taxonomy): Bacteria > Bacillota > Clostridia > Clostridiales > Clostridiaceae > Clostridium_AF > Clostridium_AF grantii. The sequence continues at coordinate 262,888 of NZ_FQXM01000005.1, read as the reverse complement.
ACTCATGGATTCTGCCTTTATCTGCACCCACAAAATAAATATCATTTATTATATCATTTTGTGGTAACTCTATACCCGAAAAATAATATGTTTGAATATAATTCAATCCATACTTTTGACAATCCTCTTTGTCAAAGGAATATATTTCACAATCACTGCCTCTAAGTTTATCAGGTTTAATCTCTGTAATTACAGGATTCCAATACCATTGTATAATTCTTATATTAGTTTTTTTTCTTATATATTTTGCTATATTTGGACTGTATGGATTAACAGATATAATAATCAACTCATACTTATTAATGTTTTTCACCCAATTATCATAAAATATAGATAACCCTGGTAATTTATATTTTAATATTAACCTACGAATTAATTTACTAAATTTGCTATCACTTTTAAAAATACTTGTAGCATTAATACCATTATACTTATTCCTTTCATTGTTATAAAATTCTGTACTATTATTTCCATTTAAAAATAATATATTAGTATCCATACTGGTTTTACACTCCTTAATTCTCAACGAAAATGATAAAATTAATTAACTTTATACTTTGCTTCAGCGACTTTTTTCAGTTCTCTATAAAATTCATCACGTCTATTAGTAAGCTCTTCTTTCCTATATCGTCTTGCATTTTCTATATTTTCACAGCTCATTACCTCAAGTTCATCACAGTTTTGTATTAATCGAATAATTTCATTTGCAAATCCATTGATATCATCTGGAGCAAACATATACTTGCCTTCTAATAACTCAGGTATACCTGCTACAGCAGTAGAAAGACATGGTAATCCTACTGCCATTGCTTCTATAACTGCCCTTGGTAATCCTTCCGCTCTAGTAGGGAAAACAAACAAATCGCTGTTAATTAATAGATTTCTGACCTCATATTTTGAAGAAAATAAACCAACAAATTCAACATCTTCTGAGATTTCCAAATCAGATGCCATCTTTTCATAGTAATTGCGTTTATCACCATCCCCTATACAAATAAGTTTTACATTTAGTCCTTTCTTTTTTAATATTTTGAAGGCATTGAGTAACGTTGTATGACCTTTATTATCATTGTTTATACTACTTGCAGTATGAATTATTGTGAAATTCACTTTAGATTTAGCATATTTCTTAGGTTCACTAAAAAAATCTTCATCTAAATCTATCGATGAATAATAATTTTCAAAATAAAGTGAATCATCTGTTCTAATTCTAGCACGTGATGGGTATCTTTCCTGTAGAAAATACTTTGTTACATACGAAACACCATTTGCCTCTGCACAAGTTCTTTTCAATTTCATTGTATATACAATTCTAGCAACTAAATTTGTGCTATATGCATCATAGGGGTCTGCAACAACCTCAACAGCATAAGGCCTTTTAGTTCTTTTAAAATATCTCAATACCATAAATGCTGGTATTGATGGTAACCTAAATATAGCACATTCTTCATCCTTTATAACAGCTTTTATTTCTTTTAAGAAACTAAAATAATGAATTAAAAATCCCTTAGCCCCTCTTACAAATGGTAATTCACATATTTCGATACCTTCTCCATCAACACGTGTGTACTTACCTTTATCTATGTTTTTCATATACTCAACACGAGAAACTACTTTTACTTTTTCAAATACAGATAAATATCTACTCCAAAAAACATAGCCATGAACAGCAGTTTTGCACCAATAAGTTCCATCTACACATTTCACCAAATGAGCGTCTGACACCACTAATAGTTTCATTCCACATCCTCCATTTAAGATAAAACTCCCTTTATCTATTTGTAATCCATACTTTATTTTTATTGTCCCATTTTTTTATTACTTTTGCCGGTGACCCAGCAACTATACAATTATCCATCACATCTCTATTAACCACCGAATTAGCACCAATAATGCAGCCATTACCAATAGTTACTCCCAACAAAATACAAGCATTCTCGCCGATCCAAACATTGTTTCCAATTACAACTGGTCTCATGTAGAGGAGTCTATCATCTGGTGGAACATCTGGTGATGAATCAATTGTTTTATTTGAGTAATTCCCATGATTAGTATCACTAATAAATATCTTAGACGCCATTAAACAGTTGTCACCTATTATGACTTTTTCATTTGCAACAATATGAACATTATCTCCAAGCTTGCAGTTTTTGCCTATAAAAAGTTTCTTCGAATTGTCATTGTCTTCACCAAGCAAATCAAATCTGCAACTATACCCTGTGGTAAGTCCTTCATCGAATTGTAATTTAGCTTTACCTCTACAATAGAATGGTCTTCTAATCAGTCTTGCACCTTTATAAAATAATTTTGTACAAATCAAGGCATATGCCGTTGCTATAGTTTCTGATAACGAATATTTATTTTTCATTAACTACCTCCATCTATCATTGCTGGTAGTACCACAGCATTCTCATAGTTCCACTATCTTAAATAATTATTATCACTTTCATTAATAATTGTTGTTATAAAGCTATGTAAACTATATTTTTTATAGATATCTTCACCTATTGGTACATATTTATTATTAATGAATTCTTCTATTTTATCTAAATTATTCTCATCCATAACAAATATATTGTTTTCAGTGTAAAAATCATATTTCTTAATATTTGTATTAGTAGTAATCATCTTTCTTTTAGCTCCAAGAGTCTCAATTGTTCTCATAGTCAAACCGCTCTGCTTGTTATGTTGCATATCAAACACAGTATTTGATTTCTTAAGAACGGCCAAGTTTTCTTGTTCAGACAAAGGTATAAATTTAAATTCACTGCTCTTTGCACCTTTAAATTCAGGTACAAACACCTTATTATATAAGTACTGTAGTTTATTCAAAAACATATAAGAAAATATACGGATACCCTTAGACTCTAGTTTTGGGAACAACTCATGCATTGTCTTATAACGATTAGGGTGAGCTGTACAGACACTTACAATATCGCATTCTCTTTCTTCAACGTCTTCTTGCCCTATTTCTTTATATTCTTTACAATAAAATAAAGGTAGAAATTTTAGTGTTTCTATTTTTTCACTGTCTTCTAAATCAAATGAATATGCCTTATCAAATATAGAAATCAGCTCTCTGCTATTAGGATAAAGCGTTAAAGAATCCCACATATATAAAACAAATCTAGCAGTCTTTTGGGTATTTCTTAATTGCTGAACCATTGCAGGAGTAAACACTTTGCAATTAACTATAAATACTAAGTCATAGCTTTTCTCTTTAGTTTCAATCATAATTTTATCAAAATACTTTTGAATAAGAGAATTCATAAAACTCTTTCTAATTTTAATCATACCCTTAACAAATGAACTTTCACTTGGTCTATCATTATAAAAATCAACAGAATATCCCTGTTCTTCAAACTCTAAAATTATTTTTTTATGATAATTAAATATTGGAGTACCAATATACAAAACTTTTTTTTCACTCATGTCAACTTACTCCTTAGCTTGAATTAACATTCCGGTTTCTTTCATTTCATCAATCGAACGTTCAAAAAGATCTTCAGATTTTTCTAAACTTTTCTCTTCATCTTGTTTCTTTACCCATGTTGTAAATTCTTCCATACCTTTTTCAAAAGTATATACCGGTTTAAATCCACACATTGATTTTGCTCTATTAATATCTGCAATATTATGCCTAATATCACCTTTTCTAAAATCACCCGATGTCTTTATTTCTGAATTTGATTCATATAATCTTTTTAATGTTTCTGCAACTTGTATTACAGAAATGTTCTCTCCACTACCTACATTTATATACTGATAGTTGGTATTGTCATTTTCAAGTGCATTGCATGTAGCTGCCGCAACATCACTTACATGAACAAAGTCTCTACTTTCTTTTCCATCTTCAAAAATATTCAAATTCTGATTTTTTAACAATAACTTTGAGAATATTGAAAGAATACCTGTATAGGGATTATTTAAAGATTGGCCAGCACCATATACATTTTGATATCTAAAAATTGTATATGGTATATCCATTGTAGGACACATTACCTCAAGCATTTTTTCTTGTGCAAGTTTTGTATATGCATAGTAAGAGATAGGTGTTAAGTTACACTCTTCTGTTGTATCTCTCAATTCAACTGTTCCGGCACACACTGGACATTTCACTTCAAAATCTCCATTCTTCATATCATCAATTTCTCTTGATTTAGGAACAACTATTCCATGTTCTTCACAATAATACATTCCTTCCCCGTAAACTGACCGAGATGAAGAAAGTATTATTTTCTTTATAGGTAGTTTGTTTTTTAATATAACTTCAAGTAAGTTTGATGTACCTTTTATATTAACATCAGTATATCTATTAATTTCATACATAGATTGACCTGTACCAGTTTCAGCAGCAAGATGTATTATATAATCCACACCTTCTAGTGCTACCTTTAAATCTTCATAATTTCTTACATCGCCTTTAATTACCTTACACTTATCTTTTATATTTTGATATAAGTATGATTCTTCATAATTATCTCCGTGAATTTGAGGAGAAAAATTATCTAAAACAACAATTTCATATTTTTCGTTTAATTCTTTAACAATCGCATTTCCGATAAAACCTGAACCACCTGTAATAAGTACTTTTCTCATAATTTAAAGCTTCCTTCCCAGTGTTATTTATTTAAACTCCATCTAATCCTTACCCCATTCTCACTTCGTTTTCCATTTTCTGTAAAAACTTGTCTATTTTTGTATTTTCTTGTAATATCTAAACCCTTACAAATCAAGGCCGAACAAGCTATCATAGCTTGTCTTATCCATACCCCATTCTCATCTTGTCAAAAGAATGGACTATAGATAAACATGCTTATTTTTAATTACAATTTTTTATTTTGAACTGCTCGAACTTTTCGAGTAGTTGCTATTTTATTTCCCCTCAAGTTTTTTCTGTGTACTTTTAATATTCTCTATAAAATCTTTTTCAACTTGAGTTAGCTCTTCTTTACTTCGGTCTTTATATTTCTCATATTCTAATTCTGCTTTTATTTTAGCCTCTTCATGACTAATTTTCCCTGCGCCACTTAAGAGTTCACTTCCACTCATTTTTATGAAGCCATTTAATCTTTCTATCCAATCCTTCATATACATCGGTCTTTGCCTAATCGCTTGAAGTTCGGCAAATTCTAAATAAGCAGTTACTAATCTATTCAAAATTTTAATTTCATCTTCATTTAAATAATTCTTTGCAATTGATGCATCTGCTTTTCTTAAGCTTTTGCCATCAAAAGATGTCATTCCCATGAATTCTTTGTCTCCATCAGCACGTAAAAAAACAATTTCTGCTGCTGTATGTCCATGTGCAGCATAATGCATTTTATTCTGTACTACTTTAAAAAATTTAATTGACTCTTCTGCCCTCGGATCATAATCTATACTAGTTGCATAAATGTCTAGCACTTGTCTATAGAATACTTTTTCACTAGAGCGAATGTCTCTAATACGCTCCAAAAGTTCCTGAAAGTAATTGCCGCCTCCTGCATTTTTAAGCAATCGGTCGTTCATGGTAAATCCTTTTACAATATATTCTTTTATTCTTTGATTTGCCCAAATTCTAAATTGAGTTCCTCTGTGTGATTTCACACGATAACCTACTGAAATAATTACATCTAAGTTGTAAATTTTAGTCTGCCTTTTAACGGTTCTACTTCCTTCTTTGCGAACTTGTAAGGATTCCTTACAAGTTGAATTTTCGTCTAGCTCAGCTTCTTCATATATATTTTTCACATGCATCGTTATGTTCTGTGGTGTTGTTTGAAACAATTCAGCCATCTGGGCCTGCGTAAGCCAAACGGTTTCTTCTTCCATTTTTACTTCTATTTGAATCAGACCATCTTGAGTTTGATACATTAAAAATTCAGTATTATTTTCTTCTATGTTCATTTATTTCACTCCTTACAATAATCAGTAAATTTCATTACAAAAACTATTGTACTACACTACTAATTTATTTTATATACCAATCACTCATAGCTTGTCTTATCCAAATGCCATTCTCACTTCGCCCACACCATTCAATCCCTACATAGAAACAGAATCCTCATCTTCCAAAACTCCAGTCCCGCCTTCAACAACTCCATCACTCTTAAACACACTAAAAATAGTGCCAAAGAATATCTTAACATCCATCACAAAACTCATTTTCTCAACATAAACCCCATCAAGTTCAGCTTTCACATCAATAGGAAGTTCATCTCTCCCATTAATTTGTGCCCAACCAGTAAGTCCAGGAAGAATATCATTAGCCCCGTACTTATCACGCTCATCTCTTAAATCATACTGATTCCAAAGAGCAGGTCTAGGTCCTACAATACTCATTTCACCTATAAATATATTCCAAATCTGAGGAAGTTCATCCAAGCTAGATTTTCTCAAAAACTTACCTATCTTTGTAATAAAAGCATCTGGATTTTGAAGCATATGAGTAGGCATATCACTAGGAGTATCTGTTCTCATAGTTCTAAATTTTAATATACTAAATTCTTTTTTATCTCTTCCAATACGGTTTTGCTTAAATAATATTGGTCCAGGTGAATCAGTTTTTATAATTATTGCTATTATTAATATAAAAGGTGACAAGATTATTATGCCCATTAGAGATAAAACAATGTCTATAACTCTTTTAATATAAGGATATATTTTTATAAGAAACCCCTCCCAATACACTTTATAACATACTCACTGCTGCTTCTTGCTTCGTATCAATTATTTCTTTTATTTCTTTTTCTATCACTTCATCACTAGATCCATTTCTACTACAATAAGTCGGTACTAAATCCCTAACAACCGCAAATACCATCTCATCATCTTCTGCTTCTAATAAAAGCCTAACCCCACCTAATTTATTCTTTAATTTTTCAAAAGAAATATCAGCTGGTTGTCCGATAAATATCTTTTCATGCTTAGTTTTACCCAAATCTTCTTCATCCATTAACAACTCTTCATAAAGTTTTTCCCCTGGTCTTAGTCCAGTAATTTCGATTTTAACTTCTTTCTCAGGCTCAAATCCTGAAAGCTTTATAAGATCACTGGCTAAATCGTAGATTTTTACAGGTTTCCCCATATCAAGTACAAAGATTTCTCCTCCACCTGCAAAAGCACCCGCTTGAAGTACTAATTGAGCTGCTTCTGGGATAGTCATAAAGAATCTAGTTATATCTTTATGGGTTAAAGTAACTGGTCCGCCTGCTGCAATTTGTTTCTTAAATAATGGAATAACTGACCCATTAGAACCAAGTACATTACCAAAACGAACTGCCACAAACTTTGTTTCACTTGTTTTATCTATAGCTTGTATTATCATTTCACAAATACGTTTAGTAGCTCCCATAACATTAGTAGGATTTACTGCTTTATCTGTGGAAATTTGTACAAATCTATCAACACCATGTTTATCAGCACATTCCACCAAATTCAAAGTACCAAAAACATTATTTTTAATAGCTTCCCCTGGGCTTTCTTCCATTAAAGGCACATGTTTATGTGCTGCTGCATGGAACACCACTTCTGGTTTAAATTTAGCAAAAATAGCTTCAAGTCTTTTCTTATCTCTAATGCTTGCAATAAGCACAGTTAAATTCAAATTAGGGAATAAAGTTTTTAATTCGTTTTGAAGATCATATGCGTTATTTTCATAAATGTCTAATACCAAGAGCTGCTTAGGTTTGAATTTAGAGATTTGCCTACATAACTCTGATCCGATAGAACCACCACCGCCAGTAACTAATACTACACGATTTTCTAGGTAAACACTAATACCTTCCATATCCAATTGAACTGTATCTCTTCCAAGTAAGTCTTCTACTGCCACATCTCGCATTTTACTAAGGAAAACATCATCATTTAAAATTTCATTATAAGCAGGGATTATTTTAAGTTCACAACCCGTTTCTTTACAAATATTTATAATTTCCACTTTTTCTTTCTGAGATATTTTAGCTATAGCAATGACTATAATTTCAATATTTTCTTTTTTTACATAATTACGTATTTGATTTCTACCACCTACAACTTTAACTTTATTAATGTAGCTACCCCATTTACTTCTGTTATCATCAATAACTGCTTGTGGTGAATAACCAAGGTGTACATTAGAAAGCATTTCTTTAATAATTAATGACCCTGTATAGCCAGCTCCAATTATCATTACTTTCTTTGGAATCAAACAACTATTCATAGATTTAGTTTGAAGAAATATCATATATCGTCTTAAAAATCTATAAAACATTCTTGATGAAAAAGTGAGTGTTACTGTAAATAAAGAAAATATTACAGCTCTAGTAAAATTCAATCCTTGTTTTAAAAGAATAATCTTTAGAACATTAAAAGTTAATGTAGCACATGCATTAGCCATAATAACATTCAAAAATTCGTAAGACCCTGCAAATTTCCATAATGAATCATACAATTTAAAAACATAAAAAAAGAATAAATAAGTACAAGTCGCAAGAACAAATCCCCAAATATTAATTTCATTTCGCTGCTCAAGCAACAGAAAAGCAAATCCATAAAAGAAATTCACAAAAATAACATCTAAAAATATAAGTAATACTTTTTTATGCCGAAGTTTTAATTTATCTAAAAAATTTTTCAAAGTATCCCCTTCCCTTAAAATAATTTTTTTCAGTTGAACACAAATTGCCTTAACAATCCTAAACTCATAACAACTCAATCAATGATACCAAATTCAACTGCAAACAAACAGTCTTAAATCCAGTGATAATCAAGTAAAATTCAACAAATACTAATGTTTGGCCTTATTATCTCCTAAAAAACCCAAACATCTTCTTCTTTTCTCTATATATCTCCCTATTTACAACAATGTCGCCATCTTTCAACAATATTCGACAATTATCGCTAATGTCATCAATGATTTTTGCACTTTTTTTAGTAATAATGTCGAATGATTCTTTTATCCTAGGCGATCTAACCCCTAATGAATGTGCATCTGATGCAATAAAATCGCAAAACCCTTCATTTACCAAAGAAAAAGCTGTTTTCTCAACCTTATTACCAAATTTACCAAGTAAAGAACCTGCATTCACTTGAAACAAACACCCTTCTTTAATAAAATAATTTAAAGAGATTAAACTTTCTTGAATAAAAGCATATCTTTCAGGATGAGCGATAATAGGCACAATCCCTTGAACTCTCAATTCATAAATAATATCCAAAATTTCTTCCCCTAATTTTCTAGGATCCATTTCTACCAACATATACTTAGAATTGTTTAAAGTACCAACAATACCTTCTTTATAAAGTGCCAAAGTAAACTCATCAAGAAAAACTTCTTGCCCAGGCATAATATGAATATCAATGCCAGCTTCTTTTGCACGATAATTAACAATCTCTATAAGTTTTATCACATCTGAATAGCTATTTTCAAAATTAAACTTATAATAATGTGGCGTAACAATTATTTTACTTATACCATCAGCCTTAGCCATTTTTAGCATTTTCAACGTTGTTTCCATATCTTGTGATCCATCATCAATTCCTGGGAGACTGTGGTTGTGCATATCCAGCATTGGTTTCACTCCTTTTCTTTAGTATAGTTTAGTTGTGGGAGTACAAACTGGCGGGCATGGAAACCCGCCCCTACTATCTTTTACTTTACGGCCGCACTATTTAATTCTGGTTTCTTAGGTTTTTTAGTTTTTTTCCCTTTTGTACTCTTTTTATCGTCTTGTCCATAATAATAGTAATACTGGTATCCATAACCCTTACCTTTACGCATTTCCACTTTATTAAGTACTACTCCAATAATATTAGCTCCAACTTTTAGTAACAATTCTTTAGCTCTTACTACAGCATCTTTATCTGCTTGTTTTGAAGCTACTACTAATACTACCCCGTCTACATTTCCGGCTAAAACTTGGGCATCTGTTACTGCTATTACTGGTGGTGTATCTAGTAATACATAATCAAAATTTTCTTCTAGTTTTGATATCAAAGCTTTCATTTTATTAGATCCCAACATATCCGCTGGATTTGGAGGAATTGGGCCTGATGTAATTACAAAAATATTCTTATCAATTAATTGAAGTGCTTCTTCTAATTTTACTTCTCCTGCTAAATAATTTGATAATCCTACAGTATTAGAAAGTCTCATTTTCTTGTGTACGCTAGGTTTTCTCATATCACAATCTACAATAACAACTTTTTTATCAACTGTTGCTAAAGTGTAGGCTAAATTACCTGTAGTAGAAGATTTTCCTTCACCTGGCCCTGCGCTTGTTAATAAAATAGTTTTCATTTCTTTATCTACTGAAGAATACTGTATATTAGTTCTAAGAGTTCTATAAGCTTCTGCTGATACACTCTTGGCATCACGTTTTACGATTAACAAATAAAACAACTCCTTTTCCTATTCTGCTTCATGCTCCGGAATTAATCCAATTACTGGCAAATCAAGTATCTTTTCTACATCTTCTTTAGTTTTAACAGTGTTGTCCATAAATTCTATAACAAAAACTAAGCCTACCGATACCATAAGTCCTAAAAAGAAGGCTATAGCTACATTTAATTTTTTATTTGGTGCTACTGGGTTTTCTGGTAATTCAGGTTGGTCTAATATTTCTATACTACTATTAGATATTAAACTTTCTGCTCTTTTTATAAAAGCCAAAGTTAATGATGATACGATTTGTTTTGCTTCTTCTGGATTTGTAGATTTAACTGTTATGTCCATAAGTTGTGTATCTGCTTGTGGAGTAACAGTAACCATTTCAATTAAATCGTCAACTTCTAGATCTGTGTCCATTAAATCTAAGGTACTTTGAGCTACTACTCTTGATTTTGCAACTTCTGCATAAGTTTTAACTAATTTTTGGAACATAGTAACATCATTTAAACTGTATGCTGAATCTGTGGAAGTTGTTTCCGCTTTTCCTATAACCACACTCATTTTCGCTTCATAAACTGGTGTTAATACAAAAAAACTTATAATTATGGATATTATAGTTGATGCCAAAGTAATACCAATTATAAGACCCATTCTTTTTCTCAAAATGTAGAATAATTCTTTCAGGTCCAAGGTCATTTCTTCTTCCATTATTTTTCCTCCGTCCATTTTTTTCCTTATTTTTTTATAAAAAGATAAATTTCGAATGATTTCTTAATTTAAATTAAATGATTTCTTAATTTAAATTATACAATTGATTATAACATACATATATGACAATTTCATTGTTAATTTATTCAAAATCAATCGAAATTTTATTTATTTTCTCTTATTATAAATTCATTTGTATTATATCATACTTTTTTTAGAATTACTAAGTTTTTTTGTATAAATATGTATAAAAAACTAAGTAGCTTGAAATAATCCCCTTAAATCTTTATCGCATAAATATCAGTTATTATGATTTCTTTTCATCATAATTCCAATAAATAATAGGGTTATATTTTTCCACAACAAAAGCCCATTTGCAAAAGCAAATGAACTCTTTATGAGAAATACATCCTTTTTATTCTATTCTTCTATCATATTTTCAATACTTTCCCCTGGTGGTACTATAGGGTAAACATTTTGTTCACAAGGAATTATACATTCCACTATAACTGGTCCTTCTATTTCTAATGCTGCTTTTAAAACTTTTTCAGCTTCTTCTTTTTTATCAAGTTTAAAATAAGGAATATTATAAGCTGCTGCTAATTTTTCAAAAGAAACTTCATCTCCAAATTCTGTGAAGGAATATCTATTGCCATGGAATAATCCTTGCCATTGATAAACCATGCCCAAAGTTGAATTATTAAATATCAATTGTAGCATAGGTATTCTATATCTAGAAACTGTAGAAAGTTCATGAGAATTCATCATAAAACTTCCGTCTCCAGCCACATTAATTACTTTTTTACCACCAGTTGTAAAGGAAACTCCCACTGCTGCTGGAAGACCATACCCCATGGTGCCCATGCCACCTGAAGATATAAAGTTTTTAGAATCATTAAATTTATAATATTGCGCTGTCCAAATTTGATTTTGTCCTACTTCTGTAGTGATAATGGCATCTCCTTTAGTAACTTTATAAAGTTCTTCCACCACATATTGCCCAGTAAGTACTCCTCCATCATTATATTTGTATGGAAAATCTTGTTTCCATTTTTGAACATCTTCATTCCACTTATTTTCTACGCGAGGATTTACTAAATCAATTAAAGCGGTTAAAACTTTCTTTACATCTCCCTTTAAAGGAAGATCTACTCCTACGTTTTTACCTAATTCTTTTTCATCTATATCTATATGAATAATGGTAGCTTTTTCAGCAAAAACAGAAGTTTTACCTGTTACTCTATCTGAAAATCTACAACCAATAGCTATAAGCACATCACATTTACTAATGCCTAAATTTGAGCTTCTAGTTCCATGCATACCTGGTAATCCTGTAAAGTATTTATGAGTGCCTGGAAATCCACCAAGGCCCATTAAAGATGTAGTTACTGGAGATTTAATTTTTTCTGCAAATTCTAAAAGAGCCGCTTCGCCACCTGATTTTTCTACGCCGCCCCCAGCGTAAATCATAGGTCTTTCACAATTATTTATAGCATCTGCTGCCAATTGTATAGCTTGCTTTAAAGAATCGAAATCTGAATCAAATGTAACTTCTGCATTTTTTAATCTAGCTTCTCTTAATTTAGCTATTGTCCCTACTTCATATTCCACTTCTGTTAATTGAATATCTTTTGGAAAATCTACAAGAATGGGACCTGGTCTTCCTTCTTTTGCTAAGAAAAAAGCTTCTTCAAATATTTCTGCAATTTTATTAACATCATCTATTAAAAAAGTTTTTTTAGTAATAGGCTTTGTAATAGCTCTTATATCCATTTCCTGAAAAGAATGTCTTCCTAATAAAGCAGTAGGTACTTGTCCTGTAATCACCACTATAGGCACTGAATCACTAAAAGCCGTTGCTATACCCGTAACGCTATTAGTAGCACCTGGACCTGAAGTAGTAAGAGCCACACCAACCTTGCCGGAAGCTCTAGCATACCCATCTGCTGCATGTGTAGCTCCTTGCTCATGTGCAGTAAGTATATGCTTTAATTCTCTCTCATAATATAAACAATCATATATTGGTAAAACAGACCCACCTGGATATCCAAAGAAAGTATCTACATTTAATTCTTTTAAACATTGTAAAAATAATTGTGCCCCATTTAACTTCATAAAAAACCCCCCTTTAATTTGATGATATGACATTAATTTGATGATATAACATTTGATCCATGATGTTGCATTTGTTTTATGAAGAAAACAGGCTGGCATGGAAACCAGCCCCTACATATATTAATCAGAATATTCCGATAATTTTCAAAATAAGTGTATTTCTATTTTATTCTCTTTGTTTTTATCAGAAATCCTGCATTAGCAAGATTTCTGATAAAGCTGGAGTTCTTACAGGCTCCAGCTTTGCATGGATTTTTTACATAAAACAATTTGCTACAACGAGTTTTATTTAAACATTAAATGTTGTACCCTTAACTCTGCTTACTAATATTGAAGTAAAAGATTTTAAAAGTCTTTTGCTATGCAAAAGAGTCCCCACCTTATCATTGTAGATAATAAGCTCTTTTAATCTTTTAACTTCTTTTTTTACTGTTTTTTTATTGTTTCTTGCTCCATGAGAACATTGATCTTAATTCTTTTCCAACTTTCTCAACTTGATGATCTGCACCAATGGCTCTCATTCTGTTGAAGTATGGTCTATTTACTTGGTTTTCTGCTAACCAGTTTCTAGCAAATGTTCCTTCTTGGATTTCTTTAAGAATTAATTTCATTTCTTTTTTAGTATCTTCTGTGATTATTCTAGAACCTGTTACGTAGTCTCCGTATTCAGCTGTATCACTAATTGAGTATCTCATATATTCGAATCCACCTTGGAATATAAGGTCTACTATTAATTTCATTTCATGTACACATTCAAAGTAAGCATTTTCTGGTGCATAACCTGCTTCTACTAATGTTTCAAAACCTGCTTGCATTAAGGCTGTAACACCTCCACATAAAACTGCTTGCTCTCCGAATAAATCTGTTTCTGTTTCATCTTTAAATGTAGTTTCTAAAACTCCACCTCTAGTACCGCCTACTCCTTTAGCATATGCAAGAGCCATGTCTTTTGCTGATCCTGTAGCATCTTGGTGTATAGCTATTAAGCAAGGAACTCCATTTCCTATTTCAAATTGACTTCTTACAGTGTGTCCTGGTCCTTTTGGTGCAACCATGAATACATCTACAAAATCTGGTGCTATTATTTGTTTGTAGTGAATATTGAAACCATGTGCAAACACAAGTGCATTTCCTTCTTCTAAGTAAGGTTTGATTTTTTCATTATAAACCGCACCTTGAGTTTCATCTGGTATTAAAATCATTATTACATCAGCGGCTTTTGCTGCTTCTGAAGTTTCTAATACTTCAAGTCCTGCTGCTTCTGCTTTTGCTTTTGATTTACTGCCCTCATATAAACCAACGCAAACATCTACTCCACTTTCTTTTAAGTTAAGTGCATGAGCATGCCCCTGACTACCATAACCTATAATTGCTACTTTCTTACCTTGTAATAAATTTAAATTCGCGTCTTGTTCATAATATATCTTTGCCATTTTTTAAGTCCCCCTTATATTTCAGTGTACAGTGTACACTTTATGCTTATTTTTTTGTAAAAAAAAGCAGACTGACATCCATGAGGCGTCATCCGCGGTTCCACTCAATTTTATATCTCAATGAAATAACGGCTCATAACCGGCACAGCTTACTAACTTCAGCTGGCAGCTCCTGGGTGATTTTCTTATGATAATTATCTATGGGCTTTCACCTTTCCCCACTCTCTAAAAGATATTTTTCATATTACTCTTCCCAATCAACGCTGAAAAAACTTTTCATATTTGTTTACTAGAATACAATGTAATGAAGTATTTTGCAACTAATTATGTTGCCACATTTTTAGCAATATTTTGCTAGTATGAATATTTTGTGGGAAAGATGAAGTTCACTATCCCTTATCAACTTTCAACTACACTCTTCCTTCTTTTTAACTTTAAGTCTTTTAATTCTACAAAGAAACTAGCTCCTAATATCATAACTCCACCACAAATTTGCCATATTGTTATTCCTTCTCCCAGCACTAAAGCTCCTAGCAGTAAGGCTGATATTGGGTCAATGTAGCTAAGCATAGCTGCAGTATTAACCTCAGTATCCTTTATTCCTGAGAAATATAAAATATAAGCTAGAGCTGTATGTACAACCCCTACTATAATCATAAAAATCAAAGAATTTGAACCTGAAAAATTAATATTATTTCTAACTATAACAAAAGGTATAAGCACTACAACAGAAGCAGCCAATTGAACAATAGTTCTTTCAAACCCTGTAAGTCCTACCACTCTTTTGTTTAAGAAAATAACAGTAGCATATAAAACCGCTGCACTCAATCCATAAGCAATTCCAATAAAATCATTGCCCTTACCTAAAGTTTCCCCAGCACCATTATTTATAATTAAAACTAAGCCCCCTAGTGCCACCAATACTGAAAGGATTTTTTTAATAGATAACTTTTCCTTTAACACAATAGGTGCTGCCATAACCACAAAAACTGGAGCAAAATAATAAGATAAAGTAGCATTACTTATAGATGTAAATTTATAAGCTTGAAAAAGTAACACCCAATTAAACCCCATAGCAATTCCCGAGGCCATAAGTAAAATTAAATTCATCTTAGAATAATTCCTAATATTCAAATCCTTTTTAATAATTCCTATACTTAAAAGTATAAAAGTTGCAATAATAGCTCTAAAAAAAGCAATTTCCATAGAAGGCATTTCTATGTTTTTTACAAACAAACCTAAACTACCCCAAATAATCATAGCAAAAACAATTTTAAAACTTGATTTCAAATAATACTCCCCCTTTTCCAACTTTTCAAATCCCCACTAAATTATACCACCATCCATGAAAAATATCTCCCTCCCTCACTTATTTTTTTCTATATTTATAAAAATACAATAAATGGTTATGATAATTTAAAACAATATAGTAAAATTGATATATGTAAAGAAAGGATGATACTTTTATGAAAAAACTCTTCATTATTTTTATAACCTGTTCAGTATTAATAACTGGATGTAACATAAATAAAAATTATAATTTAAATAATTTTTCTACTAAAGAATCTAATAAAAACTCTATGGAAAATACTACTGAGAATTCTCAAAATCTAAATTCTATAAAAACCAGTGCTTTAATAATAGATGCTTTTACTTCTAACTATTATGATGGAAGTATATATTATATTGATAAAGATGATAATATTTCAGCCATAAATGAAATCACCGGGGAATCAACTACTATTATTGATAGTAATGGAAAAATAATTGATTTTACCATTAGTGAAAATATATTATTTTATTGGGCAAATAATAACAATGATTATAGCTTTCATTACGGCGAAATGAAAAACCTAGAAAATATAAATACACTGAAAGATATGACTTACAAATTTGAAGATGGTGTACATAATTTTAAAGATATGATTATAAAAGATAATATTATTTATTATGCAGAGAATAATAATATATTCGTCGTTGATATTAATAAAAAAACCAAAAAGGAAATTTCTGTAGATAAATCTATAAATATAACTTCTTTGCTTTATGTTATTAAAGATAATATTTATTTCATCCAAGAAAATAAAGATGAAAATTTTCTTTACTCTTTAAGTATTGATGATAAGCTATTAACAAAACAAAATTCTTTTACTTTTGATACTTTAGCAGAAAATAAAAATATCTTTTATTATAATAATGAAATTTATTATGTAAAAAAAGATAGTTTAAGTAGGATAATTAAAATTGATAAAACCGGAAATTCTTCAACCATCTTTAGAGGTTTCAACATTGATAAAATCAAAATATTAAAAAACAATTTATTTATTTTAGATGATACAAGTATATCTAAAGATTTGTTTGTTTCAAATAAAGATGATAAAACTAAATTAATAGCTACCAAAGTTACAGACTTTTGTGTTGGGGAAAATGAAATTTTTTATTCTAGTGAAGATAGTAACAATAAATTTTATATTAATAAAGTTAATTTATTAGGAGAAGAAAAAGTATCTTTAGTCAATTTAGAAAAGCTTTCTTTATCAGAAATCCTAAGTTCTGAAGATTTATTATACTTTACCCTTGAAAATGGGGATTTACATAGCTATAATACAAACAATAAGGAAACAACTTTTATAGACAAAAATGTTTCAAAAATTTCGCTGCTAGGAAAGAATTTAGTTTATTCATATAAGAATTCCTCTGCAGAAAAAATATACTTACCCAATATTGAAACCCAAGTTAAAGAATCTATCACTGAGGAATTAACAAAGGAATTAACAATTGAAGAACCCTCACCTGAAGAAATTATATCAAATTTGATAATTGATTTTGATAATGCTTGGGCAGATTATGTAAATGAAGAAAATGAATTAGTTAAAGATTATATAGCCCCTAACAGCCCTATATATGATTATCTCTCCAAGTTTCAAAGAAATATTATTGACGAAGAATTTTTAAATATTGAAGTTAAAGCTACAAGAATAAAAGAAACAACTGGAGAAGTAGACGTAAACGAAACTTTAAAAAAAGTTGTAAATGGAGTTGAAGAAATTAAGAACTACCAATGGACTTACTCTGTAATCTTAGTAGATGACGAATGGAAAGTTTATAATTATAAAAAAAGATAGATTTAGCTAAAAGAAAAACTGAATATGCTCTTCTACAAAATAAATAAACCCTCAGATAATCTGAGGATTTATTTTATATTTGATTAGAATAGAAGTTCAAGTTAAACCTTTTATACTTCTAGGCTATCTTTGCCGGTATTTTGTGTGAGTTGGTAAGGTGGTAAGTTGGTATGTTGGAAGAGTTGGAAAGGTGATTATTTACTGTTCTTTGTTCACTATTCACTGTCCACTATCCACTAAGTATTCTACCCAATAAAAATTAATTTAGTACAATAAAAAAACTGGGCCTATCAGTATTATATCACCTTTTTCACAATTTATCATTCTAATTCCTAAATTTTTTATGGAATTATTACATATTTTTTATTTATCTTAAATTTAAGCTTTAATTAAAGCAAAATTTGTTCTTTTATAGGAAATATTTCCCTATCCAAATATACTGAGTAACACTCCTGCGGCTACGGCTGAGCCTATTACTCCCGCTACATTGGGACCCATGGCATGCATTAATAAGAAATTTGAAGGATTTTCTTCTTGTCCTACCTTTTGCACTACTCTAGCTGCCATTGGTACAGCTGATACTCCTGCAGCACCGATCATTGGATTAATTTTGCCTTTTGTTAACTTACACATTAATTTTCCAAATAGTACTCCTGATGCTGTTCCTACCGCAAAAGCAATTAATCCTAGAGCAATTATTTTTAATGTAGTAGGATTTAAAAAAGTTTCTGCATCGGCTTTAGCCCCTACTGTTAATCCTAAAAATATTGTAACTATATACATCAAAGAATTTTGAGCTGTTTCTACTAATTTAGGTACAACCCCTGATTCTTTTATTAAATTTCCAAACATTAACATACTTATCAATGGAGCTGAAGAAGGAAGTAGCAATATAACAAAAATTGCAACTACAATAGGGAAAACCACTTTTTCCTTTTTTGATACAAATCTTAATTGCTCCATTTTTATTTGTCTTTCTTCTTTTGTAGTTAAAGCTTTTATTATTGGAGGTTGAATTATTGGCACCAAAGCCATATAAGAATAAGCTGCTAGTGCAATAGGACCTAATAAATCCGGTGCAAGTTTTGAAGTTAAATAAATTGCCGTGGGGCCATCCGCTCCCCCTA
Source organism: Clostridium grantii DSM 8605 (assembly GCF_900129965.1). Lineage (GTDB taxonomy): Bacteria > Bacillota > Clostridia > Clostridiales > Clostridiaceae > Clostridium_AF > Clostridium_AF grantii. Next base: position 244,029 of record NZ_FQXM01000005.1, on the reverse strand, counting down.
TAATTCCAATAGCTGCAGCAGCCGCTCCATCAAACCCCAACAATATAGCCCCTATAAAAGCAAAAAATATACCAAACTGAGCCGCCGCACCAAGTAATATACTTTTAGGATTTGCAATCAAAGGTGCAAAATCTGTACAAACACCCACACATAAAAATATTATAGGAGGATAAATTCCAAGCTTTGTTCCCATATATAAATAATGAAATAGCCCTCCTTCATCCATCAATCCAGTATTAGGCAAATTCACCATTAACATGCCGAAAGCTATAGGTAATAAAAGGTAAGGCTCGTATTGTTTCTTAATAGCTAAATATAAGAAAAAGCATGCTATTCCAATCATCAAAATTTGTTGCCATCCAAGCGCCATAAACCCTACACTATTTAAAAAATCTAGTAACATGTTTTTAATTCCTCTCTACTTTATTATTTTTTATGTTGCTATTTTCAGATTGTCCATTTTTAGTTTCTCTTCAAAACCCCCAAACATTCTCCCGTAACAACGGTTCCACCTTTATTCACAAGAATTCTTCCAACAATACCATCATTTGAGGCTACAATCTCATTTTCAAGTTTCATTGCTTCAAGTATAAAAAGAATCTGGCCTTTTTTTACACTATCCCCTTCTTTTACTTTAACCTCTAAAATATTCCCCGGGAGAGGAGCCAAAATTTCTTCCCCCTCAACAGAATTAGTAGCTGCTACTTCACTCTGCTTTTCCTTTTCTTTCTGCTTATCCTCATCCCCATTAAAAGTTGCTGGCTCAGAAGTTACTTCCATTTCTTCTACCTCTACCTCATATACCTTACCGTTTAATTTCACTTTATATTTTTTCATTCAACTCTCTCCTTTTTAGGTTGTTAATTGGTTATCATTTTAAACTTTCTACTCCCCAACTTCCCTCATAGACACTATCCTAAACTTACTATTCTTCTTCTCATTACTCATATTAATTGCAGCCGTTATAGCTACTATTACTTCTTCATCTGTCACAGCTTTACCAATGATTTTTTCTTCTTTCCCTTTAACTTTTTCTATTTCTGTAACCTGTGATTTTTCCTTTTTTTCTGAAAAAATTATTTTAAATAATCCTATAATCAAGGAAATGACGTAAAGGGTTACAAATACAATACCCATGCAAATAGCCGTTATTTTTAAAGCTTCAATAATGGTTATATATTCTTTCATTGCTTTCTTCCTTTCTTTTATCTATATGATTATAAAAATCACATTACAATTTCAATATAATAAGTATCCTCTTCAACATTATCTTCAATGTTATTTTTCATGTTATTTTTAATGTTTTCTTTAATGTTTTCTTTAATGTTTTCTTTAATGTTTTCTTTAATGTTTTCCTTAATATTTTCTTTTATCTGTTTTTTCTGATTTTCTAAATATGTTCTTGTCACATCTGGAAATATTGCATAAGCTAGGATCATTTCTTCTTCTTGTGTTAAATCTTCTATTTCCTTTTTTGTTTTCTCATACATTGGTTCTATTTTATCTGCAGGGCAATAATCAATGGTGACTCCTTCCCCGATTATTTTCTTTTTTATTTCTTCCTTTATTGGTACAGGAGCTCGTCCATAAAATCCTTTAACGTAATCCTTTATTTCTTTAGGAATCATCTTGTACCTTTCCCCTATTAAAACATTAAATACTGATTGAGTTCCAACCATTTGACTTAATGGAGTAACTAGTGGCGGAAAGCCTAAATCTTCTCTTACTCTTGGTATTTCATTCAATACCTCTTCATATCTATTTTCTGCATTTTGAGCTTTTAGTTGTGATAATAAGTTTGAAAGCATTCCTCCTGGAACTTGGTATTCTAATATTTGAGGCTCTATTTTCATAACTCTAGGATTAAAAGTTCCATCTTCTATATACTTTTCTTTTACCCTAGAAAAATGCGCTGCTACTTTTTTCATTTTTTCTTCGTTTAAATTTAAAGCTCTTTCATTATTTTTAAACACTTCATTTAAAGATTCTGTACAAGGCTGAGAGGTTCCTGATGAAAATGCTGATATAGCAGTGTCTACTATATCTACCTCTGCTTCTATAGCTTTCATATAAGTCATTTCAATAATGCCACTTGTACAATGTCCATGTAACTCAATGGGTACCTTTATACTACTCTTCAACTGCGAAATTAATTCAAAAGCATTATCAGGAGTTAAAATTCCTGCCATATCCTTTATACAAATAGAATCCGCTCCCATATCTTCCATGGTCTTGGCTAGCTTTGTATAATAATCAATAGTATGAATTTTGCTAGTTGTATAAGAAATAGCACATTGACAATGGGCTTGCTCTTTTTTAATAACTTCTATTGATTTCTTTAAATTTCTAACATCATTCAAAGCATCAAAAACTCTAATAATATCTATTCCATTATAAATGGATTTTTGAATAAATCTTTCAACTATATCATTAGAATAATGCTTATAACCCAAAAGATTTTGTCCTCTTAATAACATTTGCAGATTTGTTTTTTTAGCTTTTTCTTTTATTAATCTAAGCCTTTCCCAAGGATTTTCATTTAAATATCTTAAACAAACATCAAAAGTGGCTCCTCCCCAAACTTCCATAGCATAATATCCAACTTCATCCATAGTCTCTACTATAGGAAGAATTTCCTCTATTTTTAGCCTTGTAGCTATTTGACTTTGATGCCCATCTCTGAGAACGGTTTCTGTTATTTTTAGTTTATTCATAATAGTCACCTCTTTTTTTTATTCTTATATTTAACCACTAACTATCCACTATCCACTTGCCTTTAAACTGTCTCTATCTTTATAATATCACTCCACTTTACCTTTGTGAATATATTAACCAAATTTCCTAATTTTAATTAGTCAATTCCCGTTTCTTTTTTTTTATTAAACTAAAAGATTTTAAAACTTTATATTATTAAATTGATAATTTGAGTTTATTTTGTTCTACTGCGTTTAACAATATGATATACTGAAAATGATAATCTGTTGTATGATAATTAAAGCTTGTTTTCGTGAGATTTCAGAATTAGAATCTTTTATAAATAAGCTTCAACAAATTGAAGATACAAATACTTCTATTGTTTTGTCTACAAATATGGAATATAATGCCTTGGAATAAGATTGAATTTAAAGTGGCAAATAGTTGAGAGATTTCCATTAAAAAATGGAGCCTGTTGCTTAATAAATCTATTTTTTATAAATATGCAATAAATTCACAATTAAACTAGCCTTTTTTTGGTTTTATTTGGTATAATTTGTAGTAAAGGTTTTACTTTATCCAAGGAGGTATTTATTTTGAAGAGTTATAAGAAAGGTTTTACTTTAAAACAAAAACACTACCTATTTGATAGTGTTTTTTTCTTGTTCTTTGCATTTCATTATTTCAAGCGCAGCTTCATCTTTCATTTTGGCTTCCACCATTAAATCAATATCTATATCTATAAGCAAGCTTTTTAAATTAGCCAAATCTTCACACTTCACATAATCACTATGTTTTTTATCATTTATGCCAGTTTTCCCACTACTTATATGCATTTTAGGGATTAATCCTGTTGATTTCCAAGAGTTTTTGATTCTTTCAATATGATTGTGTGTTAATGCTAGTTCATAATTACAATTATGATGATGAATATCTAGCACTATAGGTATGCCACATTTTTCACTAATATAAAGAACATCTTGTACCCTATAAGAAACATCATCATTTTCTAATCTAAGCATTTTCTTTATATTTTCATCTAGTTTTCCGTAGTTTTCTATAAATCTATCCATAGAAGCTTGTTTATCCCCGTAAACTCCCCCTGTGTGAATTATAATATCTTTACCTGCTAATTTTTCTAAAACTTGGTAATGATATTTCAAATATTCAAAACTATTTTCTACTACTTTTGGATTTAAACTATTGAGCACTGTGAATTGATCTGGATGCATGGATAATCTTATATTGTTTTTTTCCACTACATCTTTGATTTCATTCATATACCCACATATTTCTTCATCCTTTTGCCAACGCCACTGAAAATCCCTTATAATATCTGGATGGGTAACTAATGGTAGCAAGGTGCTAGTGACTCTATACATGTATATATCATTTTTTATATTCCATTCTAAAATGTCTTTTGTTAATTGAAGGTTATTGATAATTTTCTCTCTTAAGTAATCTATACCATATTTATAAACTGAACTTAATCTACATTCTTTAAATCCTCTTGGTTTTAAGTTTACATTAATACATGCATATCCTATTTTTTTAATCATAATATCCCTACTTTCTTGGTAATAATTTTATCATTTAATTATTTTCTAATCAATAAATAATAAATACTAATTAATAAATACTAATTAATAAATACTAATTAATAAATAATTTAGAATTTTGTTGTTTAATGAACAAAATTATTCCAATTAATGAGTATATTTGATATAATACTGGTATATTAAATATATTATTACAACAAAATTCTTTCTTAGTGTGGTGTAAACATGTATAAACTTGACGAACTTATTGATATGCAGGCTATAAGCTCAATGATAGATAATTTAAGTAAAATTACTGATATAACTATTTTTGTTATAAATGTTCACGGAGATATAATTATAGAATCCCCCAATAGCAAATTATGTAAAAATTTTCACAGAAAATGTCCAACTTTAAACCACATATGCTCTAATAATAAACATCTTTTAGCATGCAGTATTGATAAAAGTCCTAAGTGCCACCTTGGTTTAAGTAATTTATCTGTTCCCATAATATTATGTAAGAACATAATTGGTTATATACAACTGGGACAATTTTTTACTGAAAAGCCTGATTTAGATTTTTATAAGAAGAAATGTGATTTTTATGGTTTCAATGAAAAGGAATATTTTGAAGCTTTAAAGGAAATAACCATAGTGTCTGAAGATAAACTTGAGAGCTATAAGAATTTGATTACTCAATTTATTTCAACTATATTAAAAAAAGATTACACATCTTTACTTCAGAAAAAGCAAAGATGTATTCTTAGAACTTCAAATAAGCTTCTAGAAAGTAAAATAAAAGAAAAAAATATAGAATTGAAAAAAATGAATATGATTTATAAAGAAAGTAGAGAAAAATATAAAATACTACTGGATTATCTTCCAGATATTCTTTATGTTATGGTAGATGGTAAGATAACTTTTGCCAACAAAGCAGCTCAACTTTTTTTTAATTTACCAAAAATCACTGATTTAATTGGCATTAATCAAAAGGATTTATTTAGTGTTCACTCTTCTGATTTAGAAAAATTCAGAAAAATTTTAGATCATATAAGTAGTGGAGAAGATATCCCTTTTTCTGAGATAAAATTGATTAGAAAAGATACTAATAAAGTAGTTAACACCTTGATTGGTGTAAATAAGTATATATTTGATGATTATAATGGATTTTTAGTTATGATTAGAACCTTGGAATATAAGAATAAGGCTGATGAGTATAGCCAATTACTTAATGAAGCTATTTCTTATGATAAATTAAAAACAGATTTTTTCTCTAATATGTCTCATGAATTTCTAACTCCATTAAATGTTATAATAAGTGCCTTACAGGTTCTAGAACTTTATTCTAAAACAAATGATTTAAATACCTATATAAATAAAAATGAAGAATATAGAAAAATAATCAAGAAAAATTCCTATAGATTATTGAAATTATCCAATAATATGATAGATATAACAAAAATAGATTCTGGCTTTCTTAAGCTTACTTTAGTTCCTCATAATATAGTAAGCTTGGTAAAAAATATATGTTTTTCCGTAAAACACTATATGAAAGAAAATAAATTAAGCTTTGAATTCACCAAAGAATCAAATGAACTTTTTATAATTTGTGATGAGGAAAAAATAGAAAGAATAATATTAAATTTATTATCTAATGCTATAAAATTCACACCTACTGGCGGTAAAATTTCTGTATCAGTTGCTGCTGTTAATAATTATGCTTGTATTACAGTTAAAGATACGGGAATAGGTATTCCTTTAAATAAGCAAAAGATTATCTTCGAAAGATTTAGACAAGTAGACAAGTCTTTTACTCGCATTAGCGAAGGAAGTGGTATAGGATTATCTTTGGTTAAATCTTTAACGGAAATGCAAATGGGTAGAATAGCTGTTTCTAGCGAATTACAAAAGGGAAGTGAATTTAGGCTTTATTTTCCTCTTATGAAAAGCGAACTTGGTACTTCTTTTATTGATAGAAGTAATTCAGTGCTTAGTAATGTAGATAGTATTAGTATTGAGTTTTCTGATATTTATTAAAAGGTTTTTGTGCGGGGTTTGATTTTGTGTGGTATAATTAAAGTTATGCTTATAGTATCAATAGAAAGTAGATTAAATAGATGCATTATAATATATTAGCATAATTTATGGCATTTAAAATTCAAAAGCTACTTTACGAAGGAGAAACATGTTATTCGAGAATTTTAATATTAACAAAAATATACTTAGAGCTTTGGATGAAAAAGGTTATATAAATCCTACTCCTATTCAACAACAATCTATTCCTATACTACTAGAAGGAAAAGACATTTTAGGTTGTGCACAAACGGGCACTGGTAAAACTGCTGCTTTCGCTATTCCTATTCTTCAAAACCTTTATAATGAAAAATTCAACACAAAAACACCTAAGAAAATAAAAGCATTGATACTAGCTCCTACTAGAGAACTTGCTATTCAAATCGATGAAAGTTTTACTGAGTATGGAAAATACTTAAATTTTAAAAACACAGTTATTTTTGGCGGTGTAACAAAAATGCATCAAATTAACGCTTTAAGAGCTGGGGTAGATATTTTAGTTGCTACGCCTGGTAGATTATTGGATTTAATGAATCAAAATTATATTAAATTAAATGATATAAATTATTTTGTGCTTGATGAAGCAGACAGAATGTTGGATATGGGATTTATTCATGATGTTAAAAAAATCATATCAAAACTTCCTAAAGAAAGACAAACACTTCTTTTTTCAGCAACTATGCCAAAAGAAATTTCTCAATTAGTAGATTCAATTCTTGTTAACCCTGAAAAAGTTGCAGTGGCTCCAGTTTCCTCCACAGTGGATACCGTTGACCAATGTATGTATTATGTGGATAAAAAGAATAAGAAATTCTTACTTAATGATATATTAAAAGATAAATCTATAGTTTCCGCCCTTGTTTTTTCACGTACAAAACGTGGTGCAAATAAAATCACAGCTGATTTAGAAAAAGCTGGAATTAATGCACAAGCTATTCATGGAAATAAATCACAATCTGCTAGACAAAAGGCATTAAATGATTTCAAATCTGGTAAAACTAGAGTTTTGGTAGCTACCGATATAGCTGCAAGAGGAATTGATGTGGATGAATTGTCTCATGTAATTAATTTTGACATGCCTAATCCCCCAGAAACTTACGTTCATAGAATTGGTCGTACCGGTAGAGCTGGTAATAATGGTATTGCAATTACTTTTTGTGACCATGAAGAAAAAGATTTTCTTAAAGACATTGAAAAACTTATAGATAAATCTATTCCTTTAATTGAAAATCATGCTTATCCTATGGGTGACGCTCCTATTGTTACAGCTGATGTATCAAAAAATAGAAAATCAAGTAAAAAACCCAATTCTAATCCTTACGCTAAAATGAGAAGAAAAAAAAATAATAACAACATAAAAAAACAAAGTCAAAAAAAATAAAACAAGCTTCATAATAAACTTACAGAAGAATCTAAAAAAAAACGACGAGGAGAAAAAATTATGCTTATTTATGCAATAGTAACGATTACTTTAGCTTTAGTATTCTATACCATTGGAGTGTGGAGCGAAAAAATACAAGGTAGTTTAAAAAAGTGGCATCTAGTAATATTTTGGATAGGTCTTGCATTTGACACCATCGGAACCACTCTTATGAGTAATCTTTCCGGCAATTCATTCCAATTTAATTTTCATGGTATTACCGGGCTTCTTGCCATAATTCTTATGATTTTTCATGCTGTTTGGGCAACTGTGGTATTAGTGAAAAAGGATGAAAATATGAAATTAAATTTTCATAAATTTAGTCTTTTAGTTTGGCTTATATGGCTAGTTCCTTTTCTGTCTGGTATGATTTTTGCAATGAAGTAACAAGAATTAAAATTTTAAGGTTCACGGTTTCAGAGTTAATGAAATTTTCCTCTGAAATCATGAACCTTTTTTTATTATATGTATAGTTATTTTTTTAACAAAATATTATGAATTTTATTGACGTAAATTCATAATTTTGTTACAATTACATTACCGAACGCTTGTTATGACAAGTAGAAAATTTAAAGGGGATAGAACTATGGAAAGTTTTAAAGAAAACGTTTTTAGTCGCAATATTACAAAATTTATACTTATTTTACTTGTGGCCATTTTATCAATGTGCTCACTATCTTTCGTAGCAAAAGCTGATGATAATAGTATTTCTGGAACTTGGCAAACTCTTATAGATGGTAAAGAATCCAGTGATGGTGGTTTATTTTTTAGATTTGAATTTAATGAAAATGGAACTGTTGATTTAACAGAAGAATCTGGAGATTTAAATTTAACTGAAACTAAAAAATTTGAAAGAAATGGTGATGAAATTCAGATTATCAGTGCTGGAGATGATAAAATCACTTCTTTTGATAATGCTGTATTAACAGTAAAATCAGATTCTCAAATAGATTTTGTCACTGATGAATATACTGGTGTTATTAATCTTCATAAAGGTGGACTAGCTTTTTTCTATTGGTTATTGATTCCTATAGTTTTGATTGGTATAAATGAATTATGTAGAAAATATAAGTGGGCAACTATTATAATTTACTTTATTATTCCTTTTGCTTTTATTCCTATTTTTGCAAAACAAGGAGTTAGCCACTGGTTTAAATGGGTAAAACTTTATTCTGTAGTTTTTGCTGTTTTCTGGTTTTTCCTTGTTAGATATACTAAGTTTGGAAAGAAAAATTCTGCTAAATTTATCGCTGCAACTATTTTAGGTTTAAATATTTTAGAAGCTGTTTCCCAGGATTTTTCTATGGGTAAATTGCCTAATATATTAAATGGTTTAGCAGGTATATTCTCAATTATCACTCTTTATTATGGCTGGAAAGGGCTTAAAAAAGATGATTCAAAAGAAGGAGATATGGTTTGGCCTTTGATGACAACTCTTTGGATTATAGCTTATGATGTTTGGAACTGGGTTTTTGTTTATTTAAATTTCCCTGGCTCTGCTTCAGGTCAATTTATGGTAATTGTATCTTGTACTATACCAGCTTTATTTATTAAAAAAGGTACTTGGTTACAAGCAAGAGGATTTACACTTGCTGCTTGGTTTATTTATTATTTTACTTTCCCAAGATTTACAGAATCTATGCAATTAATGGTGTTTAGAAATGATTTAACTATGAATTTAGTTGCTTTTATAAGTATTATTTTAAACGTTATTTGTTTAGTTGTATTTCTTAAATCTTTATCTAAGGATAAAAAGATGAAATTAGCTACTAAATAAAAAATATTAAAGCTTCCGCCAACGCGGAAGCTTTTTCTTCGCTATTTACTATCTTTTTCTAGTTCATTTAAATGATCCAAGAAATTAGGTATTCCCACTTTTAATAATTCTTTATATACCTCAGTTATATCTTCTATTTCTGCTTGATTGGATTCTAATAATAATTGCATTACTACTCCATCTATTGCTCCTATAAGTAATGAACATACTGCTTTCATCTGTTTTGGAGATTTTTTACTGTATAGTACACCTAGTAGATCTTCTGTGTTGCGTATCCATTCTTCATATTTTTTATGAAATTTTGCTTTAATAGCTTCATCCCCTAGAATACCTTCTTTAGACAAATGAAATTGCAAAGTATTTTCTTCTTTTTTTCTAAATCTATCCCCTATTCTTTCAGCTATTATATCTATAAGATGCTCTGTTGTATAATTATTGATACGACGCTCTTCCTCTACTCTAACAGTTTCTGAAAGACTAGTATCCATTATTTCATATAATATTTCTTCTTTGCTTTTATAATAATGGTAGATAGCTCCTGTGCTAAGGCCTGCTTCTTGAGCTATTGCTCTCATGGTTGCCCCTGTAATTCCACTTCTAGCTATTACCTTTTTAGTAGCTTGAACTATACGTTCTTTTCCATCTACAGCCATGTTTTTCCTCCTTTATGCATTTTTATGTGTCATTATTTCTTTTTATTATAGCACAAAAATACAGAACAAAAGTTTATATATTTCATTAATTATTTTTTCAATTTATGTTAAGGATTTCATTGACTAAGTTTGCCAAGTTTGTTACAATTATATTAACCGAACAATCGTTATGTTGCATGTTTTTTTGTTTTAAAAAAATAATAATTTTGGAGGGGAATGTTATGGATATTCCTGTATGGCAGTATGTACTTTCTATGAGCATTTATTTTATTTTACTATTATTTATTGTAGAATACATGCGAAAACATTATGTGTTTGCAAAATGGTTTTGGATTGCTAGCTTATTTACTTTTCCACTTTGGTTAATGGGTGGCGTGGTTGGTTGGTTTAGATGGTCTAAAATAATAAGTGTTATCATTCCTACAATATTCGTAGGCTATTGTAGAATTGCTAACTATGAGAAAAGAAAAGGTAAGTTTTGGGAATCTTTGCAAAAAGGTTGGGTTCTATGGATAGTTTATGGTGTTTTATTCTTAAATATCATGGAAGCAACTATTAAAGATTTTACTATGGGAAATTATTTTAATGCTGGCTGTGGTTTATTACTTTGTGTAACTATTCCATTTCCTAAGAAATTCTGGAGATATTCTACTGAAAAACCTGGGGATTTGATTGTTTTCACTACCCTTGCTTGGAATTTCTTATACACTACTTGGAATGCTTGTTTTGTTTATGCAGAAACTCCAGTATTTTTTGCTTCTTCACTTTGTATCATTTTAGCAGCAGAAATTTATCCAATAATTAAAAAGAAACCTGAATTATATGTAATGGCTAGAGTATATACCTTAGCTTCTCACCTTATAATTCGTTCTTGTATTCCTACTTTATTCCCAACACTTATGGATGCAAGTTCATGGCATAATGCATCATTTATGAAATATTGGGGTATAGTGAACTTTATATTAATAGTTCCTTATGCATTCTGGTACATAGGACAAGTTAGATCTGGTAAAGCAGATGTTAGTTTTAAAAGAGGAAGAGTAAATTTAACAACTTAAAACAGTTCACAATTAAATAATTAGAAGATTAAAAGAAGTTGCCAATTGTCAACTTCTTTTGTTTATATTCAACCTTCCAAATCTTCTTCATAATTCCTTGATATTTTTGTTATATTATTTATTCATAGGATAAACACCTACAAAAATAAATGCATTAATTTTAAAAATATGCATAAGCTAAAAAAATTAAAAGGAGTGTTTAATAATGAATAAATTTAGAAATTTTATAATCCCTGGAACTATCGCTTTAAGTTTAATTGGTGCTACTACTGCATTTGCGGCTACTACAGATACTAATGTTGATACCGGAGCAACTAAAACCCAAATTACAGCTGAACATAATGGTGAGGGAAGAGGTACTGGTGAAGGAAGAAAAGGAAAAGTTGGAGTAGAAAATAGAGAAGCAAGAGAAACTGAAAGAGCTGCAAGACAAGAAGAACAATCTACTATTATTGCTAGTGCTGAAGAACTTATTCCAGGTGCTACTGCTGAATATGAGGCTTTACAAACTGAATTAACAACAACTCGTGATGCTTTACATGAAGAAATGGATGCTTTAAAAACCAAAGTTGAAAGTGGAGAAATTACTAGAGAAGAAATGAAAGAAACTTTAGGCGATAAAATAGGTGGAAGAGGTGCGGATATGAAAACTGCTGATGAAGATGTATCTCATCCATGGGATGATTTAGAAACAGCTGTTGAAGCCAAAGATGCTACTGGAGCTCAAACCGCTTTTGATTCTATCTTAGCTCGTATGAATTCAAGATTAGCTAGTTTAACTGAAAGATTATCAGCAATAAAGTAAAGAATGTAAATAACTCATGTGGCTGCCACATGAGTTATTCTTTTTGCTTAATTATTTCACTGTTTGTAAAGTAGCAGCCTTGTCCACTTTCATATTATATAAAATTCCTAGAAGAATAAATACTCCGCCAATGATTTTGCCTGTGGGTAATTGGTGAAAGTAAAAATAATCCATTAGAATTCCTACGATAAGTTGTCCTGAAAATATTAAAACTGTTGTATAAACTACTGGTATTTTAGGAAGAATGGCGTTATTCATCATAACAATCCCAACTCCTAGTAATCCTCCTGTTAAATATATTAAAGGAATATTTGTAATCTGTGATAATCTCAAGTCAAATCCTTTATTTATAATGGTATATAGTATTATTGATCCTATCAATCCTACTAAATAATTTATAAGAGTTCCCCCTGTTAAGCCAATTTTTTCAGCTAATTTAGCATTTAAAGTTATTGATATTATAACAGAACCACCAGTTACTAAAGCTAATAATATATAAATCATTTTTTGTCCTCCTATAATTTTATCATTGCAAAAATTCCAACACACATTAATAAAATACCAAAAGTTTTTTTAGGCATAAATTTATATTTTTTTACTCCAAATAATCCAAAGTGATCAATAACAAAGGAAATAATTATTTGACCCAAAAGCCCTAGGCCCAAAGTTAAAGTTACTCCTAATTCACCTATACAAACATTATTGGAAAACAAAGTGAATATTCCAATAGCCCCTCCCATAAATAATATGAATGGTACATTAAACAAACTTATTTTTTTCTTTTTTATTAATATAATTGAAGTAATAGCTATCAATCCAACTGTGTGAATAACTATTAACGAAGCATAGTCACCTAAAGAAATTGCCAGTAATCCGTTGGCAACCACCATTAATGAAATTAACATTCCATCTAAAATTGCTAGTCCTTTAAACATTTTTTATCCTCCTTACTTTACTTTCCGTCATTAATAAGGTATCATAATTTTAAAAATATCATTAGGACATTTGTCCTACTTGTTAAAAGGACTATATTATGAAAATAATTAAAGATATTAAAATATTAAATACTTATATTAATAAATTTGAAATTAATAAAATACTTCCCGCTGTGGCTTTAAAAGAAGCTGCACTTTATCACTTTGAGAAGAGTGATTATATTTGTAGTTATGGAGAAAAAATATTGAACTTTTATTTTTTGGTAGAAGGAAATGCAAAGGTGTACGTGCTACTGGAAAATGGTAAATCTTTTCTTTTGAAATTTTATGAGCCTTTTAGCAATTTCGGAGATTTAGAGATACTAGAAAAAAGCCACTATCAAACAAATGTAGAAGCTTTAAAGGATACCTTTTGTATTGGGATTCCAACGGATATTATTAATAAATATTGTATTACCGATGCTATTTTTCTTAGATATCTTTGTTTAAATTTAAGCGATAAATTAAACAATCTTTCTAATATTAGCTCTATTAATATTTTGTATCCTTTGGAAAATAGGCTGGCAAGTTATTTATCCCATATTGCAGCTGGTGAAAAAATATTTAACTTAACTTCCTCTTTTTCAGATATAGCTGACCTTCTAGGAACCAGTTATAGACATTTATCTAGGACTTTGAAAGGGTTAAATGAGAAGAAAATTATTAGAAGTAGTAAAAAAAGAATTGAAATTCTTGATGTGGGGGCGCTGGTGGAACTGGCGGGGGAGCTTTATAAGTAATAGGGATGATAACTTTAAAAGATAGTTGCAGTTAGGATTTATTTGTAGGGGCGGGTTTCCATGCCCGCCCCTTGTAGTCTCCCAATAAAATTACAATTATAGCAATATTATAACAAAAATATTATACTATATTCTGAGTTTTTTATATTATTGTCAATATTATGGTTAAACCTATTATGTAATAAATTGAGGTACCGGGGCTGCTATTATTGCATCAGCACAAGCTAGTAAAATATCCCCTTCTCCTGGTTTTCTTGGATTACAGCCTTCTAGATCAAAAGCATCATAGCTCCTGCAGTTGGAGCTTCAAAGGCTGCTTGTACTATTTCTTTTTTTACTTCTTTATCGATTAATTTATCTTCAAATACTCTCACTGATTTTCTGCTTTTTAATTGTTCTAAAACCTCATTCATAGCTACGGTCTCCTTACATATTGTGTATTTTATATTAATTATATCATTTGTTTGACCGTTTATGTTATATAGCTTTTTATAAAATTACACTGCTCAAAATTGAGCAGTGTAATTTTTTATATAATATGAACCAAAATAGCTACTACTAATGCAAAAGCTAATAAACGATGGATTTTAAGCCAAATTCCTTTACGAGTTTTATTAATATATGCGCCATAAATCCCCAATGCAAATATACTAGCCATTATTGCGGCTGCTATTATTCCTGTTATTTTAATTCGATTTGCTGAAAACGCTATTATAAAATGAGCTAGTACAGATACTACAGCTATAGTTCCTGCTAGCTTATGATTTTTAACAACTATCTTCATTATTTTTCTATACATGTCCACTATTTGCTTTTTGTCTTTTCCTAATTTATTAATATATTTTTTATTGATATACTTCATAACAAAATTCAAAATTGCTATAGTAAAACTTATAATTGTTACCCAACCTAAAATTCCTATTAAATTTGCTGTTTTCATAATCATTTCCCCTTTGAAAATATATTTTTATTTATTATACCACTATTTTTCTTCAGTGGTATACAAACAAGAAATAATTTATCCATTATTGCATCTGCTACTATTCCAGTTATTTTAATTCAATTTGATGATGCTATTATTATTTCTCTACCATACCATTTTGCTTTATACTCTAGCATCCTTCTAAATTCATTCCATATGATATTTACAATTCCACTTACTATGCGTTAAACTACTATTTTCCAATACAAAGGGAGGGGTGCACAATTTTGAGCACCCCCTTTTTTCAAAGCTATATAATGTACTTCACTTCTTTATTTTCAAATAATTCTTCTATTTCTTTTATAAAAAACTCTTTCATTTCTTCTAAATTTTCTTTAGGATAAACATATTTTCCATATCCAAATTGCCCATATTTATACTTACGGTCTTCATCAATCATAGGTAGCTTGCTTTCGGGAAATACCTGAGATATTATATTTTTGGCTGCTGTGGTGTAACGGTGTGATATAATCTCAAAAGTTACTGGATACTTTAAATCTTTTGGAAGTTTTCTACTTAATTGTACTAATAAATCATGATATTCTTGTTTCCAGTTAGGATAAATAAATACGGGTGCAATTAGAAATCCTATGGGATAACCTGCTTTTGCCATTTTTATGCTTGCTTCTATTCTTTTATCAACCGAAGCTGTAAAATTCTCATATTCATTTATTATAGTGGAGGTATTAAGACTAAATCTGATTTCAGTATGTCCATTATGTTTTATGTTAATCAACGAATCCACATCATTATATTTTGTTACAAATCTAAATCTAGCATTTTCATTATCCCCGAAATAAGTTATAGCTTTTTCTAAAGAATGAGTATAAGGTTCTACAGGTATTGGGTCTGAGGTTGCCGCTCCTTCGAATATTGTTATCTCTGGCAATCTCTCATTTATATACTTCTCTGCTTGCATTAAAATATCATCTATATTGGCAAAAACTTTTACATAAGATTTATCTCCCATATTGGTGTTTAAATAACAATATTCACATTGGCCCATACAGCCTGATACCAAAGGAAGTTGATAATGAGCTGAAGGTTTACAGGATTGAAATTTTAAACCAGTCTTAATTCCCACCACTAAAGTTTTCTTTCCTTCTTTATATTGAGCAGATAAATCATCTCCTGGAATATGTTTTTTTACTTGATTAGACGTTAAATTTATAATTTCAACTTTGGGATTATCTTTGAAGGTGGCTAGAATTTCCTTAGCTATTGGGTAGTTTTGTGTATCTTTTTGAAATATTATTCTGTTTGGTAAAAACATTTTTTCTCTCCTTTAATATTATTACGAGTCAAATCTTCCTACATCAAAAAGTTTCAAATCCTTTACTTCTTCTCCCAGATATAATTTACTCAACATCATTCCACCTAGCACAGCATATAAAATACCATTAGCTCCATAACCTAGTCCATACCATAGTTTTGAATTTTTTGGGTCTTTCCCTAGAAATCCTAAGTTATCTTGAGTTGAGGCGAAAGCCCCACAGTATCTGTATTCCACATCAATATTTAAATGGGGGAACATATTTTTTAGCCTTTGCTCTAACTTATCATAGCTTTTATTACACAATTCTTCATTAAATATTTCTGGGATAAAATTAATATCTTCCCCACCAATTATTATTCTGTTATCACTGGTTGTTCTTAAATAATTATAGGGGTCTTCATTATCTCTCACTACCACGCTCTTATAAATTTCTTTTATATTATTTATTGGTTTAGTTGCTATATTAAAAGTAGTAGTTTTAATTCCAAAGTTCCTTTTTGTAAAAAGTTCAGTATTGTATCCAGTGGCAACTATAATAATTTTTCCTTTTACTTTATGTCCATATACAGTTTCTACGGTAACTCCCTTTTCACTATAATCTACCCTTATAACTTCACTATTTTCATAAACTTTTAATCCTTTTTTGCAACTTTCATTTAATAAATCATGAGTAAATTTATAAGGATCTAATTTAGCCCCTCCTTCTATACTTAGCAAACCAGCTTTTATATTAAAAGAAAATGGATTCTTGTTTTCATCAATAAATTCTACCGGAAATCCTGCTTTTCTTCTAAACTTATATTCTTCTTCAATTTGTTTTTTTTCTATATCTTTTGCAGTATATAAAAAACTATCTGCTATTTGAAAATCACATCTATTGCCGTATTCTTTTATAAACTCTTTAATTTCATTTAAAGCTTTTAGTCCTAGTTCATAGGATTTTATAATGTTATCCTCAGATGTATGTGTCTTTAATTCTCCAACATTACTATCCAGTTCATATTGAAGAAGGGAAGTTGTTATACTAGTACTTCCATGGGCAATTCTTGATTTTTCTAGAATAACAGCATTGATATTGTTTTTTGTAAAATAATATGCTAAAGTTGCCCCCGTTACTCCACCACCTACTATTATCACCTCTGTTTCAATGTCCTCTTTTAAATATTCAGATTGCTTAATTTCCCTATTAACTCTCGTAAATATACTTTCTCCTTGTACATATTGAATATCTATATAAATCACCTACTTCCTTATAAATATAATTTCCTAAATCTTATGATTATATTTATCTTCTTTACTTTGTGATTTAATATTTTCAGTTTATTTTATTACAGCACAAAAACAGATACAAATAGATATTTTATTTTTCCTCTGAATTTATTCTGATTTGTTATTTTTCAATTTAAAATTTCCTACTTGTTCTTTTAATATAGCAGCTTGTCCTGAAAGTTCTTCACTTGCAGATGCTGTTTCTTCTGAGGTAGATGAAGTAGTTTGAACCACCTTAGTTATTTGATTGATACTTCGATTAACTTGGTCTGCCCCTATAGCTTGTTCATTTG
Organism: Clostridium grantii DSM 8605; assembly: GCF_900129965.1. Taxonomy (GTDB): domain Bacteria; phylum Bacillota; class Clostridia; order Clostridiales; family Clostridiaceae; genus Clostridium_AF; species Clostridium_AF grantii. Next base: position 226,474 of record NZ_FQXM01000005.1, on the reverse strand, counting down.
ACGCTAGAGCTATATCTCCAACTAATTTAGCTGCTTTAGAAACATCTTGCACTATATTATTAAGTTCGTTTGATGTTAGATTTGCAATTTTACTACCTACTTCAACTTTTTTAACAGACCCTTCTATCATATCTGTTGTTTCTTTTGCAGCATTTGATGAGCGCAATGCTAAATTTCTAACCTCTTCAGCTACTACTGAAAAACCTTTGCCATATTGGCCTGCTCTGGCTGCTTCAATTGCGGCATTCAGTGCTAATATATTAGTTTGAAAAGCAATTTCTTCTATAACTTTTATGACTTTTGATATATTCATGGAGGATTCATTAATTTCAGACATTGCATTAAGCATTTCATTCATTTGCTTTTTACTTTCTTCTGCATTAACTTTGGCTTTTTCCGTAATATTCTTAGCTAAATTTGCATTTGTTGCATTATATTTGGTTTGCTTTGAAATTTCTTCAACAGTTGATGATAACTGTTCAATAGCGCTTGCTTGTTCCGTTGCTCCTTGTGATAATAACATACTAGAATTTGCAACCTGATTTGCTCCACTTGCAACTTGTTCTGCTGATTCATTAATATTGTATAATGCATGATTTATATTATAAGTCATTTTGTTAAATGCTGTACTTAAAACTCCAATTTCACTTTTGTTTTGAATATCAATTTCTATATCCAAATTTCCCTCTGCTATCTGTGTAGATGCACTTAACAACTTATTTATTGGTTTACTAATTAAACCTGCAACCCACATGCCCAAAACAATTGCAGCTGATAATACTACTAAAATAGTAAGTATCATTCTAAAATAGGATGCCTCAAAATAAGTTTGGTTATTGTCTAGTAAAAGAGCTGCTTCTTCTTTGTTTATCTGAATTAAATGTTCTATATTTTCGCTAACTTTATCCCATGCTTCATTAAAGCTAACTACATAACTCATGGCTTCTTCATATTTATTTTCCTTTAATTTCATCTCGTACATCATAGCAAACTGATTATATGATGTTAAACTAGATTGCAATTCAATTAAATAATTTTCTTCTGCTTTTGTTAAGTCTGTTTCTTTGTATTTTGTAATTAATTCTTGATATCCTACTTTTAATTCTTCAATTTCGTCTACTGCTTCGCTTATTTTAGCTGTATCTTTTTCTGAGAGCATGTATAAATGTTTAGCTCTAATAAGCAGCATATTTTTTTGAACTCCTGTCACATATGTAATTGGCAAAAGTCTTTTTTCGTAAATTTCTATTGAGCTTTCATTAGTATTATTCATATTTTTTAAAGCAATTATTCCAACAAATGAAGTTAATATTCCTATTAATGCAAAACAGCTTATAAGTTGTTTTGCTAGTTTGATGTTTTTAAATCCTGTTATAAAATTTGTCTTTTTTAAAATACCACCACGTCTAGATTCTTTCTTTTTAAATTTTCTTTTAAGGTAAGTTAACGTTTTCATATTATACACACCTCTATCCCCATAGTTTATAAAATTAATTTAAATCCTTTTTAAGCTTAGATTAAAATATTCCTTTTCTTTAATTATATTTTATTTTATACAATAATTCAATTCTTTTATATATTACCATTTCTTAATTATTTAAGGTTAATTTAAGCTTTCTCTTTTATAATGTAAATATACTAGTGAATAACACTTTTAAGGAGCTGATTTAAATTAAAACTAAAAGAAAATTAAATAAAAAACCTATAATAATAATTTTACCAATAATTTTAATAATTGCTGCTATACTTTATGGTTTGGCTGATCGTTATTTGATTGAAAAGGTTGAAGCAAAAGTAGAGAATGTTACTGTTAGTACTCCTGTTGAGGATATTGTGACCTGGTCAAATGATATAGAATACGATGCCTCTAGTTATAAAAGCGATAATATAGAAATAAATATCGAAACCGTTGAAACTGGTTCTGGTAGTAACAAAATAACTTATTATGTGGCGGATGTTGTGCTTAGTGATGCTTCTTATTTAAATTCTGCTCTTGCCAAAGATTCTTTTGGTAGCAATATAACGGAAGATACTTCAGTAATAGCTGAAAATCATAATGCAATCTTTGCCATCAACGGTGATTATTACGGATTTAGAGATGATGGTGTTGTGATACGTAATGGTGTTCTTTATAGAGATAATCCAACTCGAACCGGTGCTGCTTTTTACAGTGATGGAAATATGCTTACCTATGACGAAACTGAAATAAGCGCAGAGGAATTACTTGACAGCGGAGTTATGGATACCTACTCTTTTGGTCCTATACTTATTTCTAATGGGGTAGTTACAGAAGATTTTGAAGATACTGCTATTGATACCAATGTAGGAAATCGTACTATTGAAAATTCAAATCCCAGAACTGGTTTTGGAATGATTGAGCCTAATCACTTTGTTTTTGTAGTAGTAGATGGTAGAAGTACTGGTTACAGTAAAGGAATGACTTTAACTGAGTTTGCAAATGTTTTTGAAGAACTTGGATGTGTGGAAGCTTATAATTTAGATGGTGGTGGTTCTTCAACTATGTATTTTATGGGAGAAGTAGTTAATGATCCTCTTGGTAAAGGTGATGAAAGAGGAGTCAGCGATATTATTTATATTGGTGAAAATTAGTGTTGATTTTGAAATATAAAAAAATATAATTTGAAAGGATTTGTTATTATTATGATAGTATTAATTCCAGCTTATGAGCCGACTAATAAAATGATTAATCTTATAAAGAATCTTAAGGATAAATGTGATTATGATATATTAATTGTGGATGATGGAAGTGGCAATGATTATAAAATTGTGTTTGATATTGCCCGGGAAATGGGCTGTTTAGTCATTACTGGGGAAGTGAATAAAGGTAAGGGCTCTGCTTTAAAACTTGGTTTTGAATTTATAAAAAGTTTAGGTAATAACCAGGGAATTGTTACTGCAGATTGTGATGGACAACATTTGCCGGAAGATATAATTAAAGTTGCAGAGGCTATTGATGAAAATTCCAATAAAATTATACTAGGTAGTAGAAAATTTAAGGGTAATGTGCCTTTCCGTAGTCGTTTTGGAAACAGCATCACAAGAAATGTTTTTACTTTTGCTAGTGGTGTAAAAATTTACGATACTCAAACGGGCCTAAGAGGATTTAATTATTCAATGCTTAATTGGCTTTGCCATATTCCTGGCCATAGATTTGAATATGAAATGAATCAATTATTAGAAGCAAATTTTGCTGGCTATGATTTTAAAGAAATTGATATAGATACAGTTTATTTGGAAGAGAATAAATCTTCACATTTCAGAACAATTCAAGATTCTGCTCAGGTTTATTATCCTATTATTAAGTTTAGTCTTTCTTCTATACTTTCAGCTGTTTTAGACTTTACTTTGGTAATACTGCTACAATTACTTACTTCAAATTTATTTCTTGCAGTTGTTGGTGCTAGAGTTTGTAGTGGAATATTTAATTATACTATGAATAATCTTTATGTGTTTTCAAAGTTTAAAAATTCTTCCATAAAAAAATCTTTACCTAGATATTTTATTCTTGCCTTTTTTATAATGCTTGCAAATTACGGCATTATTCATATTTTTAATGAAACACTGGGAGTAAATTTATTTATGTCTAAACTTATGGCTGAAGTTTCAATTTTTTCATTTAGCTTTTGGGCACAAAGAAAATTCGTTTTTACTAATAATAATGATGATTGTTATACCAAAATTTCTCATATAAACTAAAGTGTTTTAAATTATAAAAGCCAAAAGGTAAGCTATTTGTATAATTATAGCTTACCTTTTGACTTTATTTGTTATATGGATTTCAGTTAAACTACTATAAAATTGGACAGTAATAAATTTAAATCCATAAGTATTTTGTTTTTTAAAGGATAGTTTCCTTCATTTAAACACCAATCAAAAATTACCCCTCTAGACATTCGTAAGATTGTAGTAGTAAGCTCTTGAGGATTTACCTCAAAAACTAATTCTTTATTTTTCATAGCATTATTTATTGTTTCTTTTAGAACTAGATAAATATATCTTTCTTCATTTTTATGGTTAATTAGTATTTTAGCTTTAGGATCTAATGTGGCAGTATTTATTTACCATTTCCACAAAATCCACAAGTTTAAACTTAATCCATTTAAAGAAGAAATTCATACAGATTTAAAGCAATGGCTTCTTAGCAAGAACTATCCAAAACTCTTCAATAGTCATAATTATTTTTATAAATTCTTTAGGATCTATTGGCTTTTCCACATAAGCATTAGCTCCTAAGCTATAAGCTAACTCAATATCTTCATCACGATGTGATGATGTTAAGATAACTACTGGAATTTTTGATAGTTTTTCTGATTCTTTTCTAATTTTCAAAAAATCAAAGCCATTCATCACTTCCATGTTTAAGTCTAGTAGAATTAATTCTATGGATTTATTCTGTATACTTTCCATAAAATCCAGTGCTTCTTTACCATTAACAAACCTTTTTAAAGGATTTGCTATCTTGCCTTTTTTGAATCCACGTTCAATAACAAGAACATCATCATCATTATCTTCAATAATCAGTATTAAATCATTCATCTTTTATACTCCTTTTTTAATGGTAAAACAAATTTTTGTGCCAACCCCAACAGTGCTATCTTCAATCCATACATCTCCACCATGTTCCTGAATAATGGATTTTACAATAGCTAAGCCTGCACCACTTCCTTCTTTGTCTTTCTTGCTGTAGGCTCTTCTAAAAAGTCCAAAAACTTTTTCATGTTGAGTTTCATCAATTCCTATTCCATTATCTGATACATCAATTAAATACTTGTTTTTATCCTTTGGATCATTGTTTATTGTTACGCTAATTTCAACTGATTCCTTAGATTCATCATGGTACTTAATTGAATTACTAATTAGATTTGAAAACACCATTTTCATCCACATGGGTTGACAGTTAATTGTGGGCAAATCTGCATAATGTAATGTTACATTGTTTGTTCTAAAAAATGCATTCATCTCAAACTCAATTTCTTTTAAAATATCATTCAATGCTACGTTTTTGAATTCTATCTCTTTTTTTCCGATTCTTGATAATATTAATAAATCATCAATCATATTTGCCATTTTATTTGATGCTAAAATAATTCTATTAAAATAATCTTTTCCTGTTTCATCAAATTGTTCTTCATAATCTTCCAGAATAAATTCAGAAAAAGTTCTAATGCTTCTTATAGGCTCTTTTAAATCGTGGCTAATAATATAGGTATATTCATTAAGTTTCTTATTGATTTCAAGTATTTCATTATTTTTTTGTTCTAGCTTTTTACGGTTATCTTCAATAAGAATTAGAATAAAGCCTAACATAATAATATATGCTATGAGCCTTGTTACATGCCATGTCCACCATGTAACGCACCACACTTCAGACATTTGAAAAGTAATATTGCTAATGCCCATTAATAAGGAGGATGAGAAAAATAATAAATTAACTTCGCTATCATTATTTGTTAATTGTATATAAAAAAACAGGGAACTCAATAAAAAGAAAATTCCTGCTGCAACATTGATTGCTACTGCAAGATTTGTAAACTCATTGTTCTCAACCATTCTAGGTATTAGTTGATCAAAATAAAATACTAAAGTTCCTACAATTAAAGCCATAATCGATGTAATGATTAAACTTTTTAATTTAATCATTTTTGTAAAATTTAATTTTTTCATTATGATGGTTGATACAATCCCAATTCCCCCAAAAATCCCTGCAATACTATGCAAAAATACAAATCTATCTCCTAATGGTGAAAAACTATGGAATAAATCAAACAACCCCATTAATAAAAATCCAATAATAAAGCCACTCATATTGTATTCCCAATCATGCTTGTATATTGTAATCATAAAAGCAACTAAAATGATAATAACAGCTCCTATAACCTCAACAACAATATGTATGTGTTCATTAATTAGTAAAGGATCATTGGTAACTATTTCAATACAACATATGCCTGCAAATAGGATTATATTCATTACAAGTAGAATTATAGCTTTACGGTTTAAATATTTAGTCATTTAAGCAATCCTTTCTATTAATTAATATAGGCTTCTGGATATTGTAATCACTATATGCAATGTTATTTCGGCCAGATTCCTTAACTAAATAAAGACATTGATCAGCTATTCTAAACAAATCATAAAATTCCACTAATTTCCCACTTAGAAAGGTTGTTCCCACGGATGCCGTTACTCTAAAATATTGGCGTTGGGAACTTACATCACTTAATTTCAAATACTTTGCTGTTTTTAAATATTCGTTGATTTCTTTTTCAATCTTTTGAGAAATTTTCTTTAATATCAAAATTTGATTATTTATAATATTTGACATGTTTTCATCCAAGGCTTCCACAAGGCATAGGGTAAACTCATCTCCACCGTATCTACAGACTATATCTGTACTTCTTACAGACTCAGCGATAATTTTTCCTGCGATTTTCAGTACTTCATCACCAATCAAATGTCCATAATTATCATTAACCAGTTTAAAATAATCCAAATCAATGATTGTTATGGATATTGTATTATGACTTCTGTTTAATCGTTTAATTTCTTCTTCTACTTTTTCGATAAACCACCTTCGATTGTATAAACCTGTCAAATCATCAATCCTTGAAAGCCTAATGATTTCCTTATGTTGTTCCTCAATTTTATTATTTAGTTTTGATTCAGTTATAGCTCGCTTTACCGCTAAACGAAGGTCATTTTTACCTAAGTCATCTTTAATGAGATAATTTTCAGCATTATTTTTAATACAATCCACAATAATATTAGGGTCTATTTCATTTGTTAACATAATAACCGAAATATTTTTATACTCTTCATCTGACTGTAATATTTTAAGCATTTCAATACCTTGAAGTCCTCCTAGGTTATAATCTAACAAAATACATACAGGGGCAACCTCTTTAATCGTATTCATTATTACTTCAGGATTTGCTTGTCCATTATCATATTTAATCCTATACTTATCACCTAAAAATCTTTTTATTATTAAATAATCATTTTCATTATCATCAATTACTAATAACACTTCTTTATCCATAAGTCACCTCTGCTATTAATACATAATACTCCTTATTTCTACATATTTATTTTATCACACCTATAATTTTATTACTATTATAAATAGTACTATATATTAGGTTTTTTGTGTAGAAGTGGTTTATATATAAGTGGTATAATTAGTATAATTGTATACAACTATTACAAAAATCAACTAAAAAAGAGAACTATAATGAAAAAAATTATCAAATTAGGATTATTTATGTTGTTAATATGAAAGTTTACGAAAACAATAAAACTTGTTTTAAATTAACTGATGGTGACGGAAAAAATATTGCCATTGATGTAGTTATGGGTGATGATCAAGTTGATGCTGATATTAAAAATGATATTGAAATTAAGCCTAAAAGTTCTTACTTTTTAGTTATATATGCTTTCTTTTCAATTTTCCTTTTGGATATATATCTATTAGTCCAAGCTCTTACTGGTGAGTGTAAGATATTTTTAGGACACATATCTTTACTATTCACTACAGGACCCCATAATAAATCTAGAACATGCCAAGCTTTTGCTCCACCTTTTATTATTGATGAACCACATTCTGCGCAGTAAACTACCACATTATTATTCTCTAAGGTTTCCACTCTTCGCTTTATAATCCTTTTACCCATTTCTGGATTTCCTGCTAAAACCATTCCTCCACTCCCACAACAAAGTGTTCTTTCTCTAGAATATTTAGATTCCACATATTTATAACCCAGTTCGTCCATTATCCATCTTATTCCCTCTTGAATTTCTGATTCTTTTCTTGTAACACAAGAATCATGAATTGTAAATACAATATCACTCTTTTTACCTTTACCTATCATTTCTTCTGGCAATCCAATTAAGGGTAACATCTGCCACAAAGAATGTGTAGTAACTGAATTTTCTTCGTTAAAAGTAACTTTACAATTTTGGCATGCAACTATCATTTCTTCAATATTTAAATTCTTTATATCACTTTCTAAACTTTGGAATCTTTCTTTAAATAACTTTTCTTGCCCCAAATATTTTGTAGGTTTACCACAGCATTTTTGAAAAGCTGAGAATTTAGGAAAAATGCTATTTAAATATGCAATAGTTTTTTCTACATTTTCTGGACTATATGAGGCCAAGCTGCATCCTGGCATAAAACCATATGTTTTATTTTTATTTATTTGAATGTCCATTACTTTTTTCCACTCTTTGTTTTTGTAGTAAAGAACTTAGAGAAGCTAAGCCACTGATGGATTTTAACAGGTTTATGATTTTTTATAGGTGATTGACCTTTATTTGCTTTTACAAAATCTTTCCGCGAATCCATAAACACTTTTTCCATGGGAAGATTATTTGGACAAACTACCTTACATAAACCACATTGATTACAAGAATAAGCTAATAATGGGTCCATCTCAGAATTATTGGCTAATTTTTTCATAAAATCTTTGGGGCAATTTCCAAAATCATTCATCATAACACACTCTTTCATACAAAGCCTACACTCACTTCCATTGCATTTTTCTACGATTATATTTGCGTAATTTATAACGGATAAGCTAAATTCTACTTTATTCATGCTATCACCTCTTTGAATAATAATTTTCTCCGAAAATCTTTGAATTCAACAAAAATAACCCTCAATTATAGTAGTTAAACTACTATAATTGGGGTTTTATTTTTTCCAACAATAATTTCATTGCTTCAATCCCAATGAAGATTTCTAAAAATATTAATATATAAACATAAGTATTTAAGTCTTTCATATAAGGAAGATAAAATCCACTAATTAATATAATAACATATAAAAGAAATCTAATGAAATTTAATTTTCTTTTTTTGCTCAAACTGTTTTTGAAAACAAAAGCTAATGTTACAAATAAAAAGACTATAATAATTGTATGAATCATCATTCCTTTTTCTGTGTATATCTTAGCCAAGTATTCTATTTTTTTTGAATATAAGTGTCGCATTACACCCGCTTTGAAACTAGATAAATACTCTAATACCAAAATCGTTACAACTATAATTAATTCAAGTCCATAAATTAAACTATTAATTATTTTACTCTTCTTAATTATTTTACTATCCAAGTTAATTCTCACCTACTTAGTTGGCTCTCCTGTTTCTGTTGGGTTGCTTTCATCTGTGCTCCAACCAATCCATCCATCACTGTAAAGAGCTATATCTTTAAGCCCTACTACTTCAGCATAAGTGTATATTTCTGCCGCTCTCCAACCACTTCCACACATAAATGCTAAATGTTTATTTGTATCTATTCCTTGCTCTTCCCAAAATCCTATAAATTCACTGGCATTTCTCATAGTTTGATCAATATTTCTATAGTAATCTAGTGATAAAGAATCTGTTATACCTGCACGACCAAATACAGCTCCTGGTATTCTACCTTTTTTATCATAATAAGTGTATCCACTTTCCTCACCTATAAACTCCTTCCAAGTACGATTATCCACAAATGTATTTTTATCTGGAGATTGAAGGTTTACTTTTAATTCTTCTATTGTATCTATTACATTTGGATTTACTGGTATAACTGCGCCAAAATCTTCAACTGCTACAGGTTTGTTACTTTCAGTTTCTAAATCATAGCCAGCCATAGTCCAAGCTGTTGTACCACCATTTAAAACTCTTACATCCTGAACACCAATATATTTAAGAACTGTAGCCACTCTATAAGCTGCCATTTGTTCTTCTCCTGTAACTATTACTGTATCTTCTTTTGTAAAACCATTATCAATTGCAAACTTAGTTAAAGTTGCATCATCAGCTAACATCCATGCTGGAGGTGGTTCTACTGAATCTGTATCAATATGAAAGGAAGTTGGTATATGTCCATTGGCATAAGAAGTTTTTTCTTCTCCCCAACTTGCTTCAACTATTTTTATATTCTTAGCATTTTCAAAACTTTCTGGTTTATTTCCATCAAGAATATCTTTTACAATTGAAGCTGGTACAATTGATTGATAGTTTTCATATTTAACCATTTCTAAACTTTCATCATTTGCCCATTCATTAACATCATATATGTATAAATTGCTATATCCTTTTTCTTTTAAATAATTAGCAACTTCTTCTGCATCTTTTTTATTTGCATCGTATAATACTACATTTTTGTCTTTTGTTATTCCTTTTGTTTCTAAAGCTTCATCTAAAATAGCTTCTTTGTCCTCATTTTCAACCTTTAACCAATTAGCTGAAAAATCCACAGCACCAGGGATTCTTCCACCTCTTTTAACTCCATCTAATTTCCATCCATTAAAAGCATCATTTAATCGTGTATCTACTATTACCCACGAATTGTCTTTCAAAGCTTCTTGAACTTTTTCAGTATCCACTTTAGTGTATACTTCCTCAGTGTTATTGATAATTTCTTCTTTATTTGCTACATCTTTATTATTTACACTTGAACATCCTACAAAAGTAAAGATAGCCATAATTAAAGATAATATAACTATAAATGTTTTTTTCATAATAACTTAGCTCCTTCTTTTTTTCATCTTCACAACAAAAAATATTTATAAAAATTAGGTTTATAGGTATATAGAAATAATATCTATATACCTATTGCCCAGTTTATTATAAATAAGAAGTTTTCATATGTCCAATAGATTTTCTTTATACTTAATAAATAATTATAAGTTTTTCTAATACTGTGTATATAGAGTCCCCTATACTTTTATGAAACACAAGAGTTTATTTAATACTTACTAGGGATAGTAGATATATTTGTTTTTCTTTCTTTAATATATATTTCTTTTCCTTTAAATACTATAGCAATTTCTTTAATATTAGTTATCCCTTTACTCTTCAGTGTAGTAGTATATTTCTTGCAAGAAATTTGCTTTAAAGCCACATCTGCTGTTTCTTCTAAGGTTTCTTCATCATCAGGGTCTAGTTTTTTGAATTCTATAACAATACCCAATTTAGAAATATCCTTTGGGATTATCATTACATCATATCTTCCATAGCCACTCTCTCTATTTGATAAAATCTCATGGGTATCATCTAAAGATATTAGCATACCTAGTACAAAAGCATGGTAAACCTTCTCCCCCTCATATCCACCTACATCAAAGTAACTTATGCTTTTTAAAACAAATTGTCTTAACATCTTTCCAAATATTTTAATATCTCCAATAACCAGACTATTCATCATCATGTCATAATTTTGCTTTGTTATTGTATCCTTGAACCAACTTTCTATTAATCCATAGTAAAGGGTCGTTACTTCTAGATTGGGAATAGAAAGAGCGTAGTAATCTCGAAGTCCTATTCTTTCCTGAGAATTAACTTTTAAATATCCAGTAAATAAAAGAAAACTCCATAAGTTATCACTAGATTTTTCTATATCCTCCATAACTATATTTTCATCTATTAATTTAGTTATTGTAGTTCCCTTTATAAGTGACTCTAGATCTTTTTTCACTTCCTCTGATCCTTTAGATAGAAGAATATTCACTAAATCGTTAGAACTGCTATTTACCCAATAAGCTTTTAATCCAGCTTTAGGGCTTGATAAATAGTTTAATATTGACCAAGGATTGTAAATGGTCACTTCTCCAAAATAATAACCATTGTACCATTCTTTTATATTCTTAAACTGTTCTTTTACTTTGTATTCTAAGACAAGCTTTTCAATGTCTGAATCAGTAAATCCAAATTTATCAGAAAAATTATGGCTTAGTATGCTTTCCACCTTAAGATTGTTTAATCCTGAAAAAATAGATTCTCGAGCAACTCTAAGTATGCCTGTAATCATTCCCTTTTGTAATGAATTATTATCCTTAAAGGCTCCGCTTAATAAATTTCTCATAAATTCTATAGCTTCTGTATAATAATTATTTACATATGAGGCTTGAATTGGAACATCATATTCATCTATTAAGATTAATACTTTTTCATCATAATAATTATAAAGATATTCAGATAACATTTTTAGTGCATCAGATAAATCTATTATATTAGCTTTTTTATTTACTATAGAAGAATAATATTCTTTATCCACATCATGGATTTTCTCATTATCCAAACAATAATCATGTTCTTTATATAGTCTACTTAATAAATTTCTTAAGCCAATTTGCAAATACTCAAAGGAACTATATTTTTCATCTTTAAAGCTTAAATATATCACTGGATACTTACCTTGAATATCCATCATATTTTTATAATTTTCTATATTAAGACCTTGAAAAAGATATCTATTGTTTTCATTACTTTTCTCAAAAAAATACTTAAGCATACTCATATTAAGCGTTTTACCAAACCTTCTTGGTCTTGGGATTAAAATAGTTTGCCCATTGCTTTGCCAAAATTCACTTATTAATTCAGATTTATCAATGAACAAATAATCTTCATCTATTAACATTTTAAAATCACTTATACCTATTGGTATTTTTTTCATATTTATCACCTACTTTTTTAGAACTGATATATATTTTATTATACGCAATAAGCATAAGTTAAACAACATATTCATAATGAGCTGCTATATATTTTATATTTTTCTTTATAGGGTTCCCAGCTCAACTATTAATTTATACATGTCCAAAACTAGTTGATGCGTCTAGATTTTGGAACAAGTATAAATTAAGTTTCGCAATGGGAACCCTATACTACATTGCTTCCAATAATTTATATTGAGACATGTATAATTTATAATATTCTCCTTTAAATCTCATAAGTTCTTCATGATTTCCTGACTCAACTATTGTTCCTTTATTTATGCACATTATTATATCTGAATTTTTTATTGTGGAAAGTCTATGAGCTATTATAAAGGATGTTCTTCCTTTTAATAATTCTTCTAATCCCTTTTGAAGTAAAAGTTCTGTTTTTGTATCTATACTAGAAGTAGCTTCGTCTAATATTAATATTTTTGGATCTGCTAATATAGCTCTAGCAAAAGATATTAATTGTCTTTGTCCTGCGGATAATCTAGCACCTCTTTCATTTACTTCTGTGTTATACCCATCCTCTAAATTTGCAATGAAATCATGTGCATGAACTTTTTTAGCCGCTTCAATAACTTCCTCATCTGTTGCTTCTATATTTCCATATCTAATGTTGTCCATAATTGTTCCTGAAAATATAAAGGAATCTTGCATCATTATTCCCATTTGTTTTCTAAGAGTGCTTAAAGTTACCTTGCTAATATCTACTCCATCAATTAAAATTTCACCGGAATTTAGATTATAAAATCTACTAATTAAATTTATTATGGTGGATTTACCTGCTCCTGTTGGTCCTACTAAAGCTATACTTTTTCCTTCATTAACTTTAAAACTGATATTATTTAATATTTTATGGTCTTCTTCGTAAGCAAAATCCACATTTTTGAACTCTACACTACCTTTAATTTCTGGCATTTCAAAAGCTCCCACCACATCTTTAACCGCAGGTTCTTCGTCCATTGTCTCAAATATTCTTTCTAAGTATGCCATGGCATTGATAATGGAGTTATAAAAATTGGCCATATTTGATATAGGTGCCCAGAATCTACCGATGTATCCTAAGAAAGCAATAAGTACCCCTACTGTAACCCCCTGCGCCATCCAAGCCACACCAAAGATATACACTGCAGCCATTACTAAGCTAGATGTTCCATCTACCATAGGTCCCATTAACATCATTATTCTTACACAATTAAGCCAAGCTGTTCTATAATTGTTATTTAACTCTTCAAATATTTTATAGTTTTCCTTTTCTCTAGAAAAAGATTGAGTTACTTTCATACCAGTAATGCTTTCATGAATATAAGCATTTAAATTTGAAGTTTTACTACTCATTATTTGCCATCCTTTTCTTTGGGCATTCTTTATAGCAAAAATGCCTGCAAAAAGTATTGGTAATCCCAAAAGACATATAATAGTTAGCTTTACATCTATTATTAACATAAATATAATAATAATTATTAAAGTGGCTAAGTCCGTGATTAAATTTATAATACCGTTAGATAACAAATCACTTAAGCTATTAATATAATTTACAACTCTTATAAGGATTTTACCATGGGGTCTACTATCGTAATAGCTAAAAGGTAGTTTTTGAAGATGCTCAAATAAATCTTTTCTAATGTTGTATATTATACTTTGACCCACATTGGTCATAATTTTTATTTTTAAATGTAAGCATACTCCTCCGATTATCAAGGTTGCCAAATAAATTCCTGCTAAAATAACCAGCCCTTTTATATCCGAATTGATTATTTTATTATCTATGGCATCCTTTACCAAAAAAGGTCCTAATAAACTTGCAACAGAAGCTACAAGCATTATCATTATTGTTATGCCCATTTGCTTTTTAAAGGGTTTAACATATTTAAATATTCTTTTCAGATGATTATAATTAAACTTAGTTGCTAAACTCTCATCCACATCAAATTTGTTTCTTGCCATTTAGCCCACCACCTTTTTAATTTCCGTGTCAAAGTCTCCAAATTGATTCAAATATACACTTTTATAGTATCCATTTTTCTCAATCAACTCATTATGTGTTCCTCTTTCAACTATTCTTCCTTCACTTAAAACCAGTATTTTATCTGCTTGCATAACTGAAGATATTCTATGAGCTATTATAAAAGTTGTTTTATCTTTATAGTAATTATCAAGTGATTTTTGAATTTTATGTTCTGTTTCCATATCCAAACTAGAGGTGGTATCATCTAAAACCAGTATTGATGGATTTTTCAACAAAGCTCTAGCTAGTGAAATTCTTTGTTTTTGACCCCCTGATAATCCAACTCCTCTTTCCCCAACAATAGTGTTATAACCTTCCTCCATATTTCCTATAAAGTCATTAGCTTTTGCTAATTCTGCTGCCCATTTTACTTGAGCAAAGGAAGCATCTGGTTTACCATAAGCAATGTTTCCCTCAATGGTATCCGAGAATAAAAATATATCCTGCATTGCAACTCCAATACTACTTCTCAGCTTGCTTAGTTTTACATTTTGTATATCAATACCATCAACTAAAATTCCTCCGCTTGTACAATCATAAAATCTACATAAAAGATTTATTAATGTGGATTTTCCTGAACCTGTAGGTCCTATAATTGCAATGGTCTGTCCCGGTTTTACACTAAAACTAATATTTTCTAAAATAGGTTCTCTCCCATATTTAAAGGAAACATTTCTATATTCTAAATTCCCACTAACTCTTTCTTCTTTAAATAAATCTTTATTGTTTTTGATTTTAGGTTCTTCTTTAAGAATTTCTATAATCTTCTCACCAGAGGCACTGAATTTTTGAATATCATTTAATATCCACCCTGACATTTTTAAAGGATTACTTATAGTGAAGATTAATGAATTCATAGTTACCAATTTACCTATAGTTAACTCTCCTTTGATAACTAAAATACCTCCCACAAGAATTAATACAATATTCAAAACTCCAGATAAAGAATCAATAATAGGTAAATACTTTCCCCAAACTTTAGCTGCCGTTAAGTTTCTATTTTTGAATTCCTCATTCTCTTTATTAAATTTTTCTATCTCATATTCTTCTTTTGCAAAAGCTTTAACCACTCTATTCCCACTTATATTCTCTTGTGCCACAGAATTCAACTTAGAAAATTGATTTCTTATAGCTGTAAAATTTGGTTTAACTTCTATGGAAAGTTTACGAGCAAAATAAGCTATAAATGGAGTTATAAGCATTAATAATAAAGTCATTTTCACGTTTATCGTAAATAATAATATAATTCCAACAATAAAAGTCATTCCATTTTCCACCGCCATATAAATTACCCAGGCAATAAAATGTCTTACTGCATCCATATCCCCTGTCATCTTGGCCATAATATCCCCAACTTTTGTTTTATCAAAAAAGTCAAAGTCTAGTTTTTGAAGTTTATTATAAACCTCGCCTCTAATGTCAAAGATAATGCTTTGTGAAACATTTTCAAGTAACATTATAAACCCATACCTAAGTAAAGCTCTTCCAATGGTGAAACCTACAATAATTAATACCATGGGAATCAAAAGATTTACTTCTTTATTGATAATTACTTTATCAACGATTACACCTGAAAGATAAGGTGCTACCATCACCATCACCGAACAAACCACCACTAAAAAAATTGCTGCAACTAATTTTACCTTGTAATTTTTTAAATATCCCCAAATCCACTTAAAAGCCAAAAGAGATACCCCCTTTTCTTTATTCATGTACTATTATGTTTCATATATGGTTAAATTTAAATGTAGTATCTATGTAAATTTCATGTATATTCTTATACATGTGTATTCTTATACATGTGTATTCTTATACAATGGAACTCTTTTCCTTACCCCATTGACTTACTCATTAAGAAATACTAAAATTAAAATAACAAAAACTTTATACAAAGGGTAAGTGTGGTGTTTTTAATGTGTGACTTAGGAATAAAAGTAGAGGATTTTAATCCAAAAATTCTTTACACCTTTGAGAGAAAATTCTCTGAAGGAGAAAAATATGATAACCATAACCATGATTTTTTATCACTTATTTATATACTATCTGGCTCTTGTAATTATATAATCGATGATATTCCATACAAAGTAAAGAAAGGTGATCTTTTAATCTTTAATAAAGGGGTTTATCATGAACGCTGTGAAATTTTTGGAAATGATTTAATTGAATTTCATTTAGGTTATGAGAATATTAATATAAAAAATCGCTGTCCAAACAAACTTCTAGATAGTACTCAAACCCCCATAATAAACTTTCTGAATTATGATAAGGATTTTATTAAATGTTTGAATGAAATTATGGCAGAGCAACAAAAGGATGACAAAGGCAAATACTTAACAATTAAAACTTTAGCAATGAAATTAATTGTTATAATTTTAAAAGAAACTTATGAGAATATTAACACCAAGGATAAAGGAGCTTTAAATATAGACAAGTATGACAAGCTTACAATAGTAAATACAATGATGGAATTTATTAATGAAAATTATATGGAAGAGATATCTTTGGATATTATTTCACAGAATATGTATTTAAGCCCTATGTATATTTCAAAACTTTTCAAGGATGAAACTGGTGAAACTCCTATAAATTACGTTATTAAAGTAAGGCTAGCAAAAGCTTTAGAACTACTAAAAGAAACAGATATTTCTATCAAAGAAGTAGCTAAATCTGTTGGTTATAATGATGCTTATCATTTTAGTAAGCTTTTCAAAAAATATTATGGCTTTCCGCCATCAAAAGCTAAAAGATAGTAAAATAGTGGCAGCCATATATATATGGCTGCCACTATAAAGCATTACTCTTAATAAGTCCTTTGTAACCTATTTTAAAGATGTCCTTGGAATAACACCTCTTCAATACTATATTCAGCTAAAAATGCATAATGCTGTGTTTCTTATTAAACAACAACGCTATACAATCAAAGAAATTTCTTACACCCTTGGCTATAATGACCAATATAACTTCTCTACAGCATTCAAAAAACATTATGGCGTTGAACCTAGCAATTACTTATCCTCTGGTGAAATTTCATGAAATATATTTTATATATATATAATAAGCTCCTATACAATCACCATTTTTACATAAAAACCAAGTTTGTAGTTTAGTTTTTCCTTGGTGTAAATCTACAATAAAAGTGGCTGCACTATCTTTACTTGATAATTCCTGTATCTGAAAATTGCCTTGAATAGAAATCTTTGCCCCACATATTTCATATACTTTACCTTCAGGTCGCTGATGGGTTTTTTCAGTGGCAGGTATTTTTGCAACTCCTTCGCTTAAAAGCAAGTTTGTTTCTCTAGGCCATCTACGTAATTCTATACTATATTTTCCTTCTTTTTCTACTTCTAAGGTCCAATAACCACTTCCGTAAATACCTTTTCTTATATTAATTTGACTATAAGCCATATTTGTATTTCCATGCCATGCATGACAAGTTAATTTCATTTCTCTATCATCATGGCCAATATTTATATAACTATAATCATATTGACCATTTGAAGTCACGTCATCCCACCATTTTTCATAAATTCTAATATATTCATTGCACATACTCATGTTTTCTTTAATAATATTTTTCTTTTGCCCATAATCATTTTTCATATCAAATAACAACATATTTTCTTGATCATCATTTTTTGTTTTTATAAATGCATAGTCTTGTGTCAATACTGTAAAATCCTTATATTTTTCAGGGTAATCTAGTTGCATACAATGTATTATCAATTTTCTATCTTTGTTTAGTGCATCCTTTCCTTCTACTAAATCTTTAGCTATACTTATTCCATCAAATTTCAATCCTTCACCTTTAAGATTGCAACAATCAATCAGTGTTGGTAACAAATCTATGTGTGATGTTAATCCATTAACATCTCTTGGTTTACCAAACTTTCCATTGTGCCATTGAATAAAACAGTTATTTTTATGTGAGCCCTGATATACTTGTCCTTTTTTTCCTCTCATATTGGCATTATAACCATCTGTAACAAAGCCCTCTGCATCGGTAGTTATTCCCGAACTGCCATTATCCCCCATAAAGATAATTATTGTATTGTCCAATATACCCAGTTGTTTTAACTTATTTTCTAGCCTTCCAATATTTTCATCTATATTACTTATCATTCCATAGAATTTTGATAGCTTGTCCGAAAGTCCTTGTTGTAAATAGGATTTTGCATATTTAGGGTTAACATTATAGGGGTCGTGAGGCGCATTAGTAGGTAGATAACAGAAAAACGGTTTGTTTTTATTGTCTTCAATAAAGCTAATCGTTTCATCAAACCATACATCTGTACAATAACCAGTAAAATCCTTTGTTTCACCATTTTTTATATATTTATCATTAAAATAATCATTATCCCAATAATCCGGAGTTTCTCCAATTACTCCACCACCAAAACTTACCACTTGGTCAAATCCTCTGTCACAAGCTCTATATGGATATTCATCTCCCATATGCCATTTGCCAAATATTCCAGTCTTGTACCCAGATTCATGAAAAAAATCTGCCATGGTTTTTGTGTTTTTATTAAGATAATATCTTCCATTCAAAGTACTCCATACCCCTACTCTCATGGAATATTGTCCCGTTAATACTGCTGCTCTTGTAGGAGCACACATTGGATCTGTGTGATAATCACACAATCGAATAGAATCGTCATGCATTGCATCCAAATTAGGTGTTTTTAACCACGGATTCCCATTACATCCAACATCCCCATAACCTTGATCATCCGTTATAATTAATATAACATTAGGTTTAATAATTTTTTTATCCATTTTACCTCTTCCCTTCTATCCTTTTACAGCGCCTGCCACCATACCTGATACAATATATTTTTCTAAAATTAAAAACAATACAATCACTGGCAAAATAGTTAATTTATATTTAACTCAAAAAAACATGGAGTTTTAGGAAAAGAAAAAAACTGTAATTAAATTTCCATCTATTTACAGTCTTTGTTTTTAAAATTCAAGTACTCAATTACCCCAAATATTTTACAAGGCTATCAATCACTTCATCTTCATTATTGTTCTTTTTAACTATATCTGTAACAGATCTAAATCCTGTAGAATCATTTATAGTACTTCCACTAGATGTTACTACTAGATGTATTTTATTCAATTCTTTGTCTTTTAAAAAAGTTTTAATTGCTGGCACTGCACCACCAGCCCATAATGGAGTGACTACAACTAAATCATCTTCCTTAGATAGCTCTCCATTGATTTTTATTTCTACATCTTTGTTTTTTGAAGCGTAGTATCCGCCTTTTATAAAACCTAAAGCTCCACTCCAATTCATGTTATCTGTAATTTCTACTTTGTCACAAGAAAGTTTCTCTGCTATTTTCTCTGCAATTCTTTTACTAATATTTGTTCTTGAAAAATAAACAACTTTATAACCCATTTTACCGTCTCCCTTAAATTTATTATTATTTTACTTCTTTAACTCTACCTACTATGCCACTTTCAAGCATTACTTTAATACCATGATGGTGATTTTGTGAATTTGTAAGAATTCTTTGAACAACACCCTCTGTTGATTTTTCTGTACTTATATGCTTATTCTAGTATACCAGTATTTTAGAATAAAAACATATAAACAAAATTTGATTTATTATTTCTTAATTTTCATGAATTCACTGGGGGTACATCCTTTAATGCTTTTAAAAGTACGGTTAAAGGTAGTTATACTATTAAAACCACTTGAAAATGCAGCTTCTGTTATTGTGACTGTATTGCTCATAAAAATTCTTTCAAATTCTTTTAATCTAAACTCATTAAGAAATATATGAAAATTTTTACCATAGATACTCTTAAAAATTTTTGAAAAATATGTTTCGCTGAATCCTACTGCTTTGGAAACATCAGAAAGTGAAATGTTATTTTGATAGTTTTTTTCAATATATTTAAAAGCCTCGTTTAGTTTCTCAAGTCCAATAACTTTTTTATATGTGTTTTTAGCACCTATATCTTCAAGTTTGCCCGCAATATTTTGTAAAAGTATTACAAAGATATCACAAATCCTGGCCGTCAAATATAAATTATAAGCCAACTCTTTTTCCATAAAGGACTTCACTATTTTATCTATATGCTCTTCCAACTGTGCCCTTATAAAAGGTTGGTGGGTGGTATATACCTTTGTTTGATAAATAAAGGGCTTTATGGCTTCAATCTCCCCCAAATTATCTAAAATAGATGTGTTCAACTGAATATAAACCTTTTTGCCCTCAGTATAATGAGCTTCAATTTTGTGAACATTCCCACCAGGAATTATAACAATATCCTTTTCATTAAGAATATACTCATAGTTATTCACCGTAAGTTTCATACCTTCCTCATAAGCATATATTATCTCAAGTTCATTATGCCAGTGAGCGGGGTAGCTAAAATCTTTATTTTTATTTACTATAACATTAAAGGGTAATGTTTTATTCAAAATACCTGTTTCCCTCAAACCTTCAATTACAATCATAAAATAATCACCAATTTAATTTTATACTTAAAATTAAATTGGTGCAATACGTTAATATTATTAGAACTTAAATCCATTTATTGATTGAGGTGGAAGTTCTATAGATTTCTTTTTTCCATCCAATATTATTGTGCCAACTTCCCTTTTATCATTCATATTGCTTACAAAGACAACTATACTTTTATCAATATTTTCAAAAGCAATAGCACACTTGTCGAAACAAAATGACTCTATTCTTCTAGCTCCCGGTCTTAAGTAACTACCTATTAACTTCATCACATAAAAGTCAGGATTATAGGTAACTTCACCTGTTTCATCATTAATGCTTATTAATGAATTCTGACACCATCCCCAGGTACTTTTCCCGGAATGATCCAAAATCATATTCCAATACGTATAAACACTACAGCCTGCATTAATATAATTAACAAAGTCATTGTAAAGCTTCACCGCTTGTTCCCACTTGTTTTGTCCGTCATAACAAACACTTTCAGTATGAATAATCTTCTTGTCCTGTCTAATTTTAAAAATGTCATTTAAGTGACTAATTATGCTGTATTGAACACCAATACCATCAATATCATCCATAAGTTCAGTATTACCCATGCATTTATTGGCCTGAAGTCCTGTAACTGTTCTAAAGGTTCCTGCACAAATTTTTGTATTTATGTTACGTCTTTCAAACATAGGTATTAGGTAGTTTCTTATAAAATGACTCATCTGCTCTTCAGACATTACACAGCTAGGATATTTTGTATTTACATCAGGTTCATTTTGTATCATTAGTCTATCAATATCTATACCCTTCTTTGCATATTCCTCAAGAAATTTACTAAAATACAAAGCATATGCATTATATACTTCTACAGAGTCTATTAAACTTCCTCCATTAATCATGGAATTATTATCCTTTAACCATGCTGGCGGACTCCAAGGAGAAGTATGGATTTTTAGCTGTGATGCATATTTTTGTGCTAGTTTAATATATGGAATTAAGTATTTCATATCTCTATGGAGACTGAATTTTTCCATCTCATAGTCGCCTACATTATCGTTTAAGCTGTAAGCATTTAATCCAAAATCACTTGCCCCTATGGGAAGACGGCAATAGGTAAAACCAGCACCTTCTTCATTATCAAATAAACTTTTCATAATTTCTTCTCTTCTTTTTTTTTCAAGTGAAAAAAGTGCTTTTCCTCCAATTTCACTAAATGCTGCCCCCACGCCTTCAATTTCCTGGAATTTCTGTTCACTGCTAATCACTATGCTAATGTCTTTAGTATCCTGTCCAGGTTGGTCCTTGCTTTCTCCCCATGAATTTGATATATAATTCATGTCTAAATGATTTTTTCCTAGCTTAATGCTTTGCATATCGATCCCTCCAATTTTGTTTGTCTATATTATAAGAAAAATACGTTTTTTATACTTATCAACTTTTATTCTAGACTTATCATTTTTTATTTTAATACATAATTTTCATAAAATTGATAACAAAACTACCCTAACCAAATTAAATATTATTGGTTGGGGTTTTCATTTAGTATTTAAACAATATCCATTTACAAGTACTTATTTCATATTTTATTTCATATACTTTCAAACAATTATCAATTAAACTTTCACAGGTAAATTTAAGCATATCGTTTCCTGCTAACCTTTCTTTATTTCTCTCTATCACGCTATGTATCTTTATAACTCGATATTGTTCATCCTTTAGATTCAGTTTAAATCTAACTGGATTAGCTACCCCCTCAGAGTCAAACCAAACCATCATTTCAATTGGCTTTGCTATAACCTTCATTATTCATTCCTCATTTTATAAAATACTAGACATTATAGGATACTCTTCTTCTTGAGTTCCTCCGTTTATAGGTCCTATCCCCGAATGTAAAAAACTAGAGCGTATAATAGCTTTTTTACCATATTTCATTCTTATATCATCTATTGTTTTATCTAAAGATAGCTTCTTATCAATATTTGGTTTTTCAAAAAAAGATATTTGATTCTCCATAGCTTTATTCAAATGTGATACTCTAACACCAATATGTCGAATAGCTTCCCCTTTCCACATTTGGTCGAATAACTTTTTGGCTATAATATAAATATCATCAGTACAATTGGTATAGTATCCTATATTTTTCTGATGGGAACAGTTTTCAAATTCACTAGTTCTAATACTAACGGCTACTAATGAACATAAATTTTTAGAATCCCTTAACCTCATTCCTATTGTTTCCACCAAAGATAAAATAACCATATGAGCTGTTCTTGAATCTATAACATCAAATGAAATGGTTGTAGAATTTCCAAGCCCTTTCATATCAATTTGTTTCCCTCCCCTAACCAAAGAATGCTCCATTCCATTTGCATATTGCCATAGTAAAACACCAAAACTTTTAAATTTATGTTGTAACAATTCTACGTCATAATTAGCAATGTCACCAATAGTATTTATATTATATTTTCTTAATTTAGGCGCTGTAGCTCTTCCCACCATAAATAAATCTTCCACCGGCAGTGGCCACATTTTTTCTTTTATCTCATGTTCAAATAAAGTATGAACATTATCTGGTTTTTTAAAATCAGAGGCCATTTTAGCTAAAAGTTTATTGGATGAAATTCCTATGTTAACGGTAAATCCCAACTCATTTTTAATTCTCTCTTTTATTTCGTTGGCTATATCTACTGGTTTCTTTCTAAATAGTGTTTCTAAATTTGTAAAATCTAAAAAACACTCATCTACAGAATACCTTTGAATAACAGGAGAATAGTCTTTAAGCAGTTCCATCATTGCATTGCTGCACTTTAAATATAATTGATAATGGGGAGGTACAATTTTTAATTGAGGGCATTTTTGTAAAGCCGCATACAAGGTTTCCCCTGTTTTTATTCCATATTTCTTAGCTGGAATAGATTTTGCTAATATAATGCCATTTCTACTTTTAGGATCCCCACCCACTGCAGAAGGAATTTCTCTTAAATCCTTTAAATCTCCATGTTGTATTCTATCAATAGCTTCCCAAGATAAATAAGCAGAATTAACATCTATATGAAAAACAATTCTTTTTAAATCATCTTCCATTTCCATCATCTTCCTTTCATTTTAGTTACTATTTATATTATACCCGAACATAAGTTCTATTATCAAGAAAAATTTAAATTTTTTATTTACTTCTATATATTCAATTCATTTCAAGCTATATAAATACCATCTACAGCTCTTCATATCAAACTTGATAACCAAATATTTTCTAGAATCATTAACTAAAGCTTCACATCTAAAAACCACATGAGGGTCAACTTTAGATTTAACCATATCTTTCTGCAATACTCTTTTGATTCTCACCACTTCAGAATAACCATCATCCTCTGTAATTCTAAATCTAATAGGCTTAATTTCTCCATTTACTGTAAAATAAGAAACTACTTCAATAATTTTGGGTAGTAGCATAAAATCACTCCTTTAAGGCTTTTAGAACATATGTTCTTTTTAATTATACTACTATTCTTTTGTTTTATAAAGTTTTTTTTATTCAAAAAAAAGAATATATATATCACTCTACAATACTAGAAAATCAAGATCCAAAATTCGTAACACAATCATAATTTATATGAAAATCATGTTAATAAAATTGACTAATTTTTATATCTCATATATGATTTTTATAATGGCATTCTTTAAAATATAACTCATATATCTGCCATTATACTGGAGGGCCTATGAACTTAAAAGATAAAGCAAAACAACTTCCTTCTTCTCCCGGTGTATACCTTATGAAGGATTCACTTGAAGGTATTATATATGTAGGAAAATCTAAAAATTTAAAAAATAGAGTTAGTTCATACTTCACAAAATCAAAAGCTCATTCTCCTAAGGTGATAAAATTAGTTCAAAATTTAAAAGATTTTGATTATATTCTTACAGATACAGAATTTGAAGCTTTTATGTTAGAGTGCCAATTAATAAAAGAGTTAAAGCCAAGATACAATAGATTAATGAAAAATCCTGAAGGTTATACTTATATAAAAATTAGTGTAAATGATGATTTCCCTTCCATAGAAGCTACTAATGAAGCTAATAAAAATGATAAAAATCTTTATTTTGGTCCTTATACAAGTAAAGGTACCGTTGAAAAAGCAATTGAAGCTATAAAAGTTTCTTGTAAAATACTTTGTAGTAATAATTTCAAAAATAGTTCTGCTTGTTTAAACTATTCTTTAGGTTTATGCATGGGCTTATGTTTAAAAGATTTTCCCCGAGAAAAATATATTAATATTATTGATAACATAATAAACTTACTAAAAGGTAACGACAAAAGTATTATTGAAATAATGGAAAATACTATGAATGATGCTGCCTTCAACCTTGATTTTGAGAAAGCTGCTAAATATAGAGATTATATAAGTGCTGTTAATTCTTTAATTTATAAATCTAAAGTGGTTAAGCATACGAAGCAGAATAGAAATATTGTTTTACTGGAGTATTTAAGTGACAGCATTATTAAATGTTTTCTTATTAAAAGAAATAAAGTGCTTTTTAGTGAAACCTATTTGTTAAAAGATATAAGTACAAAAGAAATTAAGGTTTTGCTTAAAAGTAGAATTTTATTTTATTTTAATACCAAAGAACTTAAGAATTCTTCCTTTCTTGCAAAAGAAGAACTTGATGAATCTGAAATAATTTACCATTATATTAAAAGCAAGGCTAATAACTGTATTCATGTAATCATTGCAGAAAAATGGCTACACTGTGAAAATGGTATACTTCTTGATAACGCCATAAACAAATTATTCTATATTAAATAAATCAACTTAAATTTCGCTTAAAAAATAGAACAAATGAAAGAATTTCTCATAATAATGTGAAAAAATCCATTGAATTTTTTATTCAACTCATTAATAATTGCTCTAAATAAAAAAAACAAACCGGTTAATAATATAACTGGTTTGTTTTTTTATTAATACTTTTATATCTTATAATTCACTAAACTTATCTTAATTCAAATCCTTTTTTCTAATTAAAACAACACCTGCTGCTATAATTGTTAGTCCAAGCATTATTAGGATATTAATATCTATTCTTGATCCTGTTTGTGGAAGTTTAGCAACTGATTCTGTAATAAAATAGTCAGAGCAATGATTTGTATCATATTCCATATACCCTTCACTATCAACCTTTATATTGCTATCCACTTCTTTATACATATCTTTTTCTGGGTAGTATCTGTATACGTTAATTATTTTTCCTGCCCAATTTTTTCCTACAAATACTTTTACAGAAAACATTCCTGGTAATTCTCCGTCATAGTTATAAGAGAATGGGAATAATTCAACATCTTTGCCCATTACATTATAAACTTTATCAATTATTTTTCCTTGAAGTTCTGCACTAACATCTTTAAGTGATAAATCAATATCTCCTATAGTTGCTAAGCTTTCTGCATTAATATCTTTTCCATTAATGCTCCATTGAACGCCATTTTTTGCAAATTTTACGTTGATATTTTTTCCTTGTATAGCTTCAAAAATATCTTTTGAAACTGTTGCTTTGGAAGTGATATCAATTTCAAAGGATATTCCTTCTTTTAACTGGTTATCTTTTACTATCTTACTGATAGCTTGAATTAATTCATCTGAGTTCTTGCCTGCTTCAACAACTGAAGAGTTATTGATTTTATCCTTCAATTTTTCAACCACTTCACTTGGTGCTGTGGTTGTTGTTTCTGGTGTTGTTGTATCTGGTGTTGTTGTATCTGGTGTTGTCGCATCCGGTGTTGTCGCATCCGGTGTTGTCGCATCCGGTGTTGTAGCATCCGGTGTTGTCCCATCTGGTGTTGTTGCATCCGGTGTTGTTGCATCCGGTGTTTCATTTCCTTCAACTATGAAAATAAATTCTTTAGTTGTTATTTCATTATTCTTAGTGAAAGTAGCAGTAAGTGTTACATCTAAATTTTTAGATGCTGCTTTTACTAATCCTGTATTATCTATTAAATTCACATTTCCGCTAACCCATGAAACTACTACATCACTGCCTACTAAAGTAGGTAATGTGATTCCATCATTTGTTAACTTCAATGAATCATAGCAAACTAATGATAATGCACGATCTACTGCATTTGCATCTACTGCTGTTTCTGCTGCTGTTTCTGCTGGTTTTGTCGGTACTGTTTCATCTTCATTTGTATCAGCAGTATTTGTATCCGTAGTATTTGTGTTAGATGAAATTGAAGGATACCATATGCTTAATTCTGGTTTAAGTTCCTCAATAGTTTTATCATTTGAATAAATTTTAACATCAGAACTATCTTTAATTTCATTAACTAGAATAATTGAAAATTTATCAGAACTTAAATCATTATTAACAAAATCTGTTAAATTGAATTTGTATTCAGAAACTCCAAGAAACATATTAATTTCACCTATTTTTGTTGCATTAGCTTCTAGCCAATCTGGAATTTCTGTATTGTCTTTGCTAAATCTTGAAGTTTCTGTAAATATATCATTCCAATTAATTGTATCCCAATCATAAGTTGTCCCATAAACAGATATTGTTGTATCTTTGCTGACACTACTAGCTGATAATCTTATTTGTGCTGCATCAATATCTTTTGATACTGAACTTTTATCAAATTTCATAACTCCTAATCTAATAGTGGTTTCGCCTGAAGTGGTTTTAATATATAATGTATCTTTGTTTAATAATGAATTTGTTGTATCATCTGTAGCTTTACCTGAAGATAACTCTACAATTGTATCTATAGTAGGATTTAGTACAACATCTCCAGCAGTTTCTGGAATAATACCTGTAGCAATAAACTCTACTGCTTTATTCCATATTTTCAATTCTGGCTTTGATCCTTCTTTTTCACTAGAATAAAAATAAACATTTGAATTTGATGCTGTTTCGTCAAATAAAACAAAAGTAAATTTATCCGCATCTAAGTTATCATTAACAAAATCTGAAACATTAATTGAATATTGTTGTTCTGTGGTAGATGCTTCTACGCTTATTTCACCAATTTTTGTTAATCCATTTAACCAATCTTTAATATCAGTATTCATAACTGAATCTACTTCTTTTTCATATCTTGAACTATCAGTGAATCCTAAATCAGTCCATACCAATGCTGTATTCCATGAATTTACTGTTCCATATACTGATATGCTTGTAGCTGCTGACACAGATTTTGCAGTTAAATTTAAACTTAAAGCACTTGCTGATGTTAATTCTAAATTTGTAGCATCAAATTCCACAAGTCCTGCTCTTATCGTAGTTTGTCCGCCACTCATTTTAACATACAAAGTATCTTTTTCATTCTTAACCTCTTCTGTAGCTTTCCCTGATGATAATTCTACATAAGTATCCATTGATGGATTTATAACATTGTCTGCTTCTCTGTCTGGTATGTCCACTGAATTCCCACTGCTATCAGTTGAATCATCAGGTGTAGTAGCTTCTTCCCCTGAATGAGTTACACTTAAATCATATATTTCTACTTCTCCATAAGCTTCAGCTGCATCCCCTTTTGATAAATTTGATTGAGTATACATACCTGCTTTAAAGTAACATCCAACTTTTTCAGCAGCATACTCAACTTTTAATTCATCATTATAGTATATGTTTATAAAACCATTTTCCACTTCAACTTTAATTTTAAATCTGGTTCCTATTTGATACTCACTATCTAGAGTTCCTAGATCTATACTTTCAGCTTGTACAAATAATTTAGTTCCTTCTAATCTAATCATGATAACATCGTCCACAGCATCATGAATTTGTCCCACAACTACATGTGGCTTAACCACAGGTGTATTTGTGATTTTTTCATCAATTATCATGGTATGTTTACCTTCAGTAGTTGACCAACTAGCTTTGCTTGCACCATTATTTGTCATTTCTCTAAGTTCTGATCTAGGATAAGAAGAATTAACAGTGGTTGCATCTGTTCCATCTGCTGCAACTGGAGCATTAAATATAACAGCATCACTTGTATCATTAACATAAAAATACTCTGACTCATAACTATTTAATGCTGGTTGAGTTATCTCCTGAGCATTATTAATAGGAAGAGTTACTTTCCAATTAGTTAAATCAAGTACTTGTGAAGGTAAAAGTTGCTCTGCATAACTATAAGTTCTTGAATCCAGAACTTTTTCATTAATAATTGAATCATAGCTATTATTATTTACTGATATATTTGTTCCAGCAGTAATTTTGATACCATTTGTACAGTTATTAAAAGCATTATCTTCAACAGTAACATTTTCTGCAATACCTGACCCTCTATTATCTGTTCCCGGATCTGCTTCTATAATAAGAGCCCAAAAATCTTTAGAAGTATTATCTTTTATAATATTATTTTTTATAATTGTACCTGGCGCATTTTGAAGATATATTCCTTTTGCACTATCCACTGTAGAACCAGTTATAATATTATTTGAAATAACTGTATCCTCAGAACCAAGATGAACTTTAACTCCTTCACGACAATTAGTAATTATATTGTCATGAATATAGTTACCTGGACCTGATTTATCATGAGTTGCGCCTGTATTTCCAACGCCGACCCCTGCACCTGTTTCAATATCTGTTATTGTATTTCCGTATATCTCATTAAGATACTCATCTTCACCATGTAAGTCGATAGCATCTAATTTTGTTTGAATAAATGTGTTATTTCGAATCATATTATTGTGGGCATAATACTGAATAAGCGCACCATGACGAAGATATGGTCCTTGGAATGTACAATTTTCAACAACATTAAATCTTGTATCATTCATATATCCTAATCTATTAACATTATTACCTTCTCCTTGGATAGAAACACCATATCCAGCTCCTCCACCACCAACATCTGTAGCATTTTGAAAAGTAGAATTCTTAACTACTACATCATGACTTTTTGAAATTCTAACACCCATAGTTTGGTATTTCTCAATTAAAACGTTGTCAATTGTAATATTATAAGACGGAGTATGTGTTGAAGTTGCATCTTCTATACGAATAACATACTTTGGTCCATCCGCTTCTGGATTGTTTGTTTGGTGATCTGTAGAATAATTTCCAGAAAAAGTTGATGTAATAGTCAAATCAGAAATAGCTATATTGTTTTGACCCCACATTTCAAACACATTATCTGAATAATTGCCTTCACTATTTTTTTCAGCTATAAAAATTGTTTTTTCTTTACTTTCTCCTCTTAAATTAACTCCAGTTTTTAGAATTAGTGATGATTTTAAATTATATGTTCCATTTGGAAAGTAAATTTCTTCTCCACTACTAGCTGCATTAATAGCCGCTTGGATTTCAGGTGCATCATCACCATCATTATTTTCTAAATCAATCTTGAAAGTAGAAATATTTATACTATCTTTTGTTACCGAATTAGCAGTATGTACTTCATGAACACTATTATCTGAATTATATAAACCAACTTTTGTGTACTTCACATCTTTAGCTACTTCTGATAATTCCATAGCATCCATTGAATCACTATCTGAAGAATAAAAATGTGTTTCTAAAATACTAGTCCACGCTCCTGATTTTGATCCATCATAGTAAGTATAACCGTGCCCTGTAATTTTTACGTATCTAGCTTTTGTATTTTCAATATCGAATTTTTCCATATCTAATGTTTGAGCTGAACTTTGTCCTGAATATACGGTTGTCCAATTTACGTCATCATCAGACACTTCTATGTCTATCATAGTGTATCTTTTGTCTCCTTGATGAAATGCGATCCCTATAAAACCAATTTCTTTTGACTCACCAAGATCATATTTAATCCATGGTCCATTTCCATTTACATCATTAGCTGCAGACCAACGAGTATCACTAAGGTTATCATTTGTATTAATAGGTAAATTCCCATCATCTGCACTTGCAATTACATTAACCACACTTAAACGTTTACTTGATTCCTCTGCAAGAACATGAGTATTTACTACTAAAATATTAAACATTAGTAAAAAACTCATGGTGACGCTGATAATTTTTTTCATTTTCTTACCCCCCTGTATTTTTGTGGAACTTTGATATATTCACTAAAGAATAATTTTGCATTCTTTTATGAGTAATAAAATGCTTAATTATTCATTTGTGCTTAGTTGGTTCGCATTTAAGAACTCAGTACGGAATAGCTCGCAGAAAAATTCGTAACTACGTATTTAATTCTTGTATGTTTGCAGAATTATTCGCAATTACGTACTTAGTACGAACTGTACCATATAATTATATTTGAATTAATAAATTATCTATTAATTCAAATTTTTTCTTTACTATTTGTCATAGTATTCCATGTAAACTTATATTACCCTTTATTTATTATTTTGTCAATGGTCTTTTTATCACTTCCATTTATGAGTAAAAAAGTGTACATGGAATTCATTATTTCCATATTATATCTGGCTTGTTTCTTGTTTTTTTCTAGTAAAAATCAATGTGCTCCCTAAAATTAATACACTAGTTATAAAAAACATTAATTGATATCCATTTAACTGCATTGAAAAAATATTTATTTTATTTGAACTAATTGATTTTACAATAATTCCGCTAAGATTGGGTCCTACAAAAGAAAAAATACTGATTATCATACCTTGTATGCTCCAATAAATCATTTTATTATCTTTATCACTAAACAATAATGTAATGTTAAAAAGAATTATATTGCTTCCAATCATGAATACTCCTCTTAAAATTGAGAATATTGGATATAAATAAAAAGTGTTGTTGCTACCAATAAAAATCAATATTATATAGGTAATTGCATATCCTATACCGGAAAATTTTAATGCCTTTGTCCATCCAGTTTTGTCAAAATACTTTCCCCATCTTTTGGCCAATAAAACTTTAAATAATGCTGTTATACTTCCTATAATTGAGAGATAATAATATTCTAATTTTATATATTTTAAAGAATAAATATTTATATATGGGTCTGTTAAAGAACAAGCAAATCTAAAAATCAAGCAAAATAGAATATAACTAAGATATCTTTTGTCTTTTAAGGGTATCAATACCATCTTTTTCAAACTTAAATTTTCTTTTTCAAGTAAATCTTCATTATATTCATCAATTCTCAGTAAGCTAGTGATTTCAAATACTGCAAAAATTAGCACTCCCATCATTATAATAAAATATCCATAAAGTTGAGAATCGTAATGATCTAGTAATTTTCCTATTATAACGGAAGAAATCATACTTATTAAATTTGTTAATAGGTTTCTATTTGAAAAATAACTACCCTGAATTTCCGTTGGAACAAAAAAAGAATTCCATTCAGTTAAAGCATTTGTAACTAACATTGTATTAGTATAAACTAAAAACATTGTCATAAAGAAAGCTAATATTTGATATTGCTTTGGTATAATTATTGGTATAAGTATTATGGAATAAAGCATTACATACTTTAAAGAAATTAAAACACAAATTATTTGCTTTCTTTTTTTTAATTTATTATATAACATAGGAGCAAATACCTGTGTTGAATTTACAATGGCAGGAATTGAAGCTAAAAAGCCTATCTGAGAATCTGAAAATCCTAAAAAAATCACAAAACTTGTAATAAATAATGATCCTACATTGAACACTTGAAGAGTAAAATAAGAACTAGCATAACTTTGCATAAAAAATCTACTTAATTTTTTAGATCTTTGCTTATAAGCAATTGAATACATTTTATCACACCCTTGAAAAAATTCTATTTTGTAATTTCACTTGCTTTTAGATTTAAGTAATCTATTAATAAATTAACTTTGTTATCATCTAACGCTTCACTTATAAAAGCCGCTACTAGCGAAGCAATTACTTTTTGATTATAATCATATACTGGAACTGCAATTCTTCTTATGCCTTTACATAATTTACCTAAATCATCTGAATAATTATTTTCTCTTGTAAAATTTAAATATTCCCACATAAGTTCATCACTTATAAGGTCATCATCAATTAATTCACTTTTAATTTTATGGATAAAAATCATCATCTGCTCTAAAGGCAAGCTAGCTGTATATACAAATCCCCAAGGCCGATTAATATATTGTTTACTTATAGTTCCCTTCCTTTGAAGTGAAGGACTATTATTATGGGACTTTTTATCTAATGCTATCACCACATTATTTTCAAATCCAATTAAAAGAGAAGTAACTTGAAATTTGTTAGTAATATCAGAAAGAGCTTCATTGGACTTTGAAAGCATATTATCCCACTTTGAATTGCCATCTTTTAAAGTTAATAGTTTATAGCCTAATACATATTTTCCATTGTTATTTTTTTTTATATAAAAAGTGTCTACTAAAACTTTAGTAATTCTACTCATAGTAGTAGAGTTTTTACCTGTTAGTTCACAAAGTTCATTAAAACCTAGTGCCCCATTTTGAGCTATTAATTCTAATACATTAAGTCCTATACTTAGTGCTGGTGCTGGGCTTTTATCCATTTTTATATCCTCCAATATGTTTCCCTTAATATACTTTCATATATGAAAGTATATTAACTTATATGAAACTTCTTTTTAATTATATAATATTAGGTAAAATTTATCAATAGTAGTATTGGCAAAAAAATAAGAAAGAGTAGGTTGTGTTAGCCTACTCTTTCTTATTTTTTACTATTCCATAACGCTTATTTTCTTCCATTTTTTAGATTTCCACCTGAAGAATAAGGTAACTCCTCTTACCCATTCATCTAATCCTGATGCAATCCATACTCCAACTAAACCTAAACAAAAATTTATGCCTAGAACATGACTTAATAAAACTCCTACTATCCACATGGAAATTATGCTAATTATAACTGGGTAGCCTACATCCCCTGTACCTCTTAAACAGCTCATTACTACATGGTTTATAGCCCTTCCAAATTCTAATATAATATCAATTAATAAAATCATTCTTCCCATTTCTATAATAGAAGAATTTTCTGTAAATATGCTCAGTATATTTCTAGAAAATAAATATATTATTATGGACATGATTAAATTTGAAATCATCGCTATCTTCAAACTTTCTAGTCCTCTTTGATAAATAAGATCATTTTTCCCTGCACCTTTCATATATCCAATGATAATTTGAGTTCCTTGGCCCACTGATAAACTTAATATATACACAAAAGATACAATGTTTTTAACAAATATTCCAGTATTAATAACATCTGCACCAAAGGTAGTTATTACTGCGGTTATGGCAATTTGCGAAAAACTATAAGAGATATATTCTCCAGCTGAGGGAGCTCCTACTTTAATTACCATCATAACAATTTTAGTAGAAAATTCGGATATAATTTTCAAATTAAATTTAAAATTAATTGCATTGTTCATTACATAAGCAATGACTATAAATCCCACAATATTACTTACTACAACTGATATAGCCACACCTGTGACACCATACACAGGTATTCCAAAAGGTTTATACAACGCAATATAATTTCCTGTTATATTAATAATATTCATTAATATTGCAACTTTCATAGGTAATTTTGTAAAACCATAACTTCTTAAAATTGCAGATGCCGTTACTATAGTTGCTTGTACAAAAGATGTACCTCCTACAATCCTTACATAAATTAAACCATACTCCATCATATCTGGAGGCAGTTTAATTAAATTTAATAATTGTTGTCCAAAAACTATAAATATCAGGCTGCAAATTAATCCAAATAACAAGTTCATTAATAAAGAAACTTGGGATACTTTTTTAGCCATACTTCTGTTTTCTGCACCTAAGTATTGAGTTATAAGTATGGCCGTTCCCATGGCCACCACATTGTATAACACTGCTAGCATTGCTATAATTTGATTTGAAACTCCCACTGCACCCACTGCTTTGTCTGAAAAATGACTTAGCATAAAAACATTCACATTACCCATAAGTAAAGTCAGAAATGTTTGTAAAAATATAGGCCATGTGATTGTTTTTAAATTATAGTTCTCATTATTTACTCCCATTTTAGCTTTTCTCAAAAGTTTTTTTTAACATAGCATAATCTGCTTTTATTATTTCTAAATAATTAGGATATTTTTTGTATTCACTTTCCAGTTGAATCCATCCATTAAAATCATTTTCCGCAAATACTTTAATAGCTTCTTTGAATCTGGTATCTCCCTGTCCAAGATATAATTCTATAGAACCATCTGGAAAACTATCCTTAGCATGAATTTCTCTTACATATTTGTGTAAATCTTCTGCAATTTTTACATTATCAAGAGCTGAAAATCTGTATGGATTTTGAGTATCATAGTAAATAAATAACTTATTTGAATTAACTTTCTCTAAGATAATCAAATTATCCTCTGTAGAAACTCCATTTTCTGTTCCTACAAAAATATCATATTTTTCACCAAGGTATGACGCATATTTTAAACATTCAATAGTTTGTTCAAGTTGTTGTGTATCTTCTATTTTACCATCAAAAAAACTTGGTATTTGGATAGTTTTTACTCCCATTTCTTTTGCAACTTTAAAACCTATATCAAATACTGCTTTTACATTTTCAAAATTTTCTTTATGGCTCATGCCGTAGTTTTTATCACACATTGTATTTAAAGCAAGGGTACAAATTTCAACATCATATTTTTCTGCTAGTTGAAGATACTTTGCTTGCAAATCTTTATCTTCTAATTTAAATCCATTATTGTTTTTCCCTAAGTCGATATCCACCCCTTGAAACCCTATGGATGATGCAAATTCAAATACATCCTCTTCTTTTATAGGTAGTACCCATGCACATATTCCAATTTTAACCATTGTCTTTCCTCCTAAGCTCTTACATATACACTTTTATTACTTTTAAAGACTCGCCAATTTGTTGTATTTTGTTTCAATTATACCAGATTTACACTTTCATTAAAGACTTCAATTATATATTGATGACCATTTCCTTTAAAAGGACAATGAAATACTTCTTTTTTATCCTTTTACCCCTCCAGCCATTAAACCACCAATAATATATTTTTGCAATATCAAATATAAAATAATAATTGGAATCATTGCTAGAGTGAATGAAGCAAAGGCTAAATTTAATTCAGAACTATATTGTCCAAAAAAGAAATATTGTGACAAAGGAATTGTTTTAGCAGAATCTGTTTGAGCAATTATTAAAGTTATAGGGAATTCATTCCATGCCGTTAAAGCATTTAATATTATAGAAGTGGCTACAATTGGTTTCAATAAAGGGAACACAATAATCCAAAAGGTTTGAAATTTATTACATCCATCAATTGTTGCAGCTTCTTCAATTTCTATAGGAACTGTTTTTATAAACCCAGTATAAATAAAAATATTATACCCTACTTGAAAACCAGCTATGGCAAGAATAAGACCTAAGTTTGTATTCATTAATCTAGCTTTATCTATAGTTTTATATAAAGGTAGCATTACTACTTGAAAGGGTATTAATATGGCTGCTAGAGAAATATAATACATAACTGAATATATCTTACCTTTTCCCCTTGCAATAACATATGCAGCCATAGAACATGTAAATGTAACTAATAACACAACTCCAATAGTAACAATCAAGCTATTTTTTGCTGCATTAAAGAAATTAGACATTTCAATGGCTTTTGTAAAGTTCTCAAAATGTAGTACTTTTGGCCATGCAAGTCCCGTAAATGCAATTTCACTTTTAGTTTTAAGGGAATACACTATTGAAATGTAAAAAGGTGATAAAAAAATCATTGCTAAAATTATTGCTACTATATGATACACTATTTTAAGGATTTTTTTCTGAGTTTTGATTTTCATTATACTTCCACCTCTCTTTTTCTAAAGAAAGCAGCTGCTGATCCTGCTAAAACAAATACTAAAATCATCATGTATATTGCTACCGTTTGACCGTATCCTACTTTATTGTAATTAAATGTATATTTGTAAACGTACAAAGCTAAAGTTTCCGAAGATTTACCTGGTCCCCCACCGGTAGCTGCCATTACATAGTCAAATACTTTAACTCCCCATCCAAGAAATAATGCAATATTAATGGTAAAAGCAGGTGTAAGCATTGGTAGTGTAATAAATTTGAATTTACTTAAAGCTGTTGCTCCATCCACTTTTGCGGCCTCATAAAACTCTTCTGGTATAGATTGTAATGCTGCAAGATAAATCACCATTACATATCCAGCATCTCTCCAAAGGGACATTCCAGCAATGGCTGGAATAACAGTTTTAGGATTACCTAAAAAACTTGGAATATTGAATATTGCACCTATTACATCTGAATACATGTAAGACCATAAGAATCCAACCAAAACGAAACTAATTACAAAAGGTATAAAAAATATTGTTCTATAAACTTTTGTTCCTTTAAAACTATTATTCAATAATAAAGCTAGCCCAAGCCCTATCAAGTTATTTACTACTACAGTTATTGCTGTATAGTAAAGTGAATTTTTAATTGGTAATAAAACAGTGGGGTCCTTAAAAAATTTCATGTAATTGTCAAAACCCACCATATTCATTTCTTTGGATGCCCCGTTCCAATCAGTAAACGAATATAAAAATCCTCTAATAAAAGGTTCCCCTACTATATAAAAAAATAAAATAAATGCTGGTGCCAAGAATCCTATTTTCCATAAACTATCTTTATATTTCTTCCACATTTTATTTAAATATTTCTTCAAAATATTATCCTCCTTACAAGAATATTGATTTTTGATAAAATAAAGGATTAGGAGAATGTCCTAACCCTTTCTTCTATTTTCCTTGTCTTTCTTTTATTCTTTTATAGTAATTATCTTATAGCATCAAATTCTGCATCTAAATCTTGTATAAATTTTACTGGATCCGTGTCTTTTACAGCTGGGAATAATTCTTGGTTTTCTTTAAAAGTAGCATCCATTTGCCCTGCAAAAGTTTCTGTATCCTCTTGTCCAACTGTATTTCCTGATTGAATGTAGCTTAAGAAATCTTTTGCTGCTAAAGAAGGATAATCTACTCCAACATCTTTAACATAAGATATTTGACCTGAAGTTTCTGTCCAAATTTTAGCCCCTTCTGGTGACATCATGAAGGCAAAGAATTCATTTGCTTCTTCTTTATGTTTAGAAGTTTCGCTAATCATAAATCCATCATCTGCAAAAGCATGAAGAAGTGGAGTATAATCTGCATCATTTGAAACTGGGAGTGCAAAGAATCCAAATTCAGTATCAGGACTTATTGATTGAAGAGAACCTAATGACCAAAAACCTTGTGTAATCATTCCTGCTTCTCCAGTTGCGACCATTTCAACTGCTCTAGAGTCTGGTGTACCAAATATATCATCGTTACCATGTTCTAAACGTTTTGACCATCTTTTAAGTGTATCTGCAATTGGGTAATCGCTGAATTTTTTATCTCCTCTAGCTATTGAACCAAAGAAATCTGGGTTATCATTAAGAATTTGGAATTGATCTGCTTGATATTCAAGTTGAGCGGTCCAAGCATCCTTATATCCACGAGCAATTGGAATAATGTTGTTATCTTCCATTACTTTGATACAATTAAAATACTCATCCTCTGTTTTAGGAACTTCTAAATCTAACTTATCAAATACATCTTTGTTGTACAAAACGCCAATAGCTGTAACATCAAGTGCTACCCCATAAACTTTACCGTCTATAGTCAATGATGGTAATGCAGCTGGTTCCATGTTATTCACATAATCTTCATTTGATAAATCCATAATTTGTCCTGCTTCAACTAGTTCTGGAAGACTCTTAGGGCGTCTGAATATAATATCAGGTGAATCCCCTGCAGATATTTTAGTTTTCAAAATTGAAGTGTATTGTCCATAATCTATTGATTGTATATCAAAGGTTACTTCTGGATGCTCTTTTGTAAAAGCTGTTGCTAATGCATCTAATCCATTTCTTTTTGGTTCTTCTCCCATATGATGAAATATAGTTAAAACAACCTTATCACTACTATCAGTACTATCAGTACTATCAGTACTAGCATTATTTTTATTTGCTGTAGAATTTACATTATTTCCTCCACCACAACCTGTCATCAATCCTACTGATAACATTGCACTTAGTACAAGCGTCATTACTTTTTTCATAATTACTCCCCCAATATTTAAGATTTAACTACTTTTGAAAGCGTTTACCTTCCATGCTTTTAGTATAAAATATTTAAGGATCATTTAATATACTATAAAATTTACAAAACATTATATATATTTACCTTTTCTAAATAAATCATAATTTTCTATTATTTTTACGAAAATCCATGGGTGTTATCCCCATGTTCTTTTTAAATACTTGATAAAAATATGCGTAATCTTTATATCCTACTAAAGAGGCTATCTCATTTAATCTTAATTTTGGGTCTTGTAGTAGTTGCTTTGCTGTATTGATTCTTTCTTCTAAAATTATATCTATAAAATTCTTACCCGTTTCTTTTTTAATTAACCTACTTAAATATGATGGGTTGATAGAAATAGAATCACTAACAGTTTCTAAAGAAATATTTTCACAATAATGCTTTTTAATAAAAGCCATTGCGCTAGTTATGATAGGTGAGTATTCTTCATGTTTCTCTTGCTGAGAAATTATTTTAATAAAATTAATAATATACTTTTTACTATCTTGTATGTTGTATAATTTATTTATATCATTTTGTATTTGTTCCACAGAAAAGTCATTATGTGTGTTTTGTTTTAAATATAATCTACCTATTGTAATACAGACTTCTGAAAGTATTGATTTTGCTAATGAAATGTTGCCTTTAGAATAAACTGATATTTCATCTATTAGTTTATTAATTTCTGTTTCAATTTCTTCATTATAAATATTCTGACGCTGAAGAAAGTTATAAAAATAATCCAAATCATGGATAATAGAAAATTTAATATTTCGATCATTTTTTTCTAAATCTTCCCTAAATGATATACTTTTATTTCTAATAAAAAATTGATTTTCTGCTACATTAAAAGCCTCTTGATAAGCTTTCCACATTTCTTTTGTATCACTATAAATTGAACTTACTCCAATATAAAAATTTACTTCAACCCAGTCAGAAATATAATTTAATATGGATTTACAGAACTTATTAATAGTTTTCTTTGCATCCTTTTGACTAATTTTATTTGTAAATAGAACTACAAAAACTATATTATTATTAATTATTGTTTGTTTAATTTCAAAATCATAATATCCTTGATTCTCTTCTATATATTTCAATATATATTTTTTATTAATTGCACTATCTTCTATTTTACTAAGAGATTTTATTACTATGGCTGCATGTTTACTTGAATTTTGAGGAATAACTTTTAAATCTTCTGATAAATCTGATATTTCATTGTTAGTTAAAATATTTTTTAAGATTTGACTTTGAACTAATTGTCTTGACTTTGCAAAATAGTTATTCAACATCTTTGTTTCATCTTGTTTTAACTTCTCTAATAAATTTAAATCCTTCTCTTCTTTTATTGCTAAAATTGCTTTTTTCACAATGCTTACTACTTCTTGATTACTTATAGGTTTTGCAATGTAATCAAAAACTCCAATTTGTAAAGCTTGTTTAACATATTGAAAATCTTTATAAGCAGATACCATAATTACCTTGATATTATTATTTTTTTTCTTTATTTCCTTAGCAAAAGTTAACCCGTCAACTCCTGGTAAATTTATATCAAGTAATAATATATCTACTTCATTATCCTTTAAATATTCTGTTATAGCTTTAACTTCTGGTGCTTGTAGACATACCTCACACTCAAAAGTATCCCAATCAATGCTTTCACTTAGTGATTTGCGTATTAAGGGTTCATCGTCAACTATAGCTACTTGGTACATCTATATCATTCCCTTCTAAATTACTATTAGTTATATAAGGTAAAGTTATTTCCACATGGGCTCCCATTAAAGTTTCTTTATCCACATATAAACCATATTTATCTCCATAAAGTATTTTCAATCGTTTATCTATACTTTTTAAACCCACATGAGTCCTTCTCCATTTGTTCAAAGTTATACTACCAGGAGAAATTTCACTTTCTTTATTGTAATCAAATCCAACTCCGTTATCTATAACAACTAAATATAAATCCTTTTCTTTTTCATAACATTTAATATTAATAATTCCTTTACCACTTCTTTTATCAATTCCATGGGTTACTGCATTTTCAACAATGGGCTGAAGTATAAACTTGGGAATTAGGGCTCCTAATAGCATTTCATCTATATCATAGTTAACTTCAAACTCATCATTTCTCATGATTTTTTTCAGCTCACAATAATTTTTAACATACTCAATTTCATCTTCTAAATATATAGTTGCTCTATCATCACTTATTGAACTTCCTATTAATTCCCCCAGTAAAATTGATACCTTGCTTATATCCTCATTACCATCAATTTTTGCCATACTATTAATTCCTTCTAATACATTGTAAATAAAGTGTGGATTCATTTTAGCTTGCAAAGCGCCATATTCGAATTCAATAGCTTTCCTTTGTATTTTTTCTTTCGATAATTGTTCCACATAAACTTCTTCTATTAAAGTATTAATTTCAGCTGACATTTTATTAAATTCGTCAGCAATTATTCCTATTTCATCTTTTGAATTAATATGAATTTTAGTATTAAAATTCCCTTTAGAAATTTCATTCATCTTGTTAATTAACAGGTTAATATTATTTGAAACTGAAGAACTTATTATAATTACCGTAAATAAAGCAAAAATAGAAACTACTATACATGCTATAATAATAACTTTCATAAGTTCATAGGAACTCTCTCTTATTACTTTGGTAGGGATTATATTCATTATTCTAAGTTGTCCACTAGGCATAGCATTGGTATTAAATATAAACTCTTTATTATCAACTATAATGCTTCTTTGCATAGTTCCCTTCAAGTTATAATTCATTGTAATCTTATCAAATATTTCTTTTACATTATCATTTTCAC
The DNA here is from genome assembly GCF_900129965.1 of Clostridium grantii DSM 8605. Lineage (GTDB taxonomy): Bacteria > Bacillota > Clostridia > Clostridiales > Clostridiaceae > Clostridium_AF > Clostridium_AF grantii. The sequence goes on along the minus strand of NZ_FQXM01000005.1, from coordinate 184,585 downwards.
TAGTTAACAATTCATTATTTTCATCTAAAATAATAATGTCCCAATCACTACTGCTATCATTTTTTCTAAATTCATCTGTAAAAAATTTATGAGAAACTTCAAAAGCTATGTACCCTATAGTTTTCGTCGTATTAATATCTAAAATTGGTTTTATTATAGAGAAGGAATCTTCATTTATTCTTCTAAGCACCGTGTTTTTTTCTTTTTCATTCATTAAAATAGAGGTTAATACTTGTTCCCCGCTACCTCTATCTTTTCTATTTTGATAATACACATTTCCCACCAAATCTGTAATAGCTAATGATTCAATGTGCATGTTTGAAACTATAATATCTGAAATTATCTTTTTACCTTCTATAATTTCTATTTTATCACTATTGCTATCACTAATACTCTCCATTAATTTATTAAAACTTTTCTCGTTTTGTAATCCTTTTCCCATCATTCGATAAAATATATCATTGTTTAATTTTTCAATTCTCCCATCCAGATTATAACTCAGTTCTACTAAATATTTATCTGAATAAGCAAGTAGATCTGCCCTAAGTCCATTGGATGTAATTTTATAATTCACAACACTTATTACTGTTGCTGTAAATATAATTACCATACCAAAAATCAAAAGTAATTTTTCTCTTATCTTAAAATTTTTAAACATTCTACTTTAAGACCCCTCCTTTGAAAACCTTTCTCCAAAGCGAAAGGTTTTCATCACTTCCAATTGCAAATTATATTCTACTCCTGTTTTTTTAAACTAAAATATTCAAACTCTGCCCATTTTGATTTCTTATATAAATCTTGCACAGTTATACCTGCAAAAGCCCCAGTAAATCCATGAGCATATTCATCTGATAGAATGCTAGCATCTAGAATTGGTCCAATTTTTTGCCACTGATCTTTTTTAAGAGCATAATAAAATTGTAAATCACCATTCTTTATAATAGCTTTCATATAAACACCTTTACCCCCATCCATAATAGGAACCCTATGTTCTAAAAGTTCATCTTTATAACCATTGTCATTAATCATTATCCCTAAGCATTGTGATTTTAATGATTCACTATAATACAATCTTAAATAGTAAAAAGCGCTGTTATTATAGAAACATGTGAGTCCAGCCATTTCAAGAAAATTTTCAGGGTTGAAAAATACTAAAGTTTCAATTTCATTATTGAAATATTTTAATTTTTTAGCAATAAAACTTTGATCATACCTTGAAAATAAAGTATCTCTTCCTTTGATTCTTAACATACTTTCTTTTTCTAAGGACAACCAAGAAGAATTTTGTGGTTCTCTAAGAGTATAATAGTCAATTGTTAAATTTGGTTTATCAAAATCATCAAAATCCGGAATTTTATTAACTTCTACTTCTTCAAGATTAGGTTGTTGAACAAATCTTTTGGCTAAATTGTCATCACTGTCTAGCTCTAACCAATTATCCTTGGTCCAACGGCATTTTTGTATAGCTGTTTCACGCCCTAAAATGGATCTAATTTCTGGCAATATAGGTCTAGAGCATAAGTGAGTAACATATACTTCTCCATTTTGAGTTTCCACAATATTTCCGTGGCCTGCTCGTTGAAGATAACTTTCTGGATTAAATCTATGTATCTTCATAGATTCTTCTACTCCACGCTCATTGAAATCCTCTGGCTGTGAAGTAATGATAGGTTTTCTGTCAAAAGTTTTATAAGGTCCTTTGATGTTTTCCGCTCTTGAAACAACCACTCCATGGCCATATCCTGTCCCCCCTTCAGCCGTAACAAGATAATAGTAATTATTCCTTTTATATATTTGTGGTCCCTCCTGGCAGCCTCTATCTGTTCCTCCTTTAAAAATCCTAGTGGCTCCACCCATTAATATTTCATTAATAGGATCATATTCTTCAATAACTATGGCTCCTGGATGCTCATACCCTTTTCTAAAATCCCACTCCAAATTTACAATCCACTTCTTCCCATCATCGTCATGAAACAAAGCTGGGTCAAAACCACTACTATTTAAATATATTGGCATAGACCATTCTGCTGTAATATCATTTGTATACATAAGATAATTATTCACATCAAAATTATTATTTGTAGCTCCATTAATAACCGAAAAGCACATATAAAATCTTTCCTTCACTTTATCATAAGATAAAGCCGGTGCCCAAATTCCTAATGCAGAATCAATTCCTCTCAAGTCAATTTGTTCCTTTTTAGTAACAACATGAGTGAATAATTCCCAATTCTTTAAATCCTTAGATTTATAAATTGGAATACCTGGAAACCACTCAAAAGTTGAAGTTGCAATATAATAATCTTCCCCCACTCTAATTATAGATGGATCTGGATTGAACCCAGAAATAATAGGATTTTCTAACATTTTTCTACCTCCACAAGTTTAAGCATAATTGTTGCCTATTATATATATTATACAAAAATTTGTACTCAAAAAATATGTATCTTTTGCATATTTCATTTAATAAATTTAACTATTTAATATATCAAAAAATAAATCAGTCCACAACACTAAAGTGAAGTGGACAAGGTACTCTTAGTTGACAGTATATATAACCTTCACATAGCTGTCCACTTATTTAATTATCTTTTCATCATTTCAGGTTTTAAGCAAGTGCTTTCAATTTTGATATATTCTTCTTTATCCGATGCTTCATGAAATGCATGCATTATATCTAAAACATGGTATGCTAAATCACCATTTGCTTTATGATTTGTGTTATTGATAATAGCTTCTGCCATATCTGCTATTCCAAGGCCTCTACTATTTTCTGCATATCCATGGGATAATGGCATTTCTACAAATTCATTATTATTATTTGTTCTAATTTTTACAGGACCACCAAAAGTGTTTGGATCTGGAACGGATAAACTTCCTTTTGTACCATATATTTCGATTCTAGGTAATTCTGCTCCCCATACATCAAAACTTGTTATTAATGTTCCTATAGCTCCATTTTTAAATCTAAGTAATCCATTAATATGAGTTGGAACTTCCACATCTATAATTTGTCCACATTTCTTTTCACTTGTAATTGTTCTTGTTTCAAAACTTTTCTTTGTATATCCTGCGACTGTGTCCACTGGACCAAGTAAAGAAATTAAGGCTGTTAAATAATATGGTCCCATATCGAACATAGGGCCTCCGCCAACTTTATAATAAAATTCTGGGTCTGGATGCCAGCTTTCATGACCATGACAAGTTAAAAAAGCTGTAGCTGCTATAGGCTCTCCAATCCATCCATCTTCTATTAATTTAGCACAAGTTTGTATGCCACCCCCTAGAAAAGTATCAGGTGCACATCCTATTTTCAATCCTTTTTCATTGGCTAAATCCACTAAAAACTTACCATCTTCTTTTGTTAAAGATAAAGGTTTTTCCACATAAACATGTTTTCCTGCTTTAAGAATTTGTTCGCAAACAATTCTATGTGATTGAGGAGTTGTAATATTTAGAACTATGTTTATATCATCATTAGCTAATAATTCTTCTACTGTACATGCTTTTATATCGTACTCTTTGGCTTTTGCCTCTGCTTTTTCCATATCTAAATCTGAACAAGCAATTAATTTTATTGATGGAAACTTGCTTTTACAATTTTTTAAATATATATCACTGATATTTCCACATCCGATAATTCCTAAACCTAATTTTTCCATATTATTCCCTCCTTAAAATTCTTCTTTATAAATGCTGGGTGCATCTTTACTAAATACTTCAAGATTAATCTCTTTATCTTTATATTTTTCTTTACCTTCTGCTGCCCATACAAAACCTTTTCTTATTAAATCAGTTACTTCAGGCATTTTTACTATAGCTTCACTATGTCCTAAAGAAGTATAATAGACTCTACCAAATCCCCATCTTTTTGTCCAAACTACAGGCATATCCACTGCTTTATTAAAAACGTGGAATCCATTTGCTACTGGAAATCTTGTGGTAGCTAGTACTTCTACAGCTGGGTCCACATGTAAATAGTATTGCTCACTTTTAACCATAAAATCATTCATACCTTCTGTAAGAGGGCTTGAACTATTTTTAAACTCTACTTTATACTCAACACCATCATTCCCTGGATGGGCAACCCAATTGCCCCCAGTCATAAATTGCCATTCAACACTATTTCTAAAAGCATCACACATACCCCCATGACACCCCGCTAAACCTACTCCACTTGCCACAGCTGTTGTTATGTTTTTTAATTGCTCTTGTTCTATAGTTGACATTGTCCAAACTGGTACAATTAAATCTAATGAATAAAGAAATGCTAAATCATTTAATAAATCTAAATTATCTTCAATAATAACTTCAAAGCCTTCTTCTTTTAAAACCTTTTCAAAGTGTTTTGCAACTAAATCTGGTTGATGACCGTCCCATCCACCATAAGTAACTAATGCTTTTTTCATAATCAAGCCTCCATTAATTTAATTTTTCTTATATATTAAATAATAAAGGATTAAAGACTTATTTTCTCGCCAACTCTTGCTAACTACTTCTCAAAAATTGTTCTTTTGTATTCTGTAGGATTACATCCTATATAATCTTTGAAAACTCTATTGAAGGTTTTTATACTATTAAATCCACTTTCATAAGCAACGTTTACAATTGTTTTGTCTTCTTCTAAAAGAAACTCCCTTGCTTTATTTAATCTATAATAAATCAAATACTTTTTAAAACCAACTCCAGTATATTCTTTAAATACTCTTGTGAAATAAAAAGTACTATAATTAACTTCATTCGCTATTTGATTTAAAGTAATTTCATTCATAAAATTTCTGTGGATATAATCATTGACCTTTGTAAGAAGCTCTGTCTTCTTTTGAATCTTTTTAATTTCTTCTACAGTGTAATTTTCTTTTGGCAAGGTTCTTAATAATATAGTAACAAACTCATATAACCTAGCCATAATTATATATTTATACCCAATTTCCTTATTATTAAATTCTTCAACTAAGGTTCTAATTTGGGATTCAAGTCTTTTGTGTATATGAGGATTCTCTTCCGATTTAATCAAATGGTTATTCTGTAATATAGGTAACAAATTCTTAAAACTATCGTAATCTTTATTTAGTTCTTCTAAAATAGAATAATTAAAAAGAATCATATCTATTCTGTTTTCACAATAAAGTTCTTGATAACTATGAATTTTATTTGAGCCAATAATCAAAATATCTCCTTTTTTTAGTAGATATTCTTCTTGGTTTAAAGTTATTATAATGCTGCCCTCATTTACATGAACAATTTCCATTTCACTATGCCAGTGTTTTGGAAAATTGCCTTTAAAATTAGAGTTACTTACTCTTACTTGAAAATTGCCTTTTTTTAATGGCTTTTCTAAATATGGTTCCATTTTATTAGTTACTCCTATACTGTTTTGGTGTTCTTCCTGTTATTTTCTTAAATACTTTAGTGAAATAACTTTGACTTTCATATCCCACTAAATTAGATATTTCTAAAAGGGAATACTCTGTTTCTTTTAAAAACTTTTTAGCTTCACTTATTCTCACTTTATTTAAATAATCTGAAAAGCCTTCTCCTATATGTGATTTAAACAATGTTGAAAAATATGAAGAATTTAAGTGAACATAGTTAGCCATATCATCTAGCGATAGGTTTTCCATGTAATGATTATTTATATAATTTAATGAAGTTTTCATTATCTCCGAATTATTTGCATTGGAAAGATTAAATACATTTTCAGTAAATCTATCTAAAATATTTAATGTCCAATAAGAAAGCTCCTCTATACTATCAAGTTTACTTAATTTGCTTATAAACTTATAATTTATACCAAAAATAGTATCAAGGGATGCTCCCCCTTGTACTGCTGCTCTTGATAAAACTGAGAATAACTCAAGAATTCTTGTTTTTATTATTTCTTTATTTCCTCCGGAAGAAAAAAATACATGGCCTAATAACTCGTTTAGGATTTTTTTTGCTCCAACTTCATCCCCTAATTTTACTTTTGTAACTAAATCCTTTTCTTTTTGATAAGGATATACTTCAGTAGTATTTTCAGTTTTTATTGAATGAATAGTTTCACCAATTTTGGCTTGCTGATGTAGTAAAATATTCTTTTCTCTTAACTTAAATTTTTCCTCATCTAGTAAGTTAGCACAAAGAATAAACAACAATTTACTAAGATATGTGGTTCTTTCTGGGGAAACTATTGTAGTTTTCTTGATAAGTTCCTGTAGATTACTTTTTTCGCTTATAGGAATATCATATTTATAAATAATATCATCTACAATTAAATCATCATATTCACTTAAGAGTATGGGTCCAGCTATCAAAGCTCCTTTAAATTCACCTTCATAAACAATTGGTGCTGAAAAATGAGTAAGTAATGCTGGACAATTAAAAATATAACTTTCTCCCCAATTAATTGAATTAATACTATTATCTAAATGGATTTTATTGCACAAATATTTATTGTCTACTAAGTTGTTAAAAACTCCACAAAATTTACAATTTTCCTTTGAAGTAGCAATTTTAATTCCTTTGTCATTAATGGCAAAAACGGGTATATTAGTTGAGTAGTAAAAAGTATCTAAAGTTTCTTTTATTATGTTTATGTTTAAATCACCATTAGTATCAAATAAACCTTCCACGCAAAAACCTCCAATATTAAAAATACATATTATCTATAAATTTATTGTTAAAATCTTGATTTAAGGATAGTTCAATATAATCTGTTTTTCTTATAATATTTTCTAACTCATTTGATGCGTCTTTATTTAACAAAAATTTTATTGCTCCGTCTAAAGAAGAATTCCCAATAGGCACTATCTTTTCTTTTAATTCTTTTGGCAATAAACCAATATTTATTGCTTGCTCAAAATGAAGTTTAGTTCCAAATCCTCCAGATAAATATATTTTATCAATATCTTCATAGCTACATTGATAAGATTGTATTAAAACTTCGATTCCAGCAAGTATAGCAGCTTTAGCTAATTGCACTTCCCGGATATCCTTTTGAGTAAATCCAATATTAGTTTTATCTTCTTTATTTGTTATAAAATACTCTTTATCTTCATTCAAATATTCTTCATTTAAATATCCTGTTTCATCTATTATTTTGTTATCTAATAGCTCACTTACAATATCCACTACCCCTGTACCACAGATTCCCAGTGGTGGTTCATTAGCTATTGTTTTTACTAAAACTTTGTTTCCTTCTATTTTTATAGCTTCAATAGCTCCTTTTACTCCTCCAACACCATATTTTATTTTTGCTCCTTCAAAAGCTGGTCCTGCTGCAGTGGAAGCCGACATAAGTTTATCTTTGTTACCTATAACCATTTCTCCATTAGTTCCTATATCTAAAAGAATTGATATAAAATCTTTGTGCCCCATATCAGTTGTATATATACCTGATGTTATATCTCCACCTACATAAGCCGATACTGAAGGAAGTAGGAAAATCTTTGCTTTTAAATTATGTGTTTTAAAAACTTCTGCGTAACTTAAATCTATAATTTGGTTAGTAATCATGGTAAATGGAGCCAAACTTATAGAGAATGAATCTAAACCCAAAAGTAATTGAATCATTGTGGTATTTCCTGCAATGGTTATACAATCCAATAATAATTTGTCTATATTTGACATACTTAACAATTTATTTATTGATTCCTCTAAAGCACTACTTATTAACTTGCTCATTTCTTTTAAGTTTTTCTCGTCTTCAGAAGCATATTGTATTCTAGTTATAACATCATATCCATATTTTTGTTGTGGATTAATTGATGAGTAATTATTTATAATATTTCCTGTTTTCATATCAATTAAAGAAATTGCAAGAGTAGTGGTTCCTATGTCTATTGCTATTCCGTATGAATCTATTGGTTTTGTGGAAACATCAATAACCTTTGCTTCCATAGTTTTTATATAAATTTTATCAATTATTGTAATATCATCTTTTAATAAAAAAGCCAATTTTTCTAAAGAATCTAAAGAATAGTTTAATTGTAGTTGAAGAGTTTTATTAATATAAGAAGTTATATTATTAATTTCTTCTAATATTTCTTCATTAATTTTAACTTCATATATGTTTACTCTTAAATTATCTTTTGATATCTTTTGAATTTTATTAGTAGTTATTATTTCATAATTACAAGAAAAATTCTTTTCTACTTCTATAATAACACATTCTTCTGGGTAACATGTACAAGCTAATCTATATCCCTTAATTAATTCATCTTCCGAGAAATATATTTTATCCTGAGAACTAGGTATAACCTGTCCCTGTAAAATTCTAATTTTACATTTACCACAACTTCCTTTTCCCCCACAAGGACTTTCTAGTTTGAAATTATTATTTGTAAGGTTTTTTAATAAGCTTTCGCCTGGATTTAATTGAATAATTGTCTCATTATCTTCTAATATGATTTTTGCTTCTAGTGACATATTTTTTCCTCCCTAAACTTGCAATCTGTATTTTTACAAAGTGCACAATTGTGATCTTTCTCTGATTTTATATTGTCCCCTTGAGCATAAATAAATGCCAATGATTTTACTGGATAGATCATATATGATTCTGTATAACCTATATTTATATCTAGTTTCTCTTTTTCAATTAAATTGTCAATAATAAATTTATTATATTCCATAGGATATTGATCATCCCCTGGAGAAATTTTTTTGCTTACTCCTTGGTTATTATTTTCTGCTAATTCTTTTATATGCTGTGCCAGTTTATTGCTGTATTGAAAAAGTATATCATCACAAATTGAATCTAACAGCATACCTTCAAAGTAACTATCCTCTTCAAAGTATTCTTGAATTTTATCTAAGACCTTTGTCCCAAGAGTAACAAAGCATAAACATAGTTTGTTATAGCACTTTGGTATATGAAACTCAATTTCTTTTGCAATCTCTACATTTGTATAAATCATAGATAAATCTAAAAATTCATTAAGATTATCCTTTAAACTTTCAAATACTTCAGTTGCATATTCATATACTGGGCTATCTTCAAAGCAATCTATTGAGTTAAATACAATGTTTTTTCTTGGCTCACAAGTATAATTTTTAACAATAGGCATACAAAATTCTCCTTTAAATTTGTTCTTTTTTTATAATTTTATCACGATTTTTGGAATTATAATAGAAAAAAAGAAACATCAAAAAATAGTACAAAAATACAAAATTTATTTCAATAGTGATTTTTTTAGATGTGATATAGTTTAAACATAAACAAGTAAACTATTACAAATAATATATAATAAATATACACTGGAGGTAAATAATGAATAGTAAAGAAAGAGTTTTAAAATCTTTAAGTTTTGAAACTGTAGATAGAACACCTTGGGTCCCTTATGCCGGAGTTCAAACTGCAAACTTAATTGATATGAATGCAGAAACATATTTAAAAAGTGCTGATAATATTGTAAATGGTGTATTAGCCGCTTATGAATTATATAAACCTGATGGTCTGCCAATAGCTTTTGACCTTCAAATTGAGCCTGAAGCCTTAGGTTGTGAACTTCGATGGTCTGAAAATAATCCACCTGCTGTAATGGGTCATATATTAGAAGAAAAATCAGTTAAAGACTTGAAGTTTCCTACTGAAAATGATGGAAGATATCCTATAGTATTAGAAGCTGCAAGAAGAATTTCCGAAAAACTTGGTGATGAAATTGCTCTTTATGCTTTGATTTGTGGTCCTTTTACTTTAGCTTCTCACTTAATGGGAACAAACTTATTTATGGATATGATATTAGATCCAGATAAAGTTAAAGAAGTAATGGACTTTACTACACAAGTTGCAAAAGATTTTTCAAAAATGTATTCTACCACTGGAGTTCACATTATTGCTACAGTAGATCCTATGGTAACACAAATTTCTCCAGATCATTTTGAAGAATTTGTTTTCCCTTATTTAAAAGATTTAAATACTTATATTAAAGATTTAGGTTTAAAAGTAACAACTTTCTGTTGTGGAGATGCAACTAAATGTCTTGAATTAATGTGCCAAACTGAACCAGATGGTCTTGCTTTTGATGAAAATGTTAGTTTATCTTTTGCTAGAGAATTAGCAGATAAATATAAAATATGTATAGGTGGAAATCTTCCTTTAACTACAAAAATGTTATTTGGTTCTCCTATGGAAAATGTTGCTGAAGCTAAATCACAAATCGAAATAGCTGGTGGAAAACCAGGATATATTTTATCTCCTGGATGTGATATGCCTTTTGATACTCCGGTAGAAAATATTGTAGCCATTTCTCAATTTGTAAGAGGTGAATTTACTTCCTTAGATGTGTTTAAATCAGATAGACAATATGAAGATGAAAAAGATGTGCAAGTATTTGAAGATATAATTGTAGAAAGTGGTAAAGCTTTTATTGAAATAATTACATTGGATTCAGAAGGATGTGCTCCTTGCCAATATATGCTAGAATCTGTTAAAAGAATTTTACCTAAGTATGGTGACAAAGTTCAATATAGAGAATCTTTGATTAAATCAAAAGCTGGAATTGCAAGAGTTATGAAACTAGGAGTTTCAAATTTACCAGCAATGCTTATCAACAACGATTTGGTTTTCGATAACTTAATACCAAGCGAAACAGAATTAATGAAAGAAATAGATAAAAGACTTTAATTAAAAAACTATATGAATTTAAATAAAAAGGAGTGTATTAAAATGAGTTTATACGAAGAAATGTCTTTAATGTTACAAAAAGGTAATGCAAAAAAGGTTCAAGAATTGGTTGAAGAAGCTATATCTAATAATGAAAAAGCAGATACTATCTTAAACGAAGGATTATTATCTGGTATGAGTATAATTGGAGAAAAATTCAAGAAAAACGAAATTTATGTTCCTGAAGTATTAATTGCTGCAAGAGCCATGAATTCTGGCCTTAAAGTTTTAGAACCTTTACTGGCTTCTCAAGGAGTTAAACCATTAGGAAAATTTGTTATTGGAACAGTTAAAGGGGATTTACACGATATCGGTAAAAACTTAGTTGCAATGATGGTAAAAGGTGCAGGCTTTGAAGTTATAGATGTTGGTGTAGATGTATCTCCCGAAAAATTTGTTGATGCTGCTATAGAAAGCGGCGCTGATATAATAGCAATGTCTGCATTACTCACTACTACAATGGGTAGAATGAAAGATGTTATTGAAGAGTTAAATAAAAGAGGAGTTAGAGATAACTTCAAGGTAATGGTAGGAGGAGCTCCTATAACAACTAATTTTGCAAAAGAAATAGGCGCAGATTATTATACTCCAGATGCTGCTTCAGCTGCAGAGGTTGCAAAATCTTTAGTTAGCTAAATAATAATTTTCCCCACTATCCCAAAACAATTATAAAAAGTTTAGAAGCAATCCATAAGTTGGTTTGCTTCTATTTATTATACTATGCTATAAACTACTTAAAGATGAGGTGTATTGTTTATGAAAAAGAAAATAAAGTTATATTTTATTACTGGATTTTTAGGTTCTGGAAAAACCACCTTTTTAAATCTATTGATTGAACAATTCAAAAATGAAAAAATCGGTATAGTAATGAATGAATTTGGAAATGAAAGTATAGATGGTTATAGAGTTTCAGATCCCAATAAAGATTTAATTGAGATAAATAACGGAGCTATTTTTTGTTCTTGCTTAAAAGGAACTTTTATAACAGCTTTAGGTAAGTTATCTGAACATGATTTAGATCATGTTTTTGTAGAATCCTCTGGCATAGGTGACCCCTCTAACACTAGAACAATTCTAGAACTTATAGAAAAAAATTATGGGGATGCTTATGATTATAAGGGTACAATTGCTTTAATCGATAGTACAAATTTTGTAGAATTAGTTCAAGTGCTTCCTGCTGTTAAAAAAGGAGTTATTTATAGTGATTTTATTGTTTTGAATAAAATTGACTTAATTAATGATGAAAGAATAAATACTATTTTTAGTATTATTACTCATCTTAATCCATCAACTGAGATTCACCAAGGAAGTTATTGTAATCTAAAACAGGACTTCTGGGATAAAATTAAAGAAGATAAAATTAATAGATCCCCTTATATGGATGGTTCTTGTGAAGAAAAAGAACTTTTAACCTTAAATTTAAAGCCTACTCCAACATCCAATACTCCTTTGAATAGATTAAAAGCTTTTAATTTAAAATCAGATGCTTTCTTGGATAAAAATTCTGTTAAGTTATTTTCTTTAGCATTAAAAGATACCTTTTTCAGAATTAAAGGAGATGTTTTTGATGGAGAATATTGGTATCAGATAGATTTAGCTTCCTCAAATTACAGTGAGAAAAGAATCGAAAGAAAACATGCTAAATCTCAATTAATGCTTATTACAACTTATGAAACAACTTTACTAGAAAAGGAAGAAATCGAAAAAATCATAAGAAAAGCCTGGAGTGAACACATAAATACTTCTTTAGAAGTTATTTAATTAACTTCTTTTTTCTCTTTATATAAGGAATATCCATAAATTATCAAATGATTATTTATGGCTATTCTTCTTATTTTTTGTACAATATAATTTATATTTTAATATGTTTAAATATAAATTATACGCAATATTACATTTGATTTTTTCATAACAATTATTTTAATTTCTTACAAGACTCTCTAACAATTAATTCATGGTCAATAATTGTTTTTATACTTTTAATTTTTTTATCAATCAATTGCATAAGTTGTTCCATGGCAACACTTCCCATTTTTTTAAAAAACATATCTATAGTTGTTAAAGGGGGGTTAATATATTGAGCCATACTTATATTGTCCATGCCCACAATGGATATATCTTTTGGAATTTTCATCCCCATGCTTGTAGCTACATTCATAAATTTAATGGCATCACTATCACAAATACCAAAAAAAGCTGTAGGAGTATTACCTGCTTCTAGTGCTTTTCTTAAGTCATTCTCCAAATTTATTTTATTTGTTTTTATATATAATTTTTCATTAAATTCTACTCCGTTATCTTCCAGTGCTTTTTTATACCCTCTCATTTTATGTTCATCAATTAAAAGTTCATCTGGATTTCCTGCAACTAATATGTCTTTGTGTCCTAAACTAATAAGATAATTAGTGATCTCATAAGCACCTTTTTCCACATCCGTGGTTACATAACTTATATTCTCATCATTAATTTTTCTATTAACTAAAATAAAAGGAATATTATTTTTTGATAAATAACTAGCTTCTTTTAATTCATCAACTTTATTTTTACCAACTACCAGCACTCCATGAACTTTATTTTCTTCATTTATGTCCGTATAATCTTTATCTATTTGCTCTCCCGTTCTGCTTGACAAATAAATCCTTATCCCATTTTCCTGCGCATACTCTGTTATTCCGCTAACCACATCCGAAAATCCTTGAAAATCATAATGATCATGACATATGCTTATTTCTATATTCAAATTATCTAATTTTTTTATTTCTTCTGTTTTATAATTTAATTTTTTCATAGATTCTATTATTTTGTTTTTACTATCTTCTCTAACATTCTGTCCATTTAAAAATCTAAAAACTGTACTCCTGGATACCCCTGATTCTTTAACTACATCATCAACTGTGGCCATAAAATTTCCTCCCGAACTATTAAATTAATCATTGAAATATAGGTATCCCAGTTCAACTATTAAGTTTCACAATGGGTTCCCTATAGTGTCATTTCAATGAAACTTAATTCTCATTACAATATAACATAGTTTTAAAGCTGATTCAACCTAAAACAAAAGCCTTACTATTAGATTAAAGAGCTTTACTCTTCCTCTATAATAAGGCTTACATGATTTTTTAATTTTTTTATTCAATCTTTTCCAACTATCTAACTAACCAACCACCATCTATAGCTAAAATATGTCCATTCATATAATCTGAACCTTTTGATGCAAGGAATACAACTACTCCCATTAAATCTGCTGGGTGTCCCCATCTGTTTGCAGGTATTCTTCCTAATATTTCAGCATTTCTTTTTTCATCTGCTCTTATTGGTGCAGTATTTGCTGTAGCTATATATCCAGGAGCGATTGCATTTATTTGAATATTTTCACAAGCTAATTCATTAGCAAATGCTTTAGTTACACCAGCAACCCCATGTTTACTTGCTGTATAAGACGGAACAAATTTACCTCCTTGGAAAGATAACATTGAAGCTACATTAACTATTTTACCTCCGCCTTGCTTAACCATGATTTTAGCTACATCTTGGCTTAAATAATACACAGCATTTAAATTTACATCTAGTACTGCCTTCCAGTCTTCATCTTTATATTCTAAAAGAGGAGCTCTTCTTATTGTTCCAGCATTATTTACTAAAACATCAATTTTTCCGTATACTTCCATACAATTTTCAACTAAAGCTGTTATACTGTCTCTATTTGATAAGTCAGCTTGAAAAAACTCTACTTTTCTTCCTTCTTTTTCAATAATTTCTCTTGTTTCATCCCAATTAGTATCATAAGTTGGAATAAATAAATCCGCACCAGCTTTTGCAAGTGCCACTGCATATCCTTGTCCTAAGCCTGTATTTCCGCCTGTAACAATAGCAACTTTACCTTTAAGTGAAAAATAATCCATTGTAAAACTATCTAAAGAATGATCCATTTTTTTATCTCCTCTTTAATTTATATTTTTAATTTAGAATAAATCCTTCATATCAATATGGTCCATATCTGTAAATGTTTGATTTTCTCCAACCATGCCCCATATAAATGTGTAATTTTTAGTTCCAACTCCTGAATGAATTGACCAACTTGGTGATATAACCGCTTGTTCATTTCTCATAACAATATGTCTAGTTTCATTGGGCTCGCCCATCATATGGAAAACCGCAGATTCTTCATCTAAGTCAAAGTATAAATAAACTTCCATTCTTCTTTCATGAGTATGTGAAGGCATTGTGTTCCAAACATTATTTGGTTCAAGTACTGTTAATCCCATAACTAATTGACAACTTTCACAAACTGCTGGATGAACATATTGATATATTGTTCTTAGATTTGATTGTTCTAAACTTCCTAATTTAACTGGATTAGCTTTACTTATCTCAATTTTAACTGTTGGATAAGTTTTATGAGCTGGGGCACTGTTTATATAGAATTTTGCTGGTTTTTCAGAATCTTTACTTGCAAATTTTACTTCTTTAACTCCCATACCTACATAAAGACCATCTCTTGCAGATAATTCATAAGCTTCTCCATCTAAATAAACTATTCCGCTTTCACCTATATTTATTATTCCTAATTCTCTTCTTTGTAGAAAATAATCCGCTGCTAATTCTTTTCCGCCTTCTAATTCAAGCATTTTGTCTGTTGGCGAAATACTACCAATTATAATTCTATCAATATGACTGTAAACCAACTTCATCTCACCTGGCACAAAAAGATTATCAACTAAATATTTTTCCCTTAACTCTGTAGTATCATATTTTTTTGAATCCTGTGGATGTGACGAATATCTTATTTCCATAATTTGAATCCTCCTAATTATTTATTTTAATACTTTGCTTGTTGCAAAACATTTTATTATAATTTGTTCGTTTCATTTTTTGACACTTTAATCTCACTAATAATATATCATTTATCTAGACTTTATTCAATATATCTCACTTTCATATTCATTCAAAAATACCCATTATAATAAATAAAGTCGCATTTACTAACTATATCTACTTATTTCTCTTCTTTAAACGCTGTATAGAATTATGAACATATAGTGTCACTATATTGACATTAAGCGCTAGCTATATTATCATATAAGTAAGAGAAATTGAAAACTTTGATTATACTTGAAAATATTTGATTATACTTGAAAATAATGGAGGAGATTTTATGAGATTACTACTAAAAAACAAAGAGAATGAGATACTTTTTCAATCCGATGGAGAAAATGTTTCTTTAAACTTTAAAAGAGAATATGTTGAAGGGGATAAATTAGTCTTTGATTTAGAAAAAGAACTTTACGCTTATGTAAATATTGATAAAACTTTAAAAGAATCTATGGTTTACGCTCCAGAAGGATTTTTTGAATATTCTATTCCTTTTTCAGAAAAAAAAAGAGCATATCATCCAGAAGCATTTGCAGGTGAAAATCATATAATCACTTTAAGAAAGGTATCTAATGAAGATATTCATACTAGACGTAATTTAGCTATGAATACTCTTGATTTAAGAAAAGAAATTAATTATTTTCCACATTCTGATGCAAATATTGTTACTCGTGATGAGTCTGTTTTTGAATCTAGAAATGCCATCGATGGCGTATGTGAGACAAGCGGTCACGGAAACTATCCTTATCAATCTTGGGGTGGTGGACTAAGAGATGATTTAGCTTTTTATTTATACTTCGGAAGAAAAGTTAAGATTGATGAAATTAGATTATATTTGCGTGCGGATTATATAAATGATCATGATATAAATTGGTATAGTGGTACATTTACTTTTTCTAATGGAACAATTATGGATATTACTATGGAAAAAACCACAGATTATCAAAGTTATAAGTTTGACGAAATAGAAATAGATTCACTTAAATTTAGTAGTTTAAAACGTGAACTTTCTGCAGCTTTTTCTGCCCTTATTCAGATTGAGGTTTATGGTAGAGGATAAAAAAGTTTCATGTTGTAAAATCTTTTACAGTGTCTTATAACAGATTAAAATTCTTTAACCATAAATAGGTTTAACTTCAACAATTAATTATCAATTTGTTTGAAGTTAAACCTATTTTCATTTTACAAAAGCTCCGGCTTTTGGGAGTTTTGTGGCATGTATAAATTAATAGTTGAACTGAGATACCTTTATTAGAACCTTTAAAAAATTATTTTATTTCTTTATAATTAAAATACTTAAAATCTGCATAAAATTTTTGATGCCTCATATCAATAGTTTGCATTCCTACAAAAGCTCCTGTAAAACCCATTGGTTCCACATAATCATCAGATAAAATCGATGAATCATATTCTCCAGGGAACTCAACAAATTTGTCTTTTATAGCATAATAAAATTTTATTTTATCGTAGTTTACCACAACTTTTAAAGTTATACTTTCATAATAATCAATTCCTATTTCTTCGAGCTTAAATACTCCTCTATCAGCCCACAAAAGACCTAGTGAGTATTTTTGATCATCTTCATCAAAACTTACTCTAAAGAAATATTGGTTTTTCTCATCATATCTATAAGTTAAACCAGCCATATGATGAAAGCTTTCTGGGTTACAATAAAATTTAGTTTCTGCTTCAAAGCTGAAATCAGTTTGTCTTCTTGCCACGACTGTTTGTACATGACATGACATAAGTGACTCTCTACCATATAATCTTAAATAACCTGGATTTTCCTCTATGGTCATCAAATTCCCTAAAGGTACTCTAAGAGTTTGAAAATCATTTAGAAAATCATTGTTATCAAAAGTATATTTTATTTCATTTTTTTCTAATTTAGCAATATTTCCTTCAACTTCTATAAAGTCTTGAGGATCATGACATGGTCCATTTTCAGATGCAATATAAGGCCAGCCATCTTGCCAAACTAATCTTTGAATTGAGGTTTCTCTTCCTAATACACAACGATTAGTTCCTGGAAGAGGTCGTCCACATAAATGTACTAAAAACCATTCATCGTTATTATTTTTACACATACTAGCATGGCCTGCTTTTTTTAAGTAAACATCTTTTTCGTAACTTGTAACTAAAGGATTATTTGGATGTGTTTGATATGGTCCAAGTACGCTTCTACTTCTAGCAACTGTTACTGAATGCTCATAAGAAGTTCCACCTTCTGCAGTCATCAAATAATAAAATTCTCCAACTTTATATATATGAGGTCCTTCTACTAAACCTATACTTGTTCCTTTGTAAATCTTAGTAACTTCTCCTAAAAGGCATCTATTTTCTTCATCAAATTCTTGTATAACAATGCCTGTAAAACGGTTTGTTCCTTCTTTTCTATAATCCCATTCCATGTTCATGTACCATATTTTCCCGTCATCGTCATGAAATAGTGAAGCATCAAATCCGCTGCTATTCATATAAAGAGGGTCACTCCAAACGCCATCAATCTTATCACAAGTTGTTAAAAAATTTGGTGAATCTTTGAAAGGTGAAGAATTATCCCAACTTTTCACGTCAGTATATATAAGGTAAAACTTTCCCTTGCTATAAGTAAGACATGGTGCCCAAATACCACCTGATGATGGATTTCCCTTCATGTCCAATAGACTAATTCTATTTAGTGGTCTTGCAACCACTTTCCAGTTAACTAAATCCTTTGACGCATGAATTTGCACACCAGGAAACCATTCAAAAGTGCTAGTTGCTATGTAATATACTCCATCTACATAACAAATAGCCGGGTCAGGATTAAACCCTTTTAAAATTGGATTTTGAATCCTTGTCTGCATTTTTAACCCTCCCCTACAATTCTCTAGCTTTAATTATTTCTTTGTATCTATAGTAACTATCCTTTGGATATCTTTTTTGAGTTTCATAATCAATGTAAATAATACCAAATCTTTTAGCATATCCATAAGCCCATTCGAAATTATCCATAAGTGACCAAGCAAAATATCCTGCAATATTCATTCCTTCATGGTTTAACTTTTCTACTACTTCTAAATGAAGATTAAAATAATTAATTCGTCCATCATCATGCACTCTTCCATCTTCAAGCTTATCATCCCAAGCTGATCCATTTTCAGTAATATAAATAGGTATATCTGTGTACTCATTTCTTACTCGATGTACAAGATCATATAATGCTTGTGGCGTTATATCCCAATTCATTGCTGTTTTTTCATGTTCTGTATAAGCAGGGCGTCCTAAAAATTTACTAGTTGCATCAAATTCCACAAAACAGTGGGTATAATAATTAATTCCTAGAAAATCAATTTTATTAGAGATGATTTCTAAATCACCTTCCCTAATAAAATTAAAATCTGACACCTTATTTGACAAAAGCATCATTAAATCATCTGGATACCTTCCTTTAAATATAGGGTCTAAATAAACTGTATTGCTTATAGCATCCCATACTTTAATGGCCATTCTATTATTATATGAATTGTCACTTGAATAAACATGAGTTAAATTTACCACAATTCCTATAGGCTTATTATAATTTTTTTTGTAATAGTCTACGGCCAATCCATGTGCTAGATGTAAATGATGAACAGCCTTAATATAATCAGTTTCATTTCTATGTCCCGGGGCATGGTCTCCTGTTAGATAGCCTAAAAAACTACTGCAGAAAGGTTCATTAAAAGTTACCCATTGATCAACATACTCATCTAATTCCCTTGTTACAAGTTTCATATATTCAAGGTATAAATATGCTGTATCACGGCTAATCCATCCTCCATTTTTCTCATAAATCCAAAGTGGAAGATCCCAATGATATATTGTAACTGATGATTTTAACCCTTTTTCTTTAAGTTCAAGAAGTAAATTTTTATAAAAATCTATTCCCTCTTGTGATATTTCTCCTTCTTTTGGCATAATTCTTGGCCAAGAAATGGAAAATCTATATGCATCAAGATTCAATTCTTTCATAAGTTGAATATCTTCTTTATAATACTTCATATGCTCACAAGCAACTTTACCATCACTTTTATCTAAAATTGCTCCTGGTTTTTTAGAAAATTCATCCCAAATACTTTCTATATATCCTGATGTAGTTTTTGTACCTTCTATCTGATATGAAGATGTAGCTGCACCAAAAATAAAATCTTTAGTAAACATTTTTATTCTCCTATTCTTTTACTCCGCCAAGTGTAATACCTCTAATGATATATTTTGATAAAAATAAGTATGTTACTAATAGTGGGAATACTGATAATGATAAACCTAAATAAATACCGCCGTATTCAGTACTATATATATCTGCTTTCAATAGCTGTACAAGCATTGGAAGTGTGTATTTACTTTCACTTGTTAATAATGTTAATGGCATTAAATAATTGTTCCATGATCCTACTATTCCGAAAATACCCATAGTTGCCAAAGCTGGTTTCATAATAGGTAACATGATTTTATGGAAGATTCCTATTTCTCCCTCTCCATCAATACGCGCTGCTTCTATTAATTCCTTTTGGAAGGAAGAAAGCAAGTATTGTCTTAAGAAAAATATTGTAGCTGGAGATGATATAGCTCCAAAAATAATTGGAATAAAGGAATCTACTAAATTCAAGTCCAACATAAAACGGTAAAATCCAACCATACTAAGTTGAGCTGGAATCATCATAACCACAAGGATTATTGTAAAAAGTGTGTCACGGCCTTTAAACTCATATGCTACAAGTCCGTAAGCTGCCATTGCTGAAAAGTATATTGATAAGAATGTTGAAGAAAAAGCTATAATGGCACTGTTCTTCAAACCACTCCAAATATTAAACCCTCTACCTGTTAATACATCCCAGTTAAATTTTAAATATTTACTTGGGATAAGAGATATTCCTTGTTGAATTTGTTCTGTGGAACGCGTTGCATTAACAAACATAAGCCAAAATGGTATTATGCTTAAAAATAGTAGAAAGCAAAGTAGTGTGTAAATGAGTATTTTTTCAATTTTTTCGCTTTTTGTATGCATTTACGCTCTCCCCCTATCTTCTTGTCTGAAAAATCTAAATATTATTAAACTAATTACAGCAATAAGTATAAATAGTAACATTGATGCCGCTGCTGCAAAATAGAAATTACGTCCACCTGTAAAGGCTTGTTTGTATATAAACATTGTCATAGTTTGAACTGAATTGTTTGGCGCTCCACCTGTAAGTAGGAATGGAATGTCAAACATTTGCATACCACCAATTAATGATGTTATCAATGTATATAACATAATTGGTTTGATTAAAGGCATTGTTATTCTCCAAAACATTTGTGTTGAAGTTGCTCCATCTACCATTGCTGACTCATAAAGTGATGGTGAAATACCTAAAATAGCTGCCATTAATATAATCATTGTGTTTCCGTACCACATCCAAAATTGAATGAATGCTACTGTTCCTCTTGTAATACCCACACTTCTAA
The DNA here is from genome assembly GCF_900129965.1 of Clostridium grantii DSM 8605. Lineage (GTDB taxonomy): Bacteria > Bacillota > Clostridia > Clostridiales > Clostridiaceae > Clostridium_AF > Clostridium_AF grantii. Next base: position 163,596 of record NZ_FQXM01000005.1, on the reverse strand, counting down.
AGAAATTTATAGGTGCATCAATCAATCCCATATTTTGCATTAATTGATTTAATGGACCTGATGGATATCCAAATATTGCATAGAAAAGAACTGATACTGATGCTGCTGTTATTATATTTGGTAAGTATAAGGTAACTTTAAAAAATCCAGTTCCTTTTATTTTCAATTTTAGATTTGTAAACCAACTAGCTAATAATAGTGCTAAAGTTATTTGTGGAATAAAATTCATCATCCATATTATCCATGTATTTATAAATGCTGCATGAAACAATTTGTTATTAAGAAGCGATGTGTAATTTTTAAAACCAACATAATTGAATTCTTCTGCCCAACCTGCCAAATCTGTAAAACTCAAATTTATTGTATATAATATCGGATAAAACTGAAAAATTAAAAAAGCAATAATAAAAGGAGCTACGAAGAAATAACCATATTTAGAATAAGAAATAGTTTTTCTTTTTCCTTCTTTTTTACTTGATAAACTCTTAGTTGCCATCTTAAAACCCCCTTTTAGCTAAGAAACAGAATTTTCCTAAAGTTTTTTAGGAAAATTCTATTCCATTATAGTTTGTAATTCTTTATTCTACATTAATAGTTGGGAATGCGTTTTGTACTTCTGCTTTGAAATCTTCCATAGCTGTATCAAAGTCTTTTTCTCCATTTGAGTAAGCTATTAATTGTTCACCCAATAAAGCTTGAATGTCATAATCGCTACCTTGAAGTTTAGAAGCATCTATTTTTGGAGCCATTTCTGCAAAATAATCATAATGATTTTGTCCTGCTAAGAATTCTTCTGAGAAATCACCTTTAATTTTATCAACTACAACTTGATCTGATAAGAAGTCACCAGTATTTTTTGCCCAAGCTGTTAAGAAGTCATCATTTAAAGTTAAGTATTCAACCAATTGTGCTGCTGCTTCTTGCATTTCTGTTCCTTCACGAAGTCCAACCCATGTTCCACCCCAGAAATATGGTGATGGTCCTTGAACCATTCCCCAGTCACCTGAAGTTGAAGTTCCACTTGTAGCATTTTCAGCATTTGTTTTTAAAACATAGTGTAATCCCCAAGTTGGTAATAAATATCCGAATACGTCGTCTCCACTCATACCTGCAAACCAAGCTTCACTCCATTGTTCAGCATCTGTAGTTAAGTTTTCATCTTTTAATATTTTTGCTGTTTCAAATAATTCTTTGATTTTATCATCAATTACAAGAGTATCATTTTCAACCCAAGCATGTTCACGTGCTGCATAGAATACTTGTGTAAGGTCACCTGTACCTGAAATCGCATGAACTTTTCCTCCAGACTTTTCATCTAAAGTACGTGCTACATCGATGAAACCATCAAAATCATTCATAAGTGCTTGCACTTCGTCTGGTTCAGAAACCCCTAAGTATTCCTTAGCAATTGAACGACGATAGAAGAATGCACCTGGTGTTCCTTGCCATGAAAGTCCTTTTAAAACTCCATCTTTATCTTTAGCAACATCTAATACATATGGAAGAGTATCTCCAGCTTTTGCTTCAAGACCTACTTTTGATAAGTCCATTGTGAAAGGTGAATCTATATACTTTTTAACAAAAGCTGCTTCCATAGTGAATACATCTGGAGCATTTTTTCCTGATGCAAGAACTGGATCAAGTTTTGTTTGATAATTTTCAGTTGGAACTACTACTACTTCGATGTTATAAGGAAGGTCTGGATTATCTTTTAAATAGTAATCACTAATCATACCTTTTACTTCATCTGTGAATGTCCATACAACTAAAGTTTTGTCAGCATTTGCATTACCAAGTATAGTTGATTCTGTTGGATCTGCTTCCTCAGTTACCTCAGGTGTTGCTGCATTTTCATTAGAATTTTTAGTGTTGGAGTTTCCTCCTCCACAAGCTACTAATGACGTCATTAAAGTTAAACTCATTACTAATGCAATAATTTTTTTCATCTTTAATACCCCCTATGAATATGTTTTTGAATATATCTGAAAATATATAGAATAGTTTATACCCTTATTCCACATATTATTCATTCTCAACTTATATTTGCTTAATATGCTTAATACGCTTAACCGATTTAGATATTATTTTTCAAAATCAGATAGAATATTTTAATTTTACTTAACCGGTTTAGAACTTTAGTAAAAATAATAGATTAAAACATTCTCACACTCTAAATATCTCTTTTAAAGTTCATTAATTCAATGTTTAAATCTTGTAATGGTTTTCCTCAACCGATTAAGTTTATTATACAATAAAAAAACGCATTATACAAGCGTTTTTTTATTTATTTTGAAGAATCTCTTTCTACAAGTTTAACCGGCACTTGTATTACCACATTTTCTTCATCTGGATTTTCAATTTGTTTCAATAATTGCTTTACTGCTAATCTTCCCATTTTGTTTGTATCCTGTTTTATTGTGGTAAGAGATGGTTTTATTATTTCTCCTAACTCAACACCATCGAAACCAACTACTGCTATATCATCTGGAATATTATATCCATATTCTAAAATGCAATCGATACCCCCTAGAGCAGAATAATCATCTGGATAAACAATAGCACTAGGAATTTCATCTGTTTTTTGAAAAAGAAGATTTGTTTTGTTATATGCATCTGTTTTAGATGAATATACTCCTTCGATTAAATTATATTTACCTTGATCCTGAAAATCTTCATTTGCTTTTATAAAACTCTCTATTCTTTGTTCAGTTACATAAGAGGGCTCTCCATGTATATATGTAATATTTTTATGTCCTTGTGCTTTTAAATAATAAACTATCTTTCTCATACCATCTATATTATCTGACTTAACTGTACTTGCTGAATCAAATAAATGGTCAATTACCACCACTGGTATCTCGCTATCTACCAATTCTCTTATTCCTTTTATAGTAAAATCAACACATGCAATTATTATACCTTCACACCTTCTATATCTGGCATGTTCAAGGTATGTGGTATCTCTTCCTGCAATACTTTGTGAAATAAAGGTAATATCATACCCACTTAATTCTGCTTCTTTTTTCAAACTTTCTAGAATTTTAGAAAAAAGATAATGAGTAAATCCATTATGTCTTCCATCCTCAAATAAAACCCCAATATTCCAAGTTTTATTGGTAGATAAAGCAATAGCCTGTGAATTAGGGGAGTATCCCATTTCTTTTGCTACAGCATGTATTTTTTCTTTTGTTTTCGCACTAATATCTGGTTTATCATTAAGTGCCTTTGAAACCGTTGCAGGCGCATATCCAGTTTTCTTTGCTATATCATAAATTGTAACCATAAAATTACCTACTTTCATCCATTAACTATATCTTAATAATATCATATTTATTCTCAATATCGTAGATATTTTTTGGTATAAATTAAAAGCTTTTAATACCGTAGCAGGTTTTGACAGTAATCAAAAGAAGTTGACAAGTGGCAGTTTACAGTAATGGAGACCTTTCGCTTTGGCGAAAGCTTAAATGAAAGCAAAAGATTTAAAAACATTTTACAACAAAAAAAACTTATCATCCTTATTACCCCGAATGATAAGTTCTTTTTATCTTTTTATTTTTAGATTTTAATTCTTTTCTCCTACCAATCTTAATTTATTTCTATTCTTAAAGTATAAAATTAAAGCAAATACCCCTGTTAATATATTACTAAATAGCATTCCGTACCATATGCTATATTCTGCTAAATTCGTAAATTTTGTTAAAGCAATTACTATAGGTAGTCTGAAACAATATATCCTCATAATACTGATAATCATATTGTAATGAGTTTGTCCTGTTCCTTGGAAAACTCCATTAGTTACTTGGAATAAAGCCCAAGGTATTACTGATATTGAATACACGCCCATGGCATTAACGGTATGATAAAGCACTTCACTATCTCCATTAGCAAATAGGCCTGCTAGGGCATATCTTAAAGGAAGTACTATACTTATTAAAATAACAGATATACTTATTGTTATTATAAATGTATTTCTAATAGCTTTTAGTACTCTTTTTTCTTGTTTAATTGCTAAATTTTGGCTGATAATAGGTGATAACCCAGTTCCAAACCCTGTAACTAATGCAAAAAATAAAGTATTAATTCTATTTGTTATGCCATAACCTGCCATCACTTTTTCGCTATATCCAATAACGTATTTATTCATCACAATAAAACTAAAGGAAATAGATGATTTTTCAATAATAATAGGAATTGAAATTATAAATAATGCTACCAGAACTTGCTTTGTAAATTTAAAGTTTGCAAAGGATAATTTAACAAGACTTTCCCTTATAAACAAATCGTAGAAACCATAGCAACTTACAAACATAGTTCCTATAATAGTAGAAATGGCTAGACTTTTTATGCCCATATTAAGATGATAAATCATAATGTAGGTAAATATAACTTTGATACCCATGGATATCATATTTAGCCTCATAGTTTTTAAAGTATCACCTTCTGCTCTTTTTATAGAAATATATGCTGAATTAATAAAAACAAAAGGTGAACTTAAAACTGTCAGTTTAAAATAAATATCTGAAAGTTCCATAATTCCTTCTGTGGCCGAAGCCGCTACTAAAATTTGTTTTGAAAAAATAAAAGCTACCATTGCTATTAAAATACCTAACATAGTAGAAATAATTAATAATTGCATTGATACATTTTTGGCTTTGTCATAGTCTTTTTTCCCAATTTCCCGGGCAATTAGATTTGTACCACCTACCCCTAGACCAACACTAATTGCTTGAACAAACATATTAAGAGGTCCTACAAAGGTAATAGCTGCAATCTCCATAGTGCCTATACTTGCAACAAAAAATGCATCTATTAAATTATAAAAACCAAGTATAAGATCATTTATTGCTACTGGTACGGCTAATACCATAATTACTTTCCATAGATTTCCTTCTAAAATTAATTCTCTTCGATTTTCAACTTTACTTGCCATATGCTCCCCTTATAAAATTTATTTTCACTTATATAATTCCTAGTTTTCTTTACAAACCTTTATTTAGTAAACCGGTTTATATAACAATATTATATTACTCTTTCTTTTGTGTCAATAGTATCCTTATTTTTTTTAAATGCTTTTTTAACTTATAGACAAACCACTCCAACTATTAATTTATAAATTAATACTGTATAATTAATTTATATTTTAATACAAGATTTTTATAAAGGAGTATAAATATGAGCGTTAAATTAATTGACGTAGCAAATAAAGCTGGCGTTTCCAAGAGCACTGCTTCTCAATATTTAAATGGCAGATATAAATATATGTCTCTAGAAACAAAAGAACGAATTCGACTTGCCATAGAAGAACTAAATTTTGTTCCAAATCAAATTGCAAGAAGTCTTAAGACTGAAAAAACAAATACCATAGGCATTATAGTTAGTAATATTACTGGTTCTATTACTAGTCAGGTCATTAGAGGAGTAGATGATTATTGTAAAAAAAATAATTATAATCTGCTAATCTATAATACGGATTATATTAAAGAAATGGAGAAAAAATCTATTGCCACCCTTAATTCCTTAAAGGCTGATGGTTTAATCATCACATCCTCTGGTGAAATAAATGACCTTCTTAATACAGAAGATCAAGGTTCTCTACCAATTGTGCATATACATAGAGATTTTGATGGTTTAAAGGTTAATACAGTGCTATCTGATTATACTCAGGGTGCATATGCGGCAACAGAATATTTGATACAACTGGGACATACAAGAATTGGGGTTATAACTCGTCCTTATGATAAAATACCTTCCAGACGTAGACGATTAAACGGCTGTAAAAATGCTTTAGAAAAGAATCATATACCTTTTGATTCTAATTTGGTTCAAATTGCAAATACTGAATGTGATATAGAAAGAATTTATAATTATTTTATGTCATTAACTGAGCCTCCTACTGTGATTTTCACAATGTATTCTATGATTACTATTGATTTGCTCAGATATTTCAATAAACATAATATTTCTGTACCGGAGGATATTTCTTTGCTTGCTTTCGATGATTTAACTTTGGCTGATTTACTTAAAGTTCCACTTACCGTGGTTAATCAGCAATCCTATGAGCTAGGAGAAAAAGCTGCCTCTCTGCTTTTAAATAAAATTGCCTTACCAAAGAAACCACAAGAAAATATAACCTTACCTTGTAACTTAATTATACGAAGTTCTTGTAAAAAAATATAAACACACCCTACTGTTTTTCAGTAGAGTATGTTTATTTTTTTTATTAATATGGACAAAGTGTATCATTTCCCACTGTGAGAATCTACTATCTCCTAGCCCATGTATGCTACTATATTGTGAACTAATCCATCTGCAAAAATTGGTGCTTTATTTGTATCCACTTCTTTACCGTCAATTTCCATACGGCTAATTCCTTTAGATATGTGGTTAGGATTTTTAATGGTAATATTATAAGTAGCATTTTTAAATTCTTTAATTATGCTAACTTCATCCCAAGCTTTTGGAATACAAGGATCTATTATTAAACCATCATAATCCGCTCTAACTCCCATAATGTATTTTGTAGCTGCTTGATAAACCCATGAAGCTGTTCCTGACAACCAACTATTACGACCTAATCCAAATTGTGGATGCTCATCACCTAGGATATTTTGAGGGAATACATAAGGCTCTACTTCAAATTCATCAATATTATCATTCTTTAAAATTGGATTTATTTGTTGATAGTATTGGAAAGCTCTATCCCCGTTACCTACTAAGGTTTCAGCAATAATTACCCACGGATTTGAATGTAGGAAAATACCTCCATTTTCTTTTGCTCCAGGTGGATATGTTGATACTCCTCCTAAGTTAGGGTCAAAACCATTATAGCCTGGATAACTTAACTTAATACCATTCTTAGTATTTAAATATTTATTCAATGACTCTAAAGATTGAGTAGCTCTCTGTTCATCAGCAAATCCAGACATAATTGTCCAAGATTGAGCATTAGTATAGATCATACCAGCTTCATTTACCTTAGAACCTAGAGGCTTACCTTCATGGTCAAAATACCTCAAGTACCATTCTCCATCCCAACAGTTTTCATTTACAGCTATCTTCATTTCATCATAATAATCTTTATATTTATTAACTATTTCTTCATCACCTAAATGTGTCATTAACTCCATCATTTCTAATAAAGCTTTACCATATAAATTGGCGTTGAAAATAGATTCAGCTGTTTTTGGTAAGTTAACACAATCATTCCAATCTGCAAAACCTAACAACGGTATGCCATGTCTTCCTTTATTATCATGAGTAAATTCAATAGCTCTTTTTAAATGCTCTAAAATTGTTGCTTCTTCTAAAGGCTTATCCTTTGAATCTTTTTCATAAAAAGGAACTACTTTGTTTAACAAATCATAATTAGCTGATTCTTTAAGATACTCACAAACAGTTTGTACAATCCATAAATGATCATCACCATAGAAATCATCTCTATTCTCCATCTCACCTGATTCACCTTTAGTAGCTTCCATAGTCAATGGATAAAATTGATGCATTGCGCAACCATTTCTTCTTTGTATTGATAATAGTTTTCCAATCATTTCAGTAGATTCATCAGCACATAATCCCATAATTCCTATCAAATCTTGAGAAGTGTCTCTGAATCCTATTCCTCTTACTCCAAGCCCTAATTGATATAATGATAAAAATCTAGACCAATTTTTAGTAGTCATGCATTGTTTAGGATTGTGTATGTTAACTAATGTATTAAAGTCTTCGTCTGGAGTTTTAACTTGGAATTTTGACAAATAATTATTCCAATGATTTTCCAATTTGATAAAGGCTTCGTCTACACATTTCTCATCTCTATATTTTTCTATTTCTGTCATTTCATAATCAAAATCAGTATATTGACCTAATTGAGTGATTATTCTTTTTGTTTCATTTGGTTCAAGTTGCCCCATCTTATGCAGAGCCGCAACAATATTGTCTTCTCTTAAGGCTTCATAATTACTTAATTCTTCTTGAAACAGGCTTAAAGGTTTCATAAATGTTCCATAGCCATTGTCCCCTAAAAAGATTTTTCTATCTGTTTCAAATGATGCTATTGGATAATTTGATGTAAAATAGTTTACATTTGTATCTTTTCTCATAAATGCAAATTGTTTTATTACTCTCTTACCATCTGCTTCATTTATGCACTGTGATTGCATAGTTTGAGGAACCCAATCAGCATTATTAAACTGTTTCATCGCTTCGAAATGAGTGTATTCAACAAAAGGAATAATATCCATTTCAATAGCTTCTCCAGAAATATTTGTTACTTTAATATCTCTAATTTCTCTTTGACTATCCATAGGTACAAATATTGTAACCTCAGTTCTGATACCTAATATCTCAGAAGTAATAATGCTATACCCATTACCAACTCTACATTCATAGTAATCATATGGTGTTAGCGTAGGTACATAAAATGGAGAGAACACTACATATTCATTATTTTTCTTTATACGAATATATAAAGTTTCACCCTTAAGTTCTGAAGCTGGTAATTGAGGAATGTATTTTACTATTCTGTTCAAAGCAGGATCACCCTTACAAAGAAGAGCTCCCCCTGTTTGATCAATTAATCCACCAAAATCTAACCCGCCAATATAATTCGTCCATTTTACTGGAGTTTTGGGATTAGTTATAACATATTCTTTTCTTTCATTGTTAAAATATCCGTATTTCATTTGAATCCTCCTCGTATATTGATATGAATTTAATATTAATAAATTGTTATCCTAGGATTACCTCTACTTCACAACTTTCTTCTTCCATAGCAGGTACAATATTTCCTTGAACTATTTTTCCATTAACTTTTAATGATTTCACTCCTTTACAAACAGAATCAGGATTAAGAATTTGAATATTATAAGTTGTACCTCTAAATTTTCTGCTGACAGTATATTCATTCCAATCTTTTGGTATACATGGGTTTATTTCTAGTCCATCATAATTTGGTTTAACACCAAGTATCCATTGAGTTATAGTTACATAGTTCCATGCTGCTGTACCAGTTAACCATGAATTCTTAGCTTCTCCATGTCTTATTGCATCTTTTCCAGCTATCATTTGTGAATAAACATAAGGTTCTGTTCTATGGATTTCACTGATTTCTTCTAAGTATGCAGGACAAATTTTCTTAAATATATTAAAGGCTTCATCTCCTCTACCAATAACCGTTTCTCCACAAGCTACCCAAGGATTATTGTGACAGAAGATACCCGCATTTTCTTTATATCCTGGTGGGTAAGATGATATTTCCCCTAAATTAATCATGTATTTAGTGTAGGCTGGATTATTTAATACCATTCCATATGGAGTATCTAAGTATTTTCTAGCTGAATCTAAGGCTTTCTTTGCAAGACCTTCTTCTACTCCAATTTCACCCATTACACACATACCTTGAGGTTCAATAAATATCTTTCCTTCTTCACAATCGTTGCTTCCAACTTTTTCTCCAAAAGCATCAAAAGCTCTTAAGAACCATTCACCATCATGACCATGCTCGATTACATTTTGTTTCATTTTTTCAATCTCTTTTGTAGCTTTTAGCGCTTCATCATCAAGTCCTTTTCTTTTGCATAATTCTGCAAATTCTGGGCCAATAAATGCAAACATTCCTGCTATAAATATAGATTCAGCCACTTTACCATCGGCATTATTTTGTGCTGTTTGAAAAGACTCTCCTGGTGAATCTGAGAAACAATTTAAATTTAAACAATCATTCCAGTCAGCTCTTCCGATTAATGGAAGACCGTGAGGACCAACATTATTTACAACATGATAAAATGATCTTTTTAAATGTTCAAGCATAGATTGACTTAAACTTTCATCATTATTAAAAGGTACATTTTCATCTAAAATACTATAATCCCCTGTTTCTTTTATATATGTTGCTACAGATAAAATCATCCAAAGTGGATCATCGTTAAACCCACCACCCATAGCGTGATTTCCCATTTTAGTTAATGGCTGATATTGGTGATAAGCTCCACCATCTTCTTTTTGAGTTGCAGCTAAATCAAGTAGTCTTTCTCTTGCTCTCTCTGGTATTTGATGAACAAATCCTAGAATATCTTGATTGGAATCTCTAAAACCCATTCCTCTTCCAATACCTGATTCAAAGAAAGATGCACTTCTTGATAAATTAAAGGTAACCATACATTGATACGTGTTCCATATATTAACCATTCTATTAAGTTTTGTTTCAGAAGTATTTACATTATATGCTGATAATAAGTTTTCCCAGTGATTTTTCAATTCTTCTAATGATGCATCAACTTTACTACTTGTGCTAAAGTTTTCCATCATTTCTTTTGCTTTATCTTTATTAATTATATTCTTGCTTTCCCATTTGTTTTCTTTATCATTTTCAACATATCCAAGTATAAATATATATTTCTTGCTTTCTTTAGGTTTCAAGCTTACATTAATCATATGGGAAGCTATAGGAGACCAACCACTTGCAACAGAATTTTTTGCTACTCCTTCTACTACAACATCTGGACTGTCAATTCCATTGTAAAGACCTGTAAAGCTTTCTCTATCCGTATCAAATCCATTAATATCAGTATTTACAGAATAAAATGAGTAATGATTTCTTCTTTCTCTGTATTCAGTTTTGTGATAAATTGTTGACCCTTCTACTTCTACTTCTCCAATATTCAAATTTCTTTGAAAATTAGTCATATCATCATTAGCATCCCATAAACAAAATTCTAAATATGAGAATAAGCTTATATTTTTTTCTTCTTCAGAATTATTTATAACTTCTAATTGATGAACTTCACAGTTATTAGCTAATGGTACAAAAGAAGTTTGTTGAACCTTTACACTGTTCTTTTCACCAGTGATTTTTGAATAACCAAGCCCATGTCTACACTCATAAAAATCTAATTCTGTTTTGCATGGTTTATAAGCTGGTGACCATACTGTATCATTATCTTTTATATAAAAATATCTTCCTTCATTGTCCACTGGTATATTATTGTATCTATATCTGGTTATTCTTCTTAATCTTGCATCTTTATAAAAAGCGTACCCTCCTGATGTATTTGAGAATAAAGAAAAAAAGTTTTCGCTGCCTAAATAATTAATCCAAGGGTAAGGTGTCTTTGGTGTTGTAATTACATATTCCTTGTTCGAGTCATCAAAAAATCCAAATTTCATTGTTATACTCCTCCTAATATATTATAATTTCATTAATAAACGCGTGTTTATTTTATGTGTAAAAAAGATGTTTATTACACCTTTTTACAAGTATCTCTTTCAAAAAACTCTACATCATATTCAAAAATTTCTAACTGAGATCTAATATTCTCTCCATTGATTTGATCATCAAGTACACTAATTGCTTTTTTAGCCATTTCATAAAAATTTGGCCCTATAGTTGTTAGTTTTAAATCAGATTCTTGAGCTCTATGTGTATTGTCAAATCCCACAATAGATATATCCCCTGGCACAGTATACCCTGCTTCTTTAAATGCTTTAATTGCGCCAAAAGCCATGTAATCATTTGCACTTATATAAGCAGTAGCTAATTTGTTGTTCTTAATGGCACTTTTAACTTTAGAATAAGCTGTATCTGTGGAAAAATCACCTTCTAAAAGATAATCCTCATTAACATAAAGATTTTTTCTTTTCATAGTTTCTTTGAAACCATTAAATCTCACTATAGCAGATCTAGAAGTTTCCCCACCTTTTATAAATCCAATTTCTTTATGCCCCAAGTTGTACAAGTAATCTACAGCTTTTTCTATACCTAAATTGTCTTTAGAATTAATAATTGTAAAGTTAGTATTTTCATATTTTTTTGCTTCTTCTTTGCTCATATCGTAGTCAAATAAAATCATAGAAGTATTATAGTTTTGAGCATTAATCCGAGTTAAAGTATCATTCTGTGTTCCTATAATAATACCCGCGTCAATTCTTTTTTCTAAAAATGCTTGGTTTATCTTTAAATACTTATCCTCATTTGAAACAATGCTTACTAAAACATAATAATCTTTTGCATTAGCCATATCCACTATAATATCAAGATATGAAGCAAAATAGTCATTTCTAAATAGTCTATTTCCATCTTCCTGGCCACCACGAATTATAAAAAATAATCCTATTGTATTACTATTTTTTCCTGCTAATGTTCTTGCAAAGGAATTTGGCATATAATTATGTTCATTAATAACTGCCATAACTTTTTGCCTAGTTTTTTCTGGAACATTAGAATAGTTATTGATAACCCTGGATACAGTACTTCGAGATACCCCTGCTAATTTTGCTATTTCAATACTTTTCATTTATAATCCTTCTCCTAAATAACGCTGAATAAATGTTTATGAACACGCGTTTATTATACTATTTTTTCACCACATTGTCAAATAAAAAAAACAATTAAAATAGTATATTTGCCATCTTAACCGTTTTCATCACTATAGCATAGAAAAATCAATATCCTTTATTTAAATCATATTTATTAGTTAATTCCTCACCCTTTATAAAGGCTTCGATATTAGGTTTTATTACTTCATAAAATTTTTCAGAATAATTAGCATTTGGGCCTGCAATATGTGGGGTTATTATTATATTGTCTAAATCCCATAAAGGACTTGCTTCACTCAAAGGTTCTTCAGCAAATACATCTGAAATATAAAGTTTTAACTGTTTATTCTTCAAGGCCACATATAAATCCTCTTCATTTACAGTTGTTCCTCTACCTATATTTATCATAGTACAGCTTTCTTTTACCATATCAAAATATTTTTTATCTATCATATTCAGTGTATCCTTTGTTGATGGAAGTAAATTTACAATATAATCGCAATTCTTAAAGATCCAGTCCATATCATTTGAGTCAAATACTTTTTCCACATATTCAGTTTGCTGAGCAGTTCTTTTTACACCATAAACCTGCATTCCTAAAAAGCTAGCTCTTCTAGCCAATTCTTGTCCTATGGAGCCAAGGCCTAATATTCCAAGTTTTTTGCCACTTATCTCATCTTGTTTTTTTATACCTGGTGTGATTTTTCTGTTTTGTTTTTCTACAATATAATCTTGTATATTTCTAGCAGCCATTATCATCATACAAAGGGCATATTCTGATATATGTGATTTATGCATTCCTCTTGCTGTAGTTAAAATTATATTTTTATCATTTAGTTTATCAACTGGCCAAAAATCTACTCCAGCGCTAGCTGCTTGAATCCACTTAAGTTTTTTTGCATTATTCAAAGCTTCATCAGAAGTTTTGAAACATATAAGTACATCTGCATCCTCTATTTCCTCAATTACCCTATCTGGATTTTTTTCAAATACAAATTCAATATTACTAAAGTCATTCTTTAATTTTAATAATGGTTCTTCATCGAAAGCTCCTGCATCTATTAATATTTTCATATCTATCCTCTCCTAATAATTCATTTCCATCTATTACCAACTGTTTTAACCTACTATGCTCTTCTTTTAGAATTTCTCTACCTTTATCTGTGAGTATATAAGTTTTTTTACTTTCTTCCGTAGATATTTTAACAACAATATCTTCTTTCTCAAATCTAGATAAAAGGGAATACACCGTTCCAGCCCCTACCTTTACTTTATCCTTTGTCATCTCACTTATATTTTTCATTATTCCATAACCATGTATTGGTTCAAGTAAATTAAGAAGCACATAATACATAGGTTCTGTTAATGTTTGAAGCTGTTTTCTTGCCATACATTTCCTCCATATATCGAGTATAGATATATTTTATATCTATACTGGATATATGACAATAGTTGAGTATTATTTTTATCAGTTAAAGTTTCTTAATTTAAGACAAAAAACAACAGCCACTTTTTACAGTAGCTGTTGTTTTTTAATGCACTTAATAATTTTATTTTGCTTTTTTGCGTTTTAAATATATAAACGAAATCACAGCAGCAGAAATAATTACAATACTTATACTACTTACCCATGGAAATTTTTTTGAATCATCCACGGTTTTTGAATCGTCTACGCTTTTTGAATCATCTACAGTTTTTGGAGTTGTTTCTTCTTTTGTAATTGTGAATTTTGTACTGGCTTCCCCATCAGGATAAACAACTGTTAATGTATGTTTTCCCTCAGACAAGTTACCCAAATATTCGGGGTTTAAAGTTACAACTGTGTCACCTGGCTCTAAAGTATAATGATTTGCATCAACTAAAACATCATCAACCTCAATGCCACTAAATTTAGCACTATCTCCATCAGCTGTAATAGAAAGCCCCATTTCACTACCAGTTTTCCATTCACTGTTTTCACCTTTAATGATTCTATATTCCTGTTTATTATCCTCTGTGGTAACTGTTACTTCGTTTTTACTGTCAGTTGTAACCGCAGGTTCCTTTGTACTTGCAATTGTAACTGAAGGTTTATTTGCACTTCCAGTTGTAACTGCAGGTTCCTTTGTACTTCCAGTTGTAACCGCAGGTTCATCTGTACTTCCAGTTATAACCGCAGGTTCATCTGTATTTCCGTTTATAACCTCAGGTTCATCTGTATTTCCAGTTATAACCGGAATTTCAATTGGAGTCTCTGGTTCTGGTTTAACATTTCCACCATCAGTATCACTGGATTTTAATACATCTCCATCCTCAAAATACAAGGTATTGCTAATTTCACCACAGAGTTGGCAAGTATAAAAATAAGTAGCTTTATCTGTATAAGTAGCATCACTACGCTTGGTTGCTAAACTTACAACTTTTTTTGTAAAGCTATGACCAAGTGCGGCAATAATTCTTGTATCAAGTACCTCATTACCACTGTCGCAAACAAGGTTTTCGCTACCGTTTTTTTCACATGTTGGTAGCTCTACAGTTACCCATTTACTGCTTTCATGAATGCATTTTATTACAGAAATCTTTCCATTAGAACAGTTTAAAGCAACTTCCTCAACTTTATTATTTATTGTATTTTCATTGCTAAGCTGCAAGCTGATTGCATAGTCATTGTATGCAGCCTCATTAGCAATTGTAAAATTTAAAGTAACAAGTTTTCCTGTGTTAGTAGTATTGTCCAAACTATCTCTTGCCGCAACAAAGAAATAATCTTTTTTATCAAGGGATTCAACAGGTATAACCTCACCCTCAGTAAAAATACTTCCCACGGTGTAACTATTTAAAGTCAATGCATCGTGGTCATACCCCACATTTAAACCTAAACCCCATATACCAGGATTATTGTTCAATGAAATAACTACACTAACGGAGGAGCCAGGTACTGCTTCCACTATTGTTGCAGTGATATCGGGCGTAGATACTGCATTTACCAAAATACCCGGTGTTGCTGTAAGCAATACACAAATCAGCAACACTATTGCTAACAGATTTTGAATGCTTTTTCTCATATCAAATCTCCTTCTATTGTAATATATAGATAAACTGCTTTGTGGTTTATTCAACAGTTGACAGTTGCCTGTCAACTGTCTTTTAATTAAATGCTCCTTATCTGTTGATTGTTACAGTCTTCGTAAATTCAGTTGTGTTTGACGAACGTGGATTAAAGCTCATAGTTACAGTAAATTCAATTTTTTCATCACCACGTTGAATCATTTTTTCATAAAGAGCTTTTTTGTCAATAGTAAAGGAATTAATGTTGTAAGTAAAGCAATCATAATAACCTGTTTGAGATGGTATAACACTTATTACAGGTGCGTCATCATGGGCTAAAGCATTATATGTGCCGTACTGATCAGTAACATTTCCATTGTAGGTGTAAGAAATATTACCCGTAGAAGTACTATCCACATTATTATCGCCCTCCCAGCTATCAAAATCACCTGTCGCGGTAATATTACGTTTGAAGGCAGTAGTGCTATAATCTTGCCATTGGTTATCAAACCATCTATCTACCTGAATAGTTGTTTTTTGTCCGAAAATATTAAGCATCACATAATCACATTCCCAACCAGCAGCTGAATGCTTACCATCATTACCTATATTCATACCGCTTATCATCCATGGATCTCTACTATCTGGTACTGAGTAATCACGATAATCACCCTTCTCAAAATCGTTTCCTGAACCATTAAGATTATACTGACTTCCTCGAGTGTTATCCCCATATAAGAATGTAAATTTAACATTGGCGTCTGTTCCTGCGTTTTTGTTATTAGCTGTTCTAACTCCCACTGTATGATTAGTAGTACTATTAGGTATTACATTTTCAGTTTTTACGGTGATAGAAGACGCTATTGAAGTTGCAGACAGATAATTATCTCCCTCGGTAGCTCTTGCAAACATATAATAATTTGTATTTGCATCTAGATTTACTATGGATAAAGATGTTGTCCATCCATTTTCAGGTGCAGTAGTAGTTTTGCTTACCGCATACTCCACAGCTCCATCCCCATAAGCTTCAAAATCTGTTACCGGTTCTACCGATACAGTTTTGTATAATGCAGTTCCACTTGTAGGGGCAGTTACTGTACGACTTTTCTTATTAATA
Organism: Clostridium grantii DSM 8605; assembly: GCF_900129965.1. GTDB lineage: Bacteria > Bacillota > Clostridia > Clostridiales > Clostridiaceae > Clostridium_AF > Clostridium_AF grantii. Next base: position 147,137 of record NZ_FQXM01000005.1, on the reverse strand, counting down.
ATAAGAGTGTCTGTCAATACTAATTCATAAGCTGCGTAAGTATCGTCTTCCTCACGAGAAATTTTAACTGCATATTTTCCAGCATTTATTGCACTATCACTCCAGTCCGTATCACCTGGCTTTTTATACATTACAGTAAAGTCCTTAATAGTTGTTCCTTTTACATCAAATGAAATCTGGCTACCATTGTAGGTATTACTCTGTACAGCAGTATCTATACCAGTTATAACTGATTTTTTCTTCCACTGAGCATAAAGTGTCTGTGGAGCTGTGATTTTCACCATTGTATCTGCTGCAACTTGACTTCCGCCATCTACTGCTGTAAACCACCCATTAAAGATATAACCTTTCCTTGTAGGCATTGGTAATTCTTCGTAGGCTTTGTCGTAATTTACTTGCTTGTTCAAAGTTCTAACTTCGCCTCCGTTAGCATTAAAGCTAACAGTGTATTGATTTACCTTCCACTTTGCATAAAGTGTAAAACTGTTACCAGGCATTTTATCAAAACTATAGGCCTTGGTAAGTCCTAAATCTGAACACCACCCATCAAAGGTATATCCAACTTTAGTTGGCTCAACTGGTGGATTTACTACAGTACCTTTATAACGTTGTATAGCATTAACCTTACTGCCTCCATTAGAATCAAAAGTGATTGTGTATTTTTCTCCTGTAGGTTCACCACATTCACCAGTAAAAGTAGTGTCATTGGTGACTCTGCTGATGTTCTTGTCCCAATTTGTAACTATATAGCCTTGTCCTTGATTCAAAAGATATTCTGAATAATCAAATACAGGAATAGTTCCCTTTTTAACAATCTCAGTGACAGGTTCTATAACCTTTCCATCCATTGATTTGAACCTATATGTGACTACACATGAATTTTCCTCATATTTGGCTGTGTATTTATAATTATTTGCCAAAAGCTGCTTTGCAAAAACAACATCTATTGCATTGCCTGAAGATCTCCCATTTACTACATCACTGCATTCAGCTGTGAGATAGCGTGTATAAGTTTTACCCGGAATGCTTGTCCCAGTTTCATCTAAAGCTGACAAATCAAAATTTTCGCCAAAATTAGCCGTAAAATTTTTGTTTTCCTTAGTTCCATCTGGTTTTTGAATACCCTCTATAGTTAGTGTGTATTCTTTTTCTGTAACCCCAAAGTTATAGATTTTATTTTCACTTGCAAGAATGGCTTCTTCTTCATAACCTGTGTAACCTGTGTATTTCAAGTTAGTTTGTCCATCCATCTTTTTATCATATCCAATAAGTTCTAAAACCTCTTCTTCTGTTGGAAGCACTGGTATTTCACCCTTATTAACACGTTCACTCCAAATAATTTTATCTCCTGCCATAACACTAACTGAATACTGTTCTTTTAATTCTGTGTCAGTGAGGTTTGTCCAAACTAAATGAATTGTACGTTTCAAATCTCCCATAGAAAATGCAAGTTTTGCTGATTTCCAAGTGATAGTTAAATCACAGGTCTGGTAACGAATATTTTCCGGTACCGTAACCGTGATAATACCATCCTTTAGAACAAAGTTTTTATTTGAAAGTGTATAGTAAAATCTATCATTATCATAAACTTCTTGGAACATATCTCCTTCTGTCAAATTCAAACAAGACATATTACGGAACTCTTGTGGTAGTGGATAAGTGGTTATATCCTTTATAAGTTCCTTATTATCCTTTTCCGGTTGTTCATACGCAAAATCATATACATTGATTTCATCTCCGGCGTAAAGTAAAGGCCACTGCTCTTCATAAACAGTCGGATTATACGATACATTACCATTGAGCACCTGTGCTTTAAAGGCAATTTCTAAATAGATACCAAATTCTAGATAAAGTGCACCTACCATCTTAGATGTTCTCTTATTATTAACAGATTTTAAGTCATAAAAGAAATATCCAAACATCTCTGTGTATGCTCCAACTTCAACTCCCACACCTACACTGTCCAACTTTGTGGAGAACAGGCCTATGGCAAACTCTAATTGAAGTCCTGCACGAATTCCTAGTTCACCCATGGCATAAAATTGGAATGCATAAGTTTCATCTATTAAAGGCATACTGGAACTGCCCGCATTCTTCTCACGAATTTTGAACCAGAAACAATAACGGGTACCACTCTGATATTCAAAGTTGCAACCTAATGCTAAATTTATGTTTGCTGAAACTACAAAATCCATCTTATAAGAATAAGCAAAGATATTGAAAGGATCTACACATCCTTGGGCATCTACAAGATTTTGATCAATAATGCTTATATAGTCGGTTTCGTTTTCCAGCATTTCTCCGTAGGCTTCAAAAAGGTTTTGCACTCCTGCGGTAATTTCTTCCTCATCCTGCTCCTCCATAAGAGATTTTAATTCTTCTGAAATATCAAGTTTTCCTTCTTCTTCTTTTTGAGCTGATGAAACAACAGCCTTTATACTAATGCCAGTGTAATTATAAATATCAATATTGGCTTTCATTTGATAGTCACCGATATAATAGAGATTTGGCCACCAATCTGTTTGCTTCCAAACCGCTTTACCATTGGCATTTACAGACATCTTCACTTCTTGTACAAATGTAGCAGAAAGCTGAATTATAATTTCATTTTCCTCGCCCACATTAAGTGAAACTTCTCCACTTACTTTGACGGAACATTGAATTCCTTTACCAAAATGCTGGGATTTATTGTCGATTTGTACTTCTACATTGATATTTTCAGTATTATATTCGCTACCTATTCTAGCCCCTGCAATTTGCGAAAGATTGATTTCTTCACCCATCTTATCAGTGATGATAAAATCCTCTACTCCGGAAATTTCACTAAATCCGTCGGTTTGGGTAGCTGCACTAGCGAGGAATCTCATAGCCTGATGTGCAAATCCGCTATCAATTGTTTCCTTTTCTATTTGTGCTTGAAGTTCATCAACATCAACATCTTCAAGCATAGTTTCACCGTCAGTGTCATTAGTAGTATAATAATCTAAAGTTATATCTTGAATTGCTTCCTCTGTTGTTGGAGAAAAGTTGACAGTCATTATGTCATCATTTGATGTAATACTTTCAATTTGCCCATAAAGAACTTCATTGTCAGTTTCCATAATTACTACAAAATCGCCTTTATCCACAGTAGTATCTTTATCAAGACCCAACTCTGCATATACAGAAAAGTCAACCTGATCTTTGTCTACAGTAAATGAACCCTCTGGATTATATGTTGTTAGCTCATCTTCTTTGAAAGGTAAAGTATCTGGAAGAAATAAAACATCTTCCGCATCAGTATTTTTATAACTTACAGTGATTCCATTTATAGCTGTTACATTCACATAAGCAATAGTATCCTCTGAATAATCATCAGTTGTATTACGCTCATTAGGTTTAGTTGTTTTGTAAATACAAAGTACATCACCAATTTTCAGATTAGCCGCATTTGCATAATCAAAGGTTCCTTCAATAGTTGCCTCTTCCTTATTTCCTAAAAGCGCCAAAGAAAGGGATTCCATAGGTTGGCCTTTCTTCGTAATCTGTGAAATTTCTCCGCTCTTTATGTAAATCATGTCCTCATTAAGAGAAATATTAATTACTTCTTCTTTTTTGATGGTAAATGTACAGTTTCGGAAAGAAACCTCTTTATCTGCAAATTTTATTGCATCATTCACAAGCGTTAACTTGTAAGAAGATCCCTCGGTAAATCCATCCTCTGCAGATACACTAAATGTACCTTTTCCACCCGTAACCTGAAGATTTACATACTCTGAGTTATCCACTATTTCTAATAATAGATTTTCCTTCACCTGTTCTGCAGTCATGTTAGCATCAGAACTGTAAAGCTCAAATCTGATGTTTGATTGCTGATCCATAAGACTAAATGAATCATCTACAAATTGTTCTTCTTTTGCAATGTCTGCATATTTTGCATACAAAGTCATACTTGAATTAATTGGACTTTCAGCATAAAATTGATTTTTAAAATTTTCATCCTCGTACCACCCCAAGAAAATCGCATTGTCTTTTTTTGGAGAAAGCACTTCAGAAATATTATCACCTTTTATTACCTGAACAGAACTGATTGAAGAACCTCCGTTAGAATTAAAAGCTATTGTATATACTTCTGGGCCAAGTTTCATATCCCAGCCTGCAATATATTGTTTCATTAATAGCATATCTTCTTCATTAATAACACCGTCAGAATTTATATCAGCTGCCGCCTTGTCAATATCATTCTCGTATCCCGCTATGTATTGCTTCAATAAAAGAACATCTTTTAGATTAATTTTTTTATCACCATTCACGTCGCCCCAAAGGACATTAGTCGCTAAAGCGCTCATAGGCATTATGGACAATATCATACATACCACTAGCAAGAAGCTTAAGATTCGTTTTTTCATGTGAGTCTCTCCTTTAAAATTATTCCCTTCTCAAATGTTGGTCTTAGCCCACTTGTCCACTTTTGTTGTTTCTCTTTAAATATATTCCACATTTACCACCTCCTAATAAATGTTTTTTTTCATTGGCTTTATGTGAATATGTTATTAATTTTATGTGAATTTTTATTATCTATCAATCGAAAGTGCATAATTTGTAGATTTTTAGCATAACTCGTATAAAATATAATTATAAAAGGGCTAGTAAAAAGTATAAATTTCTTTTTACTAGCCCTCTTGATTTTTTTCTATTATTTTATTTACTGTAACCATAAATTATTTTATTAAAATAACTAATCATTAACATTTCCCTTGTCTGAAAACATATAATTAAAATATATTTTTTTTGCATCACTAAAATATTGCCTTGAAATCTTTACTTTATCACCATTTGTCATTATAAATTGTTCTCCTGCAATACTACTAATATGCTCAAGATTCACGATATAGCTTTTATGGCAACGATAAAAGTTGAAACTTTCAATAAGCATCTCATAATCACTTAATTTTGCAATTAATTTAATCTCACGTTTATCTTCTAAATGAAACATAATCTTATGTAAATTACTTTCTAAATATAAAATATTACTGATACAAATTTTCAGATCAATTCCCATTACTTTAACACTAATTGATTCTTTATTTTTTTTTAAAGCTAAGAATCGACATAAGCAATTTTGGATTTCAATTTCTTTAATTGGTTTTAAAATGTAATCAAAAGCAAATACTCGGTAACTTTTCACTGCAAACTCCTTTGAAGTTGTTATAAATACAATAGGCGTTTCTTTATCATATTCACGAATAGCTTCAGCAACATTTATTCCGTTAATTATGGGCATTAAAACATCGAGAAATACCATATCATACCGATTGATTTTGTGGTGAACTAGAAACTCATTTCCATTTTCATATTCGAATACTTGTGTATTTATTTGATTTTTATCAATACATTTACGCAAAGCATCACGTTCTACTTTTAAATCATCACAAATTGCTATCCTCATTTTATATACCCATACTCCTTTGTTTTCAGTAATTATATTCTTTAATCTTTATTTATCCATAACTCATAGCCTAATCTATTGGAAGATAATTTTTTCATAATTTCTACCCAAGCTGTTTGATACTCTTCTCCCAATTGAAGAAATATTTTATTCAATTGTTCTTTTTGAACATTACTAAGTTCTTCTTCAAGCTTTTCTCCTTCTTTTGTAAGAAAAAGATTTTTTACTCTTAAATCCTGTTCACACTGCTCGCTTTTGACAAAACCTTTTTCTAATAATTTTTTAAGTGGCCCATGAAGCCCTTGCTTAGTTATTTCTAATAATGTCAATAATTCATTTACGCTTAAGCCTGGAAATTTAGCTATAAAAAAAATAATTCTATGATGCATTCTTTGTATACCATATTTTTCTAATATTTCATCTGGTTTTTTGGTAAAAGTTTTGTAGCCAAAATAAAATAAAGCTAGTATCTCATCTAATTGATCATGTTTTTTTATATCCATAAATTTTCGTCCTCTCCAAAGTTAAACTGGATTCTCTATAGATACAATAATACCATATTTTATAATTGTATTGTTTGAATATATTTAAATAATATTAATCTTTACTTTAACCACAAAAATTATTGTTTTAGAATTTACTTTCAACTTGTTTTGAACTTTCTATTTAACAGAATTATATTGCTATGTTTAGCAATATAATTAGTCAACTTTATTGACTTATATAGAGTTTTATAATATAATTGTCTTAGGTCAATTATATTGACTTATTTTTATAGATATTTATTAACTCTACAATAATTTATATGGAGTGTGAGGTTTAAATGAAAATAGTAATTGCAGGGTCCGGAGCTATGGGATGCTTTTTGGGATCAAAACTTTATGAACAAGGAAATGAAGTTCTTTTAGTGGATAATTGGGTAGATCATGTTAAAACTATTCAAGAAAAAGGACTAGAAATTATAGATGATAACGGAAGTCATGTTGATTTAATCAAGTCTTCTCTTCCAAAGGAAAGTAAAGGAGAATTTGATTTGCTTATAATTCTCACAAAAGCAATGCAAACTACAGATATGATGAAATCCTGCCAGCATTTAATTAATGAAAATACTTATATATTAACATTGCAGAATGGTCTTGGTAATATTGATATCCTTGAAAAATTTGTTCCAAGAGAGAAATTAATAGCTGGTGTTACAACCTTTGGAAGTAATTTACTCGGACCAGGTAAAATAAAATCTCTAGGTAGTGGCATTATTCAAATGATGCAGATTGACGGTATTGATTCCCCAATGCTAAATAACATTAATAAAGCTTTTACTGATGCAAATATAGATTGCACAATTTGTGATGATGTTATGAAAAGCATTTGGACAAAAGTAACTATTAATTGTGTTTTAAATCCACTTTGCTCAGTTATGGGTACTACAATATCAGATATTTCAAAATATGAAGGTATTCAAGATTTATACGATAATCTTATAAGCGAAATTATTGCTGTTGCAAAAGCTGAAAATATTCTACTTGATGAAGAAAAAATCAAATCCATGCTAACAGATTTATTTAATCCTTCTGTATGTGGAAATCATATTCCTTCTATGCTTCAAGATATTCAAAATGGAAGAGAAACAGAAATTGAATTTCTTAATGGAACTATTATAAAATTAGGTAAAAAACATAATATTATTACACCAAGTAATAATCAAATATATCACTTAGTAAAAATTCTTGAGAAAAAAGCTAGTTAATTTAAAATTAACTAGCTTTTTATTAAGGTTTATTTTTTTATTGCATCTTATTCAAACTAATTGACTGCAAGGATTTTTCTATTTCTAACAAATCACTGCCAATGCTACTTTGTACAGCAGCTACAACTGTTCCCTCAACCAATGCTGCATCTACAATAATTACTTTCTTTTGCATTTCTTCATCTAGGAGCTCTACTGCCATTTGTGCATTCATAAGTGCACTACCCAAATCAAATAATACTATAACTCCATCCTCTGAGTATACTTCATTTATACCCTCAAGTATTTTTTCCATGTCTGTACCTATTCTTTTATCCGATGTTCCCCCTGCAGATACCATTACTACTGAAGGAGCCATCTCCTTAGCAAGCTCTATGGCTCCTTCTGCAATTTTGCTACTATGTGATATTACAACTATTCCTACCATAATTGTCCTCCAGGACTTTAGAAATTGTATTTCTTTATTTTAAAGTTTCGTATATTGTTTCTAGCATTATATAACTTGAAGTAGCTCCTGCATCTTGATGTCCAATGCTTCTTTCTCCAAGATAACTTGCCCTACCTTTTCTCGCTACTATTCCCTTTGTATATTCTACTCCTTTATATGCAGCTTCTTTTGCTTTTTTAAGAGATTCTAGGGAACTGTCCCCGTTATGTATAGATTCTTTTAATGCTTCAATAGCTGGTGCTATTGCATCTATCATGGTTTTATCTCCCGATTCTCCTTTTCCTCTCATTTTTATTCCTTCTAAAGCCACTTCAAGTATTTCAATAAAATCACTTAATCCTATTTCACTTTTACCTGCAACAGCTGCTCCTGCCTTCATAAAAGCCGTTCCATATAATGGACCAGAAGCTCCTCCTACATTTGAAACTAAAGTCATTCCTGTTTTCTTTAAAATATTTCCTATATCTTTTTTATCCTCATCTTTGATTTTTTCAACTACAGCAGTAAATCCTTTACTCATATTTAAGCCATGGTCTCCATCTCCTATAGCTGCATCAAGTTCAGATAGAAAAGCTTTATTCTCATCCATTTTGATACTAATTTCTTTTAATATATGAAATACTTTTTCTCCTGAAATACTCATTTTTGAATCTCCCCTCTTATTTTATCACTTTAAACGCCGGTGTATTTGATGGTTCGTCTAAAAGTTCTATTAATTCATCATCTAATTTCAAAATACTTATAGAGAAACCTGCCATTTCTAGTGCCGTCATATATTCCCCTATAAAAGTTTTATGAACATTTATTCCTTTTTCTAAAAGTACTTCGCTTACTCTTTTATTAACTATATAAAGTTCCATATTAGGAGTTGATCCCAAGCCATTAATCATTACCGCAACTTTTTCTTTTTTTGATACTGGCATATCTTTTAGTATTTTTTCAATCAAATGATCTACTATTTGATCTGCTTCTTTTATATCTTCTTTATGTGTGCCTGGCTCGCCATGGATACCCATGCCTATTTCCATTTCATTTTCACTTAATGTAAAATTTGCTTTTCCTGCTGCAGGAACAATGCATGATGTAAGAGCCATTCCCATACTTCTTACATTAGCTATTACTTTTTCTGCCACAGCTTTTACTTCACTTAAATTAGCCCCATTTTCAGCTTTTGCCCCAGCTATTTTATGAACAAATACAGTTCCTGCAATACCTCTTCTTCCTGCAGTGTACAAGCTATCTTCTACAGCTACATCATCGTTTACCACAACAGTTTCTACTTTTATTTCATCCATATCAGCAAATTCTTTTGCCATTTCAAAATTCATAATATCCCCAGTATAATTTTTAACTACTAATAATACTCCCTCTCCACCATCAACAGCTTTAATGGCTTCATATATTTCATCTGGTGTAGGGGATGTAAATACCGACCCAACTACTGCCCCATGAAGCATGCCTTGTCCAACATATCCAGCATGAGCAGGTTCATGTCCACTTCCACCTCCACTTACAAGAGCTACTTTTCCTTTAATAGGCGAATCTTTTCTAACTAATACATCTGCACTATCTATCTTTTTTAAATATTCCGGATAAGCTGCAGCCAACCCTTTCAACATATCTTCAACCACAAAATTTGGATTATTAATTATTTTTTTCACAACAATTCCTCCAATATTATTTTTATTCAACTAAGGAACAAATAATTATGTTTTTCTAAATTATATACAATATAGTAAACATTTTCAATGAAAATAGTAATTCAAATTTCTTTTTAGCAAATCTTAACACTTTCTTTATATATTTTATGATATGATTTATGATATAATTTTCTATCGAAGAAGGTGAACTTAATGTCTTTAATTGATTTAATTAAGAAACTTCACAAAAAAAAAATTACTTCATTTAATCTAGAATCATTAAAATTTAACTTAGTTAAATTTATAGCTATTATGTTTGGGGCTACTCTTTTAGCTTTTATGTTTAAATATATAAACATTAGCGAATCAAATATTATAATTTCTTTTATACTAGCGGTTCAACTTATAGCTAAAAATACTGATGGTTACTTATACGGAATTTTGGCTTCTATAACAGGAGTTTTAACATTTAACTTTTTCTTTGTTGAACCCTACTATAAATTTATTTCTTATAGTCCTTATTATGCTGCAACTTTTATTATTATGCTATCTGCTGCTATTCTTACAAGTACATTAACTGCTAAGGTAAAACAAGAAGCACTTTTATCTAATCAACGTGAAAAAAGAACCGAAATACTTTATCAAATCAACAAAAGTCTTTTAATGGTTCGAGGATTAAATGAATTAGTTGAAGTTTGCACTAAAGATTTTGCAAACCTTTTCAATCGTTCGGTAATAATTTCTATTGTAAATTCTTCTAACTGCTTAGAACCACCTTATATTCATAGATTTAATAATGATTTAAACGCTAATTTTTTTGATTTATCTTTGGAAAGAACAATAATAAATGATACGCTTAATTCTGAAAAACCTACCGGTGTTGGAACCCATATTCATAGTGATATCGATGCTTATTATATTCCTATTAAAGGACAAAATGGTAATATTGGAGTTTTAGGTGTTTCTTGTTTTGAAAATAATTATCTTTCCGATGAACAAAAATATCTACTTGAGGCAGTTACAGCTCAAATTGCTTTAGCAGTAGAAAGAGAGAATCTTTGGAAAAAACAACAACTGTCCAAAATGGAGGTAGAACGAGAAAGGCTTAGAAGTAATCTCCTTCGTGGAATATCCCATGATTTACGCACTCCTCTTACTGGAATACTGGGTGCCACTTCCACAATTTCAGAAAACTATGATATACTTCATACCGATATAAAAAAAAGTCTATTAAAAGATATTTATGAAGAAACAAGTTGGCTCATTCATTCCATTGAAAATATACTTAGTTTAACAAAAATCGATGAAGGCAATCTTGATGTAAAAAAGAATATGGAGGCAGTGGAAGAAATAATTGGGTCTGCTGTATCTAGAGTTAGAAAACTATGCGGTTTCCATACTATAAAAATCAATATACCTAATGATTTAATTCTTATTCCTATAGATGGAATGCTTATTGAAAAAGTGTTTATAAATCTTTTAGATAATGCTATTAAATATACACCTCAGAATTCAACTATTATTGTTAGCGCTGAGCTTGAAATAGATAATATTATTTTTGAAGTATCAGATAACGGAACTGGCATCAATGAAGAAAGTTTGCCCCTTGTATTTAATAGATTCTATACTGGTACCTCATCAAATAAAGACATAAGACATGGAACAGGACTAGGGCTTGCCATTTGTGAATCTATTATAACTGCCCATAAAGGAAAAATTTATGCTTTTAATAATGAATTCCACGGAGCCACCTTTAGATTTATTTTACCAACAAGGAGTGATAGAAATGATAAATAAACCATTGATTTTAGTTGTAGAAGATGATAAACCTATTCGTAATTTTATATGTGTATCTTTAGATGCTCAGGGCTATAAATTTATTGAAACTTCAAATGGAAAAACTGCAATTTCTTTAGTTTCCTCACACACACCCGATGTAATAGTACTAGATTTAGGCCTTCCAGATATAGATGGCATTGAAGTTATTGAAAAAATAAGGCCAAATACTAACTCTCATATAATTGTAGTTTCTGCAAGAGGTCGTGAAAGAGAAAAAGTTGAAGCCTTAGACTTGGGCGCTGATGATTATCTTACAAAACCTTTCAGCGTTAATGAACTATTAGCCAGAATAAGGGTTGCCTTAAGGCATACTTCTCAAAGAACTAGAAATGAAATTCTTCCTTCAGAAATATTTTGCATAGGTGATTTAAAAATAAATTTTGAGAAAAGACAGGTTACAATTTCTGATGAAGATATACATCTTACTCCTATTGAATATAAGTTAATGGCACTTATGGTTGAATATGCTGGAAAAGTATTAACTCATAAATTCATATTAAATCAAATATGGGGTTCCTATTCTGGAGATGATACTCAATCTCTTCGAGTTTTCATGGCTAATATAAGAAGAAAAATCGAAAAAGATCCTGCTCAGCCAAGATATATAATGACCGAAGTAGGCGTAGGCTATCGATTAGTAGATGAATAATAAAAAAGCTGACTTAAGTGTCCAGCTTTTTTATTTTGCAAGTATACAATGAAATATTAACAAAATCTTTATACCAACAATAATTTTGTTAACACTGAATTTATGAATTTTCTGCTAACATTATTTAATACTAGTTAATAGCCAATATATGAGGAGAGATAAAATGTATATCTTAATTATAGGATGCGGAAGACTTGGCAGCAGTTTGGCAAAGGATTTGGTTAGTCAAGGTCATGATATATCAATAATTGATAAAAATGCTACAAACTTAGACAGGTTAGGAAGCGGCTTTAATGGAAGAAGAGTAAAGGGTATTGAAATAGACCAAGACTTACTTCTTGAAGCTGGTATAGATAAAGCAGATGTTTTTCTTGCTATGACACCTGACGATAATATTAATATAATGGCTAGTCAAATCGCAAAAAATATTTTCGGAGTTAAAAGGGTTATAGCTAGAGTATTCGAACCATCCAAAGAGCATATTTATATAAAGCTTGGCATTGAGACAGTAAATATAACTGAAATAGCTGCTAAAATGGTTAAAAGTAGAATAACAGACCCTATTATGGAGGTAATATAATGAAAGCTGTAATAGTTGGTGGTGGAAAAGTAGGATACTATTTATTTAAAACTTTAAATAAAAAACGGTATGATGTCGTATTAATAGAGAAGGACAAGATTATTTGCGAAAAAATTGCTGATGAAATTGATGGAAATATCATATGGGGGGATGGTTCTGATATACAAGTACTTGAAGATGCTGGTATTGATAAAGCTGAAATAGTGGCTGCAGTTACAGGTAAAGATGAAGAAAATCTTATTATTTGCCAGATTGCAAAAATAGATTTTAATATAAAAAAAACTATAGCTAGGATTAATAACCCTAAAAATATACAAGTTTTTAAAGCCCTTGGTGTAGATAAAACTGTTTGTAGCACTGAGGTGATTTCAAATCTTATAGAAGATGAATTTGAAAATGATCAATTTTCTTTTTTCAGAAAATCAAAAAAATAAATGCAAATACAGAAGTTCAAACTGGGGAGGATATTTATATGATTAAAAAGAATAAAATATTACTAGGTGTGCTTACAGAAATTGCCTTTGTTTCTGCTTTCGTAAGCTTAATTTGGATAATAAATACATTGGTTATAGGCTAAAACTTATGAAAATTTCAAATAAAGATTTTGATGATATAAGATTAATAAATTATTATACAGGGTATATAATTATAGTAATTGCTGCTTTGATGGTAATTCCAATAATTACTTCTATTTGTTTTAAAGAATGGAATTCGGTGCTTGATTTTGGAATCAGCTTAAATATATCTTTAATTATTGGACTTGCTCTTATGATTACAGGGAATGTTAAAGTTAAAAAATTTGAGTGGAAACATGGACTTATAATATCTGCTTTATCCTGGATTATACTAATGTTTATTTCTGCTATTCCATATTTTTTAAGTGGACATCTTAACTCTTTTCTCGATGCTTGCTTTGATGTTATGAGTGGTTTTACAACTACTGGCATTATTTTGACTCAAGACCTTGACCATCTTTCCTACGGACTAAACATGTGGCGTCATATTCTCACATTTATAGGGGGTCAAGGCATGGTGGTTTTAGCTTTAACTTTTCTTGTTAAGGATACTACCGGTGCTTATAAAATGTATGTGGGTGAAGGTAAAGATATTGAACTTTTACCAAATGTAAAACATACAGCAAAATTAATATGGATGATAAGTTTGGTTTATTTAATAATAGGCACCCTTGCTTTATGGATAAATGGACTTTTCATAGGACTTAAACCTGTGTCATCTTTTTTTCATGGATTATTTATTTTTATGTCAGCTTGGAGTACTGGTGGATTTTCACCCATGTCTCAAAATATGTTATACTATCACAGTTTTTCCTACGAATTATTGACAATTATTTTTTTTGTAATAGGTTCTTTTAACTTCGGACTTCACTATTCAGTGTGGCAAGGAAATAGAAAAGAGATCTTTAAGAATATTGAAATTCAAAGTTTTATAGTAACTGTAGGCATAACTACTTTTTTATTAATTATTGGCCTTAAAAAGCTAAATATTTATCCTAATTCTTTGGCTTTATTTAGAAAAGGATTTTATCTTTTGATTTCAGCTCATACTACCACAGGCTTTGGAACTCTTTATGCCCGTCAGTTTGCTTTAGAGTGGGGTGATTTCGGTATTTTTATATTAGTTATAGCTATGCTTATAGGCGGTTCTGCTTGTTCAACAGCAGGTGGCTTTAAAGGCCTTAGGGTTGGCATAGTGTTTAAAAGCATCATTTCAGATGTGAAAAAAACTTTAACTCCTGAAAGCAAGATTAAAATATACAAATATCATTATATAAAAAACCAAGTACTTGATGATACCATAGTAAAAAGTGCTGCCTTTATTATAATCTGTTATATCTCATTGTTTACTATAGGAACTGCACTTGGATGTTATTATGGTTATTCTATGGCTAGTTCCGCTTTTGAATCTGCTTCCATAACAGGAAATGTAGGTTTATCTATAGGTATATCTAATCCTTCAATGCCCTGGGTAATGAAAGTATACTATATAATTGCTATGTATCTAGGTAGGCTTGAATTTATATCTATTTTTGCATTAATTGGATTTACATTTGGAGGGTTAAAAAAATTATGTTTAGAATATATAAGATAATAATTTTATGTTTAGTTTTATTACTAAAAACATCTTCACTTTGCCTAGCAGAAGATATTACAAATTTTAATATTCTTATAGAGGATGGTAAAAACTTAGATAGCACTATGGTAACTGTAGATGGAGAAGCTATCGGGGATATTATGCAAAGAGGAAATGCTTCTTGGCTTAATGTAAGTGATGGCAGCAATGCTATTGGTGTTTGGGATGAAACTGGGATATTAAATACAGTAACTGTCCTTGGAAATTATCATGAAAAAGGAGATCTAGTTAAAGTACAAGGTGAATTTCATAGAGCATGCAGCGAACATGGCGGAGATATGGATATCCATTTAAAAAATCTTTGTATATTAGAAAAAGGATATACCTTATCTCAACCTTTAGATTCTTTAAAACTAAGATTTCTAGGATTATTAAGCTTAGTCACTTTTTTTGTTCTTGGTATTTATTACAAATCAAAAAAAGTTAGAACTTTCTTTTAATCTTTTAACTGTGAACCCAAGAAAATTGCCCATTTTTCAGAATCTTTCCCTATACCCACATCTCCATTTACTAGTATTCCTATCTGTTCTCTTAAACCATAACAGCTTCCTTTTGTGCTAATAACCTGTCTTGACATATCTGGCCACTGAAACTCATAGCTTTTGCTCAAGTAAACTTGGGATAATAGTTTGATACCTTTTCCTTTTGGAAGTTCTTCATAAAAATCCTCTGATATTTCTAAAGCTTTCTTAATGATTTCTAAAGCTTGTTGATTCTTAATTGAGTTATTGCCAACACTTTCTTCATCTTCATAATTCCATAATCTTAACTCAAATATAATGTTTGTATTATTTCTTCCTTCATTTACAATACTCATCACATTATTTAAATATATTTCAAAATCTTTATAGTCTTCCGGTTTTTCATAACTTTGAAGAGATATACTTACTTGCCTTAAAGCCTTGCTACTTAATAATAAATCCTTATGTTTTTTTAGCAAGGTTCCATTAGTAGTTAAGTTTACTTTGACTTCATACTTATAACATAAAGTTAATATTTCTTCAAAAGCCTCTATAGTCATATATTCTTGTTTTCTTTTTGTTTCAGGACAAAAACTACAATTTAAATTGCATCAATTAGTTATTTCAATATATATTCGTTTAAATTGTTTCAAAAATAAAACCTCCAACATTTATATCTACAGTTTTTATTTCAACTTGTTAAAAACAGTACAATAATTTCCTTCTGCCGTTCTACATTTTGAACATCGAACACATTTTGCGGGTTTTCTATTCCCCTCAATCCATCTTTTAATTAAATCAGGTTCTGTAAGTAAAGGTCTTGAAATGCCAAAATATTCAATATTGCTTTCATTAAAAATCTCTTCTATATTATTAATATCTTTAAATCCACCTACTGTTATTATTGGAATATTTACCATTTCACTAATAACCTTTGCATATTCTACAAAATATCCTTCTTCTTTTATTTCATATCCCTCAAATATTTCTCCAGCCATAGTATTAGCCTTGCCATGAATATTACCTGAAATTTCAAGACCATCTACACCTATTTCCTTTAATTTTTTACATATTAATTTAGTTTCTTCAAAAGTTAATCCACCTTGAAAGAATTCAGTTGCAGTAAGCTTTACCAATATAGAAAAATTATTGCCTACTTTTTCTCTCATTTTATTATATATTTCAATTAAAAATCTCATTCTGTTTTCTAAACTTCCGCCATATTCATCTGTTCTTTTGTTATAATACGGACTAAGAAATTGATTAATTAAATAAGTATGCGCTCCATGGATTTCTACTCCATCAAAACCAGACTCTTTAACTCTTTTGCCAGCTTCAGCAAAACCATTAACAATATAGTCAATTTCTTCTTTGGACATAGCCTTACCTAAAACATTTGTACTTTTTTCAGGTACTTCACTTGGAGCAAATATAATTCTTTCACCCAGGTTAAAATTAGTTTTTGTACCACCATAAGCTAATTGCATAATAATTTTTGAACCGTAACTGTGAACTAAATTTGTTAGTTTTTTGTATTCCTCAATAAATGAATCATTATAAATTCCCATCATACCAGGATTAGGTTGCTCTTCTTTAACAACATTGCCGTATCCTGTTATAATCAATCCAATCTGACCTTTTGATAGGTTTTCGTAAATATCATAAAGCTCCTTTGTCATATGCCCATCTTCAGTGGTCATATTTTCCCAAGTTGCACTTCTAACAAATCTGTTTTTAAGCTCAATATTTGCTAATTTTGTTTTATGAAACAAAGATTTATCTTGTTTATCATTATACATAAAAACACACCTTTCTAATTTGATACATATAGACATACCACTTCAACTATTAAGTTTCACAATGAGATTACTATACATAATTATATATATATATTAGTTTTGTGTCAAACTAATTTCAATAGTTATTTTAACCTAATTGTTTGTTTTATTTGTCTATTAATTTATATATAATTTTATTATAGGTATACAAGTTCAACTATTAATTTATACATGCCCCAAAACTCCCAAAAGCCGGAGCTTTTGGAACAAGTATAAATTAAGTTTCACCGTTGTATCCTATATAATCAGCCCTGCACTTATTATTTAGTATAACAAGCCTATATTTTGTGGTATAATATTACTGCAAAGTATAGCAAAAGATGTGTAGAGCAATTTTCAATAAAATTGCTTTACTTTTTTATTTTATGCTTATAAAAGCAAATAAACTTATCTTATATTCAGAAAAATTTGCTGTAATATAAGATATAATAAGCTAAACTATTATAGAAGTTCTTTATTTATGAACTACAATTAATCCTAAGAGGTGAACAAATGCTAGAAAATAATAATACAATAAATGCTTCCATTGAAAATCTTAAGAATTCAAATGATAAACAAAGAATTACAATTATCAACAAACTTTCCTTAGATTATAAGAATTCAATTCCAGTGCTTTGGTCAAAAGCATTAAGTGAAGATAATCCAAGGATAATACTCTCCGTAATAAGGGATATTATAAAAAAAGAAAAACCAAGAAACTTTTTTACAAAAACTATTGGATTTTCAAAAGAGCAACTTTCTGATTTGCTTTCCCATTCAGATGCAAAAACAAGAAAAAATGTGTGTGGAATTATTGGAGAACTAGGAGATCCCGCATATTTAGAATCTTTATACCTTGCTTATATGTCTGAAGACCAACAATTCGCAAGAGCTTCTTATGCTTCTGCTATAGGTGGCTGCGGTGGAGCTTTGGACGGAGAAAAATTAAATAAAATACTTGAAGATTTGGTATCAAAAGAAAATGATTCTGCTGGTACTAACTCCCCAATAAAAATCAATAAACATATTAATGAAGAAAAGCTTGCTCTTACAAAGGCTATAGATAAATTATCGCCTCTTGTATCCCATAAATTTAAAGGCTTTGAAAGCCCTGTTCCTATGTTGCTTACTTTAATGAACAACCAATATCATCTTGCTTTGAACGACTTAAAAGAAAAATCAATTAAAGGTCAACTTATAGAGGAAGGTATACTTATTAAAGAAAAAGATTTAGATAAAGTTTACTCTTGTAGAACCTTTTATGAGGTTTTATTTCCTTTAAATAAATGTGAGAACCTAAAATTTGATTCTAAATCCATAGCTTCTGCTATTATAAACGGACATATTGTAGAATTTTTAAATGACTGTCATGAGGTGGATTCTAATTCTTCCTTTAGATATAGAGTTGAATTTAAGACCACTGATCATATTATTGAAAAATCAGAGTTTGTAAAAAACTTATCCCGTGAGTTGGATGAATTATCTAGTGGTACTTTGAAAAACAGTACTTCTTCCTATGAAGTTGAAATAAGAATAATTGAAAAAAATAATCTTTGTAATGTGTTTTTAAAATTATATACTTTTAAAGATACTAGATTTGATTATAGAGAGAATGCTCTACCTACTTCTATAAATCCTATATCTGCGGCTATTGTTCTAAAATCTATAGAAAAGTGGGTAAAACCTAATTCTTCAGTTATAGACCCATTTTGTGGTGCTGGAACAATGCTTATTGAAAGAGCTAAACTATTAGAATATCACTCTTTAACAGGAGTTGATATATATAAAACAGCTATATCTAATGCTACAGCTAATGCAGCTTTAGCTAGTGTGAATATTGAGCTAGTAAATAAAGATATATTAAGTTATGATTCCTTAGAATATTTTGATGAGCTTATAACAAATATGCCTTTTGATAATAAGTCAGCAGACCATAATAAATATGCTCAATTATATAGTGATTTTATCAAGGAAATCCCTTATTTTGTGAAACCAGGTGGAATGGCTTTTATTCACACCATAGAAAAGAAATTATTTAAGGAACTTTTAATTGATAATGAAGAACTTGAATTAATTGAAGAAATTAAACTTGAAGCTGGAAGACTTATCCCTCATGTATTTGTGCTGCTAGTTAAGTAAAGAAGTATAGTTATATTCATATGAGTTATGAGTTATCTTATTTTTATCTACTATAAAGTGCAATAATATTTTTATAAAAAATAAAATTCGAAATAAAAACTGAGGTGTTTATATGAAAATTATTATTATAGATGATGAAGAAAAAATAAGAAGAATACTAGGAGATTATTTAAAAAATGAAGGATTTGAGATAATAGAAGGCAAAGATGGTATGGATGGATTGGAGAAAATCATGACACATAATGATATTGACCTTATACTACTTGATATTCGTATGCCAGGTATGGATGGATTTGAAACTATTAAGGAAATTAGAAAAGTAAGTCCCTCTCCAGTTATTTTTCTAACTGCATTAAATCAAACTCATGATGAAGTTAAAGGGTTGCAACTAGGAGCAGATGACTACATATCTAAACCCTTCACTTATGAAATATTAGTAGCAAGAGTACATGCTTGCTTACGTAGATTTCAGAAATCAAAACCTAAAATCCTTGAAATTTATGATTTAAAAATAGATTTTACTAATCGTGAAGTTATAAGTAACAAAGAAACTTTAAACTTAACCCAAAAGGAATTCGAAATGCTAGACTTTCTTATTTATAATAAAAATATACCCATAAAAAGAGATGTAATTCTTGATAGAATTTGGGGATATGATTATTATGGTGATCCAAGAACAGTAGATACTCATATAAAAACTTTAAGAGCAAAACTTGGTAAGTACAGTGATATTATTAAAACCGTTAGAGGAGTTGGTTATAAACTTGAAATTCCTGAAAACTAAATCTATTAGAAAAAAACTATTATTAATTTATTCTGGAATATTTCTATTGATGTTAGCTCTGATAATGCTTATAAATTTTTTTTTCATGGATGATTTTTTTCTATTTTATAATAAGTACACTATCATAAAAATCAGTAAAGAGTATTCTAATAATCAAATATATAATAAAACCCATAACGCCATTAAAGATTTAGAAATTAGAACTGGAGGCTCCGCACTTATTTTTACTCCAGATAATAAACTGATTTTCGGTCGAGTGTCAAAAGATAATAGTAAGTATATTACGCCTGAAGAACTAGAAATTATAAAAGATAAAGCCAGTTCTAATATTAAAGATGGATATTTTTTTGTTTCTCATGAGGAAACTTTTTTAGAGCAGAAAATTATATATGGTTATATTCTTAATAATGGTGATCTTTTAATCATCAATAAACCCATGGGGATTTTTCGTGAAGTTCAACAAGTATTTTTACTTTTCTTAACTATTATAACTTTAGTTATTTATATACTCGCTTTTATAATTATTATTTTTATGGCAAGCCTAATTTCTCGCCCTATTGTAACATTAAAGGATGCTGCTGAAAAAATTGCTTCTCTTGATTTTACTGGTGCCTTAAAAGAAGAAGGCGATGATGAAATTGGAGAATTATATGTAAGTGTTAATAAAATGTCTAAAGAACTTTCTAATAATATAAATGCATTAAATGAAAGCAACTCTAAGCTTGAAAAAGAATTATCTAGAGAAAAAAATCTTGAAAATATGCGCCGTAGATTTGTTTCTGATGTATCTCACGAACTGAAAAATCCTATTAGCGTAATTCTTGGTTATGCAGATGGATTGCAGCGAGGCCTCCCAAAAACCAAAGAAGATATAAATTATTATGTTCAAGTTATTCTTGATGAAGGTATAAGAATGAATGGACTCATTAAAGATTTACTGGACTTATCAAGCTATGAATCTGGCTCCTTTACTCTTGTAAAGGAAGATATACTTCTCAACGAATTACTTGAAACCTGTATTAACAAATTTGAGTATTTAAGTGATGAAAAATTTATAAAAGTTGATGTTTATGCTGAAGAAAATTGTTTAATACAAGGTGATTCTTTACGTATAGGACAGGTTATTATTAATTTATTAAGTAATGCCTTTAAGTATGTGGATGAAAAAGGTAACATTGTTATTAATTTAAAAAGAACTTCAAATAAAGTAACATTAACTATCTGCAATACTGGATTACTAATACCTGAAACTGAACTAGAAAACATTTGGAATAGCTTTTATCAAGTTGATACAGTAAAAGATGGAAATGGTTTAGGCTTATCTATTGTTAAAAGTATTGTAACACTTCATAATGGGCAAATAAAAGCTTATGTAGAAAGTAATATGAATTGCTTCCAAGTAATTTTCTAATTAAAAATAAAATTAATGTAATACCCCTCTGAATTATAGAGGGGTTATTTTTAATGTTAAGACTTCATTAAGTTTCAAGAATATTATTTTTATATTGTATAAATATGGTATGATATTTTTATCGGTTAAATTTGGAATGGAGGTTTTCTAATGACTAAAAAAGAAAGAAGTTGGGTTTTATATGATTGGGCTAATTCTGCTTTTTCAATGACAGTTTTAAGTGTAATCTTACCAATTTTCTATAAAGATGTAGTAGCCAAAGAACTACCAAGTCACTTATCCACAGCCTATTGGGGTTATGGTAATTCTATAGCTACCTTGCTTGTAGCTATTTTAGCTCCTATTTTAGGAACAATTGCTGCTTACAAAGGCTATAAAAAGAAACTTTTTACATTTTTTTTATTTTTAGGGCTTATATTTACATCACTATTTTTTATAGTTAATGAAGGAAATTGGCTTTTATGTATAATAATTTATATTTTCGCAATCTTAGGTTTTTCAGGTTCAAATATTTTCTATGATTCTTTTTTAGTTGATGTTACAACTGAAGATAGGATGGATTGGATTTCCTCTGCTGGTTTTGGTTATGGTTATATAGGTAGCACTATTCCTTTTATAATAAGTATTATATTTATTATGAAACCTGATCTAATAGGCATTACCACTCTACAAGCAACAAAACTTTCTTTTCTTATTACTTCAGTTTGGTGGTTTATTTTCTCACTACCAATGTTAAAAGATGTTGAGCAAACCCAATTTATAGAACCCGAGAAAAATGCAATCAAAAAAAGTTTTATTAGATTATATGATACTTTTAAGAACATTACTCAATATAAATCTATATTCTTATTTTTAATAGCCTATTTCTTTTATATTGATGGCGTTTCCACAATAATTAAAATGGCCACAATATTTGGAAGAGATATAGGTGTTAGCTCTAATGATTTAATGATTATTCTATTAGCTATTCAATTTATTGCTTTTCCTTTTGCCCTTTTATTTGGAAAACTAGCTAAAAAATACTCAGCTAGAAAGATGATTTTGGTTGGTATCGGTGTTTATAGCTTTATTGCAATTTATGCTTATTTTATGCATACAACTATTCAATTCTGGATTTTAGGCTTTTTAGTGGCTACTTCCCAAGGTGGTATACAAGCTTTAAGTAGATCTTACTTCGGTAAAATAATACCCAAAGATAAAGCCAGTGAATTTTTTGGATTCTATAATATCTTTGGAAAATTTGCTTCTATATTAGGACCATTATTAGTAGCTTTTGTTACTCAAGTCACAGGCAATTCTAGACTTGGCGTTTCTAGCATAATTATATTATTTCTTATTGGAGGCTTTTTATTTATGAAAGTTCCAGAACATATTGAAACTATTTAATTTAAACATATAAAGTAAATAGTTCGTTATATAGTAAAAGCCTGAAAATAATTTTCAGGCTTTTAAATTTATATTAGAATCTCTGTCTATATCCACATCTCATACATAATGGTTCAACCAATTTTTTTGTTTCAAATCCATCTACAATAGCCTTTGCTCTACAAGAATTGATAATCTCTTCAAAACTACAATTAAATAGATTACCCAAAACAATATCTCCATCTGAATCTAAACAACAAGGTACTACATCCCCATTGACTAAAATTCCAATTTGTTGTCTTAATCCATAACAACTTCCTTTTGTACTAATGATTTCTCTTGATAAATTGGGCCATTGAAATTCATAACTTTTGCTTAAATATACTTGCGGTAAAAGTTTTATTCCTTTTCCTTTTGGAAGTTGTTCATACACTCCATCTTTTAATTCCAATGATTCTTTAATATGTTCTAAAGATTTTTTATTTTTATTAAAATTATTTATAACACTTTCTTCATCTTCATAATTCCAAAGTCTCAATTCAAAAATAATATTTGTTTTTTCCCTTCCTTTATTTACAAAGGATATTATGCTTTTTAAATATGTTTCAAAGGCTTCATAATCCTTTAAATTTTCATAACTTTGAAGAGACATACTAACTTGTCTTATGGCTTTACTACTCAATAATAAACCCATATGTTTCATGATCATTGTGCCATTAGTAGTCAAGTTCACCTTTACTTTATATTTATAACATAAGTCTAATATTTCTTTAAACTGGGGATGTAATAAAGGTTCTCCTTTTAAATGCAAAAATACATATTGCCCATACCCTTGGATTTTTTTAAGTACTTCCTCAAACTTATCTACAGTCATATATTCTAATTTTCTTTTTGTTTCAGGACAAAAACTGCATTTCAAATTACAATAATTGGTGATTTCTATATATATTCGTTTAAATTGTTTCATATAATCTCCTTTACTTATAATCTTAATTCTAAATTTACTATTCTATTTATATTATTATATCAGATATATGATGTATAATCTAATAAATAGATTGCCGAACCCTTGTAAGTGTGTTATTCTATAGGAATACCACTGTGAAACTTAATTTATACTTGTTCCAAAAACTAGACGTTTCAACTAGTTTTGGACACGTATAAATTAATAGTTGAACTGGTATACCTATATTATGTAGACTACTATATCCTTTTAATAAATTCTAGTACTAGGATATAAACTAACCGGATAGTAAACTAAAATAAACTATCTTTTAAATGGAGGAAAAAATGGCTATAAGTAAAAGATTAAATGACCAAATTAACTATAGTAATAGAAAAAAATCAGGTTCTGATTTCCAGAACAAAGATTTAAGAAGAAGTAATTGTTTTAGCAGTGATTTTTCAAATTCTAACTTCAATCATGCAAGTTTTAGAGGTGCTCAATTTAAATCATGTAATTTTTCTGAATGTTCTTTTGAATCTACCGAATTTATTGCAACTAACCTTAAAAATAGTAGGTTTAAAAAAAGCAAATTTGAAAATACTATCTTCCATTCTGCAAAAATAGAAGGAGTTGATTTCGAAGAAGCTGAATTTAAAAATGTTATATTTGTATCTACGGATATAAGTAAAGCAGTAAATTTAGATTTATCAAATGAAGAAATTAAAGTATTCGATAAAATGCCTGAATTAGAAATCAGCGAAGATCTTAAAATTGCAGTTAAAACAGCTATGAAAAATGAGTATATTAAATTTGCAAGAGTATTGGATACAAAAGATGGTGCTATTAGTTCTATTAGTATGATGATATTATTAGAAACCTTTGATGAGGAAACTTTAATCAAAGGGCTAGATCTTTTAAAACGTAAGATTGACAAGAATTTTGGTACTTTAAGTTATTTAATTGAAGAATTGAAACTTTATAAAAATGATGGCTTAATTTAAAGAAATTATATCATTAAACTCATATATAGTATCTAAGCTATAAAAGTTGACTTTTATAGCTTATTTTATATTATATAGACAATTAGCCAAATACAATTTTTTCATTTACCTTACATATAATTTTAATGATATAATGTAGGTATCCCAATTCAACTATTTAAATATTAACATTTGAAGGAGATACTAATGAAGAAAGTTATTCCAAAAAATAGCCTAATAAAAAAACAAGAACTTAGTTTTATTTTAGTAACACTTATAATATTTTGGTTTATAAGCCAATATAATTTTATATTATTTCATACTTCTCTTGAAATACTAGTTATGGTATCTAGCATTAGTTTAATGTTTATCGCTATTGGAACCTGGAATATTTCTAAAAATAAAATGTTTAGTTATATAGGAATATTATATGGTTTTATAGGTATCCTTAATTTTAGTGATATTGTATCTTACGCAGGTATTGTAACCTATTCAGATGCTATAAATAAAGCTTATCAAACATGGGCTTTTGCATCATCTTATCAAAGTATATCTTTATGTATTGCTGTTTATTTTATCAATTCCAACATTAAATTAAATAAATTGATTTATATTAATTTTTCTATAATTATAATAGGGATGGCTTCTATTTATTTAATACCTATTTTCCCTACATCTTATACTGCTGAAACAGGAATAACACTATTCAAATATATAGATGAAGCAATAGTTATTGGTGTTTATATTTTATCCATTTATCTTTATAAAAAGAATAGTAATGAATTCCCTTTAAATACTTGCAATTTAGTAATAGTATCTGTAATTTTAACAATAATATCAGAATTGTGTTTTATTTTTAGCACTTCTTTATTTGATTCAATGAATTTTTTAGCTCATATAAGTAAAGGAATTTCATTCTATCTATTATATAAAGGTTTATTTCTAGTTATAATTATTGACCCCTATGAAACAATATTCAATAAGTTAAATAAAAAAGCAGAAGATTTAAAAAAAGCAAATATAATAATAGCTAAGGAAGCTAAAAAATACAGTGAAATTTTAGATTTTTTGCCTACTGGCATAGTAAAAAAAGAGAATAATAAAATTGTTTATGCAAATAAAATAGCTAAAGAAATATTTAATATTCATGGAGACATTCAACTCTTAGAAGAGTATTTTAGTTTTGCAAATTTTGATGAAATAAAATTAAACATTGGTTCTGTAAGTAACCAAACTGAAAAATATTTCACGAACACCAAAGAAAATATTTTTTGGGTAGACAATAAGAAAGTAATTACTGAAATATCTACCTTATCTATTAATGAAGAAAATACAAACTCAATTTTCTTAGTAATTAAGGATATTGGATATAAGGAAAAAGCACAAGAAATGCTTAAAATACTAAAAGAAAAAGAAAAATCCGAAAAATTAAAAGATGAATTTTTTGCAAATATATCTCATGAATTGAAAACTCCTATTACTGTTATTCATTCTGCCATTCAAACCGAAAAAATATTTTTACAGAATAAAGATATTGAATCACTTAAAAAATACAATGGCATAATCAAACAAAATTGCAATAGATTAATAAGAATAATAAATAACATTATAGATTCTACCAAAATTGAATCAGGTTTCATGAACCCCATCCTTAAAGTAAATAACATAGTTGAATTAATAGAAAATATAACTCAATCAATAGTACATTATGTAAAATCCAAAGAAATGGAAGTTGTATTCGATACCTGTGAAGAGGAAATTTACATTTTATGTGACCCAGATTATATAGAAAGAATTATTCTAAATTTATTATCTAATGCAATTAAGTATAGCCAGAAAGGTTCTACAATTCAAGTTATAATAAATAAAGATGACCTTGGACAAGTATTAATTATGGTTAAAGATAATGGAATTGGTATTTCCCCTGATAATATTGATTCAATATTTGATAGATTTGAAAAAGTAGATAAAAAAATGAATAGAGAAAATGAAGGTAGCGGTATAGGCCTTTTTATTACCAAATCATTGGTAGAAATTCAAAAGGGTACTATATTGGTAGAAAGTGAATTAACAAAAGGCAGTAATTTTTTTATAAAATTTCCTGTTTTAGATGACTATGATGAAAGCTGTATTTCTACAGAAACTTCTACTCATATACAGGATAATAATATAGTTGAAAAAATAAATATAGAATTTTCCGATATATATTTTTAGTGACTTTAGCATTGGTTTTGAGAACCAAGAAAACAAAAACCACTTTTGGTTATTTTCACAACCAAAAGTGGTTTTTAATGTTATGGTTTCTAGGTGATACTTATACTATTCTTGATTCCAAGCTTTCACTTCAGTACGTATCCACTCTGCCCATTCTTCTATGCCTTCACCATTTCTAGCAGAGATTGGGATAACCTTTATATTTGGATTTAATTTTAATACACGCTCTTTAACTGCCTCTAAATCAAAGTCAAAATAGTCTATTGCATCAATTTTATTTATTAATAAAACATCTACAATGGAAAACATCAAAGGATATTTTAAAGGTTTATCATCTCCCTCTGGTACACTTAAAATCATAGCATTTTTTGATGCACCAGTATCGAACTCAGCTGGACACACCAAATTTCCTACATTCTCTAAAACAGCAAAATCAATATCTTCTGTTCCCAAACCTAATAAGCCTTGTTTAGTCATGTCTGCATCTAAATGACACATTCCCCCTGTGTGCAATTGAATTACCTTCGTGCCCGTTTTTGACACAGTATTAGCATCAACATCTGAATCAATATCTGCTTCTAAAATTCCAATTCTCATTTCATCTTTTAAAGCTTCAATTGTTCTTAAAAGAGTTGTTGTTTTACCTGAGCCAGGAGATGACATTAAATTCAATAAAAAAGTTTTTTCTTTTTTTAAATCTTCCCTAAGTAAGTCTGCTTGTCTATCGTTATCCTTGAAAACGCTTTCTTTGATTTCCATAATTCTATAAGCATCCATATATTATTTCTCCTTATTTATATATTTTTTTTCTTTACCTCTTTTTTTTCGTTAAAAACATAACAATCCTTACATATAATAATATTATATCATTAAACCAATGTTGTAGTTAAAATTAACTTTTCTTATAAATTCCTTTAAAGAAATTTTTTGCTTTCTTAACCACTATTCTTTGTTTACGTTTTATAATATATTTCATAATTGTAGGTCTCATTTCCATCAATTCCACATTAGAATTATCATATTTTCTTACTAGTGAGATGGCATCAAATTTACATTTAGTAGTACACACTCCGCATCCTACGCATTGATTTTGATCTACTACTGTAGCTCCACAGCTAAGGCAACGTTCTGTTTCTTTTTTCATTTGATCTTCTGTGAAGGTAGTACGTAAATCCATAAAAGTTTCCTTAGATTTATTTCCATCCACATGAACAGCTCTTTGTCTTGGTATACTATCATATCCGTCAAGATTTAAGTTTTCTTTATCAAAAGCATGATATTCTCTCTCACGACTTATAGTCAAATTATGACCATTAACATATCTATGGATAGAGATAGCTCCTTGCTTACCTAAAGCTATAGCATCAATGGCAAATTTAGGACCTGTCACCGCATCTCCACCTGCAAACACATCAGCTTCTCCAGTTTGGAAAGTAAGTGGTTCAGCTTTCACTGTTTTATTAGGGTTTAATTCCATTTTAGAATCTTCCAATAAACCACCCCATTCCATTGCTTGCCCTACTGAAATCAACAAATTATTTGTTTTAACAATCTTAGTTTCCTTCTCATCATATTTAGGATTAAATTTACCATTATCATCAAATACAGAGATACATTTTTTGAATTCTACCCCTACAACTCGTCCACTTTCATGAAGAATGCTTTTTGGACCCCATGAATTATTGATACCAATTTGTTCTGACAATGCTTCTTCAATTTCTTCCTGAAGGGCTGGCATTTCTTCACGGCTTTCTAAACAATACATATCCACTTGTGAAGCCCCAATTCTTACTGCAGTACGAGCAACGTCTATTGCAACATTTCCTCCTCCAATAACAATAGCTGGTCCCTCCATTTTTAAGTTTTCATTTAGATTTACATTATGTAAAAATTCTACTCCAGTAATTACGCCTTCAGCATCTTCTCCCTGTAAGCCTAGTTTTCTGCCAGCTTGAGCTCCTATAGCTACATAAAAAGCATTATACCCTTGACTTCTTAATTCTTTAAGGGTAACATCCTTACCTACCTCAATACCTATTTTAAATTCTACTCCTAATTCTTTTAAAATATCAATTTCTGCATTTACTACTTCTCTTCCCAATCTATATGATGGGATTCCCAATGTTAACATTCCACCTAAGATTTTTGCCTTTTCAAATACTGTTACTTGATATCCTTCAACTGATAAGAAATAAGCACAAGAAAGTCCTGCTGGTCCTGCTCCAATTATTGCAATTCTTTTAGCCTTCTGATCTTTCTTTTCAGGTACAAAACGGTGTTCTGCTTTTAATTCCTGATCTGCAATAAATTTTTTAATTTCATCAATAGCAATTGAATCATCTAACTCTGATCTTGTACAAACAGACTCACATTTTCTAGGACAAATACGTCCACAGATTGCTGGGAATGGATTTTCCTGTTTAATAAGTTCAAGTGCTTCTCTATATTTTCCTTGAGATGCCATCTTAATATATCCCTGCACCGCTATATGGGCTGGACATTCTGATTTACATGGACTTGTACCACCTTCTTCAACAACTTTTCTATGGCGGAAATCTGGATTCCATTTATCTGATCCCCACTCTGTATCATAAGGTACTTCTATTTCTTTCTGAACCAAAGGTGCATTTTTGGAACATAAACTTTGTCCAAGAGTTAATGCATTTACATGGCAATTTTCTACACATTCTCCGCAAGCCACACACTTATCTTTGTTTACTTGAGAAACATAGTTAGATCTAACAGAATCAGGACTTCTAAAAAGATTAGCATGTCTTAATGCAAGACATGAACATCCACAACAATTACAAATAGCATGAGTATGTCCTACTCCTTCTGTATTTGGTATTTGATGTACTAACCCATCTTTTTCAGCTTTCTCTATAATCTCAAAAGCTTCTTCCCTAGTAATTTCTCTTCCTCTTCCTGTACGAATATAAAATTCCGCTGCATCACCTAGTTGAATACACATATCTTCCTTTAAATGGCCACAACCTTCTCCCATAGACTCTCTAACAGAACGGCAAGCACAATCTGAAACTGAGAAAATATCATTTTCTTTAAGATATTTGGAAACCTCCTCATAAGAAGCTTTTCTTGATTCTCCATCAATAGCAGTTTCTATAGGTATTACCCTCATTAATCCTAGCCCTACAGGAATTTTTCCAGCGAACATACCACCCTTAATTCTTGAATATTCTTCAAAACATTCAGCAATTTCTGGATATTTCTCAACATTTTCCTTGTTTACCACCATAAATTCCATAACTCCTGGAACCCATAACTCAAGACAGAATTTATCAACTCCATCTTTTGTAGCAAAGCTAATAACACCATCATTTGCTAGTTTATATAGCATTTCTTTAACATCTTCCACAGGTTTGCCACATAAAGCCGCAATTTCTTCCGCAGTTTTATGTTTTTTAAGTTCTAAGCAAAGTGCTACTTCTGCCATTTCTTCTGTAACAACTGGTTCCAATATTCGATACTCTGGGTGTTCTGGTTTCACTTCCTTTTTTGAACCACGTTTAACCCTACTAATTTTATTAGCAAGATCTAGTACTTTTTCTTTTACCATATGTACTACCTCCCAAAATTAAGATACATAATAATTATATTTTTTATTACAATATTTCCTTTAAATATACAAATAATCCAGTATCTATATTGTTTGTCCTCATTCATTGGGTACAATACAAACGAATATTCAGTAATCGTTTGCATGTTTTCATCTATTAATAAAACAACTCTTACTAAATTTCCACGGTTCCGTTAAAAACATAACAACTGTTCTTTAATTACAAACCTATTATATCATGAATTCTACTGCAATAGAATACTTTTATTAACTATTTTTAACTATTTTCCAAAAACATAACGATGATATCGTTTAAATATTTTAAAATACAAAACTTATTATATTGTAAATGTTAAAAAAATCACAAATTTAGTAACTCAATAATATTAAATAATCAAAACAAAAGCATATTGCTTTCTCATAAGGAGAGAACAATATGCTTTTAAATATATCATTTAGATACTATATTCTTAATCTTCTTTTCTTTAAAAACTATCACTACTTTTATATTTGTATTCTCATCTAATTTTCCCTTTAAAGTAAGTGAATTATCCTCTATTTTATAATCAGATATTTTGTCAATGCTAATATGAACATAATCTAGAGTTGCCATACCTGTTTTAGGGTTGTACCTATTCATAATAATAAATGGATCTGCAAAATAAATATCAAAATACTCATAATGAGTTTGTACCAATACCTCATTATTGCTATTTAATATATTTACTTCCCCTTTACATTGGTATTCTGTTGTTTTTTCAATGGTTTCTTTTAATTGTTGAAGTTTCTTCACATCAATTTCATTTATTACTTTTATATAATCTTTAAAACTAATACTCATGATGCATTCCCCCTGTACATGATTTTATATCATACTAATTTCCCATCAATTTTCTGTTCTGGTTTACTAAACAAGAATCCTTGCATCCAGTCACAGTTTAATTTTTCTATTATAGCAAATTGTTCCTCAGTTTCAATTCCTTGCACAACCACAGTAAAACCCAGTTTTTTTCCTATAGATATCATAGATTCTATCATGCTGATTTTTTTTGGTGAGCCCATCATTCCAAAAACAAAGGATTTATCAATTTTCAAAATATCAATTGGACTATTTAAAAGGTAATCAAAAGATACTGCCCCTTTACCAAAGTCGTCAACAGCTATCTTTACTCCCATGTTTCTTAACACTTCTAATGTTTTCATTTCTTTTTTCATAGATCCATTGAATATATTTTCCGACATTTCAAGTATTAAATGTTCTGGCTGAAAATCTGACTTACTCAGTATTTTCTTTACTGTTTTATAAAAATTTTCATCCCTTAATTGAGCTGCTGAAATATTTACAGATACATAAAACTTTTTATAGCCTGATTGACTAAGTGATTTACCTGTATAGCAAGCCTCTTTTAGAACAATTTCACCAATATCAATTATTTGACCTGTTTCTTCTGCAATAGGAATAAATTGTCCTGGAGATATCATTCCTTTTTCAGGACTATTCCACCTAACTAAAGCTTCTCCACCAATAAACCGACTTCCATCACCCGCTTTTTGAAGCTGATAAAATACTTTGAATTCCTGCTTATCTATTCCCTTTTGTATCAAATTAATCATTTCATTCTTTTTTTCCATATCTTCTATAATAGAATTATCATAAAATGTATAATCCCTTTTCTCTTCTAGTGATTTTTCCATAGCCAAATTAGCATTTTTAACTACATCCATATATTCTGCACCATCATTATGAAAAATATCTATACCTATTACCGATTCCAAATCGCACTGATAATTTGAAATGATTTTAGAATTATTTATACTTCTTGAAATTTTGTCCGCTGTATTTTTAACTTCACTAACCTCACTGGTATAAAGAACACAAATAAAGCTATCTTCATGGACTCTTGCTAGTATATCCTTGTTTGATAAATATCGTTTTATATTTTCAATCACTTTATTTAACAAATCTTCTCCGCTACCCGATCCATTCATTTGAATTTTATTTTCGAATTTTAAAAGCTTTATATACAATATGCTAAAATCAGTATTCTCTTTGTTTTCTGATAATATTTCTTGCTCAATATAATTTGAATTTGGTAGTAAGGTTGTTTTATCAATATAAGCTGCATTATATATAATCTCTTCTTTAGCTTTTTCTTCTGTAATATCTGAAACAAAACCTATAATTTTCATAGCTTTATCACTGTCATTAGTAATAATTTTCCCATTCAATGAAAAATATTTATATTCATTGTCTTTAATTTTTATTCTAAATTGTTCTTTATAATATTTTGTTTTATCTAAACTGTTTTTTTCAAAACTAGTTTTGAATTTTTGTATATCATCTTTATGAATATATGTTTCTATTTTCTTTAGTTTATAATAAAGTCTTTCCTCATTTAAACCCATTATTTCCAATGCTAATTTAGGTAACTTAACAATCTGATTTAAAACATTATATTCCCATATACCATCTGATGAAGACTCCATAGCTACCCTATAGTTATTTTCCATCTCTTTGAATTCTTTATTAGATTTTTCAAAATATGCTATTATCATGCCAAGGCCTATTAAAATAAAAGAAATTGAATTCATTAAATATTTCAATGAAGAATATTGGTCAAAATCTTGAATTAGCCAAAATAATATATAAATAATTCCCATTAATATAGAAATAAATCCAGCCACATTTTTTCCAATTATAGATTTACTTAAAGAATAATATATAACTCCAGCTGAAATAACACTTACAGCTGCAGACTCTAAATCAAAAATATCATAATTGAATGCCAAAAATAATCCTATAAAACCTATTATAACAAAAACAACTATTATTGCTAAATCTGTAGATTGAGTTTCTTCTTCCTTTATTCCATTATTAAATTTATATAATGAATATAAAGCCATTAAAGCTGCCATTGACAATGCTATTTCTTCTATGAATGAAAAAAATGATGCTTGTATATATTGGATATTCCCGATTTTAGCGAAATATACAGCTGCAATGATAAATCCTGCCCACCCATACAACCCAAAACTTTTTATACCACTTTCTCCACTCATATACACAAGTATAGTAGTAAATAATAAAATGCATAAAGCTGAAATCACCAATATTAAAACCATATTCATTTAGATCACCCCTCTGTATACAACAATCTACATTTTCCCTATTTTATTTCATATTCCTTATTAGATATTCATAAATACTGGATATGAAACCATTTAATATTTAATTTAATTATAACTTACATTAAACATTGTTGTCAAACAAAATAAACTTAGAAAGTTTTAGTGTACTTTCTAAGTTTATCATATCTTTTCAGATTTTGTTTTTTTTTAATTTAACCTTTATAATGAGAAACTTTTCTTTGTCTCTGCTAATGCTTCATCCATTCTTTCAATAACATTATCTATATCATCTTCACTAATTAAAGCTGATGGCTCAAATCTAATGCATTTAGAATTTACCAAAGTTCCTGCTGTCATAACTCCACGTTTAAATAACCCTTTAGCTACATCATAACCAACTTCACATTGGCAAAATTCTACCGCAAGCATCAAGCCTATTCCTCGTACATCATCAAGTAAAGTAGGGTATTTTTCCATTAATTTTTCTAAGCCTTCTTTTAAATATACACCCTTTTCTTTACATGCTGTTGGAATATCATTTTCAATCATATATTTTATTGATGCAAGAGCTGCAGAACAACATACTGGATTTCCCCCAAAGGTAGGCGAACCAAGCAACCAAGGATTATCAATTAAGTCCTGTGTCCACATATGCGGTCTACATATAAGACCAGTAATAGGCATTACTCCTCCTCCAAAAGCTTTTCCAAAACACATCACATCCGGAACTACTTCTTCTGCTTCGCATCTCCACATGGTACCTGTACGCCCCATACCGGTTTGAATTTCATCAAAAATTAAAGCAACCCCGTACTCATCACAAATTTTTCTTACTTCTTTTAGATAACCTTTTGGTGGAACAATAATTCCTGCCTCACCTTGAATTGGTTCTAAAATTACTCCTGCTACTTTTTCCCCTACTGATTGTAAGTTTTTAATTGCTTTTCTCATATCTTCTGCATTACCATACTCCACATGTTGTACTTGCTGTACCATAGGTGTATACGGTGTACGATATCCATCTTTACCACACACAGACACAGCTCCCATTGATTTACCATGAAAAGCACCAATTGTTGATATATACCAACGTCCACCAGTAGCAACTCTTGCAAGTTTTAAAGCCATTTCTACCGCTTCTGCTCCTCCATTTGTAAAGAAACAATGTTTTAAATCTCCTGGTGTTATATCTGCTACAGCTTTTGCAAGATACCCTCTTAAAGGATCTAATAATTCTTGTGAATGAAGTGCTTGATGATCTAACTGGGATTTTACCACATCTATAATCTCATCGTTCCTATGTCCAAAAGTATATATTCCAAATCCACCTAAACAGTCAATGAATTTTTCACCATTTAAACCATAACAATAAGCACCTTCATCTGACCACTCAACAACTGCTGCATCTGTTGATACTGATTTTCTATATTTTAGCCAACCTGGACTTACATAACTATCAAAATATTCTACAGTCTCTTTTGTAATTCTGTCTTTGTCTTCCCTTGATAACTCTTCACTTTTAATATATCCAATAACCCTACTAATATCTTCAATTACTTGTTCTTTATTACTCATAATGTCTCTACCTCTCCCTCTCAAAATATGCTTACTTTATATTTTCTACTTTCTACTTTCTACTTTCTACTTTCTACTCTCTTAATGCTCGTACCATCCCACTACTCCAGGTTGAAGGTTGATATTTATCTGCTTGATTTCTTGGTACTCTGATAGTCCATGTATCCCAAGTTCTCTCCCAATTCCACTCATCTTATATCCACCCCAAGGAGCTTCATTAAAAGTAGGATTATAACAATTAATCCAAGTTATACCTGCTCTCAATTCTTTTATCACTGAATATGCCCTTGAAATATCTGAAGTAAATACCGCTCCAGCCAATCCATATTCAGTATCATTAGCTAGTGCAATAGCTTCCTCTTCTGATTCAAAAGTTTGTACAGTTACCACTGGTCCAAATATTTCTTCTCTTACAATTCTCATATACGATTGACATTCGTCAAATATAGTAGGTTTTATAAAGTACCCATTTGCACATTCTTTTTCCACATAGCGTTCACCGCCACATACAAGTTTTGCACCTTCTTCTTCACCAATTTTTATATATCCTAATACCTTTTCCATATGCTCTTTTGTGATAACAGGACCAATATCTGGATTATCAATAGGATTGCCTATAGTCATTGCTTCTGCTTTTTTCTTTAAGCGTGCTACAAATTCATCCTTTATTGATTTTTCTATAATAATTCTTGAACCTGCAGAACAAACCTCTCCTTGGTTAAAGAACACACCAATCATTGCCCATTCCACTGCTCCATCTAAATCTGCATCTGCAAAAATAACATTTGGAGATTTTCCTCCAAGCTCTAATCCTATTTTCTTTATATTACTTGCTGCATTTCTCATAATACTCTGTCCAACTTTTGTGCTTCCAGTGAAAGTAACCATATCAACATCTTTATTTATACTCATTTCATTTCCAGCTTCAGCATCACCCTGTACCAAATTCACGCACCCTTTTGGCAACCCAACTTCTTCAAATATTTCAAAAAGTCTTATAGTAGATAATGGTGCTTTTGGACTTGGTTTTAGAACAATACTGTTTCCTGCCGCTAGTGCCGGTGCTAATTTCCACACAGACATAAGTAGCGGATAATTCCAAGGGGTAATCTGAGCACATACCCCTACCGGTTCATGAATAGTATAAGAATGCATTTTTCCAAAACCATCATTTACATCATATACTCCACCATGAGGAACTTTTATAGCTCCTGCATAGTATCTAAAACAATGAATCGCATCACTAATATCCCCCTCTGCTTCTCTAAGAGGTTTTCCGCTGTCTAAAGTGTCCATAAGGCTTAGTTCTTCACTATATTCTTCAATTTTATCTGCTATTTTAAGCAATATATTTCCTTTTGCTTGAGAATCCATATTTCTCCAAATTCTTGAAACATAAAAGGAGTCTTTTGCTGCTGCAATTGCAGCCTTTACATCCTCAACACTACTTTCATATACCTTTGCAAATACCTCACCACTAGCTGGATTAATCACATCTAGTATATTTCCCGAAGTACCCTGAACCCACTCACCATTAATATACATCTTTTTAACTTCCAAAACTTAACACCTCTTTTATTTATACTTTCTAAGCTAATTTTTCAATTCTGTCCACATTTGATCATATATAGCTAAAGTATCTACATCTAAATTATCAATATATTCTACTTTTTGTATAACCTCTGTAGGTATATTCTTAGCTTGATTTTGAATATATTCTTCACCCATAGCTTCCACTGCTGCTGCATTAGGATTTAGGTATGGGAATTCTTCTATTACCATTTGTGTATTTTCCGCATCTAGCATAAAATCAATAAATTGCATTGCTTCATCATAATTTTTAGCTCCTTTAGGTATAGCCCAATTATCCATAAACATATAAGAACCTTCCTCTGGGAACACTATTTTAATGTCAGGATTTTCTTCCATAGCAAGAGCAATTTCTGCACTCCAACAACATGCTACTGTACAATCTCCTGATATTAAAGCTGATTTAGGACTATCTGAATCATAAAGTTTTACATTATCTTTTAGCATCATTAGCTTATCTGAAATTTCCTTTAATTTATCAGGATCAGTTTCGCTCATACTATATCCCATACTTTTTGCTGCAATACCAATATTTATTCTATAATCATCTAGCATAACAATAGAATTTTTAAGTTCTGGGTTAAATAAATCATCATAACTTTTAATATCTAAATCAACTTTAGAAGTATTAACCGCTATTGGTACAACTCCACCCTGATAAGGAATAGAATATACATTTCCCGGGTCATAAGTAGCATCTAAATATGCTTCTGATAAGTTGGATAAATTAGTTAATTTGTCTTTGTTTACTTCCTCCAACAATCCTTGCTCTATCATCAGCTTTACCATATAATCTGTTGGTTGAACAATATCATAAGTTCCCTCTGCTTCCGCATTTACTTTTGAAAGCATATCTTCATTAGAAGAAAATGTAGACATATTAACCTTTATTCCTGTTTCCTCAGTAAACTTATCAACTACTGACTGTGGAACATACTCTGTCCATACATATATATTTAACTCCCCAGCCGCTTCAGTATTTTCACTGCCCCCACAACCGGTTAATAAAGAAACTGTTACTAAACATATCATTAATAAACTAACTATTTTTTTCATATTTTATATCCCCCTTTTCTTTTTATTATGCTTTTTTCTTAATCAAATTACTTTCTTTAAGAACTACAAATAATACAGTTACAATTAAAATTAAAGTAGAAAGTGCATTTACATCTGGCGAAACCCCACTTTTAATACTTTCCATTACTTTTAAAGGATAGGTTTTCACTTGTCCATTAACAAAATAACTGATAATTACATCGTCAATAGAAAGTGTAAAGGCTAGCAAAGCTCCTCCTCCTACTCCAGGTGCTAACACCGGCAAAGTAATTTCAAAGAATGTTCTAAGCCGATTGGCCCCCAGATCCATACTGGCCTCTTCAATGGAATTATCATACCCAGACAACCTAGCTCTTACATTAAAAACAACGAAAGGAATACTAAAAGTAGCATGTGCTAAGATTAAAGTAATCATTCCTCTTGGAATATCAACTTTTGCAAAAACAGTCAACATTGCAATTCCTAATACTATTTCTGGGATTACAACAGGAATATACAACAATCCATCAATAACACTTTTTCCTTTAAATTTATATTTGTACATACCTATTGCACCTAATGTACCTATGATAGTGGCTAGTATTGTAGAGGTAATAGCAATAACAATAGTGTTTTGAAAAGATTCTAATAGTAACCTATTATCGAATAATTTTATATACCAATCAAAGGTAAAACCCTTCCATGATAAATATGGTTTTGATGTTGTAGAATTAAAAGAATTGACTACTATAACCACTATGGGCAAAAACAAAAACAGGTATACCAAGGTGCATAAAATGACTTGAAACAACTTATCTATTTTTTTTTGCTGTTTTCTTTTCATAATTACACCCCCAGACTTTCCATATCTCCACCAATCCTTTGATAAAGTTTTACCAAAAGAAGTGTGATGACAATTAATATTATAGAAAGCGCCGATCCAAGAGGCCAATTATTCCCACTTTGGAACTGCCTTTCAACCAAGTTACCTATAACGTCTGAATTTCCTCCCCCTAAGATATCTGATACAAAGAAATATCCCAGTGTTGGAATAAATACCATAAGACTTCCAGAAAAAATACCACTTACCGTCAAAGGTAAAATTACTTCGAAAAACGTAGCGGATTTTTTTGCACCTAAATCTGCTGAAGCTTCTAATAAATTATTATCCAATTTTTCTATAGCAGAATAAAGAGGAATAACCATAAATGGAAATAGACAATATACCATACCTAATACAGTGGTTCCTTGCTTAAATAATAGTTCTAGTGGTTCCTTGGTAATATGCAAAAATTGTAGGATAGTGTTTAACCAGCCACTAGTACCAAGAAATGTTCTCCATCCATAGATACGAATCAAAGAATTTGTCCAAAAAGGAATAATTACCAACATGTAAAGTAAATTTTTTCG
Source organism: Clostridium grantii DSM 8605 (assembly GCF_900129965.1). Lineage (GTDB taxonomy): Bacteria > Bacillota > Clostridia > Clostridiales > Clostridiaceae > Clostridium_AF > Clostridium_AF grantii. The sequence goes on along the minus strand of NZ_FQXM01000005.1, from coordinate 108,222 downwards.
TTTTCCTGCCTTTCTTGCAATGAAGAAAGTAAAGGGATATCCAACAAGAATACAAATCAATGTTGTAGAGAATGCAATTAATAAAGATCGTCCATATATAATTACATAGTTAGCATCAAACAATCGTTTATAATTTGCCAAGGTAAAATTGAAAGTCACATTATAATATTTATCTAAGGAGCAAAAACTCATAACAACCACGTATATTAAAGGTATTGCCACCAAAAATAATAACCATAAAGTTATAGGCCCCACTGTGGCATAAACTGAAATCATTTTTCTTTTAGATTTTAATTTCTCCATATACCATCCTCCTAACCTAACACAATATTTTCAGCAGCTTGGAAAAATACTTGATCCGGATTATGAGTCAACACTCCATCTTTCTTATCCCAATATAAAAATACCTGTTCATTTATCTCAGGTAATGGCTGTCCGGCTAAACGTTCTATCTTTGCCTTCTGCCCATTGGATAAAATAGCAATACATTTTATTATAGACCCCACATAAATATATTCTGATATTACTGCTGTAATAGAAAATTCTTCTATGGGTTCCTTTGAATATTTCATTTTCTCCGGTCTTACAGATATACTTATGAATTCATTTTTTTCAAATCCGCTTCCATATCCAATAACCTGCCCATTCTCAAGCCCAACTGTAGCATATTCCCCCTGAATATCATTGATACATCCATCAAAAACATTTGATTCTCCAATAAAGGTTGCAACAAACTTTGTTTTAGGATGTTCATATATATCAATTGGAGTAGCAATTTGTTCTACTATTCCATTATTCATAACAGCTATTCTGTCACTCATGGTAAGGGCTTCTTCCTGGTCATGGGTTACATATATAAATGTAATGTTTAATTTTTTCTGTAAGTGTTTTAATTCTAACTGCATTTGCTTACGAAGTTTTAAATCCAACGCTCCTAAAGGTTCATCTAATAACAATACTCTTGGTTGATTAATTAACGCTCTTGCAATGGCTACCCTTTGCTTTTGTCCACCAGACAACTGCTTTGGATAACGTTTTTCAAAGCCTTCAAGTTGAACAAGTTCCATCATTTCTTGTACTTTTTTTGCTATATCCTGTTTCGGCACCTTCTTCATCTTTAATCCATAAGCGATATTATCATATATGGTTTTATGCGGAAATAATGCATAACTTTGAAATACTGTATTTACATTTCTTTCATAAGGTTCTTTATCCTCAATTTTTTCTCCTTCAACTGTTATAGTACCAGAGGTTGGTTCCTCGAAACCTGCTATCATTCTCAATGTTGTAGTTTTCCCACAACCTGAAGAACCTAACAAAGTTAGAAATTCACCTTTCTTTATTGAAAGATTCAAATCTTTTACTACATGATTTGTACCGTATATTTTATTAACTCCTTTTAGTTCAATAATATTGTTTTCCATTAGTTTCCACCTCTTTTATAAAGCTTTTACTCCTCGCTCTCCTGTTCTAATACGAACTGCTTGTTCTATGTTACGAACAAATATTTTACCATCACCCACATGATCCGTAACCAAATGCTCTCTAACACTCATGATAAGTGTTTCCACATCTTTATCATCAACAACAACCTCTACCTTAATTTTAGGAAGTAAATTTATAGTTGTTTTAAATCCCTTTATTTCATTAAACCCCTTAACATTTCCTTTCTGACTTCCACACCCCATTACAGTTGAGATTGTCATACCTCCACAATTAATGCTTTCTATAATTTCTTTTACATCCTCTAAATTCTGAGGTCTAATAATCATAATAATTTCTTTCATTTCATAATTCCCCCTATTATTGGCTTATTTTATTGATTACCAAAAACTACTATACCACTAATACATTTTGTGTATAAATATATAAATGTTGTACTTATATAAAATAATATACTTTTTTGTATTATACTTCAATTCACTATTTGTACCATCTTTCTACTCATTTTTAAGTACTTATTCATAATCCTTTATCAATTTAAACATCTGCACACGACTACTAATTCCTAATTTTCGATATATATTCAAAATATGTTTCTTTAAAGTATTTACGCTAATTGATATTTGGTCACAAATCCAATCACTTTCTTCCCCATTCATTAGCAATTGTAAAATAGTATGCTCTCTCTTTGTTAATTGAAATTTTTCTGCTGCTTCTAATATAGATAATTTCTCTTCATCTCTTTTTTCTTCTTTTTTATCCTCATATAGTCGGTATGACAGATGATCCTTCAGCATATCTAAAATAAAAATATCATCATACTGAAAATTTTCTTTACCGATGGTTCTGTAAAATGTAATTACTCCTAAAAATTCCTTATTCATTGCTAACACCATTTGTAGTGAGTAATACCAGTTATTTGGAACATAAACTTTTTTATAATATTCCGATTCAAGTCTTACTTCCTCTGAAATAATATCTGTTTCTCGGTACACTATACTTTTCCCGCTATACATAATCCCCCTACTATAATCTATCTCATCATAAATTGCAGAAACATTATCATCAAAATTATACATAACTGGTTTTACTAATTTTTTACTACCGTCATCATCTGACAAATGAAAATCCGCACTATCAAAATCTACCACCATCTTTAAAAGACCTAGTAACTGTTCCCTCATGTTAAATGAATCGCTTGTAGTATAAATTTTATAAATAATATTATTTAATACAATCCAATCATTCATTTCTAAATTTTTCACTATATCACCCTCTTGCTTTTATTAATATTGTAATATATTATCAAATTAATTGCAATATTAATAATTTTTAATTATTTTTTCTGTTATATTATTAAAAATAATTAGTTTTTATGATTATATTAACAAACTTCATTTTCGCAAGCTTTTATAACAAAAAATCAAAATGAGAGAAAATATGATTTGTATAAAATCTATATTTTCTCTCATTTTTTTCAATTAATCAAATTTTACAACTATTTCTTATATCTTCTTAATAATATTCCATCATTCTTTTATATGAACAATATAATTTTATTTTTGGAGATGTATTTTCATCTAGTTCTTTTATGTTTTTTATAAAATTTATTATATTTTTTTATTCAAAATAAGTATTATTTATATGCATTCTTAAGAATTAATGTTGTTTCTTCTAAAGACAATTTATATGGGTCTAGTTTGAAAAGTCCCCCCATTGTATCCATTACATTTTCAGCATATTATCTTTATCAATATTAAAATCAGATAATTTTAGTTCATTTACTCCACAAGCTTCCTGCATTTCTAAAAGTCTATCCACAAAATGTTCTGGTTTGTAGGATTTTCATATCCAAGTGCTTTAGCCATGTCAATAAATTTTTCAGGAACTTTATCTGCAAAGAATCTATAATAAGATTCAGACAACATAATAAGTCCTGCTCCATGTGTAAGTTCTGTATAATATGCACTTAATGCATGCTCTAAAGTATAAATTAATATAGGTATCCTTTAAGTAAAACTAAGATGAACACTAACTTTTCTATCGCCATTGAAATCACCTTATATAATCATAAAGCATATTATAATTTTATAATACTTTGAAAGGAACAAAAACCATGTATAATGTTTATAACCCTTATGCATCTTTTTATTACCCAAATGTCCCAATGTGTAACTTATACAATATGTATAATGCTTATACAATGTATCCATCTCCTTACTTTGGTACAGCTCCCATGGATAACCCTGAATTTTTTCAATTCTTCAGAAATCAACAAGCTTTCTTTAATGAGGAAATGGACGATAATGGTTTAATTAAATTAAAAGATTACGGACCAGAACCCTTTGTGTTTGATATTAATGAAGCTACTATAAGAAATAATACTTATCGTACTGCTTTATGGACAGGTGACCATTTACAAGTAACCTTAATGAGCATTCCTGTAGGTGAAGATATAGGCTTAGAGATTCATCCTACAATTGACCAGTTTTTAAGAGTTGAAGAAGGAGAAGGAATTATTAAAATGGGTAACACCAAAAATAACTTATGCTTTCAAAAAAAAATAGTAGATGACTCTGCCATCTTAATCCCTGCTGGAACATGGCACAATTTAATCAATACTGGTGACAAAGCACTTAAACTTTACTCTATCTATGCACCACCTCAGCATCCATTTGGTACCGTTCATGAAACTAAAGCAATAGCTGAAGCATCAGAAAAAGAAGACGAGTTTCTTTACTAAATAACTCAACAAAGACCATAAAATTAATTTATGGTCTTTCATAAAATCAAAATGGTGTGGGCAAAATTGCATACACCATTTTTATGTTTATTAATTACAGGTCATTTATATCAATGGTGAAAAAAGCTTCAACTACGCTTGGATCAAATTGAGTTCCTGAATATTTTCTAATTTCTTCTATCGCTTCTTTTTTGGTTAATCTTCTATTGTATGGTTTACATGATGTCATTGATTCATATGCATCAGCTAAAGTTATGATTCTGGCAATTAATGGTATTTCATCATTCTTGAGTTTTCTTGGATATCCAGTTCCATCCCACCTTTCGTGATGAGAAAGTACATATTCTGCTAAAGAGGAATATTTATCAACTGACTTTAATATTTGGTAACTATTTTTGGGGTGCTTTTTTACTTCTTGAAATTCTTCTTCTGTCAATTTTTTTGGCTTATTTAAAACTTCTTCATCAATTGATATTTTTCCAATATCATGCATTAATCCAGCAGTTTCAGCTTCTTTTATATTTTCATCATCAAGTTTCATAACTTCAGCAATTTTTTTACTAATTAAACTTACTTTTTCAGAATGAACTTTTTCCCTACCATTTTTTTCGTATAAAGCATCAAAAATCACTTTTATAGTTTTATTTCGCATACTTTGACTTTCTGTAAGCTTTTTACTATACATATGTTCTTCTGCTTTAATAAAAATATCTTTCATTTCTTGCTCTTTACTTGTTTTTGTATCCCATCCTATGGATACAGAAATTACGCCATTTTCAAAATATTCTTCAGAAATAGCTTTATAAATTCTTTTAATAATAATTTGAGTTTCTTCATGATTAGTTTTAGGAAATAAGATTATAAACTCATCCCCTCCAATTCTTGCTATTATATCGTCGCTTCTACATTCTCTTTTTAACGCATCACTTACTTTTCTTAAAAGTTCATCTCCTACCAAATGTCCAAAAGCATCATTTGTTAGTTTTAATCCATTAACATCTATCATGGCAATGGTAAATGGTAAATTTCTATCAGTATCCAATCGTACTAGTTCTTCTTCAAAAAATCTTCTATTATACAAATCTGTTAACTGATCATGATAACTAAGATAGGATATTTTCTCTTGCTTTTCTTTCTTATCTGTAAAGTCTCTAAATACAATTACTGCTCCATTAATATTATTATTTTTATCTTTTATAGGCGCTATACTTTCTTCAATTGATAATTCCTCACCATTTTTTTTAATCAAAACAATATCGTTTTCTAATTCAACCATATTTCCTGTTTGTAAAACTTGGTTAACGTAATTTTCACATTTTTCTTTAGTGTGCTCATCTATAATGTTAAATATTTCCTTAGCGTCAAGTCCTTTAGCTTCCTTATAAACCCAACCTGTAAGTTCTTCTGCTACAGTATTCATTATATGTATTTTACCATATTTATCAGTTGCTATTACCCCATCACCTAATGAATGTAAGGTTGTTTGAAATAAAGATTTTTCTTTTTTAAGCTGTTCTTCAAGTTTTTTTATACTTGTAATATTTATATGACACCCCACCATCTTTAATGGTTTGTTTTCTGGTGACCATTCTATAACTCGACCTGAACAAATAACCCATACTATAGACCCATCTTTATGATGATATCTAACTTCATTGTAATAGGCAACTCTTCCTTGACTTTCTACATGCCTATTAAAATTATATTTCAATTTTTGTAAGTCCTCTTGAAAGATAAGTTTTTTCCAAGATTCATTAGAATTTTCAATTTCATCATTTTCATATCCAAACATTTTTTTAAAAGAAGGACTAAAATAAACTGTTTCATTTTCTATATTCCAATCCCAATAACCTGATAATGTATCTTCAAGTATAATCTCAAGTATATTTCTTTCCATTTCGCTTTTCTCTTTAGCTTGTACTTGCTCAGTTATATCTGTAAACATAGTAATAAACTGCTTCTTCATAGGACTGTACACACTAACATTAAAATGTTTTCCCAACTCTTTAGAATAATTGCTAAAACTTGTAGCTTCACCCGTCAAAGCTACTTTCCCATATTTTTCAATCCATTCTTTTTCTGTTTGAGGTAATATTTCTTTTACCGTTTTGTTCTTAATTACATTCTTTTTCAAACCTGTAATGTTTTCAAATGATTTATTCACATCTAAAAACTTATAATCCACAGGATTACCATTTTCATCACAAATTATTTCATGAATTGCAAATCCTTCTTGCATATTATCAAAAAGACTTTCCAATCCGTAATTTTCTATTTTCATTTTTCTTCTTGATTTATTTATAAATAACAATGCAATTATTATAACTATCAATCCAGCAATAAAAAAAAGTGTCATTTTTATATTGTTTGCTATTGGTAAAATATTCAATACCTTCACCTCATTAATATTCATTTTATATATTCAGTTCATACTCCTGTTATATTATTATATCTTATTTTTCAATATTTTTAACTGTTTTTTAAGAATTATTTACTTTTTATGCATTAAAATCTTCTTTATACAGTACTAAAAGGAAGGGACACAAAGCTGCGCCCTTCCTATAAAATATATAAAAAATTTTCTTCATTAGTCAATATTTCTACTTCTTTCTAACGTATTCCGTTATAGGAAGACCTGTTGAATAATCAAGTTGATGAACTTCATCCTCTTCTGTGTATCTTTGTCTAGTCATACCTGTATATTCCCAATGCGCTGGTTTTGCATCTATTCTCCAAGGACGGCGTTCCCAATAATATCCTCTAAATGGGTCTCTAGTTTCATCCATAAACTTAAGCACTGTATCATGTAATTTATTTCTTATGCTTATATGTGATTCACTTTCAATTAAATTATGCATTTCACATGGATCTTCTTTTGTATCATACAATTCATCTGTGGTAAGCAAATTGATTGATAACTTATAACGTCCATCTGTTACTGATCTAATTGGTTGAAAACCACCAAAACCGTCATGGTCTACTTCATATCTACTAAACTCTGTAAAAACATATTCATTTGTTTTAATATTAGAATTAATAAGCTCTGGTAACATACTTTTACCTTCAAGACATTTAGGTAGCTCTAAATCAAAAATATCCATTACTGTTGGCACAATATCAATATGAGATACTGGATTCTCACTTACTTGTGCTGGAGTTATTTTTTTATTCCACTTCACTAAAAATGGAATATTTGTTATTTCTTCATACATAGCTGGGCCTTTATCCCATAAACCATGAGCCCCTAAAGCTGACCCATGATCAGATGTGTAAATAATACAAGCGTCATTTGCAAAAGAATCAATAGCATCAACCACTCTACCTATTTCTTTATCTACATAAGCATTGCAACCCATTAATTCATAAGCAGAATAATCATTATTATTAACAGTTTCTGCCCATAATCTGATATGTTCTGGATGATCTTTAAGGTCAACATTAATATTTCCGTAATTATTATGATTTCTATTCTTAAATAATTCAAAATAATTACTAGGTGCTAAAAATGGTTGATGAGGTTCATCATAAGATATCACTAAAAAATAATCCTCATCTTTGTGTTTTTCAATAAAATCAATTGCACGGTCACTACATTGATGAGCATATGTAAAACTTGGTGCTACCTCCTTTTCAAAACTTGTTTTGGTTTTTCTAGATATAAAACGATCTTCTTCACTCATTAAATCCAAATAATTTCTCATATCAAACCAATATTCTTTGTCCCAACCATTTGGACATTTTCCTTCACCAAAATAGTCTCCTCCGTCTAAATGCCATTTACCAACATAAGCCGAATGAACCCCTGCCTTTGTTAACCTTTGTCCAATAGTTTTAGTTGTTTGGCTAAGAGCCATGCTATTACCAAAACTTCCATTGGTATGTGGAAATGTTCCTGTAAAAATTGCTGACCTTGCTGGCCCACATACTGGTTGTGCTGTATATGCACGTTCATATCTTATACCTTCATTTGCAATTTTATCTAAAAAAGGTGTATTCATGTTTAATTCTTTATTATAACAACTTAGCATATCTTTTCTTTGTGTATCCGTCATAATTAAAATAACTTGATTTCTTGACATTTTACAACCTCCCATATAAAGTACTATTTTAAGTATATAGCAATTTTCATCTTACATTGTAGGTAAAACTTCGATATAATAAGTGTATAATTCCGACATGAGGTGATAATATGAATCATATATTAACCATTCAATCCATTAACCCTTGCATCAGAAAAGTTGGCATTGAAGGAAAAAGAATTAACCTAGGCCCTAAAAGATTTATTTACGACTATGAATTTATTTATTGTCACAAAGGTAGGATGGCTGTTATTTATGATGACCATATTGATGAATGTTTTGATGGACATATGCTAATAATTCCTCCAAAAGTATTTCATCAACTAGACTCAAGAGATATTATTGAAACTTATTGGGTTCATTTTGATTTAACTGATTCTATTGACCAAGAAGCTTTATCCTTATTTATTGAAAATCAAGAAATAAGCAAAACTTATCCTTTGGATTATACTAGGCACTTCATAAGAGGTCAGGCTTTATTTGTACCTAATAAAAGATTACCTTCAATATATTCTGTTATAAACCCAATTAATACTTTGTCTATATTCTTATCCTTATATAAAATATATACCTCCAAAGATAATAAATGGTTTCTTCAATGTAAAACATATTTGTGTCAATTATTGTTAGAAACACTAGACCATTTGAAAGAAGATTCTTCATTTTTACGTGACCAACGCTTTTTAGTAATGGATATTAAACGGTATTTAGAGTCCCATAACCACAGACTGGTAACCAGTGATGAATTATCTGGTGAATTTCATTACCATCGTGATACCCTTAATCGTATATTTAAACAAGAGACTGGGGAAACCTTGGGGTCATACAGTCAAAATTTGCGTCATTCTAAGCTAAAAACACTTTTAAGCACTACCACATTATCTCTAGAAAACATAGCCGAACTATGTGGTTATACAGATAGATCGCACCTGATTAGATCATTTAAAAAAAATGAAGGAATTTCTCCCAATGAATATAGAACTATTAATATTCTAACTACTAAATAAATTCTTTTGTACTAAATTTCTACTTTTTTCGATATTATTTATTCAATTTGCCAAATTCATTGAAATAAATAATTCTATCCTTTAATATAGAAACTAGGATAAAAAATTTAAAAACTGGGTATAAAATTTGACAGAAAGGTTGGTATATCATGAAAGTAATGATTATAGGAGCGGGTAAACTTGGAACAAAGCTAGCAACAGCAATGCTCAATGGAGAAATTCATGTTACCATAATGGACAACAACCCAAGTGTTCTTGAGCGACTTAAGGACCATTTAGACGTATTAACAATAACTGCTAATGGAGCAGTAAAAGAAGTTCTTGAAGAAGTAAATATAGCATCTTATGATTTAATTATTTCAGTTACAAGCAGTGATGAGATCAATATATTAATCAGTTCAATAGCTAAAAATTTAGGATGTAAAAGCAGTATTGCTCGAATTAGAAATCCTGAATATTCTAATCAATTAGATTATATGAAAAATGTTTATAATATAGATCATGTTATTAATCCTGAACTAGCAACTTCAAATGAAATTTTAAGATATTTAATGGAAAGTTATACTTTCCACTTTGGTGACTATGCTGGAGGAAAGGTTTCTTTAGCTTACTTTAACATTAAAAATCTTCCTAATTTCGTGAATAAAAGTATAAGTCAAGTAAATTTTATTGATGACATATTAATAGTTGCTGTGTCTAGAAACGGTGATATTATTGTGCCTAATGGTGATACAATTTTAAAGGAAAACGATTTTATATATGTTTTTGGTCATAGATCCAATCTTGAAACTGTGGCTAGAAGTTTAAAACAGTCTATTGATAAAAAAACTGTAAAAAAAGTTATGATTCTTGGTGGAGGAAAAATTGGATACTATTTAGCTGCTAGTCTTTCTAAAAGAGGCGTTTATGTTAAAATTATAGAATCAGACCTTGATAGGTGTAAATATTTAGCCGACAATCTTCATGATAACACTTTAGTTATTCATGGTAATGGTACAGATAGCAATCTTTTAGAAGAAGAGGATTTAGCTCAAATGGATGCTTTTATAGGTGTAACTGGTTATGATGAAGAAAATCTTTTTATGTCTTTAAGGGCAAAACAATTAAATATTGATAAAGTTATTGCTAAAATTTCAAGACAAAGTTATGTGAATATTATTGAAAGATTAGGAATTGATTTAGCAATTAACCCCGTAAACATTACTGCCAGCGATATTTTAAAGTATATTCGTGGTGGACGAGTTGTTTCAGTTTCTTTACTTCTTGATGGCCAAGCTGAGGTAACTGAAATTATAGTTTCTGATAATTTACAAGTTTTAAATAAACCTATTAAAAATCTAAATCTACCTAATGGAATCATTATTGCATCTATTGTTCATGAGGATAAAGTTATTGTTCCTAATGGTGATTCTACTTTACAAGCTGGAGATCGTATTGTAGTATTCTCCCTTTTATCAGAAGTTCCAGCTTTAGAAAATTTCTTTAGGTTAAAGGATGGTTTTTAGATGAATTATAAATTTATTTTCAAAGTATTAGGGTATCTTTTACTTATTATTGGGGTAAGTATGCTTCCACCATTTATTATTTCAATAGTTAGTAAACAAACGGATATGGTAGCTTTTGGCGTAAGTATAGCCTTAACCTGCTTAATAGGTTTTGCATTTACAAGAATATCTGTTACTAAAATAAGAATAAAAGTAAAGGAAGGCCTTGCTATCGTAACTTTAGGTTGGATTTTTGCATCAATTTTTGGTGCGCTTCCTTTTTACTTATCTGGCAGTATCCCTAGTTTTGTCGATGCATTTTTTGAAACTGTATCTGGTTTCACCACTACTGGTGCCACTATTATTGATGATATCGAAGTACTTCCTATGGGAATATTATTTTGGCGTTCTTTTACTCACTGGATTGGTGGTATGGGTATTTTGGTTGTTGCCGTTGCAGTACTTCCTATGATGGGAGCAGGTGGTTTTTATGTATTTAAAGCTGAAAGCCCTGGCCCCATAGCGGATAAAATTGTACCTAAAATTAAAGATACTGCAAAAATTTTGTATACTTCTTATATAATCATTTCCTTAGTTGAATTTATTCTATTAATGTTAGGTGGAATGACTCCCTTTGAATCTGCTGTGCATACCTTCGGGACATTAGGTACAGGTGGATTTTCTACTAGAAATGGTAGTATTGGAGCTTTTAATAGTTCTTATATAACCATTGTTATTTCTATTTTTATGGTTATGTCTGGCACTAATTTTTCTCTTTATTATGATGTTTTTAAGGGAAAATGGAGGGATGTAATCAAAAATAGCGAACTAAGGCTCTATCTTAGTATTATAGGAATATGTGTTTTATTTATTACTATTGATATGAATATACATTTATATGGTGATTTATTTACTTCTTTTAAACATTCATTTTTTCAGGTAAGTTCAATTATTACAACAACTGGATACACCACCTTTGATTATGAGCAATGGACAACCTTCTCAAAAGCAATTCTTTTTATGCTTATGTTTGTAGGAGGAAGTGCTGGTTCCACGGGTGGATCAATAAAAGTAATAAGAATTCTAGCATTGATAAAACTTATTAAAAGAGAAATAGTTAAGATTCTTCATCCTAGAGCTATTGTTTCTATAAAAATTGATGATAAGCCTATTTCTGATGATAATTTACTTAATATTTCTGGATTTTTTGTGTTATATATGTTGATATTTATCTTTGGTTCTATCCTCATATCCTTGGAAGGTATTGGTTTAATGGGTTCTACCAGTGCAGTTGCTGCAACTCTAGGTAATATAGGCCCAGGTTTTGAATTTGTTGGGCCAACCCATACTTACTCACAGTTTTCAAGCTTTAGTAAGTTATTATTATCCTTTTTTATGTTATTAGGAAGACTTGAACTCTTCACAGTGATTGCTTTATTATCACCAAAATTTTGGAAAAATTGATTAAACAAAAATAAAGAGTTTTTGAATAATAACTTTGGTCTTCAAACCCAATCAAATTAGGAACATCTATATGCCTAATTTCATTCAATATACTATTAGCACCCTCAATTAGCACCCTCAATATTCTTGCATTTTACACATTGAATTAATTCCTTTTCTTTTTCTATTGGATAGTTTATTTTAATTTTTTCTTGTTTGTCCAAACTCTTTATATAATTTTCAATAAAGATAATAAAAAAGTACAAAAAATAGTGTTTTTTTTATATAACCACCTTGAGTAATATTCTATTATTAGTATAAAGAGAAACAAAAAATAATTGATTACATTGGAGGAGTTAAAATGAATTCATTAGAGCGTGTTAGTTTAGCTTTACAACATAAAGAGGCAGATAGAATACCTGTTTATCCACTTCTAAATAGTGTTTCAAGAGATATTATAGGAATAGATTATGAAAAATGGACTAAAAATACTGAATTATGTGCTGAATCTATAATTAAAACAACAGAGGAATTAGGCCTAGATGTAATTTGCTCTTTAGTTGATTTATCTGTAGAAGCAGCCGATTGGGGACAGGACTTATTATATTTCGAAGATGATGCTGCATGTCCTGACCATAACAATAGAGTTATAAAAAGCGTAGAAGATTACAGAAAAATAAAGCAAATTAATCCTAGAGAAACACCTAGAATGAGTGAACATATTAAATTGTGTGATTTATTAGTAAAAGCAAAAGGAAATGAAGTTCCAGTAGTAGCTTTTGTTTTTGGGCCTCTTGGAATAGCAAGTATGCTTAGAGGCCAATCAGAGATGTTTATGGATTTAATTCTTGAGCCTGAAGCTGTAAAAGAATGTGTAGCAGAGATTACAAAGACCTTAATAGAATATTGTAAAGCCTTAATGGAAACTGGAGTACATGCTATTATGTTTGACACTTTATTTGCGTCTCAATCTATCTTAAGTAAACAAATGTGGGATGATTTTGAGGGTGAAGCTATGGAGGAACTTGCTAAATTAGTTCATGATGAAGGTCGTATGGTTATGATTCATAATTGTGGTGATGGAATTTATTTTGATGCTCAAATAAATAGAATGAAGCCTGAAGCTATTTCCTTTCTTCATACACCAGATGATTGTATTAGCTATGAAGAAACTAAAGAGAAATATGGAGATAAAACTACATTAATTGGATGCCTTGATCCAGGTTGGCTTGTATCTGCTTCATTAAATGAAGTGGTAGAAGAAACAAAAAAACAAATTGATGTATTTAAAAAGGATGGTGGTTTTATTTTATCTACTGGTTGTGAATATCCTTCAACTTTAGGTTTTGAAAAAGCCAAAGTTATAATAAATACTGGACTAGAGTACGGAAAATATTAATCAAATGCTATTATAAAGTAGGTGTTTTTATTTGAAAACTAAAGTAGATATAATATCAGGTTTTTTAGGTGTAGGTAAAACTATGCTTATAAAAAAGTTAATAAAAGACGCTCTTGGTTCCGAAAAAATAGTGATTATTGAAAATGAATTCGGAGAAATTGGGATAGATGGTAATTCCTTTCTAGAAAATAATGTTCAAGTTAAAGAAATGACTTCTGGATGTATTTGTTGCTCTTTTAAGAATAATTTTAAAAAAGCTTTGCTTGAAGTGATTGACGTTTATAATCCTGATAGAATAATCATTGAACCCACTGGTGTTGCAAAGTTATCTGATATTTTAAAAATCTTAGAAAATGAATCTATAAAAGATAAAATAACTGTAAATATGATACTTACAGTTATAAATCCCGAAAAACATGGATTGTATTTAAACACTTTTGGTAACTTTTATAAAAATCAAATTATTTATGCAAAAACTCTTATTTTCAGCAGGGCGCAAAATTTTTCCAAAGAAAACTTGGAAAGATTTGCTCTCTCTATTAAAGAATTAAATTCCAAAGCTAATCTTATAACCTCTCCATGGAATCATATTGAGGGCGATTTAATTCTTCGAATGTGTGAAAATATTTCAGAAGATTTATTATTTAGTAATCCTAGACTATCTAAATCTAGTAAAATAAACTCAATTTCTACTTCAAAACCTATAAAAGCTTCGGACATTTTTGATAGCTTAAGCATTAAAACTTCCAAGTTTTTTTCTGAAAAATATTTAGAAGAATTATTTTATGGTTTTAATAAAGAAAATCACTGTGGCTTTATAATTAGAGCTAAAGGTATTGTTCAAGTTTCAGAAAATAAATGGATACAATTTGATTATGTTCCTGGTGAATTTAATATAATAGATTCCACTTATTTTGATACTGGCAAAATTGTTATAATTGGTGAGAATTTAAACAAAAATAAACTTAGCGAATTATTAGCTTTATAAAAACCCCTTGAATTATTTGGAATATATTAAATAATTCAAGGAGTTTCTTTATATTTATTATTTTTTATGCTTTGGCATTTTTATAATAGCTTTAAACAAGTCCCCATCTATTTCTATAGCAAAATTTCCCTTTTGAATATCAATCAAACTTTTAGCTATAGATAATCCAAGTCCACTGCCTTGACTACTTCTAGATTCATCTCCACGTTTAAATCGTTCCATAAGTTCATCAGTAGATATGTTTAATTCATAAGCAGAAATATTTTTAATTGTAAATTTAACTTCATTCTCTAAATCTTCAACATCTAAATAAACCCTAGACCCGCTTTCAGCGTATTTAAATATATTTGACAATAAATTTTCTATGGCTCTCCATAGTAGTTTTCCGTCTCCTTCAATAAATAATTTTTCTTTAGGCTCATTTATTTTAAACTTTAATTCCTTCTTTTCTATTTTATCGTTAAGTTCTCCTAGTCCCTGTTTAATCAAAGAAATAATATCTATTTTTTCATAGTTTACTGGAATACTTCCACTAGAAGCTTTTGATGCCTCAAATAAATCATCTGTTAAATCTTTTAATCTTTGAGATTTCTGACTTATAATTTCTATATATTCTTCTGATTTTGATTGGTCTTTTTCTATTTTTAATAAATCAACATAAGTAATAATAGAGGTTAATGGAGTTCTTATATCGTGGGAAACATTAGTGATTAATTCTGTTTTTAATCTTTCACTTTTAAGCTCATTGTCCACCGCTTCTTTTAATCCATTGCTGATTTCATTAATATTAGTAGCGAGTATTGCAAGTTCTCCCTTTCCTTTTGTATCTAAAATATAATGAATATCTCCATTCTTTATTTTTTCTACCCCTTCTTTTATCTCATTAAATTTATTAACTTGCTTTAAAGCCAACCAAGATACAAAGGCTATGGTTAGTGGATAAATCAAAAAGGTTAGTGGATAAATGAAAAAGGTTAAACTTACTAATATGGGATACCCTATTACAATCAAAAGAATCTTGGAACCAACACTTCCACTATCATATATAGATTTTATAGATTGAAATACTTTATGGTAAAAAGTAAATATTAATGTGTGTTTCAATAAAGTCTTGTTTTTAAATTTCTTAACCAATGATAGAATTAAAATAAATCCTAAAGTAGCTATAAATGTAGTTATTGGAATCATTATTCTATAAATATCAACTTTATAGGAATCAAAGAAAAATGATACTGACAAAAGCCATAGAATTATAAGTCCAAAACATATTTCCAAATTTATATCACTATATATTTTATCAACTAAATTTAAATGTAGCTCTTTATCCTTAAAGAATTTTCTTCCCACAACTATTATTAAATATATAAAAGATACTAAAAATCCTATGAACAATAAAGCTAGTACAAATAAACTTTTAGTAATACTTTCTTTAGCTTCCTTCCATTCTTTTATATTTGAATTTAAATAATCATCATCATAAGCAATATATATTTTTTCCCCTACCCTATTCTCCATATTACTATTTGGGGATATTATCCAATAATTTTTGCTATACTCAATTTCCTTTGGATATACCTCATCTCCTTCTTCATCAAATACCATAAAAGAAGAAAAAGTTTTAAAATAGTCTTTAGTTTTGTTCAAACTATTAGTAAATTCTACCTCTCCATCACTAGCGTAATAGATAACATCTTTATAACCTTCCAAAACTTTTAGCGTAATTTCATATTGTTCCAAATCATTTTGTATAGTATCTTTTTTAATCTGAGAAAGTTCATAAGCATAAACCTCTTTGAATTTCTCATGATTTTCTGCATTAGTCAAATTAGGATTAAAGTATTTAGAATTCCATTGAAATTCTGAATATAATCCATCTTCTGCTTGTTCAACTTCTGATTTATCAATGCTTTGTCCACTCAAAATGTATCCTTCACTTTTATATTTTTCTATTAGCATTGCTAAGCTTGATACAACATCTCCACTTTCATAAGTATATTCATCACTTTTAAAATAACTATCTTCAAAAACAATATCAACTTCAGCTTCATGATATTCATCAATTTTTACACATAATGTGATTATTCCAGTAAAGCAGGCTATCATAACTATAAAAACAATACTTTTTGTTTTCATTGAATGACTATATTTTTTCCACCTTGTATCCAATTCCCCACACCACCTTTAAATATTTTGGTTCTTTAGGATTTATTTCAATCTTCTCTCTTATTTTTCTTATATGTACTGCCACAGTATTTTCAGGACTAAAAGAAGTTTCATTCCACACCTTCTCATATATTTCATCAATGGAGTATACCTTTCCAGCATTTGCAATCAATAATAATAAAATCTTATATTGAACAGGAGTAAGTTGAACTTCTTCTCCATCAACGGTTATAATCTTACTTTCATCATCCACTACAAGTCCACCTGTTTTATAAACATTAATTTTTGTTTCAATGCTTCCTAATGTTGTATATCTTCTTAGCTGAGATTTCACCCTTGCAATTAATTCTAAAGGACTGAATGGCTTAGCTATATAATCATCGGCTCCCATATTTAATCCCATTATTTTATCTGTATCCTCAGTTTTTGCTGAAAGCATAATCACTGGTATATTATTGTTTTCTCTTATTTTCATAACAGCTCGGAGTCCATCCATTTTAGGCATCATCACGTCCATTATAATAAGATGTATTTCATTTACTTTTAATACCTCTAATGCTTCTATACCATCAAAAGCCTTCAATACTTTGTACCCTTCATTATTCAAATAAATTTTTATAGCTTCTACTATTTCTATATCATCATCACAAACTAGTATCGTCAAGAAGTATCCCCTCCACCTATTAATTTATACATATTATACCACATCCTTTATTTTTTACTTTAAATTAATGGTATCAACTAAATCTTAACAAATCGCTTATATAAATCTTAAGATTTCCTTAATATTATAAATTCCTATACAATAAAAAAAAGCATGTCTCTTTCTTAAAAGAAACACGCTGTTATTTTACTATTTTTACCCAAAGGTATAACGTTATCAATTTATTACATTGGTTTTAAAGTTTTTTCTTCAAAGAATACATTCCTAATAGAAAATTCCTTTGGCGCAGAAAATATTCTTTTTAGTCTTGATATACTTTCATATTCAACGCCAGGTGTATATGGTTGTTCTAATTTTAATCTCTTTGAATATATCCAATTATAAAGCTGAACATCTGCATTTCTATTTCCAATATATTCAATCACGGCTGCAATTTTTGTTAATTTATCAATTTGTTTTTGACTTAGATTATTTATTTCATTTTCATCAAAAAATAAATCCTTAAAATATTTTTTATTATCACTAGAATATAAATCGATAAGTAAATTTGTTAATTCTATGTTAAAATCTGAAGAATTTATTATATCGAAAATTCTTTCCATGCTTTTCTCAAATCCTTTCCAACATAGTTTAGAAATATTTTTTGTCGATTACCTAAATACCTTCTCCCTATGTAATTATTAAATATATTTATTACTTCTTCTAACGTTTCGATTTTAAG
Organism: Clostridium grantii DSM 8605; assembly: GCF_900129965.1. Lineage (GTDB taxonomy): Bacteria > Bacillota > Clostridia > Clostridiales > Clostridiaceae > Clostridium_AF > Clostridium_AF grantii. The sequence continues at coordinate 90,088 of NZ_FQXM01000005.1, read as the reverse complement.
GTACTCAATTAAATACTCTGCATCATCAAAATCCTTATATGGTTCTGGTCTAGCTGATAATATCTTCATAGCTAACATCTGCTCAGCACTTGGTGCTAGAACTTTAAGATTTTTAAATTTGTATATTTCCTTTAAGTTTTCTTTCTTCATATATTTCAACGGTTCTTTAATATCCTGATTTATCCAATCTTTATCTAACTCATAGGTCTCAGCAATATCCACTAATATATTATTTATTTGTGGAGATATATCAAATAGTGCATCTATATCTTTTGTAGCAGGTCTTGCATCAAAACAAGCCATCATCACAGTATCACCATATATATTTAATATAAGTTCCAACTTATTTTCTTGTAGTTTTTCATCTAACACCTCAAGTATTTCTATGAAAAGTTCCTTTGTAACTTTTACTGAACTCACCAAATCACATCCTTAATTATTATGTATTTTGATTATTAAAACTTTCCTACTAATAGTATATCAAATTTATTAATAATATTTACACTATATTCTTTTTTTAAACAGTTTAAAGAAGCCAATTTTGGCTTCTCTAAATTATTAAATAAAAATTTCTGTTTTATTAGAATTTTGTAACATCAACACCCTTAAGCCAATTTTCAATATCCCCTGTAACTGACTGTACCGCACCATCGTTAAAGGGAGATTTTAAGTTGGCTAGTTCCACTAAATCCAAAAAGGATTTACTTCCGCCAGCTAAACAAAGATTCATATAATCTTTCCAAGTGCTTTCTCTATCATTATTAGCTTTTTTCCAGAATTGAAAAGCACAAACTTGAGCTAACGTATAATCTATATAATAGAAAGGATCACTAAAAATATGTCCTTGTTTATACCAATAAGTTCCTTTTTCTAAAAAGTCATTTTCTTCGTAATCTCTATGTGGTAAATATTTCTTTTCGATTTCTCTCCAAGCTGTTTTTCTTTCATCTGGTGTAGCTTCAGGATTTTTATAAACAAAATGTTGGAATTCATCAACAGTTACTCCATAAGGTAAAAATAAAAGTGATGCACTTAAATGCTGATATTTATATTTTAATTCTTCCTCTTCAAAAAATAAATTCATCCATGGCCAAGTTAAAAATTCCATACTCATAGAATGAATTTCAGCAGCCTCATAAGTAGGAAAATTATACTCAGGTATTGCATAATTTCTGCTGCAATAAGCTTGAAATGCGTGCCCTGCTTCATGTGTTAGTACATCTACATCCCCTGAAGTTCCATTAAAGTTTGAAAATATAAATGGTGCTTTGTATTTCCCTATAAATGTACAATAACCACCACCAGCTTTTCCCTTTTTACTTTCCAAATCTATAAGTTCATTATCAATCATGAAATTGAAAAATTCTCCAGTTTCTTTTGATAATTCCTCATACATCTTTTTACCTTGATTAACTATCCACTCTGGATTTCCATGAGGTTTTGCATTTCCATTTTTAAAGCTTATATCTTCATCGTAATAGTATAAATGATCTAAGCCCAAAATATCACATTGATTTTTTCTTAATTTAGAAGCAATAGGAACAATATATTCCTCAACTTGCTTTCTGTAATTAGCAACCATTTCAGCATTATAATCTGTACGAAGCATACGATCATATCCAAGTTGCACAAAATTCTCATAGCCCAATTTTTTAGCAATTTTAGTTCTTACTTTTACAAGGCCATCATAAATCTCATCTAATTTTTTTTCATTTCCAGCAAAGAAATCATATTTAGCTTTATTAGCTTCTTTTCTTATATGTCTTTCTGTAGACAAAGTGAAGGGAGTTAATTGAGATAATGTTCTTTCTTCTCCTTCAAACATTATTTTTGCAGAAGCTAGTAATTTTGTATATTCACTAGATAATTTATTCTCAATTTGTAGATCTTCAATTATTTCTGGTGAAAAAGTTTTAATATTTAAAGCAGCTATACTAAAAAGTTGATTTCCCCATTTTTCTTTTAATTCATCTTTGAATTTTGAATTTATAAGAGCTTCATAATATTTTGTTATTAACCCTTGATATATAGGCATATTTTCATCAATAAAATCCTGTTCTTTTTCATAAAAGTCATCTTCAGTGTCAATAGTATGACGAATGGCTACTAACTCAGCCATTGACTCCATTTCAGTTCTTAAAGTATTGATTTCTTCCATAATTGAATTTGCAAGTTGAAAAATGTCACAATTATTAAATCTGTTTAATAAATCAGTAAACTTTATTTCTAACTCTTTCATATCTGGTCTTTTGTATTGCATTTCTGTAAATTTCATAATGTCCACCTTTCTATATGTTTAAATAAATAATAGCATATTTTATAGGAATCCCACTGTGAAACTTAATTTATACTTGTACAAATTCTCCATGTTTCTAGGAGTTTTAGACACGTATAAATTAATAGTTGAACTGGGATACCTATACGAAAAAAAACCTGAAGATAAATCTTCAGGTTTAATATTCTAATAAAATTAGATTGTTTGGATGCTTTCTGCTTGAGGTCCTTTAGGTCCTGAAACAACGTTAAAAGAAACTTTTTCGCCTTCTTCTAAAGTTTTGTATCCATCTTTTTGAATTTGAGAAAAATGAGCGAATACGTCATTTCCTTCATCTGTAGTAATAAATCCGAATCCTTTTTCACTGTTAAACCATTTTACTGTTCCTGTCATGTTTGTTACCTCCGAAATTTTTATTCCTTTAATCCTTTGAAAAAATAAATCATCAATAAAAATTTCGAAATATATGTATTTAAGTTATACTCATCTATATATAATTCAATTGATTTTCTAATAATAAAATATTTGCTTCTGAATCAAGGTTCTACTTAAGTATACACTATATAAAAAATAATGCAAGTGTTTTATTATTAATTTAATGTATTTAATTAATTAAAGTAAAATTTCACTTGTACTTTTTTTATAAATTTCAGGATGCTTCATAATAAATATAACAAACCATGCGGTCAATATTATTCCTTTAAATACACTAGTCATGCTTATACTCCACCATACCCCCATCAAACCTAATGTGCTAAAAGAGGAAAGGAAAAGTGCAGAAGGTATTCTAAGTCCGTTGAATATAATACCTACCAAAGATGGAGGTATTGTTCTACCTATGCCGTTAAAGGCTCCAGCTGAAGCAATTTCTATACACATAAATAATTGAGATAATCCTAGAATTCTTAAATATATAATACCTTCAGCTATAGCATCATTTTCTTTTATAAATATTGAAAAAATAGGTCTTGCGCCAAAGATTAAAAGAACCGTTGCAGCTATACCTAAAATAGTTACAATTCCCATTGATATAATGTATCCCTTGTATATGCGATTCCATTTTTTTGCACCATAGTTTTGTCCAACAAAAGTACTAAGTGCCGTTGCAAAACCACCTGCTGTCATCCACGAAATTGCTTCTATTTGTGAACCCACCTTTTGAACAGCTATAGGTACAGGCCCCCAATTTGCAATAATTCTAGCAATAAACATAGAAAATATTGTGAATAATCCGCTTTGTATTGCTACAGGTAATCCTAGATTTACAATTGATTTTACTATTTTTTTATCCAGTCTTTGCATTAAATGAAAATCCTGAAAAAAATCTGTTTTTCTTATAAAAAAGAAAATAAATATTATAGTTACTACAAATTGTGAAAAAATTGTTGCAATAGCTGCACCATTAGCGCCTAATGCTGGGAAAGGTCCAAATCCAAAAATCAACATAGGATCAAGAATAATATTTGCAACTAATCCTACCGTATTTATTATAAAAGGCGTTTTGCTATCTCCATGCCCATTTAAAATTCCAGTAAAAATAGGATTAATAAAATAGAATACTATTCCCAAGGATATAATTAATAGATAACTCAAGGACATTTCAATAACTTCTATATCCCCCAAATTAAAAAAAGCAATAAGATTTTTTCTAAACACTAACAAAAAAACTCCATATATTGAAGCCAATATAATACCTATTTGAATTGTATGAGTAGTATACCCTTTAGTTTCAACTGCATTTTTTCTTCCTATAGATTGAGCTATTCCAATTTCTGCTCCCATCTTAGGTATTATTATAAAAGCCATAGCCAGCCATGTAAAAAAACCAGCAGTGCCGATAGCCGCTACAGCTTTACTTCCTAATCTGCCTATCCAAATCATATCCACCATGTTGTATGCCATTTGAATAAAAGATGTCCCCATAATTGGTAACGCTAATTTCGTAATTGCTTTTAAAATATTTCCCTCTGTTAAGTCATTCTTTTTTGCCATTTTATCACACACTCTCATATAAATTTTCCCTTATAAATATATCAGAATAATATATCACTTTCAATCTATTTAGAAAACTGAAATAAACTACATTAAAAGAAAATCAAGGTTATTATGCTTCTAAACCAGTTCCTTTTGAGGAATTCAAAAAACAATTATAATTTCACAAAAATAGCCACAATCATAATTTGATTGTGGCCGTTTTTATAAAATCAAAATTCTATAAATCTACCTTAGGCAATACCTCAGTTTGAAAAAATTTTCTTGCTGTTGATGATGAAACACTATGAACTTGCGATTCATCAATTTTCACAGAAACCCCTTCTGTACAATGTCCCAAGCAAAAAATCGCTTTTAATTCAACTTTATCAGAAAGATTATTTTCTTCAATAAGTTGCTGAAAAGTATTTATAACATTGTATGAGCCTTTTATATGACAGGCGCTACCTACACAAACACTTATATTAGTCATGAAAATTACTCCTCCCCTTTATAGTTTACATGTAATAGCTTATGAACATTTCCTTTTAACAAGCCTGAATACAATGACATCATTAATGGATTCTCTTCTGAACGTTTTATACTACTCATTCTATCTGCTTCATATAATCCAGCACTTCGTTTTAATTTTCCATCAATTTTAGTAAATGGTTGCCCTGCGCCACATACACAGCCTCCTGGACATGCCATAACTTCAACAAAATCATAATGAACTTCACCTTCTTGCATCTTTTTCACAAGATTGTCTGCATTTCTAAGTCCACTTACTATTGCTACCTTAATTTCACGACCATCCACAGTTATACTAGTTTCTTTAACTCCATCCATTCCTCTTATACCCTTAAAAGCAAGAGAACGTAATGTGGCATTAGATTTATCATCTAAAACTCTACGTATAACAGCTTCAGTAACACCGCCTGTTACTCCAAAAATAACACCTGCACCACTACTAACTCCAAATGGCATATCCACTGCCTCTGGCTCTACTTCTGAGAATACAATTCCAGATTCTTTTATCATTTCAATAAGCTCTAATGTTGTTATTACATAATCTACATTAGGAACATCTTCTTCTTTAAATTCATCTCTTTTTGCTTCGAATTTTTTTGCTGTACAAGGCATAACTGCCACAGATACAACTCTCTTACTAGAGTATTTATAGTGTTCTTTTAATACTGAAGCGAACATTTGCATAGGAGAACGACAAGTAGATATATTATCTATTAAATTTTTATGATTCATTTCAACATATCTTACCCAAGCTGGACAACAAGATGTAAATAAAGGTAATTTTTCGTTTTTCTCTAGTCTTGAAAGAAATTCGCTTGCTTCCTCTAAAACAGTAAGGTCTGCTCCTGTTGATGTATCAAAAATTTCATCAAACCCAATTCTTCTAAGAACACTAACGATTTTACCCATTGCATTATCGCCATCTTCTTCCCCTAATTCTTGACCAATTCCTACTCTTACAGCTGGAGCAATTTGAACTATAACCTTTGTATCTTTGTCACTAAGGTCTTTCCAAAGCTTTTCTGTATCTCTTTTTACAACTATTGCCCCTGTAGGACAAACAGCCGCACATTGTCCACACCCAACACAATTAGATTCAGACAATGGTTCTTCATAAGCAGTACCAACTGTCATCTTTGAACCTCTTTTAATAAAATCAATAGCTCCAACATTTTGTACTTCATCACACATTCTTACACAGTCGCCACATAAAATACATTTACTTGTATCTTTTACTATACATGAAGATGAATCATCTATATTTTTATTTTCAGAAGTGTTATTGAATCTAACCTGCTTTATACCAAATCGTTGTGCTAAATCTTGTAATTTACAATGTCCATTTTTATCACAAGAAGTACAATCTCTACAATGATTTGCAAGCAATAATTCAAGGATCATTTTTCTGTGTTTACGAACCTTTAAGGTATTAGTGTATACCTTCATACCTGCTCTTGGAGGTGTAGAACAAGAAGCATCCATGCCCCCCCATTCATTTTCTACCACACACATACGACAAGCACCATAAACTGAAAGCTCAGAATAATAGCATAAGGTAGGTATATCTATACCTACTTTTCTAGCTAATTCAAGAATATTTTTTTCATCTTTTATCTCTACTGGTATATCATCTATATACATAAACTTTTCATTCATTTTTTTAATCCTCCTTTATAGCTTTAAAACCACAAGCATCGATACAAGCACCACATTTAATACATTTCTCTTGATCAATTATAAATGGTTGCTTAACTTTACCTGAAATAGCTCCCACCGGGCAAATTCTTGAGCATTTCGAGCAGCCTATACAAAGCTCTTTATCAATAAATATTGTTTTAAGTTTCACACAAGTTTTAGAAGGGCATTTTTTATCAATTATATGCATCTCATACTCTTCACGGAAGTTCTTAATAGTACTGACAACAGGAAATGCAGCTGTTTTTCCAAGACCGCATAGTGCCGTTGACGATATTGTATCTGCAAGTTCTAATAACAAATCTATATCTGAAATCTCACTATTTCCCGAAACAATTCTTTCAAGAATTTCAAGCATTCTCTTTGTACCTTCACGACAAGGAACACATTTACCACAAGATTCATTTTGAGTAAACTCCATAAAAAATCTTGCAACTTCAACTATACAAGTATTGTCATCCATAACTACAAGGCCACCTGATCCAATCATTGCCCCTGCTTTTTTAAGAGAATCAAAATCTAGTGGTAAATCAAGATCTTTCTTTGTAAGGCATCCACCAGAAGGTCCACCTATTTGTACAGCTTTAAACTCTGCACCGTCTCTCATACCTCCACCTATATCAAATATTATTTCTCTTAAAGTTGTACCCATTGGTACTTCAATAAGTCCTGTATTTTCAATGTTTCCTGTTAAAGCAAAAGCCTTTGTTCCTGGACTTTTTTCAGGACCTATAGATTTGTACCATTGTGCTCCTTTAATAATAATTGAAGGAACATTAGCAAAGGTTTCTACATTATTAAGTACTGTTGGCTTAGCAAAAAGTCCTTGCTCTACTGTTCTTGGAGGTTTCACCCTTGGCATTCCTCTTTTTCCTTCAATTGAAGCTGTAAGTGCACTACCTTCACCACATACAAAAGCTCCTGCACCTCTGTTTATTTTTATATCAAAGCTGAAGTTTGTACCAAGAATATTTTCTCCTAAAAGACCGTAACTTCTAGCAGTACTAATTGCATTTTTAAGCCTACTTACCGCAAGAGGGTATTCAGCACGAACATAGATATAGCCTTCTTGTGCTCCACATGCAATGGCAGCAATCATCATTCCTTCTATTACTCTATGAGGATCTCCCTCCATTATACTTCTATCCATGAATGCACCTGGATCTCCTTCATCACCATTGCACACAATATATTTAGTCTCTTCCTTTTGATTTTTCACTTGTGCCCATTTACGACCTGCTGGAAAACCACCGCCGCCACGGCCTCTTAAATTAGACTCTTCTATTTGTTTAATTATTTCATCTGAACTCATATCAAATAAAACTTTTTCAACAGCTTCATACCCTCCAACTGCAAGATATTCTTCAATAGAAGTTGCATCAATATGTCCACAATGCTCTAGAACAAGCCTAGTTTGTTTTTTATAAAAGGGAATTTCCTCTTGTTTCTTATGTATTTTTCCATCTTTTTGATATGCAAGTCTTTCAACACACTCATCATTAATTATTGTTTTATTTAATATTTCTTCACAATCATCCGGCTTTACTTTTATGTATAAATATCCCCATGGTTCAATTCTTACTAAAGGCCCCATTTCACAAAATCCATGACATCCACTTTTTTTAACTCCAACAGATTTATCATGAGGTTCCTTTTCAAGGCTTAATTCACAGTTTATATTCTTTTCTTTCATTAACTTTATAAATTCATCATAAATCTCTAATGCTCCACCTGCAACACATCCAGTACCAGCACAAATAATAATTTTCTTATCTTGATTTTCAAGACTCTTTTTATACACACTTGTAATATTAGTTAAATCATCTCTATTAAGAAGCATACTATTTTTCCTCCTTAAGGGTTTTTAAAAGTTCCGCTGTTTTTTCAGGTGTCATAGCACCATAAACCTTCTCATTAACTGTAATAACAGGTGCTAGTCCACATGCTCCAAGACATGAAACAGTTTCTACTGTAAATATTAAATCATCTGTTGTAATTTTCTTTTGTGAAAGTTTCAATTCTTTTCTTAACATTTCTAATATAGGAATAGATTTTCTTACATGACATGCTGTACCATCACATATTTTTATAACATACTTTCCTTTTGGCTCCAAAGAAAAATTATCATAAAAAGTTGCTACACTATATATTTTTGTTCTACTCATGCCAAGTTTTTTTGATAAATAGCTAAATATCTCTTTAGGCAAATACCTATATATTTCTTGAGTATCTTGTAATATTGCTATAATATTACTAGACTTAAACTCGTGATTTTCTAATATAGTATCCAACTGGCTATAATCAAATTGTGTTTCCATATTAATTCCTCCTCTTTACTTTGTTAAATTTTTATCATAGATATATAATATATCAATCTATTAATGTTTTCAATAGTAAACATTAAATTTTTTATATAAACTTTTGATTTGTTTAAACCTTTCACGCTTTACATTTGTTTACACGAAAATACCAGTATAATCTATATTTTTTAGTTTATACTGGTATTTTTTGATATATTATTCTAAATTTATAAAATTCACTGATTTAAAACCATATTTCTTATCCACTTTATGCAATTTTTTTTTTACTTTATATCCACAAACTTTGTTAATATATTAATAATCTTTAGTGGAATTAATGGAAAATTATAATCTAATACTTAAAATTTACAGTGCCTTTCCTACTGACTTTTTTTCTAAGTATTATTCAGTAACAAAATTATTTTGAAAGTTCCTTAGAAAATACACTCCAATTAACTCCTGACTCACTTAAAACAAAGTCAGCCGTAGATGGATTGTAGATAGAAAATTCGCTATAATAACTTTTACCTTGAAAATCACCAATACTAATTTGATAATATTTAATATGATTCTCATTTAAATCATCTATGGGACTAATATTATCAATTTCAAAATATTCACTAATACCATTCATATAATCAAGATTGGTAAGTGTAAAATCCATTTCTTCATCAATTAATGTAACTTCATAAATTTTATCCGTTCTACCATCCATCCAAATACTATATTCAAAAGAGCTATAATCAGTAAACTTGAACTCTTTTAATGAAACTGATAAAGGTAGTGAAACCTGATCTGTTGAATTTAAAATATTGTAGTAAGCCACATAAATAAGGTGTTCCTTAATCTTCTCGCCATTAATTTGCTTAATCAAGCCACATTTTACTAAATTGTTTAGCTCCCCATATAGCCTATTAAACTCACTATCTGTCATTTCTTTTTTTTGAAGTGCTTGTAAATTTGTAGAATTTGAGTTTTTAATTAATTCACTTCCAATTTTTAAATTCTCAATTACATCATTGTTTGTTTTCTCTGAATCCTCAATAGATATTTTTTTTTCAACAATTACTTTGGATATATCTTTTGCATCTGAAATTCTAAAATATATTTGTGGTAAAAATACTGCAATTGCCAAAAGTAATGAAAGCATAATAAATCCAATATAAATTTTATTTTTCATTATTTTCCTCCTTAGTTCTTGGAATTTTTAGTATTATTCTAGTTCCATGTCCTAAAGTGGACTTCACTTGCATTTTAACATTTGATCTTTTTGCTATTTGGTTTACTATTGCCATTCCAAGTCCAGCACCACCCTCTTTACGAGTACGTGCTTTATCTGCCATGTAAAAAGGTTGTGTCATCTTTTCAATAGTTTCCTCATTCATACCGCAACCATTATCAACAATTGCAATTTCATATACTTCAAAGTTATTTTTTCCAATCAAAGAAATCTCTCCATTTTGTGAAACTGCTTTTCTTGCATTATCAAGAATATTAATCAACATGGATTGATATAAATCTTCTGCCCCTATCAAGGTGCCTTCTTCAACTGATATATTGAATACTATCTTATTTTCTTCCATTTTTCTTTCAACAGATTTTAAAACTTTATTTAATAATTTTTTTACATCAATACTTTCTTTAGTAATTTTTTCATCTCTAATATTTGATAAAAGCATCATTTGCTTGGTGAGTCTTTCAAGACGCTTACCTTCGGAAAAAATATACTCCGCTGATTCCTTTTGTTCCTCTTCACTTAAATCCGTTGATCGTAGCATATCCGAATAGCCTATAATGGATGTAAGTGGTGTTCTACATTCATGAGCAAAGGAAGCTGAAAATTCTTCTTGCCTTCTTGATGCAAGTTCAATTTGTGTCAATCTTTCTGCAATTCGAATATTTTTTTCAAATCCTTTTATCAGTAAGTACAAACCCACCGCAAATAGTATAAATATAGCAAATATAACAATTCTATATCCACTAACCTGCGCATCTCGTTCAGAATATATTTCTGCTATATCCATAACTGTTTTAACATATAATGTGTCACCGCTAATCTCAAGGCGATTAGTTACTTGTATATAATGTTTTTCGCCTGTTTTAAAATGTTCAATATACCAGTTATCCTCACTTGAATAATCAACTTTTCTATTTGTATTTATATCAATCAATCTACTGGTGTACAAAGTATCAGGATAATTGCTAACAATGTAGGTTACCGCATGGTTATTCATACTCTTATAGATATTGTCACTTACATAATTTAACACCACAGAATTATCTACTATGCTTTCCGCTTCCAACATCTCAATTGATGTAGATAAAGCATTAGAAAATTGAATATTTGCATTTTGTACATTTTCAAGCTCTCTGTTAAAAGCCATATTAAAACTAAAAGATAATGCACTAACTTCAAATAATACAAATATTCCTGTAATCAAAAGCATCAAAATTCCATATATACGATAGTAATTTTTCATAAGCCCTTCTTCCTATAAAATCTTTTGTATAGAACTCAGCAATCTATATCCCACCTTATAAACACTAACTATTTCTTTGTCCCAATAAAGCTTTTTCTTTAATCTTCTCAAACTCATATCAATTGTTCTACTCTCCACATCATATTCCCCACCCCAAACATTTTCATAAATCTGTTCACGAGTTAAGGGTTTATCTATATTTTTAATAAAATATTCAAGCAAATCAAATTCCAATTCTGTTAATACAATTGTCTCTTCTTCTCTTTCAATAAGCCTTTTATTAAAATCAATTTTAAGATTGTGGATGTTATAAATCCTATTAGTACTATTACTTCTCCTCAATACATTATCTACTCTTGCAATAAGTTCTGCCATTTCAAAGGGTTTTGTGATGTAATCCTCTGCCCCCATTCTTAATCCTTTAACCTTATTATTCGTTGTATCCATTGCTGTAAGAAAAATAACGCTTATTTTTATTGATTTGGCATATTCCATAACTTCAAAACCATCTACATAGGGTAACATAATGTCTAAAAGAATCAAATCGTAATTATGTGTTTCAATTAAATCACAAGCTTTCATGCCATCAAAAGCACAATCACATTCATGTCCTTCTTTGGTAAGAAACATTCTTATTAAATTAGAAATTGGTTTCTCATCTTCAACAATTAGTATTTTTGCCATAATTCCTCCAGATCAACTTTGCCATGGTGATTTTAGGTATCTCAGTTTAACTATTTGACAATCTCAATATTGTATTCTTTCCAGATAGAATCTAAATCTGAAACACTTTTAATGGGTGTTGCTTTACCAGTACCTATAACTTGAGTATATCCAAATGTACCATCATCTTTAATTTCAGCTTTAATCTCTGCTAAAACAGTAAGTTTGTTATCTTTTACAGTGTATAAAGTATAGTTACCAAGACCTCTATCATAATTAACTCCAAAAATTTGTTTTTTCTCTGCATTAATAGAAGGATTTGATATGCCCATAAAGTCTTGATTCAATTCAAATTCTTTAGTACTTTCATTCCAAATTCTAATATTATAATATTGATTTACCATAGCCCCATACTGCTGAGTTTTAATATCCATGTTACCATCAAAATTAAAATCTGCAAATTCAAATAATTGGCCACCATTGCCTTTATACATTTCATACCACCCTTTATCAAATAAAGGTTTTTCAGTGAATTTGTATGTTGTTTTTCCATCTGTACCTGTTATAATATAATCTACTGTCAAATTGCCATCTTTACCTTCATTAACATTTGCTACTCCTGTTAATTTAACGCTTTTAGTTACCTGCTCTTTATTAGCATCTTTGGTTGTATCTGACTTTGTATTTTCCTCTGTTTGCTTATTTTCATCCTCTGATTTTTCAGAATCTACTGTTTCTTCTTTTTTATCATCACTTTCTACTTTTGACACATCATTTTCTGTTTTGTTTACTTCTTCAACTATTGTCTCTTCCTTTACTTCACTAGTATTCTCTTTACTATTGTTTGCACATCCTGCTAACAAGCTTATTGACATACATACTGCTACTATTAATCCTATTTTTTTCATAATTTTATTCCTTTCAAGCATTTAAGCTTAATTTATTTTTACTACTCTTTAATTATATCAATTGATTGTAACACAATTGTAACTGAATTTTTCTTTATTTTTTATAGGCATAAAACAATAAAAGGTAGCTAAATTTGTGTAAATACAAATTTAGCTACTCTTGATTAAATCAAAAGAAAAACGTTCAGTATTATCTTCAGACGCATTAGAAACAGAGTTTACATCTATTATATAAAAACCATTTTATTGCATTATTTATTAATTACTCTATCCCAGCTATCAACATATTTCCCGTATGACCACTGTTCAGATATAATTTTATCATAACCATCATTATCTATGGATAAATCAGGTTTGGATAAATCCCTATTGTTATCTTTATAAACAAGAACTTTATCCTTTGTAAGTATAATCAAAAGCTCACTTTCATTTGAACTTACAGCATCTATTGCATCTGGTAATACCTTTATAATTTCACTCCACTTTAAACTCAAACTATTATTTAATACTAAATCTGAAGGCAATTCAGTATTAATAGTTAAATATTCCGTTGGATAAATAAAGTTACTACCATTGCCATAATGTCCTGTTTCAACTACTACAGGTACTTGGGCTACCCAAACTCCATTTTCTCTACCAAGTACAATGTTATCCCAATCCATCTTTTGAGTTTCTTTATAAAAAGTTTCATTATTAACTTTTTCATCTTTTAAAACCTTGTTATACTTCTCATTGTATTCAGCATATTCCTTTGTATCTTTAATTTTTAGTAAGTCAAACAATTTTAATTCATTACTTTTTTTGTTAAAATCAGAAATTTTATGGATTTTTGTATAATAATAACCGCTTCTATAGGTTCCTCCACCTGTTTCAAACTTATCACCTAGAATAGTAACATATTCATTACCCACATAAATTACTTTTTCATTAACTTCTTGTATTGGCCAATCAAGCTTTGGAATTTGTTTTTGCATGAATTCTTCCGTATATTGAGGAGCTATTATTTCACCTATCTTAGCTGCCCCTATAGTATTATATGTAAGCTTATATTCGTAGGAACTTATTGAGTAATCAGTTTGATTTTTTTCAGCCCAGTCTCCTAATTTCGACATGGAAAAATCTATATTTTTCATTTGATAAAAATCATTTCCATGAGGAGCTATTATTACATCACTTTTAATCTTATGTGAAACCTCACCATCTATTTTAGAAATCCATATAGTTTTATATTCAGAAGAATAGTCTCTAAGTCCTTCTGGTTTTGAAAATCCAAGGATTACCCCTGCATTATTAGTAGAGTCTTTTGTAGCTACAGTGTCACTAGTATCCTCTAATCCTTCTGATTTATCTGCATTTGATTCATCAGTTTCGGTAGTAGTTTCGGTAGTAGTTTCAGTATTTAAATTTTCTTTAGAATTATTCACCTTTATTTCATTATTGCTTGAACATGATGCAAAAAACAATACTATTGTAGATATAATTAAAATAAGTACTACGTTCTTTTCTTTTGTCATTTTTATCCTCCATTAAATTCATTGTAAATTAAGTATACCATTATAAAATAATTAAATAGTTACATTAAAGTTACAGTAAAGTTACAGTAAAATATAAGTGATAACTACTCTTTTTAATTCAAAAGCGTCCTATTTAATGGTATAATATATATTATTATATATATTATAGTATTATTTTCAAGGGATGTGTTTATATGAAAAATGTTAAATCCGGTTTTACACTTATAGAGCTTATTATTGTTATTGCTATACTTGGAATACTGTCTGCTGTAGCAATTCCTAAGTATAGCTCATATCAAGATAATGCAAAATATGAAGTATGTTTAGATAATAGAGTTAGCCTTCTAAAAATGTATTATTTGCAAATTTCTCAAAATAATTATGAAGATGAAGAGCAATTGCTACAAGATATTATAGACAATAAGGACAACCTTTATTTTAATGAAATTCCTAATTGTCCTGAAACTGATGATACACATGATTATACAATAAAGAAAAGTGATTATGGCTTTAGTATTCACTGCAAAAATCACGAAAATGACGTAGTAATATATGATGATAAAGCATATGTTATTGATTATGATTTTTCAAATAAGGATGCCCAAGACTTAGCTGCCAACGGATTTTTATCCTCAAATTTATCAAATTGGAAAGTATTTAATGGAACTTCCATAAGAAGTAGTTATGGAACAATTTTTAAAGAAATACCAAAATCTGAATATAATATTAGCCTAACAGCAAGTTTAGAGGGTAATAACACAGCTGGGGGATATGGTGTTTTTTTTGATACTACAACAACAGATGGCGGTAAAACAGATTCAGGATATATTTTTCAATTCGATAGAGGTTATTCCGGCGGGGAATTAATTATAAGAAAAAGAACAGTTAATAGCAATGTTACTGTTAATGAAAGTGCTATACCCTTTAGATATTCTGAGGGACTTCCCGCTAGTTCAGATCCTTGGTGGACCGACTCACATGATATTGAATTAAAAGTCACTAATACAAATAGCGGGAATACTAATAAGAATCTGAAAGTATATATCGATGGCGAATATAAGTTTGATTGGGATTACCAAAGTACAATAACTGCGGATTCAGGAACTTCAAATTATACAGGTTTTAGAACTTGGGGGGACGGTACTCAATTCAATTCATTAAAAGTAGAGTAAAAAGTAAAGATTATAAAAGCCAATTCTTCGAATATACGAAAGATTGGCTTTTAAATTTATTTCAAGCTTATTTAATTTTTCGACTTACTTTATACTACTGATTTCTTTATATTTTCTACTGTTTTCATGTTTTTATTGGCTACAGATAGCATTAACTTCAACCTGTTTAATTGGTTAACTTCACTAGCCCCTGGGTCATAGTCAATAGCAACAATATTGGCTCTTGGATGCTTTTCTTTAATTGGTTTAATCATTGCTTTACCAATAACATGATTTGGTAAACATCCAAATGGTTGTACACAAACCACATTTTCAAATCCATGCTTCACTAATTCTACCATTTCCCCTGTTAAAAACCAGCCTTCTCCTGTTTGATTTCCAAGAGAAATTAGTTCTTCAGCATGCTCTGCTTTTTTCTGTATACTTGTTGGTGCAGTAAAATTTACGCTATTTTCAAAAGCTTTTCTTGCAGATTTTCTGTATATTTCACATATTTTAATAAACATATTAGCATGGTTCCAAGCTTTTTTACTACCATTTAACTTTTCATATTTGAATTTTGCTGTAAAAGCTGAATAAAGGAAAAAGTCCAATAAATCTGGCACACTTACTTCAGCACCCTCTTCTTCTAGTACTTTAACTATTTGATTATTCCCTGTTGGATGATATTTAATTAATATTTCTCCAACAATACCCACTTTAGGTTTAAGAATGTCTATTCTTTCTAAAGCATCAAATTCCTCAATAATTTTTTTCACATTATTTCTATATACAATAACATTTCCATTTTGAATATTATTTATTGCAATCTCTTTCCATTTGTTATGCAACTCTTCTGTAGAGCCTTTTACTTTTTCATAAGGTCTTGTAGCTTGCGTAACACGAAGGAAAATATCCCCATATACTATTGCCATTACAGCTTTATTAAGAATTGATCTTCGAAGATTAAATCCTGGATTTTCTTCAATACCATATGCATTAATAGAAACCACAGGGATTTGCTCCATATTAGTATCTCTTAAGGCTTTTCTTATTAAACCAACATAATTAGATGCTCTACATCCCCCACCAGTTTGAGTCATAAACACAGTGGTATTATCTAAATCATATTCTCCTGATTTAAGAGCTTTCATAATTTGTCCAACTGTTAATATAGAAGGATAACAAGAATCATTATTTACATATTTCAACCCTTCATCCACAGCCCCTGGGTCCACCCCTGGCAATATAACGATATTATATCCTTCACTTTCAAATACAGTTTTTATTAAATCAAAGTGGATAGGTGACATATTAGGAGCTAAAATTGTATGTTTCTTTTTACTTTCTTTTGTAAACACTGATTTATTTGTATTAATATGAACCTTTTCTGGAATTACATTTTTTCTTTCACGTTCATCCATAGCAGCTTTTAAGGAACGTATTCTAATCTTAATAGCACCAAGATTATTTCCTTCATCAATTTTAATAAGACTGAAAATCTTTCCATAGCTTTCTAATATTTCACCAACTTGATCACTTGTCACTGCATCAACCCCACATCCAAAAGATGTTAATTGAATAAGCTCTAATCTTGGATTATTTCCCACAACCTCTGCTGCTGAATACATTCTACTATGATAACTCCATTGATCAAGAACCCTTAGTTTACGGTTTGTTTCATTTAAATGGAAAATAGAGTCCTCTGTTAAAACTGCCATACCTAAATTAGTAATAATATTTGTTAAGCCATGATTAATTTCCTCATCTATATGATAAGGTCTTCCCGCTAGCACAATTCCTTTTTTATTATTATCTTCTAGATATTGAAGAACTTCTTCTCCTTTATTTGCAATTTCTTCTCTAACTTTCAGTTTTTCCTGCCAAGCTTTCTTAGCCGCAGCTTTTATTTCTTCACTTGGAATATCAAATCCATATTCCAAAAACTCTTCATTTAATCTCTCCGCTAATCTTTTTTCATCATCCATTGGTAAAAATGGATTCATAAACTTAACATTTTCCTCTTGTAACATGCTAACATTATGTTTGATAGCTTCAGGATATGAGGTTACAATGGGACAATTATAATTATTATCTGCCTGCTTACTTTCCTTCACTTCATAGGGAATACATGGGTAGAAAATAAAAGGCACCCCTTTTTTAATCAAATGAATAACATGTCCATGAACAAGCTTAGCTGGATAACACACTGATTCAGAGGGAATTGTTTCAATTCCTTCTTCATATATTTTTTTACTTGATTTTGGAGATAACTGAACGCTAAAACCTAACTCTGTAAAAAAAGTATACCAATATGGATAGTTTTCATATAAATTTAAAACACGAGGTATTCCCACAATTCCTCTTTTGGCATCCTTCACTTTCAAAGGCTTATATGCAAATATTCTACCCATCTTGTAATCATACAAATTAGGAATATCTTTATTTGGAATCTCTTTTCCTGCTCCTTTTTCACATCTATTACCTGAAACAAATTGTTTGCCATTATTAAACTTTGTAGTGGTTAACAAGCAATTGTTTCCACATAACTTACAATGGCTAATGGAAGGTTGAAATTCAAATTCTGATAACTCTTCTTTTTTAAGTAATGTAGTTTGTTCCCCTTCTACAAATCTTTCTTTTGCGATTAAAGCCGCTCCAAATGCACCCATTAATCCTGCAATATTAGGTCTAATAACTTCTCTTTCAGATATATGTTCAAAAGCTCTAAGAACTGCATTATTGTAAAAAGTTCCCCCTTGAACAATAATCTTTTCCCCCATTTGTTTTGGGTCTCTTATCTTAATTACCTTTTGTAATGCATTTTTAATAACTGAGTATGATAATCCTGCAGAAATATCTCCTACAGATGCCCCCTCTTTTTGAGCTTGTTTAACACGTGAATTCATAAAAACTGTACATTTAGAACCAAGGTCTACTGGTTTATCCGATAATGAAGCTGCCTCAGCAAAATCTTCAATTTTATAATTAAGAGAAGTTGCAAAAGTTTCTATAAAAGACCCACAACCAGATGAGCAAGATTCATTAAGCATTATATCATCTACCGTGCCATTTTTTATACGTAGACATTTCATATCTTGTCCACCAATATCCAGTATAAAATCTACTCCTGGTAAAAAGAAGTCTGCCGCTTTATAGTGTGCAATAGTTTCAATCTCTCCAATATCTATTTGAAGTGCTTCTTTAATAAGTGATTCTCCATAACCAGTAATAGTTGACTTTACAATCACAGCTTTTTCAGGCAGTTTTTCATAAATTTCACTTATAATTTTAATAACTAACTCAAGAGGCTCTCCATTATTACTTCCATAATACTCATATAGCAATTCACCTGATTCATTAATAAGAGCTGCTTTTGTTGTGGTAGACCCTGCATCTATCCCTAAATAGCAATTACCTTCATAGGTACTAATATCTGCAACTTTGGCAACATTTTTATCATGTCTTTTCTTGAATGCCTCAAGGGCTTTTTTATCTTCAAATAATGGATTTAATCTAGCAACTTCGTTTGCACTAGAATCCTTTAAGCTCTCTGATTTTTGCACTAATTCTTTAAAAATAATATCATCATTAACTTCAGACTCTATAGCAGCTCCTAAAGCAACAAATAATTGTGAGTTTTCTGGAATTATTGCTGCCTCCTCAGATAATTCTAAGGTTTCAATAAATCTATTTCTCAGTTCTGATAAAAAGTAAAGTGGCCCCCCTATAAATGCAATATTACCTTTAATAGGTTTTCCACAAGCAAGTCCCGCAATGGTTTGATTTACAACTGCTTGAAAAATCGATGCTGCAATATCTGCTTTTGGTGCACCATCATTAATAAGTGGTTGTACATCTGTTTTAGCATAAACTCCACATCTTGCAGCAATTGGGTAAATAGCTTTGTAATCTTTAGCTAATTCGTTTAATCCCATTGCATCAGTTTTTAATAAAGATGCCATTTGATCAATAAAAGCTCCTGTACCCCCTGCACAAATACCATTCATTCTTTGATCAATAGAGCTTCCCTCAAAGTAAGTTATCTTAGCATCTTCCCCACCAAGCTCTATTGCAACATCTGTTCTAGGTATTATTTCTTCTATTGTTTTAGCACAAGCAATAACCTCTTGAATAAAAGGCACATCTAGCCATTTAGATATAGAAAGCCCTCCAGAACCCGTAACCATAATGGTAATATTACTATCTTCAAATTGTTTATATGCGTCTTTTATAAGTGTTGAAACAGTATCTCTTATGTCAGAATAATGTCTCTCATATCTGCTATA
Organism: Clostridium grantii DSM 8605; assembly: GCF_900129965.1. GTDB lineage: Bacteria > Bacillota > Clostridia > Clostridiales > Clostridiaceae > Clostridium_AF > Clostridium_AF grantii. Next base: position 70,311 of record NZ_FQXM01000005.1, on the reverse strand, counting down.
TAATAATTCTTGTTCTTTATTAATAACTACTATCTTAACTGTAGTTGACCCTACATCTAACCCTAAGTGAATTATTTCCTTATCTAATTTCACATCTTTACTGACAATTTTATTATTTATAATATTCACTAACGCATCCTCCCTAATTCTTTCAGAAACTATTTGCTATATATAATACATATAATATTTATAATATAATCTTTGAATATAATATTTTCATATATAATTACTATTGTAAATACATTTTTTTTTAATAGCTACTACTTTATATGATACTATAGAAATTTTACAACTAAGAAACATATTAAGTATTTTAATTTATTATATTTAAATTCACCTATTTGTCAATAGAAAATCAAAATACATTTACTGGATTTAAAAAAATTCCCTACAACGGTAGAATATTTTCTTGCAGCCTATGGTAATAGTTTTCCTACTTTCTCTCATTATTATAATATTGTATAATGTATTTATCAGGAGGTGTTTATATGCTATTTGAATTCCCTGTACTTAATAGTGATGTATATAATCTACCTTTCTATATTAGCGAACTGGGTTTTTTAGAAAATCAAGATCATGTTATCCGAAATAATACTTTTGATAAAAATCAAATTTTAGTTTGTTCTGGTGGAAAAGGTAAATTAATAGTTAATAATAAGGAATATATTATTTCAAATAAAAATATTTTTCTTATAGAAAAAAATGTACCTCATGAATATTTTTCTATATCCAAACCATGGAAAATCAATTGGGTAGTATTTGATGGTACCTACATTCCTCAATTATTAAAACAACTCAATATAGAAAATCATGAAGTTTTTGAGCTAAGTAGCATAAAATCTATTGCTAATATATTTGAGGAATCTTTGCTGATGCTAAAATCAAACAATAATAAAAAACATATTGAATGTTCTATATTAATATATACTTTGATTACAAAATTAAGCTATTGCAAAAGAATAAATTCTGCTTATAATCATAAAACAAAAAAACAAATGACCTTTGAAAAAATAATCATTTATTTAGAAGAAAATTATGATAAAGATATTTCATTAGAAGATATTTCTAAAGCTTTAGGCATTTCAACCTATTATATCTGCCGGATTTTTAAAGCATATAATCCCGTAAGCTTAATAACTTATTTAAATCAATATCGGATTTCTATGTCAAAAAAAATTTTACTTCAGAATCCTCAATCCTCTATTAAAGATATCGGCATTCAAACTGGTTTCAAAGATCCTAGTTATTTCAGTGCCATATTTAAAAAAGTAGAAGGCATATCCCCTATAGAATTTCGACAACAACATGGTTTTCATTAATTGAAAAGTAAAAAAAAAAAGAGGGATTTCTTCATCCCCCTTTTACCTGGTAGCTATTCTTAAACTAAACCATCTGCAGCATCTCTTCTGCCTATTATCTTAGCTAAAGCTATATCTTTTGATACTTTACCCACATATTTAAACTCATTTGTTTCTATAGATTTTAATTGTATTTGTGTTTGCTCAAAATCCTTACCTTCTACCGTTAAAATAATGTCCCCTGTTTGAAAATTTGATTGTACTATAACTTGACACAAACCATGATATAATTTTCTTTGTAACAATTTATCTTGTTCATGGCTCATGGGATTTCCATTACCTGTGCCAATAATTTTACCTTCCCCTTTTATGCTAAATTCTAATAATTCGTTTGAAGTTTGAACAAAATAACCATCCTCATCAAGTGCTTCAATATTAATAATACAAACATCATTTTTATTTGCCAATAACTCACTTTTATTTGAAGTTATACCAATTTTTGAGGCTTTTTTTGTTGTCTTCACTTCTTTAACCATTATTACTTCTTCACCTTTATAACCTACTGCTTTTAATGTTCCTGCTTCATAAGGAACTTGCCAAGTTGCTTTCACAGCCTTTGTTATCTCTTTTATACCAAGACTCTTATCATTTAAAAATAATTCAACACAATCCATATTACTAAATACACAAACATCTATTAATTCTTTTTCTTTACCTTCCCAATTCCAATGTGGAAAAATATGAAGAGTATCTTCATTTGTCCACCATGATTTATAATAATAATAAATATCTTTTGGGAATCCACAAAGATCCATAATCCCAAAATGTGACACAGTAAATGGCCATCTATACGGAATGGTTTCTCCACGATAATCAAATCCTGTCCATATAAATACCCCTGCCATAAAATCTCTTGTATCAACAGATGTCCATGTTTCCATAGGAGTAGAACCCCAAGGTGGATAAACTTCGCCATACCCACTTACAATCTGATTCCTTTGTGCTTTTTCAAATATGCACTCATGTGAAGATTTAAATGTTATACTAGCATCATTTGAACTAGGTTCTTCACAATATAATCCTCTTGTTGAAAGTGTACTAGCATTTTCTGTGCCAACCAAAACCATTTCTGGGTATTTTTCATGTAATGTATCATACTTATTGAAATTTCTCATCAAATTATAATTTAAACCACCTACTTCAACACTAAAATTATGACTTTCATTAAATTCACTAATATCATACCAATTACAATTCATTGCATAGGTGGTTTTTCTTGTTGGGTCAAGACTTTTTGCTATTCTTATAAGTCGTTTATAAATTCTTATACCCACATCAGTTCCATGAATATTCATTTCTTCATTTCCAAGAGACCACAATATTACACTTGGATGATTTCTATCACGTTTAATTAATGTTTTTAGTTGCTGAACATATTCTTCACTGGTATCCATTACTCTTGTTTCATCCATTACTAACATACCTAGTTTATCGCAAGCATCTAGCAGTGCCGGAGTGGGTGGATTATGAGATGTTCTATAAGCATTACAACCCATTTCTTTTAAAAGTTTAATTCTATATTCATGTAATGCATCAGGTACAGCTACTCCTACCCCTGCATGATCTTCATGGCAACAAACACCTTTTAATTTAATATTTTTACCATTTAAATAAAAACCTGTTTCATTATCAAAATGAACTGTTCTTATACCAAATTTTGTTTCATAACAATCCATAATTTCATTGTCTTTCTTTATCAAAGTATTTAACTTATAAAGATATGGATCCTCAATATCCCATAAAATTGTTTTATCCATATTAATACAATTCATTACTACAAGCTGACTATGTGGCTTTATAGAATTTATATTCCTAATTTCTTCTACAACTTCACCTGCTTGATTTATAATTTGAGTCACTAAATCAAATACCATTACTTTATCATATTCATTGTATATGGTTGTATCACAAACAACTTCGGCTTTACTCTCTTCTAAAACAGTATATTTAACAAAGGTTCCCCATTGACCAACATGAAGTTTTGAGGTTTTTACTAATCTAACGTTTCTATAAATACCACCACCCTCATACCACCAACCTTCACAATCCGTTGCATCTACTCTAATAGCAATAACATTCACATCTTCATAGCTACATACATCATCAATATTATAAGATACACTTTTATAACCACTTATTTCCATACCTAAAAGATGGCCATTTAACCATACTTCATAATTTCTAAATATTCCATCAAATTCAATTGTTACACATTTTTCACTGTCCTCTTTCTTCAGCTCAAAGGTTTTTCTATACCATACAATTCCTTTTACTAAGCTACCTTGCGAAGCACTAGCTGTTTCAGAAAACTCACCTCTTTCACATACAAAATCATGTGGTAGATCAATATCTTGCCAATCTAAATCAGGATATCCCCATTTTGCAACACCATTATTGCCTGACTTCATCCATGATGGATTTTTACTTACATTTCCATGTGTACAATCAAAACTTCTATCTTGAATATCCCCGTCATAAAACTTCCAATCATAATTCATTGAATATATTTCTCTCATAGCAATCCCCTTTCACTAATGTTCAAATTCTAAAAACTGTTATATTGTCATTGTATAACTCCTATTATTCCTAGTAAATCATAAATATTTGACTCGTCTATAAATATATTGCACTAAATTGCAATTTAAATTTTTTGCAGGTATTTATTGGCGCTCACTTAACAAAATTTGAATTTAACCCAAAACCAATTGTTTCTTGAAACCACTTACTCATACTTTTACAAAAGTATAAATAAAAATTTTTATAATATATTCCTGGTGTGGATTAACAGTGTATAGATGTTTACCGAAATATCAAGTATAATATATATTATTCTTGATATTATACTCAAGTAAATCATGCCTGGAGTATTTTTGCCAGCGGTATTAGTTTGGAGGTACTAATGAATAAAAAAGTGAAAATGAGATATCCACTATATGTTCAGGAATTTAAGTGTATAGGGGGTAGTTGTGAAGATACCTGTTGTGTTGGTTGGGATGTAGATATTGATAAAACTACATTCAGACAGTATTATAAAGTTCAAGACAAAGATATGAAGAAAATGTTTCAAAAGAACGTTCATAATAATGATGCCTATTGTAACGCTGATATAGATTATGGAAAAGTTAAGTTAAGAGAGGGTAAAGTTTGTCCTTTTTTAGACGAAAATAATTATTGTGTAATCTACACTAATCTAGGAGAAGAATATCTTTCAAATGTCTGCACCTCTTTCCCTAGAATTATCAATAAAATTGATGACTATTATGAAATGTCTCTTGATACAGCTTGCCCAGAAGCTGCAAGAATTCTTTTATTAAAAAAAGATGGACTCCAATTCAAAGAAAGTGAAAATACTTTAGGTAAACATATTATATCTGGAGATATTGATACTACTTCTAAAGAATTTAATAATTTTCCTATAAAGTACATAAAGGAAATCAGAAATTTTAGCATTAAAATAATAAAAAACAGAGAATTTGATTTAAGTGAAAGATTTTTTATATTAGGAAATTTCTTAGACGAACTTGAAGAAAAACTTGATAATAATTTTAACGAAGTGAGTAATTTTATTAATGAATATGATATAAATTCAATCAATGATTTCTATGAAAAACCTATAGTAAATTATGCTATTCAAATATCATTATTAAAGAAACTTATAGATGATTTAAATGTTTTTGAAGAAGTTGACAGTACTTCTTTTCAAGAATATACTAAAGAGCTTATATCTGGGTTGAATTTTAATAATACAAATGATTTAAATAAATATTCAGAAACTTATAAAGAAGGTTTTGATAATTATTTTGAAAATTTCATAAATAATAATAGCTATATTTTCGAAAATTACTTAGTTAATTTTATATATAAGGATTTATTCCCTTTTTCAGAAACAGACTCAGTATTTGACGGTTATATTATGCTTTTAATGAGATTTGCACTTATTAGATTTTATTTGATTGGAATCTTTTTGTTTAATAAAGAATCTTCTATTGATAATGTAGTTAGATTTATACAAGTTTTTTCAAAAACTATAGAACATCATAAAACTTATTTAGCTGATGTTTTGAATAATTTGAAAGAGAATGAATTTGACAATATGGAGTTTGCAAAAATATTTTTATAAATGTAAATATGAAAGGATTTAGCTTATCTTTTAACATTATAAAGAGGTGTGCTCAATTTTGTGCACACCTCTTAAATACTTTAGAAATTCTTATAATTTTTATTATATATTAATATAAATCCCTAAAAATAAATTTTAATATTCTTTTGCTTTTTCACTACCATTTAAAACCCTTAAAGCTCCTTGTGCAAGTGCTAATAATTCATCTTCTCCTGGATAAATTGTTACTGGTGCAATAAAACCTACACTCTCAACAATTTTACTTGTTATATTCTTACTGTAAGCTATGCCACCAGTTAAAATAATAGCATCTACATTTCCTTTTAGTACAGTTGATGCACTTCCAATTTCTTTAGAAACTTGATATATAAAAGCTTCCAAAATCAGCTTAGCTTTTTCATCCCCTGTATCAACCATTCCCTGAACTGTTCTTACATCATTTGTACCTAAGTATGATACTATACCACCTTTACCGGCAATCTTTTTATTTATTTCATCAATTGTATATTTTCCACTAAAACACATATTAACAATGTCTCCAATAGGTACGCTTCCACTTCTTTCTGGTGAGAATGGACCATCTCCGTCTATAGCTCCGTTTACATCCACAACTCTCCCGTTTTTATGAATGCCGACAGAAACTCCTCCCCCCATATGTATTACAATTAAATTTAGTTCTTCATAATTTTTATTATTTTCTAGGGAATATCTTTTTGCAACAGCTTTTTGATTTAAAGCATGAAAAACACTTTTTCTATTTATACCTTCCATACCTGACACTCTTGCAACTTCTTCCATTTCATCAACTACCACTGGGTCTACTATAAAAGAAGGAACTTCTAGTAGACTTGCAATTTCATTTGCAATAATTCCACCTAAGTTTGAAGCGTGTTGTCCTTGTATTCCTATTTTCAAATCTTCAATCATTCTTTTATTAACTGCATAAGTACCACCATCAATTGGTTTTAAAAGTCCACCTCTAGCAACCACTGCATTTAAATCTTTTATGTTAATTCCATTTTCCTTTAGAATGTTTAAAATAACAATTTTTCTAAATTCGAATTGATCATAAATCTTATCATACTTTTCAATTTCTTCTGATGAATGTCTCAAGGTTTCCTCAAAAATCTGTTTTTCATCTTCATATACCCCAATTTTTGTAGATGTAGACCCTGGATTAATTATCAACATTTTATAGCTCATGTAAAACACCCCTTTGTTAATTTCATATTATCTTAATTGTTTTATACAAGAGTTTCCCAAAGTTTAGGGTCCGGATTTGGTATTATAGACATGTCTATTAGCATACCTTCTTCTTTTACCATTTGAATAGCTGCTTGCACTGAAGCTTCTACAGCAGCAATTTCTCCACTAATTAAAACAAAGCTTTTTCCGGCCATTCCTCTTGCAATCCTCAACTCTAATATATTTACCTTTGCCGTTTTAGCTGCAATATCTGCTGCTACTATAGCTGTAGCTGCAGAATAAGTTTCAACTATACCTAAGGCTCCTGAATTACCAAATTTAGCTGTAGCATTCATTGCACTAAATATTGATTCATGAGGGTTACCAAGTATAAAGCTATCTATTAAATTATATTCATATTTAGACTTACCAACTTCAATTGCAGCTTTTACTGCACTTAAATCCCCTGCAATTAAGGCTATGAACTTACCAGGACAAACCGTTTGAGCCATTAATAGCTCTACATGGGCTGTTTTTATCATTTCATCTGAAGCTGTAATTCCCGTTGCTACTGTTTTATATTCAACTAATCCTATAGCTTTATCCATTTATATCACCTCTTGCTTCAATAAAAATACTATTTTCGCTCACACTAACAATAACCCCTGTTATGCTAGCATGAATAAAAGCCCCTAAATTCTTTTCATCAACAATGCCAATCACATTTCCTTTATAAACTTCATCTCCAACTTTTACTATTGGAACTGCCGGTGCCCCTATATGCTGTCTCATATTTATTTCTACTTTTTTAACTTTTAATCTATCTGGGCTTAAATTTGCATCGACATTATAAGTAGTTAAATTCAATTTTGCAATAAGTCTATCAATAGGAATTTTTCTATACTCTCTCATTCTTCCCACATTTATTGGTGCATTGTTATGAGGATTTTTAATTCCTTTTTCTCTTAACTTTAATTTCATTTCAGCAATCAAACTTCTTGGTGCTAACCCCTGATGGCAAGCATACATTTCACAAATACCACATTCACAACAAAGCATTGTAGAAGTAAAGGTATCAATATCCTCTGTAAGTCCATTTGCAAGAGTATTCATGATTTTATGTGGGGATATTACATGCCCCAATTGATTTCTTGGACATAAATCAGAGCACATTCTACATTGGGAACAAACTGACATGGCCCTTTTTATATCTATAGAAGGATCAAATTTTCGTTTATTTATTACTAAATGTTCTTTTGGGAGAACTATCAATGCTTTAGTAGTTTTGGTAATATAAGAATTTAAAGTGGTCAATCTCCCTGTCATTGGTCCACCCATTATTATTTCATAATCTTCTATTTTACTTCCACCCGCCAAGTTTATTAAATCAATGACTTTACTTCCGATAGGCGCTTTAACAGTAATAGGATTATTAACTTCTCCAGTTATTGTTACATAAGTGTCCACTACTGCTTTTTTATTTACTACAGCATTATGAATATTCAATACTGTTTCAACATTAACTACAATTGCTCCAACAGTAATAGGTATAGCTCCTTCTGGTACAATTCTTCCCGTTGTTTCATAGATTAAAACAACTTCATCTCCAGCCGGGTATACGTCTTCCAATATATTTAATTCCAATTTAGGATAATTTTCTATTTTATGTTTTATTGCTTCAATTGACTCTTTATAATGAGATTTAATTCCTATTATTCCTTTTTCACAACCTAAAACCTGAACCATCATTTCATAAGTATCTAGAATTTCTTCTGTATAAATTTTGATAAGTTGTCTATCTACCCTTATCAAGGGCTCACATTCCGCACAATTCATTATAAGTACATCTGCCTTACTATTTAGTTTTGCATAAGTTGGAAAACCAGCTCCACCAGCTCCTACAATTCCATTTTCCTTAAGAATAACTTTTAATTCATCTAAATTCATATATACACCTCTTTTATGCACAGAGCTAACACTTCAAGCTACTGGCTATATTGAGAACTATTGTTTTTTATTAGCTATTAATTCTTATATCCTTTTCATCATCTACAATTCCTACTATGGTTGCATCTACTGGCATATCTGGAGTATCACAAGCAAACCTAGCTGCACTTCCCAAAGTAACAATAACTAGATCTCCAACACCTGCACCAACACTATCTATTGCTAAAATTTTGCCTTTATTTCCATTATCAAATTTTTCATAAATATCTACTACTAAAAATTTATTTCCTATTAATTTTGGGTCTTTTCTTGTTGAAACAATTGTTCCCACTACCTTACCAACTACCACGTTATAACCCCCATTTTATAATTTACAGTTCACAGTTCATAGTTTTATAGGAACTTCCTCGTCAAACTTAATTTATACTTGTACAAAATCTCTCGGATTATAAGAGTTTTGTACATATATAACTTAATAGTTAAACTGGAATAGCTATATTAGCTTACTAAAAGAAAGCTTATTAACTATGTGCTGTGAACTGATTTTAGTATTAGTCATAGAGAACTTAATTTAACCACAACTAGCACATTTTTATTATTTAATCAATTTAAGATGTTGTCCGCATTTTATACCAAAAGCATTTGCTTCATCTGTATCAATATGCATTTCTAATGTATACGTGTCATGGACTCTAACTTGAACATTAGTAAATATCCCGCCTCGTTCTCCCGGAACTTTAATGTTAACAAAGTCATTATCTATAACATTCATCGCAGCTGCTTCTTTAGGTGACATATGAATATGTCTCTTTGCAATTATACAGCCTTCATTTAAATTTATTGCTCCTTTGGGGCCAACTATAGTTATGGAAGCAGATCCAGAAATTTTTCCTGATTCTCTTATTGGTGCATTTATTTTTAATTTAATGGCATCTGTTTTAGCTAACTCTACTTGGGTTTCTTGCCTTACCGGACCAAGAATCCTAACTTTTTCTATAGCATTTAATTTACTTCCTAATAAAGTTACACATTCTTCAGCTGCAAATTGTCCACCCATTAATTCTTTCTTTTTAGTAAGAGTAGCATTTTCACCAAAAAGTACTTCTAAATCCTTTTGAGATACATGTACATGTCTTGCAGAAACACCTACTGGAACTATATCAGAAGCTACTTTATCATTGCTTTCTACAAACTTCTCAACTTCCTCTTTAACTATTCTCTCAATTAACGAATTAACATCAATACTCATTTTTATCACACTCTTTTATAAAAATTATTTTTCTTGTGGTAATATTTTTTCAACATCTCCGTGAGGTCTTGGAATTACATGAACTGCTACTAATTCTCCTAATCTTTCTGCAGCTCTAGCTCCAGTTTCTGTAGCAGCTTTAACAGCCCCAACATCTCCTCTAACCATTACTGATACTAATCCTGAACCTATTTTTTCGCTTCCTATTAATACAACATTTGCAGCTTTTACCATTGCATCTGCTGCTTCTATTGCTGCTACTAAACCTCTTGTTTCTACCATTCCTAATGCTTGTTGTTCCATTTTTATTTCCTCCCTATAATTTCTATTTTTATTTTGTGCAATTTCCTTCTTATCTTTTTTCTCATTAATATTTGCTTCAATAATATCCTTATTAGCTTCACTTGCTATTTTAACTTGGTTTCCTACTTCCACTTCATTCACTACTTTTACTTCATCTTTCACTTCAACAACGTTTTTTATATTCTTTGTTGTATTGGCACTTTTATTATTAGACTTATTTCTACCTGAAGCTTTTACTTTAGTTACCGTTAAATTTTTTTCTTGGTTTTCCTTTAGTTCAGGTGATTTTAATTGTTCTTTTTCTTCCAAGTTATCACCACTTTACTATTTATTATTGTATTTCTTGGCACTTATGTTGAGAATCTTAATTAATTCCTCATGTGGATTTGGTATAACTGCAGAAGCAACGGTTTTCCCTACTTTATCTGCACTTTCTTTGCCCATTTCAACTGCCGCAGTAACTGCAGATACATTTCCCTTAACAACTATAGTTACTAATCTTCCACCTAGTTTTTTTTCAGAGGTTACAAATTCAACATTGGCTGTTTTTAACATAGCATCTAATACTTCAACTGATGTTACATATCCACTAACTTCTACTATCCCTATGGCAAACAATAGTTACACTCCTAATCCCATTTTATTTTACAATTGGTAGTATTTTCTCTACATCTCCATGTGGTCTTGGAATTACATGTACAGCCACAAGTTCTCCTAATCTTGATGCAGCACTTGAACCAACTTCTGTAGCTGCTTTAACTGCTCCTACATCTCCTCTAACCATTACAGTAACAAGTCCTGAACCAATTTTTTCTGTTCCAACTAAAGTAACATCTGCTGCTTTCACCATTGCATCTGCTGCTTCTATTGCTGCAATTAAACCTCTTGTTTCGATCATTCCTAACGCTTCTTGTAACATAATTAATCCTCCTAAAGATATATTTTTTTTTAATTTTACTTATTCAAAGCAATTTAATTTTGTTAGTTTTTCTGTATCTAATGCACAGTTTGGTATTATGTGAGCTATCACAAATCCACTAACTGTATTAGCGGCTCTTTTTGCTGCTTCAATTGCCATTTCGACATCTACTACGCTTCCCCTAAACTTCACACAAATTAATAAAGGTACAGGAAGACTATCTGCATTTCCTGGTTTGTTTTTGTCAAGAGCTTCTATTGTCACATTTGCTGCTTTGCATCCAGCATCTGCAGCAACCAAGGCAGTTGTCATACCAAAAACTTCAATAAAACCTATTGCATGTGCCATTATTCATTCTCCTAAAATTTATCGTTTATGAAAACTACTTTTATTCCTAATTGTTTCATATTAGTTTCCATAGCTTCATTCATTTCATCTATTGTATATCTGTGTGTTATTAGCTTTTCAAGAGGTAAACCAATTGATTTTGCTCTTTTAATAAAATCAAAGGTTATTGGGTAGTCCTGTGGAGAATAAACCCATGAACCAACTAAAGTTATTTCTTTATTACAAATATCATAATGAGGATTGATTGTGCAGTCTCCATTATCTACAAAGAAACCAACTTCACAAAGTCCTCCACCTCTTTTTACAAACTTCCAAACATTAGCTGCTGCTACTGGAACCCCAGTACATTGGAAAGCAAAGTCTGCACCCAAACCATTTGTTGCATCTTTTACTGCTCCTACTAAAGCATCAATTCCCTTATGGTTCATGAAATTAATAGTATCAGTTGCTCCCATTTCTTTTGCCATTGAAAGTCTTGCATCATCACCATCTATAGCAATTATATTCTCTACCCCTAAAGTTCTAACTACAGATATTAGTAATAATCCTATTGGTCCACAACCTTGAACAACAACTTTAGAATTGAATTTTAATAAACCCGTTGTTTTAGCTCTCTCTACAGCATGAACTACAACTGCTGCTGGTTCGATTAATAATCTTGAATCTAGATCCATATCATTAACTGTAAAGAAGGTAGAGCCTTTTCTCACCACTAAGTACTCAGAAAACCATCCATTTAAATGTGTTTCATCATCTGAAATCAAGCCATATATTCCAGTATTTTCACAAAGATTAGTTCTAGATGGTGTATTTAAGCATGCATCACAATGTCCACACGGAATAACACATGTAACTATTTTATCTCCTAGATTCACTACTTTGCCCATGCTATCTCTTTTTATGTTCTTACCCATTTTAATAATTTGACCAGAACCTTCATGTCCAAGTACTACTGGAATTAAACCGAATGGATCACCTTTGTACTCATGAACGTCTGTTCCACATACTCCACAGCCTTCAACCTTAACTAACATTTCATCGTCACCAATTTCAGGAATTGGGTATTCTCTAACTTCAATCTTTTGTTTTCCAGTAAGCAAAGCAACTTTAGATGTTTTAGGCATATTTGTACTTGGCGTTTGACTACTAGTAACTGGTCCACCTTTCATTTCTGAAAGAATTTGTTTAACAATTTCTTCAACATTAATTTGATTGATTTCCATTATATTCTCTCCTTATCTAATTGATAAACCATCTGATAAAACACATCTTCTACTTTTAGTAAATGTTTTTCCAGAAGTTAATCCTTCACCTGTTCTACTTGCTATTGTAAAAGTACAATAACCTTCACCATTAAATCCTAGTGCAGAGTAAGATGGTGCATTTTTAACAAATATAGCTGTATCAATTTCTCTGCCGTATTTAGTTAGATTATCAATATTTTTTGAATGCATATGAGCTGAATGTCTATTCCCATGTTCATATCTAACTGCAAGTTTAATAGCTTCATCAACATTTTCAACTTTAACAATTCCAAGTATTGGCATCATCAATTCTTCTAAAACTAAAATATGATCTTCATCTGCATCAAAAATAATACATCTTATACTATCATCTACCTCTATACCTAGTTTTTTCAAAATAACTTTTGCATCTTTACCAACACAATCTCTATTTAAACCAATTATGCCATTATTGTTTATTAAAACTGTATTCACTAATTTATCTATATCAGAACCTTTTAATTCATAACATCCGTTATTAATCATATGGTATTTTAATTCTTCTACTATTGATTCAACAGCAACAACTTCTTTTTCTGCAATACATGGTAAATTATTATCAAAAGTTGCTCCATCTACAATATGTTTAGCGGCGCTTTGTAAATCTGCTGTTTCATCAACTACAACTGGTGGATTACCTGCTCCAGCTCCTAAAGCTCTTTTTCCTGATTTTAAAGCAGCTGTAACAACTCCAGGACCTCCAGTTACTGCTAGTAAAGCAATATCCTTATGAGTCATTAGTATTTTTCCACTATCCAATGTAGGTTTTGTAACTGAACAAGCTATATTCTCAGGCCCACCACATTCTACAGAAGCTTCATTTACTAATGTAACTGCATAATTTGAAACCTTTACTGCACCTGGATGTGGGTTGAATACTACTGTATTTCCTCCAGCTATCATTCCAATGGAGTTACACAATACTGTGCAGCTTGGATTTGTACTTGGTGTTATTCCACCGATTACCCCAAAGGCACCCATTTCTATTAAAGTTAAACCATTATCCCCTGACCATGCAGTGGTTGTTATATCTTCTGTTCCAGGTGTTTTATCTGCTACTAGTAGATGCTTTAATATTTTATGATCCACTCTACCCATACCAGTTTCTTCAACAGCCATTTCAGACATTATTTTTGCATTTTCTCTAGTTTTTTCTCTTATTCTTGTTATGATTTTTTCTCTTTGTTCCATTGACATTTTCTTAATCTTTTTTTGAGCTATTTTAGCAGCATCTATAGCCTCTTCTATATCCTCAAAAATTCCTATTGCTTTATTCTCATTTTTAACTTTTGTTGTTCCTGATACATTTAGAAGAACTTGTTTAACTATTTCTTCAATTTGGCTTTCATTTATAGCCATCATAATACCTCCTTTATAGAACTAGCTCCATAAGCAGCAATTTCATTATCTTGGGCTGCTGAGCCTCCACTTACTCCTATTGCTCCAACAACTTCTCCCTTATAAATCAAAGGATAGCCTCCTGCAAAAATTACTATTCTATTATTATTTGTATTGTTAATGCCATAAAAAGGTTGACCATTTGTTGCCAAATCTCCCAATTCATTCGTAGGCATTCTTAAAGAAGCAGAAGTAAAGGCTTTATTTACAGCTATATCAAAACTCCCTGGTAATGCATCATCCATAAAATGTACAGCAATTATATGCCCCCATTTATTAGCTACTGCAATAACAACCTTTAAATTAATTGTATTTGCATATTGTTCAGTGATTTCCAATATATTTTTAGCAACCTTTAGATTCAATTCTTTTTTTTCTGTATTATCCGAGTACAAGGAGTCATCATCTCCAAAAGTATTTTTTTTCAAAGATTCTAAATATCTTGCAGATACATAAAGAAAATCTGATAACCTATTTACATATTTTCTGTTTATTAAATTTACAGGATACAATCTATCCAAAGTTAATAAGTGTCTTTCAATTCTTCTAGAAACTGCTCTAGCAACATCTAGCGTAGCTGATTCTTTACTACTTCCAGGAAGAATAAATTTTTTAAATTTAGGATATTTACTCTCAAAGTTATTGATTATTTCTTCGAGTCTTATTAATTCAATTTCTGGGATTAAGTAGCTGTTTTCATCTCCACAAGATATATGTGCCATAAGTGTTATCATATTTTGCTGAATCTTTTCAAGTTCATTTTTTATTTCATATAAATCTATTTGAGATTTTGCTAATCCTAAATAGCTTGTTAATTCATCCATATCACCTGTTGTTTCAACTCTCACATCATACTTAGGTACTTCTTCTGAATTTAATAAACATGTGAATCCACTATCTCCAGTTTTAGTAGTTACACTCATCTTACCACCTAATTTTTATATTATTTTAAAAGGTATTTTCTTAGCATAGCGAGCAGCATTTGAACCTAAAACTCTCATATGCTTTAATTTATAACCAGAATACTCAAATAAATATTCTCCTTTTTTCATTTGTCTAACATGAATAGCCACTTCATACTCATTTACTCCAATGCCTACTTCTAAAGAAGAATTAGTTGAGGCTTCATAGGATAATCTATCAACATCTTTATAAACCATTTCAGATATTTCATAAGGAAGTCCTTCTTCCTCTATTCCTGCAAATATCTCTTTTAATACTTGACTATTACAATTATGAGTAAATATATTAATTACTGGTTTATTCTTATACATATAATCACCTTAATTCCCAACATAGGACATAACCAATCCTGTTGCCACTGCATTTCTTGGGCCTTCAACACTTCGAATATTTCCTCTGCCAGACACAATTTTATATTTGGATAGCTGTGATAAAATCATTTCTGGTATCTCAAAATCTAAAGCTGAGCCACCCACTAAAACTACATTAGGTATATTTCTCAAATTGTTCATAGGAGCAATTTGTTTGAGAGCTCTCAAGGAATTTTGTACAAAAACCCTTTCTTTTGCACTTTTTCTAACACTAATTATTTTCTCTAAATTTACATCTTTATAAATTGGTAACATCTCGTTATTTTTTAAAATAACTATTCTACCAAAGAATCTAGCTTCTAGCGGCTCCTGAAAGAATTTTATTTCATCATTCTCCATTTTTATGTGGAATAAACTCTCAACTTTTGCTATTGGATACTTTTTTATATCTTCTGCAATACTTCTATCACTTAATCCAAGTTCTGAGTTTATGATCATTGTTACCATCTCACCTGCCCCAGCTAAATGAATAGACTTAATTAATCCATCTTCATGAAGTACTGCCGCATCCGTTGAACCTCCACCAATATCTAAAATTGCAAGAGGTAATTTTGTTCCCGGTGTAGTAAACGCTCCCAATGTTGCCATTACTGCCTCTACCCCTGCTACTTGTACATCAATATTAGTGAGTGCACTTAACTTTGAAGCTATTCTATCCATGGGTAATTTTTTAGTTTTTACCATGGCAGCAACCGCCACAGCATTTTCCATAAAAGTTTCTTCTGCTAATCCACCAACTACTTTTTTAGGGAAAAAAGTGTCAATGGCTAAAATGTCTTTTATTTTAATATCTAAAATATTTTCATTTGTCAACTCTGCCATTGTATTTTTTACTGAACTAATCATTCCCCCTACATTTGTAGCCGCTTCGCCTGATATATCTTCAATTTCTTCAATTCTATTTACCAAACTCATTATTGCTTCTGCACCAGAATCTACATCTACTTTTTCAGTGCTATTATTAGCTTTTATAAGAAGTTTGCCTGACGGAATTACTTTTTCTTGCACTTCACCTTCAGGAGTTTTTATTACTATAGCTGATCTTATACCAATTAAACTTTTTGCTATAGGAATAACTCTTTTAGTTTCCTCAGAATTCAAATTAAATATTGTAGCAATTCCATAAGGATTTGATAATACCTTAATGGTATGACCTGATTTTGCAACTTCTACAGCTGCAAATTTATCCAGAGGGATTTTTTCAATATATTTAATTTCATCTACTATGGGAATAACAGTATTTATTCTGTTACAAATTAATACTGCTTCATCCTTTTGTACAATAGCTGCTTTGATTTTTATTTTATTTTTTAGTGCCAAGTTTATTTTTTCAGAGGCATCTTCATAATCTAAAGATTGGGGAATTATAACTACATAATCTTTATTCATATCAGCTTTATTCATATCATTGATATTAATGGTAATCCCTAGTCCAAGACCTTCTCCTCCTGGAGTAGAAGGATTATGACCTATCATAGTGGATTCTGTTATTATGGTTTCAGTTATTGTTTCCATGGCCGTATCACCAATTACAGGTGCCGCTTCATTTATCCTAATAGAATCAATATCACTAATTCTTATATTTGTTTTATCAAGAGCATTATTTAATGCAGCACTTATTCCTTTAACATTATCCTCTGTTCCTTTTATTCCAGTAGTTTTACTAATACCACTGCTAATAAATTGAAATTTACCATTATTATCAATTTTTGAAATACAAACCTCAGTGGTAGAATTTCCAACGTCTACCCCCGCAATTACTTTCATATCATCGCCTCTATACTTTTAATATTCCTCTTTTTTCATAAACCTTTAAAGCATCTAACACCAAATTAGCACAATTAACTGCATTATATTTATCTTTCAAATCATTAGCAATTTGTAATAATTCCTGTTTAGTGGCTCTATTTGGTCTTAGTTTATTGTAAATTTCCAATAATTCCTTATCAGGTACTTCCGTAAGTTCAGCTGCTCTTGTAAAATTTTGTTGTTGTTGAATTCTACCATCTTCTGCTGCTAATCTTCCTTGAATATTTAAAGTTTCCTTAGAAATTTTTATATCCTCTGAAGAAATACTTCCATCTAAAATATTTTCTACTGTTATATCACTTACTGGTTTACCTGTTTTAGATTTAATTTTATTTGGATCCATGTTTTGGGATAAAGGATACCTTTCCATTTTAATCATCCCTTTCTTTCAAATATAAGTACTAAAAATAATCTTTAAAACTAGCCTTTAAACTGTAATTCTATTGAAGGGGCTTGTTTATCAATCTTTTCTGTTTCTTTAATATGCATAATAGCTGCTTTTACTTGAAATTTTGGCCTACACATATAATCATTTTGAACTGGTACTGGTTTTACCCTCAAACCCTTAGCATATTTTGCGGCATTTTTCCCGATATGTCTGTACATAGCTAAAGTTATAATTGGAGCTTGTGGAAATAGTTCTAAATTGGTTAAAGGATATAAATCCTTTTGATGAATTACAGTAGTTCCCTTTGATTGTATTGCAATACTTATTCCAGATCCGCTAAGCATTGCAGCTTTTTTACCAATAAAAGCAACATCTGATGTATCCATAACTCTTATAATTCTAGTAACCATTCCTTCTTCTTCTATTCCAGCCATAATTTCTTTTAAAATATCTATATGACTTAATTTATTCAACGTATGTTTTATCTCCACTCCAAAACAAGGGGCAACCGCAATCACTACTTCTTTTATGTCATTTCCTTTACTTGCCATACCCTTCTCTGTGAAAATTGATTCATATTCTTTTTGTAAATTTTTCGTTTCATAGGAGTGGGCAGCTATTGGATTAATATTAGATTTTTCAAGCTCTTTTTTTACTAATTCAGCAATTTGCCTAACAATTTTTTCATCTAATTCCATGTCTGACACCACCTTTATAAATTATCTGGATCAATTATATTTGGGATTTTTTTAATTTCTTCCCATCTTTCTTCTGACAATCTATAGCCTGTTCCTGGCCCCAAATAATCATTAGGATAATTTATTGCACTTATAACATTAAAATCTTTATCTAAAATTGCTGATGTTTGTAAATAATCTCCATATACCCTTTGTTTCAACATATTTAATATACTTTGAGCTACATCATCATAACCTGATTTTACAAGAGCTGCTACAATATCTACCCCTGTTATTCCTCTATTCATTAAATCTTCTATAGCTTCAAAATCTGCTAATTCATCTCTATCCGGCATATCTTTACTTCCATGAGCATAAGTAGCTGCTTCTACTTCTTCATCTGTAATTTTTGAAAGATTTAATTCTTTGAATAAAGCTTGCATTACTTTTGCAGCTTTATATCTAACTTTTACCACGTCTTCTTCATTAACTGGTTTTAGTCCTCCATCAACTTTCAAATCTCTCTGAAGTACATTATAATCATCAAAATCTTCTGCATCGAAATTAGCTCCAGCAAAAACATTATCATAATTTGGAACTCCACTATAACCAGAGAAAATAAAATCTGTACCTGGTAAGAATTGCATCATTGTCCTAGCTGTTCTTCTAATATCCGAGTGTGAAAATGTTTGATCATTACTGGAAGCTACTTCTAAATCAAGAAGAGAAGCTATTAAATTTTCTGCAAGAATTGCTCTAATTCCAGAAGGAACTGCTGATGTAACTCCTATACAGCTAACTGCTCCATTTTGTAATCCTTGAACTCCAGCACCTTTTGTTACCATTATGCATTTGGTTTCAAGATACAACATTGATTTTCCTTCAGCATTACCCATTAACACCTCTGAACCTGTTCCTGATGTAAATCTCATTTTCAGGCCTCTTGATGCGTAACAGGATGCTAAAAAAGCTTTTGAATATGGGGTGTCATCACCATCAATAAAAACACTTTCAGTTCCATATACAGAAATTGTTTCAGCATAAGTTGTAAACCCTCTCATTCCAAGTTCCAACTCAACTGCTTCTTCTACTGCACATTGAGTTAGAACTCCTCTTCTGCCAACTTGAGCTCCAATTAATAAAGCTATTGCATTAAATGGTGCATATCTTGCCACTCCAACAGTTGTTTCTTCTTCACCAAATCCTCTTAAAGCTCCCTCTGCTGCATCTGATGCAATTTGTATAGGGTTGTCCTTAATGTTAGTAATATGAGCTTGATTTGATGGGAATTTTCTAGCTCTTATCTTTTGCATAGCCATCATCATTTCTACAACATTTAATTCATCAAGAACCTTTACAATTTTTGCAGGCGTCAACCCTGAGAAGATTTTAATTATAGTTTTTCTATCAATATTTATATCTACCAACATTCTAGCTAGTTCAACATCACTATAATTCATTGATTTTTCAGCTTGTTGCAAGTCAATTGCATAATCTGCAATAAAGCTATCCATAAAATCAAATTCTTCAATTTTCTTTCCATCTAATTCTATTATTTTTCCATTTTGAATTTTTATTGATGGCTTAGGATCATATGGTCCATTCATTGCTACAAATCCTTTTTCAGGCCATTCATCAATAAAACTATCTTTATTTACAGGTCTATCATTTAGAACCTGAAATCTTTTTGATTTTTTCATAGTCTCACCTATTCTTTTCAGAATTACTATTTATTCATTTCCGCAATTACTCTTTGAGTTATTGCACTTACCAATGCTGCCATATCATCTGATTTAGGTTCTACTTTTGCTTCTACTTTAGGTGTTGGTGCACATGCTCCTTCTTTACATAAATCAAATGGATATTTTCCTGGCAAATTAAATTTTGCTCTTAAATCATATAATGCTTCAACCTTAGTATCATCTAATACTTTAGGTCCACCTAATTGTGTAGATATAAACATTAACTTTGCATAAAACTCTAAAGATTCCATTTTGAAATATGCATTTGTTAAGTCAACACTAAAACTAAGTGCTCCATGATTTTCTAATAATACTGCATCATAATTTTGAAGATATTTACTTACTGCATCTGGAATTTCATCAGTAGATGGTGTACCATATTCAGCAATAGGAACACATCCTAGAGAAACTACTGCTTCAGGCATTATAGGTTTAGTAAGTGGGATACCTGCAATTGCAAAACTTGTTGCATATGGTGGATGAGCATGTACAACTGCAGTAACGTCAGGTCTTTCTTTATAAACTCTTAAGTGCATTTTCATCTCTGAAGAAGGTCTATATCCTTTATTAGCAGTAATTATATTTCCTTCTTTATCTACTTTACAAATCATATCTGGAGTCATATACCCTTTACTTACACCAGTTGGTGTACACAAAAATTCGTTGTCACTTATTTTAACTGAAATATTACCATCATTAGCCGCAACAAATCCGTTATCTTGAATCCTTTTACCTATTTCACATATACTTTTCTTAACTTCATATTCAGATACCATTTAAATACCTCCTAAATTTTTGTTTGTTTTGTTTTGTGTCCGTTTTTCTTTGTTTAATGATATTATATCAATCAATAAAAGATAAGTCAATGCAAATAAAGAAAAAACCACAAATACTTTTTGCTGTATTTGTGGTTTTTTCTTTATCTTTTTTATTTATTTGTTTTTTTAATTCTTGTTTAACTTTAAATACTTTATTTTACAATGAGTTAGGTACAATAAATCAATTCACCTTTAGAATTATAAATAGTTTCTTCCCATTCTTGAGATAATTTTTTATCCGTAAATACCATATCAACTTTTTCCAAATCACAAATTTTAACAAAGGCTTTTTTATCAAATTTAGTATTATCTACTACTAATAATACTTTATCCGCTACTTCTATCATTGATTTTTTAACTTCACACTCTTGCTCATTTGAGTCTGTAATACCTTTTTCCTTATGTATGCCCTTACAACATACAACTGCAACATCTACATTATAATTTTGTATTGTATTTTGAGATATACTTCCTACCAAAGACATAGCTCCTTCTCTAAGGGTTCCACCTGTTGATATTACTGTTATGCCATCTACTTTAGCAAGTTTAGTTAGTAATATAACAGAATTAGTGATCACTGTTAATTTATTTCTGTTCTTCAAAAATTCTGCAACTTGAATTGCCGTAGAACTTGAATCTAAAAGTATTGTATCTCCATCATTAATATATTCAGCTACCATTTTCCCAATACATTTTTTTCCTTCTTTATTTCTAACTTCTCTTATCTTAAAAGGAAGCTCTTGAACCGTACTTTCGTTAATAACAGCTCCACCATAAGTTCTCTTAAGAAGTCCTTGCTTTTCAAGTTTTTCTAAATCTCGTCTTACAGTTTCCTCTGTCACCCCAAAATTTTTACTTAAATCTGTTACCATCACACTTTTTTCTTCTTCAATTATTGTAATTATTATTTTTCTTCTTTCTACTGCCAGCATTCTATTCACCTACTTCTAGCTTTTTTAAATTGACTATTCATTTTTTTCAAATAATTAACTAAATTTAAAATAATTCTTACTGTTTGTTTTTCTTTGTTTATCTTTATTGTATCATGACTTGTATTATTTATCTAGTTAAAAAAGGATACATAGTCATCCTGATTCTATGTATCCACAAAAACATATTATTATGCAATAAAATAGTTTTTTTACATACTTATTTTATAGCTATTTTTCAGGAAGAAATTTTTCTGTTTCAAATGAGTTCTTTATTATTTTCCTTCCCTGTTCCAATGTTTCAATTGCACCTATTGCTTTTAATTGCATAACTATATTTCCTAATACAGATGCTTCTATAGGTCCTGCAAGAACCTTTTTGCCCGTTACATTTGCAGTTTGTTGACATAAGAATTTATCTTGAATTCCTCCACCCACCATATTTATTGTTGAAATACTTTCGCCTGCAATTTCTTCAATACACTCTACAACCTTTTTATATTCGCTAGTCAACCCATTATAAGCAGCAATAGCTAATTCTCCAAGTTTTTCTGGTTTTCCTTGATTATTTTCAACACAATAATTTTGTATTGCTTCAATCATATTATGTGGTGCCATGAAAGACTCATGGTTAGGATCAATTATAAAATCTTTATTTTCAACTTGTAATACTGCTTTAATAATATCCGGAAACCCTATTTCCTCCACTCTTTCACTCCAACTCTTTCTGAGTTGTTGAAGTAACCACAAACCATTAATATTCTTTAAAAACCTAATAGTATCTTCAACTCCGCCTTCATTTGTAAAGTTGTATCTTGCAGAATCACCACTAATAATAGGTTTTTTGCTCTCAATACCTAGTAAAGACCAAGTACCACAACTTAGATAAACACTATCATTGCCCTCAAGTGGCGCACCGCAAACTGCCGAGGCTGTATCATGACTTCCAACAGCTACAACAGGTATTGAATCAACTTCAAGTTCTGCTTGTACCTCTTTTGTAAGATTACCAATTATATTACCTGGTTCTATAATTTCCTGCAAAATATCATATGGCAAATCTAATTTTTCTATTAATTCTTTTGACCATTTCTTACTTTTTGCATCTAGCATTTGAGTAGTTGATGCATTAGTATATTCATTATACTTCTTTCCTGTTAAATAATAATTAAATAAATCTGGCATAAGCAATAATGTTTTTGCTTTTTCAATTATATGCGGCCTAAATTTTTTATCTGCCATTAATTGATAAACAGTGTTCAGCTCCATAAATTGAATACCTGTAATATCATATATATTTTCTAATGACATATTTTGTTTAACTTTCTCCATCATACCTTCCGTTCTAGTATCTCTATAATGAATAGGCATCCCTATAATATTATCATTTTCATCCAATAATCCATAATCTACTGCCCAAGTATCTATTCCAATACTGTGTATTTTTCCAAATTTAGAAGATGCTTTTTTTAATCCTTGTTTTAAATCATGAAAAAGTCTAAAAGTGTCCCAATAAATATGCGACCCCATAATAACTGGCTCATTTAAAAATCTGTGAACCTCTTCTAGTTCAATTTTTTCACCATCAAAAGTACTTACTATAGCTCTTCCACTAGAAGCACCAAAGTCAAATGCTAAACTAATTATTTTTTCCATATTATTCACTCCTACTTTTGTTTTTAATATTATTGTAATTTAAACGCTTCTTTCAAATCATCTATTTTACTTTCATCAATAGTAACTATTTTCCCAATACTTTTAGTAGCAATTATTGCCTTTGCACTATATTCTGCTACTTCTAGCCTATCAAAAGCATTTATCAAATTTGTTCCAGTTACAATTACACAATCATTTGCAACTAAAGCAATTGGTGTATCTTCTTGAAAAACTTTGGCAAGTTTCTCTGGTTCTATGAAAGTTGACCCAAAAGGAAGTTTTTTTACATCTCTCAATAATACATAACTTTCTGGTATAGTCCTAGAATCGAAATCAATATCAGTTACTGCAAAAGCCATAATGTTTGGTGCATGAGCAATGATTACTGAATTTATGTGAGGATGTTTTTCATAAATAAGTTTATGCATTAAAACTGAATGACTAGGACTTTTCCCTGCTTCTTTTTTTCCATTTTCAATTCTAACAATGTCCTCCA
This sequence comes from Clostridium grantii DSM 8605, assembly GCF_900129965.1. GTDB lineage: Bacteria > Bacillota > Clostridia > Clostridiales > Clostridiaceae > Clostridium_AF > Clostridium_AF grantii. Next base: position 46,352 of record NZ_FQXM01000005.1, on the reverse strand, counting down.
CTTCAATATACTTTCTGTCCACCCCATAAGGTGTTATTATAAATGAATTTTTACTAAGTCTTTGTGAAAAAGTACCTTGAGTGCTGGTAAAAAGATTTTGATCATAAGCACGATGTATTAATTCACACATTTCTCGCCTTGAGTCTCTTTCTTCACTACTAAAATACTTTCCTTCAAATTCTTCCATATCAGCACTTTTTTTATTCTTAGCTAATTCCATTTCCATTGAAGATAATTCTATAGGTTCTCCAATTTGATTTGCTTTAATCTCAAGCCGACTACTAAAATCCAATGTTTCAAAAGACATAAATGTTTCGAAAAGATCATTTCCGCCTATGACTATACCATGATTTTCTAATATAACAGTATTTATACCAGTTTCAAAAACATCAGCTATTTTTTCTCCCAAACTTTCACTTCCTGGTAATCCATATTCCGCCATACCCACATCTCCACAAACGTTTTCAACACTAGGAATCAAACGAGTATTTGGAATTTTTCTTATAATACTAAAAGCAACTAGTGCAGGTGGATGTGCATGAAGAACTGCTTTTAAATCTGGTCTTTTCTCATACACTAATTTGTGAAAAGGGAACTCACTAGAAGGTTTATGTTGCCCTATTATTGTTCCATCAGGCTTTACCCTAATTATATCTTTCCTTGTTAATGAGCCCTTATCTATTGCACCTGGTGTTATCCAAATATCTCCATTTTTATCTCGTATAGAAAGGTTTCCCCCAGAAGTGGTTGTCATTCCATATCCATATATCCGTTTCATAATCATAATAATTTGATCTGCTGGATGTAACAATTTAAAATTCACCAGTATCATCTCCCTTAAATTTGTTTCTATTATAATAATACAGTAATTTTAATTATCTTTTTATGTCCTATGGAGTGATTGATTTGTCTTTTTAAGTTATTATTAGAACACAATTATTTATGATAAAACATACACTCCATAGAATTAACATCTGCATAATAGCTTCCATCATCAAGAAGAATAGAATCTATTACATTGCTCATGTATTCATTCCATTTTAAAACAACATCACTTTCTTTTTGAATCTTAACTGCATATTCAATATCTTCCGTTTCATAATATCCAAATAAATCATTTCCTAAAAGCCAAATTGAGTAATTATGAATACCTGCATCATTTAATATTTCAGTCATTTCTGGCCATATTTCATCATGTCTTTTTTTATACTCTTCTTCCATTCCATTTTTCAGTTTAAGTTTAAATGCTATTCTCTCCATAAATAACCTCTCCTTAAAGAATAATTTTGTTTAAATTAAGTAAATAAGCAATTTTTTCAAATAAAGACGCATTATGACCTACTGACATGGCACAATGATGGGTAGGAGCTTCAACAAACCATTTATCCATGTATTTATCAGGGTGTTCTTTAAATTTTATATGAGTTTGAGTATTCCCTATCATCAATATAGGTGCTTTTATAGCCTTTCCTTCACTAATAATCATCTTCATTTTTCCATCTATTGTTTGCGTAATTCCAAGAGTAGTTACTTCTCCTTCTTTAACCTTTGCCTCTACAGACACACCACTCCCTTTTTTACCATGATAAACTCCCATTCCTCTTAACACAGGTACTCCTTCAGAAATAGAAATGTGGAATGGTCCATCATGACCTAAAATAATAGTTTCTTCATTATAATCTACAGCTACTATTTCAGAAAAACTGCCACCCTTTTCTACTATATCGCAAATTTTCATTGCGATAGCAGTTTTTAAATCCCCTTCTCCTGCACATGGTATACCTGCTGCTGTTAGTAAAGAGTGTCCAACTATAAAACCACTTTGTAAATCTTCATAATGATTTCCATTTGAACCATGATAGTAATACGAAAGGGCATCTAAATCATATTCTTTTATCATTTTTTCTTGAGCTACCGCAACTTTGCAAGACCACTTTAATTGTTCCTCAGAAGGTTTCTTTGCAATTGGGTCTGAGGGTGAGTCCCCTGAAATTTGAAAGAATTCTTTTACGCTTGCCATTTTGGCATTTATTTCTTCTTCTGTAATACTTTTTAAATTTTTATCTAAATCACACATTTCTAATATTTCAACATGAATACCCATTTGAGATTGTACCATTGTAAAATCACTATACATGTCTAACATACCGCTATAATTATTTCCCAAGAAACCAAAACGACTATTTTGTAATGTACGTTTAACAGTTGCTGCCTGTGCCCACTCACTGATTTCTCTCCAAGCTCGAATAGCTTCTTTTCTATTTACTGTTACCTCATCTGTTATAGAGATTTCTGGAGTTTCTTCAAGTCCTAATAATCCATTTATAATTTTATAATCTACTCCTGCCCTATTTAACGCATTTGCAAATTCTGGAACAGGACAAGCACCGCAATGTGCTAACCACTCACCTGTTGAAGTTTTTTCGTAATTCATACTAGCAGTTGGCTGAAGGTTTAAAATTACTAAAGGTGAATTACAAATCTGATGTACTGGCAGCACAGAGGAACTTGTACAATAAGTAGCAGAATGACAAAATACAAAATCCACATTGTTTGAGTTAAGCCATTCCCCTGCTTCTCGCCCTTTAATTTCATCATCTACAAGTCCAAAATTATAAACTTCTCCAAATTGTGATAATTTTTTTTCGATGAACTTTCCATAATTTATTAATCGTTGTTCTAAACCCTCAAATTGAGTCCAATATGCTTTTAGCCCTACTGAATAAAGCCCAATACGAGCTTTTTTTATCTGTTTAATTCTTTCCATTTTATCAACCTCCAATTTATAATCTTACTATTAAGTAAATGAGTACATTTTTTTTTACTATAATTATTCCACCCTTTACTCTTTAATTATAGTAATATATAATCATAGGAACAATAATGTATCTTGTTAGAAAATAATAGTATCTTGGGGGAGTGATTTGAATTTCTAATTTAGTAGAGAATATTGTATATAATTGGTCTAGTGACTCAATTCGTTTAATTACAACACCTAGTATGGTGGCAAAATCATGTTTTTTTTATGTACAAGAAATAGGATATTTCAAAACAAAACAAAACTATTTTGCAGAACGTGCTAATCTAAATTCCTACTTAATAATAATCACATTAAAAGGTAAAGGAATTTTAAAATATAGGGGCAAAAGCTATATTTTACAAAAAAATCAAGTTTTTTTCATAGATTGTATGGAGCATCATTATTATGAAACTGATAATAATGACCTTTGGGAATTCGAATGGCTTCATTTTAATGGTGCTACTAGTAGAGGGTATTATGACCAATACATAAATAACAATTCCCCTGTTACAACGTTAAAGAATGATTCTGAACTTTCATTTAATCTACAAAAATTACTAGAAATTCATAAACAAAGAAGTCTTAGAGTAGAACAAATCAGTTCGAAACTTATAGTAGACATTCTAACAGAGTTATTATTAATAATGAACACTCAAGATCACTGGGATTATTACATGCCTGACTATATTCATAAAATCATGAAATATATAGATAAACACTTTAATGAAAGAATATGCCTAGAACAACTTTCCAAAGAATTTTCTGTTAGTAAGTATCATATGGCTAAGGAGTTTAAAAAATATACTGGTTTCTCACCAAATGAGTATATTATTACTTCTCGAATTACTTATGCAAAGAATTTATTGCAGTACTCTACCCTTTCAATAGGAGAAATTTCAGAAATTATAGGTATTAATAATGTAAGTCATTTTATAAATCTATTTAAAAGCAGAGAATCACTAACTCCACTTGCTTTTAGAAACAATTGTCAAGAATCGAAAAGAAGTTAATTATTATAACCAAAAATTCATATTCAAAATTAAATGAACACAATCGAAATTTATGATACAATTAGATTATACATTTAGATTTAAGCAAAGGAGCTTTTTATGTTTGCAATCGAAAGACGACAAAGAATTAAGGATATTTTAGTTAAAGAAAAAAGAATAGATGTTTGTAATTTAAGCGAAAACTTTCAAGTATCGGAAGTTACCGTTAGAAGAGATTTAGATAAATTGGAACAAGAAGGATTTTTAATTAAAACTTACGGTGGTGCAGTTTTAAATGAAGAACACTCAACACCAATAGCTTATACTGATAATCTTGAAACCCCAGAAGAAGAAAAAAAACTTATTGCTAAAATAGGTGCTCAAATGATAAACGAAGGGGATGCAGTATTTTTAGGTCCTGGTTCAACTATTTTAGAAATTGTAAAACTCATCAAACATAATAGAATGACAGTAGTAACTAATGATTTATTAGTAGCCCTAGAATTAAAAGATTGCAATGAAACAAAAGTTGTTGTCACGGGTGGAGATTTAATACAATCATCTTCTATACTAGTAGGTCAAATTGCCCAAAAACTGATTCAAGATATATATTTAAATAAAGTTTTTATAAGTGTAAAAGGTGTAGACCTAGATTCTGGCTATACTGTAGACAGTTATGAAGAAGCAATGTTAATTAAACAGATATTATCTATTACAAAAGAAGTAATAATAGTAGCTGACTATACCAAATTTAATAAAACCGCTTTTGCTAGGCTTGGTTCATTTAACATTGCAAAGAAAGTAATTTCTAATAAACAGATTCCTTCTGAATATAAAAAGTTTTTCTTCGAGAATAATATTAAACTTTATACTACATATGAATTAGAGTGATTTCAGTTCAACTATTTATTTATACGTGTACAAAACTAGTTGATACGTCTAGTTTTTAGAAAACTAGTTGATACGTCTAGTTTTTAGAATAAGTATAAATTAAGTTTCACAGTGGGATCCCTATAGCGTAATTTTTTCTACAATTTGAGGATGGAGGAAAAACATTGAAATACATTATCGAGATGAAGAATGTATCAAAACAATTTAATGGAAATTTTGTATTAAAAAATATAGATTTTAAAGTAACAACTGGCGAGGTTCATGCTATTATTGGTGAGAATGGAGCTGGTAAATCAACACTAATGAAGATTTTAGCTGGTGCTGTAAAAGCTGATACTGGCGAGATTTTAATAAATGGAGAAAACGTTTGTAATCCAAATGAGAAGTTAATGAAAACTTTTGGGTTAGAAATGATTTATCAGGATATTAGTTTGTTTCCAGATTTAAATGTAGCAGAAAACATTTTTATAGGTAGAAGACCTATTAAAAATTTAAGCTTTATAAAGATTATTGACTGGAAAAAAATTTTTTATGAAACACAGTATTATTTAGATTCATTTGATTTAAAAATTCACCCAAAAACTTTAGTTAAAACTTTAAGTATAGGTCAACAGAAAGTAATAGAAATAATCAAAGTAGTTTCTAAAAATGCTACTATTATTGTAATGGACGAGCCCACTTCCGCTTTAACTGAGCAAGAAAAAGAAAATTTATTTAAAATGATACTTGAATTCAAGAAAATAAATATTACTACTATATTTATTTCTCATAACTTAGATGAAATAAAAAGAATAGCAGATTCTATAACTATTTTAAGAGATGGTGAGATAGTTGAAATTTGTAGAATTGATGAAGTAAACACTAATCATCTCATAAAACAGATGGCTGGAAAATCTGTAAAAGATAGATACCCAAAATTAAATGTGTCTATCGGAAAAGAAGTATTATCCATAAGAAATCTAGGGTATAAAAAAAGAATAAATGATATAAACTTCACCTTAAAAAAAGGCGAAATAATAGGTATAACAGGATTAAGCGGAGCTGGGAGGCGAACACTAGCTAAAACCCTATTTGGTATTTATAAACCCACAGAAGGTTCTATCTACATAAACCAAAAACCAGTTACCATTAGATCCTCTAAAGATGCTATTGCGTCTAGTATTAGTTATATTACAAGTAATGTTAATTCTGAAGGACTTATCGATAAAATGTCTATCTCCAATAATATTTCTATTACAAACCTAAGTAGAATTACTAGATTTGGATTCATTAATAAAAAAGATGAAGCCAATTCTACAGGTAGGTTAATTAAAAAACTTGGTATAAAACAATCAGGTTGTGATAATGTGGCTGATTTAAGTGGCGGAAATAAAAAGAAAGTTATTTTAGCAAAGTGGCTGTACGTTAACTCTAAAATAATAATTTTTGATGAACCTACCAGCGGTATGGATATTAGTTCTAAAGTAGATATCTATAATATAATGAATGAGATTCTAAGATCTGGAGCTTCTATAATATTAATTTCATCTGATCTTCCAGAACTCATAGGAATGTGTGATAAAATTGAAATTATGTGCAATGGGGAGATAAAAAAAGAATTAAAAAGAAATGAGTTTTCTCAAGAAAAAATACTATTTTATGCTTCTGGTGGAGAAGATAATGACCATAAACAAACTTTAGGCGACATATTCACTGTGGGGGATAACTTATGAAAGAGATTTATAGAAAAAGAAAATTTGTAATCTTTTCTATCATTATTTTTATTAGTTTTATTATTTCAGTTAAATCCCCAGTATTTTTAACTCCTGAAAATTTACTTAGTTTAATTACAAATAATATTGTTCTAGCCATAATGTCCATTGGTATGACTCTTATTATAATAGCTTCTGGTATTGATATCTCAGTTGGATCTCAATTAGCAGTTTCAGCCATTATCGTGGGCAAATTTATATCAACCAGTTATGCAAATTATTTTACTGTGTTCTTTGTAGCACTTTCATGTGGTCTTATTCTAGGCTTTATTAATGGATTTATTATAGCAAAAGCTAAAATTTCATCTATTATAATTACTTTAGGAACAATGAGTATGTATAGAGGTTTAGTAATGAATGTAACCAAAGGAAAATGGATAACAGGTCTTCCTGATTGGTTTCTTCAAATATCACGTTCAAAACTATTATTAGTTCCAATACCAATATATATATTGATTATAGTAATAGCAATAACTTGCTTTATTCTAAAATACACTGAACTTGGAAGAAATATTTATGCCGTGGGCAGCAATCCAATTTCTGCAACAAGAGCTGGTGTAAATATATCTTTTGTTTACATGTTTGTATTTTGTTATATGGGTTTATTAACAGGATTAGCTTCTATACTCTATAGCTCTGAATTAGGTTCTATTCAACCAAATGCTGGGGTAAACTTTGAGCTAACAGTTATTGCTTCAGTGGTTATTGGTGGTGCAAATATTCTTGGTGGAAGTGGTACTATCTTAGGTACACTACTAGGTGTTATACTTATGGGCATAGTTCAGAATGGTTTAATAATAGCCCGAATTCCAACTTACTTTCAAAGTATTGTAGTAGGATTCATTATAGTAGTTACTGTATCTCTAGATGTAATTCAAAGAAAAAGAAATGATGAAAACCTGTTTGTTTTTGAACATAAGGTAGAAGATGATAATTAAAGGAGGATTAGTCTGTGTTTAAAAAAATTAACCTAGGTGATATAATACTGCTTGCTTTTTTTATTATTTTATTAATATTTATGTCCATTATGTCCCCAATATTTTTTACATTTAATAATATTATAGCAATAACCGAACAAATGTCAGAGCTTGGAATTATTGCATTAGGTATGACCGTTATAGTTTTATCCTCCGGTTTAGATTTGTCTATAGGTTCTATAACCGGGCTATCTGCTGTAGTTATTGGATTCTGCTTTTCATCTGGCATAAACATTGGTTTATCCATGATATTAGGCCTTTCTGTAGCTGTATTATGTGGTGCTATTAACGGATTCTTTATTGCAAAAATCGGTGTTTCATCCATACTTGTTACATTAGGAACCATGGTTCTTTTTAATGGTATAGCCCTTGCTATTAGTAGAGGTAATGCCATTTCTGGATTTCCTCAAAGCTATTATTTTATAGGACAAGGACATCTAGGCTTCATTCCAATACAAACTTTAATATTTATAATTCTAGCAACTATAACCTCTATTATTCTTAAAAAAACTCCTTTAGGAAGAAAAATCTATTTTGTGGGGTCAAATCCGGTAGTAGCAAAGTATTCTGGTATAAATATAACTAAAGTATTAATGTTTGTTTATATGTATGCAGCTTTACTTTGTGGTATTTCTTGTATAGTTATAACTTCTAGAGTTGCCACTGCGAGGGCTGATATTGGAGCTGTTTATCTTTTGCAAAGTATTGCAGCAGTAGTTTTAGGTGGAACAAGCATTAATGGGGGCGAAGGTTCTATTATGGGAACAATTATTGGCGTCTGTATTTTTGGAGTTCTTGCAAATGGTTTTAATTTAATAGGGGTAAGTCCATTTATCCAAACATTTATGATGGGCTTTATTTTGATTTTTGTACTATTAACTAATTCTATTTCTTCATCAATTGGCATAACTACCTCTAACAAAAAAAATTTAAAGAAACTTTTGTAAATTTATTTTACTTTCTTTAAAAAATAATAGGAGTGAGAATTTTGAAAAAACACTTATGTATATTTTCATCAATACTTTTATGTCTATCACTTTTATCCGGTTGTAATTCTGAAAATCTGCACTCTGATACAGATCAAAAAAAACTCAATATAGCTTTAGTCCCAAAAATTGTTGGCATCCCCTATTTTGAAGCTGCTGCTGATGGAGCTTTTCAAGCCGCAGATGAATTAGGGGTAAATGTTATTTACACCGGTCCAACCACTACTGATGCTGCTCAACAAGTAAATTTAGTTCAAGATTTGATTTCAAGGAAAGTTGATGCTATTGCAGTATCTGCCAACGACCCTGTTTCTCTTGCTCCAATATTAAAAAAAGCTAAAGAAGCTGGTATAACTGTACTAACATGGGATTCCGATTCTCAAGATGATTCAAGAGAATTATTTGTAAATCAAGCTGATGCGGAATATCTCGGTAGACACATAATGGATAATTTAGCTGAAAACATGGATTTCCAAGGTGAGTACGCTATAATTACTGGTGCTTTAACAGCTTCAAACTTGAATACTTGGATGGAATGGATGATTAAACAGCAGCAAGAAAAGTATCCAGAAATGACACTTGTTACTGTTGAAGCTTGTGATGATGATCAACAGAAGGCTTACACTATTACTCAGAACATGTTAATAGCTTACCCTAATCTAAAAGGGATTATCGGTAATAGTTCTGCAGCCCCACCCGGTGCATCTCAAGCCGTTTATCAATCTGGCAAAGCAGGCATAGTAAAGGTGGTTGGTTTATCAACTCCAGCTTTAATGAGAGAATCATTAAAAAATGGTTCTGCACAAGTAGTTACTTTATGGGATCCAGGTAGACTAGGCTATTTAACTATAAAGCTTGCAGTAAATATGATTAGTGGTAATAAACCTCATGATGGTGATGAATTTGCAAGTATAGGCAAAATTCAAGTTAAAGGTACTGAAGTCATTATGGGAATCCCACTTGACTTCACAAAAGAAAATGTAGATGATTTCGATTTTTAAATAGTAAAAATAAAAATCCCCTATTAAATAAGGGGATTTTCGTTTTTTAGTATACTGATTTCCATTCTCCAATGTTATCTGCATCAAATTTGAAGGGGTCGCCTAACATTATTTCTGTTCCATCTCCAACAGCAATAATTTCTTTTTCACCAAGAGTACCAGCGTCAAATTTATCTCCTGCAGCACCTGTTATTGTTCCTTTTACTAAAGCATCCGCAGCGTATCCAGCTAAGTATCCAACATCTATTGGATTCCATAAATACATCCATTGGCAAACTCCGCTTTCAATGTAATCAGCCATTTCGCTTGGTAATCCTAGACCTGTCAACTGAACTTTTCCTTTTAAGCCTTTATCTGTTAAAACTTTACCAGCTGCAGCTACACCTACTGTAGTTGGAGAAATAATTCCTTTAAGATCTGGATAAGTTTTAAGTAATGCTTCAGTTTCAGATACACTCTTATCTCTTAAATCATCACCATAAGCAACTTTTACAAGTTTCATATCACTATATTTAGGATCTTCTAATTCCTTTTTCATCCACTCAATCCAAGCATTTTGATTAGTAGCTTGAGAAGTAGCACTAAGAACAGCTATATCACCTTTTCCACCAGTCATATCGTAAAGAGCTTGAACTTGAGTACGTCCTATTCTTTCAGGGTCTGCTTGATTTACATGAACCATACGGCTATCTGCATTTACAGCTGAGTCCAATGAAAGAACTTTTATACCATTGTCCATCGCTTTTACTAAAGCAGGTTGAAGTGCGTCTGGATCATTTCCAGCTATAGCAATAACATCAACTTTTTGATTAATAAGTTCTTCTATCATTTGTATCTGTGCTTCTGCAGTAGGTTGATCTGGAGCTTTAAGAATAACTTCTGCACCAAGTTCTTCTACAGCTTTTTTAAATCCTTCCATTTCTTTTTCATTGTATGGATTACCAGTGTTTTTAACTATAATCGCATATTTTTTTGTAGTTTCTTTTCCGCCATCAGTGCTAGTAGCTGTATTTACTGCTTTGTTTCCACAACCTGCTAGTAAAGAACCTATTACTACTAATGATAAAATAGTTGACAATACTTTTTTCATTTCTTTTCCCCCTTGAATTTTTATATACAAAGCAATCTTTGACTGCTAGTATTTGAATTTGTTTAGCTTTTAGAAATCTTTTTTTTGGAGATCTTTAAATTTGGCACCATTACTGCAAATATAAGAAGCAATCCGATTATAATTAATAAAGTCTGAGCTGGTATATTAACCAAACCTAATCCATATCTTAAATATCCTATTAAAAATATTGAAATTATTGTACCTAACATTCTTCCTTTTCCACCTGCTGTACTAACTCCCCCTAAAACTACCATTGCTATAACATCCAATTCATATCCAGTTGCAATGTTAGGTCTTGTACTACCCATTCTAGAAGTTAGGAATAATGCTGTTACCCCCGCCATAAATCCAGCCATTGTAAATACAATAATCTTTATTTTATCAGTTTCAACTCCTGAAAATTTGCAAGCGGTAATATTATTTCCCATTCCAAATACCCTTCTACCGAAAGCTGTTTTATGGAGAAGTATCCCAAATAAAATAGCGAATATAATGAATATAATTAGTATAAATGGAACCTTTCCAACATATCCCCATCCCAAGTATGAATACCATTTAGGAAAGTTACCTGAAGCTTGATCTTCTAAAATTATATAAGCTATACCTCTATATATAATCATTGTTGAAAGAGTAACAATAACTGCAGATAATTCTTTGAATTTAACTATTAATAATCCGTTAATAAATCCACAAATAGTTCCTACTATCAATGCTAATATCATGGCTAATATCATTGGTACACCTGCATTAAATGTTACTGCCATAATTACAGAAGCTAAAGCAACTGTCGATGCTACTGATATATCAATATCACCAAGTATTATTATAAAAGCCATCGGAAGAACCATAAAAGCTTTATCCATGAAAGTCATTGTAGCACCAATTAAATTATTAAAATCTAAGTAGTATGGACTTAGTGAAGTATTTATTATATTGATGATTATGAAAATCAAAACCAATAACCATTCCCATTGGAGGAAGAATTTTTTAATATTAAAACCCTTTTTATCTAAAATATTTCTATTTGTCATATCTTATATTTTCCTCCTCATAAGATTATTTTTATGAACTTTTCTTTTAACAAGAGCATTTATTATTACAGCAATAAGAATTATTACTCCTTGAATAGCATTTTGCCAAAATGGTGAAACATTTATCAGTGGCAACGCATTATTTAATATACCCAATAAAAGTGATCCCATTAAAATTCCTGATATTTTTCCTGATCCACCTGCAATATTAACGCCACCTAATACACAAGCTGCGATAACATTTAATTCATAACCCATTGCTGTATCTCCTTGGGCAGAAGCAAACTTTGAAACCCAAAGTACTCCAGCAAGTCCAGCTAATGCACCCATTATTACATAAACCATTAACAAAACTCTTCCAGTGTCTATTCCACTTATTCTAGCTGAATCTGGATTACTTCCAACTGCATAAATCTTTCTTCCTGTTCTTGTATGATTTAAAAAGTAATATGATATTACATAAATAACTATAGCTATAAATATCAAATTATTTATTCCTAAAGTTTTCCCTGTAGCTACTCCCTTAAAAGTCTCAGGCATTTGATGAGCACTAACCCATTTTCCACCACTAACCATAAAAGTTAAACCTCTAAAAACATTCATCATACCTAAAGATGCAATTATAGGAAGTATTCCTGCCTTTGATATTAAAAAACCTACAATTCCACCACAAGCCATACCTATAACTAGTCCTAAAACTAATGTTAACCAAGGATTTAATCCTGGAAACTTACCAATTGTCAAAGCTGTAATCATACCTGATAAAGCAATTGTCGCTCCAATTGAAAGATCTATCCCTCTTGTTATAATAACTAACATCATTCCAACTGCAAGAATACTTAAGATAGCCGTATTGGTAACTAAATCATTTATATTTTCTATGGTTAGAAAGCTACTGTTTCTCATTTGCACAAAGATAGATATTATTATGATGAAAACAACTAATCCTAACTCTCTAAATTTTGAGACATTTATTCCTTTTATTTTTTGCAATGTTTTTTCCGACATAAGATTTTTCCACCTCTTATCTTAATTACTATAGTCTTAACTTTTATTTATTTGATGCCATAGCCGCTTCTAAAATTAATTCTTGAGTTGCATCTTTTCTTTCAAAAATCTTAGCGATTCTGCCTTCTTTCATAACTGCTATTCTATCGCTCATTCCAAGTACTTCTGGCATTTCAGATGATACTAATACAATTCCATACCCTTGTTGAGCTAAATCACTCAATATTTCGTAAATTGCTGCCTTAGCACCTACATCTACTCCTTTTGTAGGCTCATCTACTATAAGTATTTTCAAGTCAGAAGTAAGCAATTTTGCAACTACTACCTTTTGTTGGTTTCCTCCTGATAAAGAACTTGCTAAATCAAAAATACTTTGTGCTTTAACATTAACTTTTTCTGAAAGAATTTTAGATATTTCTGTTTCTTTTTTATCATTTAACCAACCTTTTTTAGAAAGCTTATTTAAAGCAGGTAATGTTATATTCCTTCCAATTCCCCACTCTAGTATAAGACCTTGTTTTTGCCTATCTTCCGGAAGATAACCGATTCCAAGTTTAACTGCACTTAATGGGCTATTTACTTTCACTTCTTTACTTTCCACAAATATTTTACCTTGATCATAAGATAATACTCCGTATAAAGACTGGCATACTTCCGTTCTCCCAGCACCTACCAATCCAGTAAGAGCCAAAATTTCTCCTTCTCTAACCGCAAAAGATATATCTGCGAAAAATCCTGTTTTACTTAAATTTTCTACCTTTAAAATTTCTTTTCCAATTTTAGGTTCTTTCTTTGGAAACATTTCAGTTATCTCTCTACCTACCATAGCAACAATCAAATTCTCATTTGATATTTTATCTACATCCCAACTACCAATATACTTAGAGTCTCTGAATACAGTAACCTTAGTTGCAAGCCTGTACATATCTTCAAATCGATGTGATATAAATATTATAGATGCTCCATCATCTCTTAACTTTTCTGCTATTCTATAAAGTTCTTCACTTTCTTTTTTTGTTAAAGCAGCAGTAGGCTCGTCCATTATTATTATTTTTGCATTTGTGGATAAAGCTTTTGCAATTTCTACAATTTGTTGTTGAGCTACACTTAAGGAACCCATTTCAACCTTTGGATCAAAATTAGCACCAAGCCCATCGAGAAGAATCTTTGCTTCATTATGCATTTCATTCCAGAGAATTCTTTTTGTTTTTTTATCAACATTCTCATGTCCCATAAAAATATTTTCCGTTACACTTAAATCTGGATAACAAGTGACATGTTGGTATATTGCTGCTATTCCATGACTTTGAGCATCTTTAGGATTTTTAAAATTAATCTTTTCACCGTTTAAGAAAATATCCCCTTCTTCTTGAGCATGAACACCAGTAATTATTTTTATAAATGTAGATTTTCCAGCACCATTTTCTCCCATTAGCGCATGAATTTCACCATGCTTTAATTGAAAATTAACATTATCTAATGCTTTTACACCTGGAAATATTTTAGTTATACCTTTTAATTCAAGTACAAATTCAGACATTCCTAGCACTCCTTCCTATTCAATATTCCCCTTAGTTGTAAATCCCTTACACACATTATGCAATTTATAATCGTTTACTTTAATTCCCCTTTCATTACATTCTTAAAATTATTTTTGTTCGTTTTGTTTTTATTGTGTTCTTTTGTGTTTATTTGGTTCGGTTAATGATATTTTAGCACTCAATGTAAACATTGTCAAGCCTTTATTTATGTGTTTTTCTGTGTTTATTTATGTTTTTCTGTGTTTTTAATTGTGTTTAGGTTTTTTTGTAACATTTCCCCAATGTTTTTTTGATTACCCCTAATTGTTTTTTTTAAACATAAAATAAGCCCATACATATATAACCCTACATGTATGAACTTATTTATTTTTAAAATACTTTTAAATTTTTATTTATACTGTATATAAACTATTTTATACTTTTTTAAGTCTACTAATTGCTTCAACAAAATAGTAATCTCCATAAATTAAAGATATATCAATTCCTAAGTTAGCAGGGCAATTAAATGTACCTCCACTTAGTAGTCCTTCCTCATCATCTTTTGACCAATTTCCATAATTGTCATAAAGCGATTTAACAATATCTCTTGCTGGCTTTTCATAAATATGCTTTTCTTCTTCACTCACTAAACCACTAAGTTCTAATAAACCACAAGCTGCGCAAGCTCCTGCCGATGTATCTCTTGGTATTGTTTCTGTTCTTGGTGCCCTGAAATCCCAATGAGGAACATTATCTTCTGGTAACTGACTAATAAAAAAATTAGCAACCTTTTTTGCACAATCCAAATATTTTTGCTCTTTTGTATATTTATAAGCAAGAGCCATACCATGTAATGCCCATGATGCACCTCTTGACCATGCTGATGTGGTTGAATATCCTTGTCCACTTAAAACCTTAATCTTTTCTCCTGTATATGGGTCAAATTCAACCATATGATTTACAGAACCATCTTCACGAATAAACTCCTTTAAAACTGTATCTGAATGTGCTTTTGCTATATGACTAAATCTTGGATCACCTAATTCTTCTGATGCCCAATATAATAAAGGTAAGTTCATCATACTATCAATAATGCTTAAACCTAGGCTATTAGCTTCATTTAATCCATTTTTATTCCAAGCTCTTAGATAATTCCCCTTAATATTAAATCTGCTTGCAAGGTGACTTGCAGCAATCAATCCACGTTTCTTAGATTCCATATTACCAGAGAGTTTATATCTTTTAACAGAGGTCAACAACCACATAAATCCTACATCATGATGTAAATTTGTATACTCATATAATGCCTCATCCATTTTATCTTCACAGGCCACTGCAATATCTTTAAATGGTTCATATTTGTTTTCTTCATAAAGCAACCACAGTAACCCTGGCCAAAAACCAGTAACCCAACGCCAGTAATCTGTGGTATATGTATAAATCCCACTTTCCGTCATTGATGGAAATTGACTTCCTATGATTAAACTAGTCTTTTTTACTTTTTGGTTAATTGACTCCCAAGCTAAATCGATCCATTGATTTTCATAATTTTCCATATTAATATCCTCCTATATTTAATGTTACTCAAATTTTCTAAATTCACTATTCTCTATTACTTCATAGGTAAAAACTTTATATTTTTCAAAATCACCTTATACTAATAATAACTCATTCATATAAAGTAATCTTTACACAAAACAAATGACTATTTGCACAAAACAAATAATGTGTTCAACCCACACAAGCATGAAATATGGTTCTAATATACTATATATTGCCAATGCTTCTTCGTTAAGAATTATGGATTCCTATAAACTCATATTCACCAGATTCAATTTCTATATATTTCTTTTTATTTTTATCACTTTGTAAATCTACTTTTTCCTTGCTATCATCAATTACTGAGTAGATTTTACCTTCTACTGGCAAATATACTTTTGCACTTGTGTTTACTGGAATAGTAACCTTTATTCTAAAATTATCACATTCTCTATTCCACTGGCACTTAACCTTACCATAAATAGTTTCATAACTACCTTTTGCCCAAGATAAATCTCCTATAAGATAAGGTTTAATTGTTATTTTCTTAAATCCTGGGGCGTCTGCTTTTATACCAAGAATGTGAGAGTATATCCAAGAATCGAATCCCCCTTTAAAAGGATGGCTCAATGAGCCTGTATTTCTAGGCTCTCCATAATCTTTATCTCCTTCCCAGCGTTCAGGTATTGTGGTATATCCTTCATTTAAGAGATGTACAAATCCAGGATATTCCTTTTGAACAAGAGCATTAAAAGCATAATCTTCATATCCGTAATCCGTAAGCATTTCAAATATATATTTTGTGCCTATATGTCCTGTTGTTACATGAAAGCCCCTATATTTTATATCATTTGCTATTGTTTCAGCAACTTTTAATTCATTTTCATCTTCAACCAATCCAAGAGCAAGTGCAAAACTATCTGCTGTTTGTGTACCATAAGTAGATTTTTCTTTATTATAATATCTCTTATTAAATGCTTTTTTAATGTTTTCTGCCAATTCATTATACACTTCTATATCTTCTGTTCGGCATAGTACTTTAGCAATTTTTGCTGTTAGTATAGTGCTTTGAAAGAAGTAGGCAGTTGATATTAAGTGGTGTGGTACATCGAGATTTTCTCTACCTCCTGGATACCACCAGTCACCAATTCCAAAACTTATAAGATATTCTTCAGCTTTACTTAATAAATAATTCGTCCATTCTTTAATGGCATCATACTGATCTTCTACAATCTCTACATCATTATAAAATTCATATAAATACCAAGGTATCTGTACTTGCGCCGCTCCCCATGCTGGTGCGGCTTCTCCGCATACTCTTTTTCCTGGAGCAATCATCATCCATGTACCATTTGCTTTTCTTGTACTTTCAATGTCCTTGGTGTACTTCTCCCAAAATGTGACCGCGTCCCAGTTATACATTATAGAATCCGCAATAATCATTGCATCTCCTAGCCATCCGCATTTTTCTCTCGTTGGACAATCCGTTATGTTTCCCTGAAGATTACTTGTAATAGTATTTTTGACCATTTTATGTATATTATTTATATCTTCATTGGAACACTGGAATTCACCAGACTCTTCAAGGGCAGTATACACTGCAACCCCTTCAAATGTACTTTCCTCTGGTATAAATGGTAATCCAGTTACTTCTATATATCTAAAACCACAATAATTGAACTTAGGTTCAAATACTTTTTCCTCGCCATTAAATATATATTTATGAGTTTGAGGCATTCCAATAAATTGAACTCCTGTTGAGGAGAAATTAGGAGTTCCATCTTTATAAACTGATTCTGAATGTCTCATTGTAACTTCTGTACCTGCTGTAAGATTAGCTTTTAATCTAGTCCACCCAGCAAAATTCCTACCCATATCAACAATATAGATGCCTTTTTTAATTTCTTTTATTTCTTTAGGGTGAAAATATTCCATTCTTTTTATTGGTGGAATCATTTGTGATACAAGTTTTCCAGCAGGTCCTTCAACTTCTTCTGCCTCGTACCATTGACTATCATCAAAATTGGGTTCATTCCAACCCTTTTGTTCAAGTCTAGAATCATAGTTTTCACCGGAATATATATTATTTAATACTATTGGTCCATAAAAGCATTTCCATTCATTATTACTTAGAATTATCTCCTTTGTCCCATCATTATATTCAATATGGATTTGGCAAATTAGTCTAGGGACTCCATAAGCCATGTTTCCACCCCAAACTTTATTTTGATGATAAAATCCATCCCCTAACATAACTCCCACTGTATTACTATTATCCTTAAGTAAATAAGTCATATCATGAGTTACATAAAAAGTTCTAATATTGTAATCTGTTTGCGCTGGATCTAATACGTTATCCCCAACTCTACAACCATTAATTGTCATTTCAAAATATCCAAGTCCACTAATATAAGCACGAGCTTTCTTAACTTTACCCTTCACATTAAAGTCTTTTCTGAAAATAGGTGACCAACCCGCTTTATTTTTCCAATCCATACTTATCCATTTTGCTTTCCAATCATCCTCTTGGAGCAATCCCATTTCAAAAGTATTTATTTCAGAAAAAAAACTATCCCCATAATTATCCCACACCTTAACTTTCCAATAATATATTTCATTTGATTTAAGTTCTTTTCCTTTATATTTGATACTGCTAGTTTTCTCAGATAATACTTTCCTTGAGTCCCATAAATCATATTCTCCTGCCTTACATTTATCTCTAGAACTTGAAACCATAATTTGGTATGCTTCTTGATAAACATTTTTGCTACTTGAATATAATTTCCATCCTAAACGAGGTTCCATTACATCAACCCCAAGAGGATTTTCTAGAAACTCGCATCTTAGATTTTTAATATCTATGTTAATGAAATTTTTCATTAATATTACCTCTCTTCTTATAATACTAATTCTCTTATTAAAAATATCTAACGATAGCCGTTATTTTTGTATAGTCCTTGTGCCTGAGAACCATAGTTATATCTTCAATTAATAAAAATAAACACCACTATATCTTATATATAAAGAAAGTGATGTTTACTTTTTATTTTAATCTTTTTATTAGTATGCTATTGTAGTCATCAAAGTCATTTCTGCTTGAGTTGTATCCATTCTGCTATGTTGCACCACAATCGGAACACTACTCTCTACTTTTAATGCATAGGGCACTCCAACAGGAATCATTTTGCTTGATTCAGACTTTATCTTGTCCAATCTTATATGATTAGTTCTTCTTGCTTCACAAACAACATCGAATTTTTCCATAGGCTCTCTATCTTCAAAATAAACAATTATACTAATTTCTGCTGCTTCATCTCCAGTGTTTAAAACACAAATAGCTTCATGACTATTAAAATCTCCATTGCTTTTTTCTGGAAGAAAACCATCTGGAATTATCCAAACATTTTTACCAATACCTTTGCACATAGAAGTTCCTCCTTTTATACAGATCTAATATTACTATGTTTTATCTAAACTATCTTTTTGATAAAACTTCTTTTTCATAATTTTGTACTTCTTCTAACCATTCTTCTCCTACTGCTACTTCTTTAGTTAAACAATAGTAGTCCCATATAGCACCTGATGGATATGTTTTAAATTCTTCAAGTAAAGCTAATCTTGTTGTATAATCTCCATTAGCTTCCACGTCTTTTAAATAATCACTTGGCTCAAGCATAGCAATTAACATAGCTTTAATCATATTTCTTGTACCTATAGCCCAAGCTGCTATTCTATTGATGCTTGCATCAAAGAAATCTAAACCTATATGAACTCTATCAATAAAGTTTCCTCTAACAATTTCCTCGGCAATATTTCTTAATTCATCAGTAAGCAATACAACGTGATCACTATCCCATCTTACTGGTCTAGATACATGAAGAAGTAGTTCATCTGAAAAATTTAATACAGAAGATATTTTATCTGAAATTACTTCTGTTGGGTGGAAGTGACCTGCATCAAGTGTAAGTAACTTATTATTTTTTAGTGCATACCCCATATAGAATTCATGAGAACCAACTACATAACTTTCAGAACCAATACCAAATAATTTACACTCAACTGCATCAAGGTGATAAGCAGGATTTATTTCTTCTTTAAAAATCTCATCTAAAGATTCTTGCAATCTTTTTCTTGGAGCAAGTCTATCTACTGGAATATCTTTATATCCATCTGGAATCCATACATTAGTAACAGAAGCTGTTCCAAGCTCTTTACCAAAATATTCACTAATCTTTCTTGATGCTTTACAATGCTCAATCCAGAAATCTCTAACTTTTTTATCAGGATGACTTAAAGTTAAACCATCTGCACTTAATTCATGTGAAAAACATGAAGGATTAAAATCAAGACCAAGGCCTCTTTCTTTTGCCCATTCTACCCAATTTTTAAAGTGTTCAGGTTTCAATTCATTTCTTTCTACTTTTTGTCCATTTGTTTCAGCATAAATGGCATGTAAATTTAAACGATGTTTTCCTGGTATCATAGTTAACACTTTATCTATATCAGCTCTTAATTCTTCTGGGTTTCTTGCTGCACCAGGGTAACTACCTGTGGCTTGGATTCCTCCAGTAAGTGATCCTTCTGGATTTTCAAATCCTCTTACATCATCCCCTTGCCAACAGTGAATAGATATTGCAACCTTTTCAATATCTTCTAAAACCTTGTCAGTATCAATACCCCATTTTTCATATTTTGCCTTTGCTAATTTATAAGTTTCAATTATAGCTTCCCTATTTTTCATTTCCATATTTCATCCTCCTAGTATGTTTTCTTGACTTAATTTTAACACCTACTAGTAGTTAATTCTTTGTCTTTAAAAGGTTTTCATTTGTCTTATTAAGACTTAGTAAATGGAAATAGACTTTTTCTAATTTAATATATCCTATATATTATGCTCATGACATTTAACAAAGTAAATCCTTTTATCTAAAATCTGAAGGATTCAATCCTACCTTCTTTTTAAACAATCTTGAGAAATAGTGAGCACTTTTGAATCCACTTATATAAGCTATCTCACTTATGGTTTTATTTGAATTCTGTAACAAATCCATACTTCTATTTATTCTTATATTTATAAGATATTGTTGAATAGACATTTCTGTATATCTCACCATTAATCTATTTAAATAGTTTGGATGGAATTTAAAAAGTTCACCTACTGTTTTATTTGAAATATCCTTTTTATAATTCTCCTGTAAATAATTAATAATTTTATTAATTATTTCTTTACTATGATTATTTTCAACGTTGTAATTATTTTGCATTGATAGTATTAAAAAAGCTTTAAATAATCCACTTATTCTTTCTCTAAAGTACAATCCTTTATGTTGAAATTCATTAACTATATCTGTTAAATATGATTCCCCAATATACATATCTTTGGTATCAATATAATGAGGAAAACATTTATGGTCCTCAAATTTTATATATTCTTCAATAAGTTCAGTGCAAAATGTTTCTTTAGTATAAGGTCTACATACATAATCATTTTTGTTATTATTCTGAGTAAAATCAAACTGAACTCCAAAAACAGTCATTGGTTTATCTATATCTGATTTTATGGTATGTTCATCTCCAGGTCCCCAAAACAACAGATCTCCTTTTTTGCATTCAAATTGCTTCCCATTTATGATGAAAATTCCTATACCACTACATATATATTGAATTTGATAATGAGGTATTAGACGAACTGCTGAATCATAACCTGCCTGAATTAAATGCTTTGAAGCTCTTCTTACATAAGGATTAATATCAATTAAATTAATAGTTTTAGTTTTATTCTGCGAATTAATATCTTTCAAAATACATCACCTCAGTTTATTTTGTACACAAATCATTTTATGTACATAAACATTATATCACTTATAGCTATTATTTTTATACAAATATCGGCACAATGTATCTAAAAAACTGTATAGGTTATAATAAATTGTACAGTAAACATTCCCCCTGTGTTATGATATAATAGATAAAAAGGACTGTATAAAAATATCATGACAGGAAAAACAAAGAATTATACAGAAGAGTTTAAAAAACAAATAGTAGCTCTTAAACAAAATGGTAAATCAACAGCAGATATAGTTTATCCATTACAGTTACCTTGCATGACGGTTTTTGTTCCAGTGCTTACTAATTAAAGTTGGTATCAATTTTCTTTGTGATAAATAATCCTCATAGATTCTTTAAAGTGTATTATTCTAAATTTACCAACTAATCATACAAAAGAAGAGTAGATAAATTTGTGTTTACACAAATCTATCTACTCTCCCATGAAAAAGATAGGTATCAAAACTTTGACTCTTAATGACCTTAAATCATACTCTACCCTTCCTACCGCTGTATTTCAAATCTGTTGCAAAACTATTATGCCCTTTTGCGAACCCTCCGGCAAGGTTTAGCTGCCCTCTTCCCATAACAGCTTCTTTTGTCCCATCTAAATCTGGATTCACATACTGTATGAACCATTCTGTAAGTTTTTTCCTGCAACTGTCAATTAGCTCTTCAAAGTTCTTATCATCAATCAAATCCATGCTTTCGTCTGGATCATTGATCAAATCATAAAATTCATGTGGCCCATCAGGATAGCGATGAACATATTTGTATTCCTTTGTCCTAATCATTCTTACTGGACCATATTCATCATAGATAACAACATTTTCTCTAAATTCCGAATAATCACTACCAAGAACCCCAGCGAAACTCTTTCCGGGAAAATCCGCAGAAATATTGTAAGGCAGCTGCAGATAATCAATTAATGTAGGGAAAATATCATAATGACTGGTTAAACCTTCATAAATCCTGTTTTCATCAATTTTTCCGGGCAATGATGCAATAAAAGGAACCTTAACACAGGTATCATACATATTCTGGGGGAATGTTCCGTTTCCTTTTCCCCATATACCATGATGCCCCATATTCATGCCATTGTCTGATGTAAAAATAACCAGCGTATCTTCCCTCAGACCACACTGTTCAATTTTGTCGATTATTCTTCCCACTTCATGGTCCATTGCTGTAATAGCTGCATAATAACCTTTTAGTAGTTCTTTTCTCCTCTCGCCGACACCACTCTCACAGGTGTTTACCTGCCATGGATGCACCTGCAAATCCGGGGTGCACAGAAACTCGCAGTCATCGTACAGGTCAAAGTATTCCTTTGGATGTTCTTCTCTTCCCCAAGGTGCATGTGGAGCTGTAAAATGTACACTCAAATAAAAAGGATTCTCTTCTCCTTTTCTATTTTCAATAAAATCCACCGCTTTGTCTGCAATTTTTGTCGTAATATATTCATCGCATAACTCTATTTTATCTTCTTCAATAATGTCCGCTTCATAATAGGAACATCCACCCCTGCCAATTGTAAACCAGTCTGCAAATCCCTTCTGTGGTGTTCTGCTGTCTCCCAAGTGCCATTTTCCACAGAATCCACATCGATATCCGTTTCTGTTAAGTACATCTGTATAGCACTCATAATTATCAAGGTAGCCAATAGCTGTACTTTCATTTTCATATGGCAAAAAAGCTTTCATGGAATCCGGTAAATCACTTACTTCAATATTACCGCACCGAATCCAATCGTGAACTCCATGCTGTGATGGGAGCTTTCCTGTTAATATTGAAGCCCTAGCAGGAGAACACACCGGTGATGTGCAGAAAAAATTTTCAAACAATAATCCGGTTTTTGCCAACCTATCGATATTCGGTGTTTTAACTTCCGATTTTCCTGCACAGCCAATAGCCCATGCTCCTTGATCATCGGTCAAAATAAATACTATATTCAACTTATTTTTCATTCTATAATCCTTCCTTCATCGAACTTCTGAATTTACTAGGTGTAACACCTGTATGTTTTCTAAACAGCTGACTGAAATATCTTGCATCATTAATCCCTACCCGCCCTGCAACTTCATATGTTTTTAGTTTAAGGTCTTTCATCAGTTCTTTAGCAACCTGAATTCTCTTCAAAGGTTATCAAGTCAGTAATTGTTTGACCAGTCTCTTTCTTCACTAATGTGCTCAAATACTTCTTGCTTAAGAAAACTATATCCACCAAATCATTCAAGCTAATATTCTTATCGTAGTTTTCATTTATATATTCCTTAATACATTCAATGACACTTGTATTCATCCCATCTAAATCTTCCTGTCTTTTCTCTGAAGCCTGAAAAATAAGATTGCTTAACAGAATATATATACTGTGCCGATCTGAGAATTTATTGATTTTCTCATACATCAAATGTAAAGGTATCAATTCTTCCATGTCAAAATTTTTATCTTTTAGATAATACGGCCAGTACCACGAGCAGTTCTATTGCCTTATTTCTCCTTAGGTATCCCGTTTCCATTGTCTTTAATCTCAATATACACATTTCTGTCTTTCTTATAATGCCTAACCTCTATATGCATATCCTTTTCAACTTCCTTAAAACCATGCCTGATACAAGTAATCTTCAATATGATTGATTTCCTCTTCTACTGTCACTTCCATCTCATTCCCTACAAATGAATACCCAAGATTGTTTGATAAGGCCTTGATCATTCCTCCGATTTCGGGAACATTTTTTTCCCTAGCCTTCCAATTGATAATATCCAATGTATTATACAGAAAATGCGGATTGATTTGGGCCTGCAAGATTTTTATCTGCTGTTTCTCCTGCAAAACACTTTGCTCATAATTCTGTTCAACCAGTTCGTTAATCCCATGCGTCATTTCAACAAAGGTTTCGTATAAATAGGAAATCTCATCCTTGTTAGTAAATTTATTCTCAGGCACTTCCCCTTTCACCTCGAACTCTTTCATTTTGTGTGTAATCAGTTTTATCGGCTTTGTAATTCCATTGGAAATAAGAAATAAAATACATAAGAATATACAGGTAAAGATTATACCCCAAACGAATACACCTTTTCTAATGGTTTTTGCATCATTTAGCAAATCATCTTTACGAATGAAGCTTACATATTTCCAGTTATTGTACTTGGTTTCATATGCATAAACTCGATATTCCCCAGATTCATCCACAAATTCAGCATAGCCGTCTTCTATTCCAAAGTTCCAATTAATCAGTTCTTCTTTTCTGAGACTCTCAATGTAATGATCACCAGAAGATACAATGACTGTTCCCCCTTCATTAACTATCATTGAACAGCTCTTGAAAGATTCTTCCTGCCATTTAAACAATTGTTCTATTGCATTTTTTCTAATATTGATAACAACGAAGCCAATATCTTTCAGCTGTGTATTCTTAACAAGCCTTACCACAGTTATTAGAGCATTATCCTTTTGAGGTTCCAGCCATACCAGTTTTCCCTTGCCTGATTCAGCTTCTGACTTAAGTTCTCTTCATAAGACCACTGATCCATATAGCCATGATTACCATATATCTTACCTCTGTAATCAAAAACATAAATCCACTCTATTTCCGGTCTTATCAACGTGATATTCGTCAGTATGTCATAAATATTCACTATGTCTCTGTCTTGAACTATGAAAGAAGTCTTACCCATTTCCACAATATTATAGACTTCCTGATTAGAAAGAAAAGTATTGACACCCATTTCAACATCCTTTAATATTTTATCAATGTTTTCACTTGATTGCTCCAGGATGCGATTTGAATTCTCACTAGTTTTGTTTAATATGACTTTTGAAGCTTGGTAATAGGAAAAAGAACTTATTACATAAACACAAAGGAGGATAATAATCGAATTGTATAATATCATTCGCTGCCTTATCTTAAGCTTCTTAAACATACCTATTATCCTCCATGTCATTATTATTACTGTTCCTTGTTTAATTCAATTATCTTTTTATGTCCAAAGGAAGTACCTATGCCACCTTCACTATTGTCAACGGTCAATCCTTTACCTTCCTGGGTTTTCAAGGCAATGGTACACTTTTCACCGGATTTTAGCCAGATTTCACCTGTTCCTGCATAGTCCTGAGCCTCAAAATGATCAAGGGGATAATCATACCACCACATCCCAAGAGGTTGCTCTCCTACTTCAAGAATTCTTACAAACTCTCCGTTTTCTCTAAACTCAAAAACAAATTCTCCATCATTCCATTTTCCTGCCAACTGTTTGGCAAAAGGACCAATTGGATACTCCAAGTTAAGATCTTTGTTTCCATGGGTCAAATCCATTACTTTCTCTTTTTCACCTTTAATAAACAGTCCTTCTATGGTTCCTAAAAACTTGTATGCTGAATAGACAGCTGCTTTTACTACTGTAGACTCATTTATTTCAAAGGATTTAGTATATCTTCTGGATTTTTCAGTAGGTTGTGTGCCATCCACCGTATAGAATATTTCTACAGGCTCCACTGTACTTAAATCATTTCCATCTAACGAAATACATCTAACATCTATACTTACCTTTGAAGAACACTTAAACAACGTTTTACCTAAAATGCCCGCTGCATAAATTTTTGGTTTTTCATCACTTCCATCAGTTCTTACAAGGGCCATACACAATCCGTTAAACGCTTTTCTTACTGTGGATGTAAGGGGTGTATGATCCACTGCATCACCATTTTCAGTACCTATTATTTTAGTTCCCTGAGTTCCTATAAAAGTTACTGCATTGTCAGCGTAGGGAACCATTTCTCCCTTTTCATCCACAATTTCAACGCTTACCTGTGCAATGTCACCTGGGTTAAAATAAATATCTTCTATATCTGAACTTATCCGGATACGACTTGCACGACCTGCTGTACAAAACGCTTTTCTGGCTTTTTCAATCCCATCAATGTAAGCAATGACTTCCACCCTGCCCTCTTCATAGGGAATATTATAGCATAAATTTTTTAGATTTCCTTTTATCTTACGCCCTAAACTCCTTCCATTGATAAATGCTTCAACTTCATGACAGTTGGTATAAACCCAAACAGGTATAACCGTTCCCTTTTCCAGATTCTCATGGGTCCAATGGGGAAGCATATGTACCATTGGCTCTGTTGTCCACATGCTTTGATAAAGATAGTAATGGTCTTTCTTGAAATTGGCAACATCAATCACACCAAATCCAACATAATGAGAGGGCCAATCAAAGGACTCACCATAGTAGTCAAACCCTGTCCATCTGAATTCTCCACATAGATAATCATGACTTTCAGACAGCTGCCATGAATCACGGACACTGGTTCTAACCCCTGCATTATCATAGGATGAGTGAAAACTCATATGTCCGTCAAAAAATAGCTCTTCCTCTGTCAGGTTTTCAATCTCAATTCTTGGCTGATTCTTATCTCTCCACCAAGTTTGAGTTCTGTAGTGTCCCCTTGTCTGATAGGTATGTGGCGCTTCTGTTGCAACAAACAGCTGATTTGGACGAGTTTTATGGTCACTTTCATAGAGAAAACAAGCACCGCCGCCATCATTATAGCCGGCAATATCCAACAGTGCTCTGTTGTCTTCTGAAATCTGTCCTGCCCCTTGAACACCACATGTAACAAGTCTGGATGGATCCAGTTCATGGACCATATCCTGCAGCTTTTTCGTAAGGGACACTTTCATATCTGTTACTTCATTACCTATACTCCACAGCATAATACATGGATGATTTCTGTCTCTAAGGATAAAATCAGTCAAATCCCTTTCATGCCAATTATCAAAATACAGCCCATAATCAAACTCAGCTTTTACCTTATCCCATCCGTCAAAGATTTCGTCAATAACCATCATTCCCAGTTCGTCACACAGGTCATAGAACACAGGCGGAAAAGGATTATGTGCTGTTCTTATTGCATTACATCCCATTTCTTTCAACATCATAATTCGTTTCCTGAACATTCTTTTTGAAACTGCTGTCCCTATTACACCGGCATCGGGATGAAGGCATACACCTTTGAACTTAGTAGATTCACCATTTAAAAAGAACCCTTTATCAGGTATAAATTCAGTTTTTCGGACTCCAAATTTTGTTTGATGTGTATCTATAATCTCATTATCTTTTATAATATCAATCTTATAAACGTATCTATTCGGCATATCCACGGACCATAGGAGTGGATTTTCAATATCAAAGTCCTGACAGATATTTTCTTCTTCTTTTGAAAGACATATATCTTGTTCCCTGTCAGCAATCTTAGTACCATCCACCATATAAACACCTGATACAACTTTTATATCCGCCTGCTGTCTGTCCATATTTTTCAGCGTCACCCTACATTGCACTTTAGCGGAACCCTCTCCTACTTCAGCAATGACATAACTTCCCCACAAAGGTATATGAATGGATTTCTTTATTCTAAGATGTACATGCTGATTAATACCGCTGCCGGTATACCAGCGACCAGTTACACCTTCGCCTGTATTGACTCTAACAGCAATTACATTCAGTCCTTTTACTATATAATCAGTCATATCATAACTGAAACTCATATATCCATAAGGCCTGTTGCCCAATAAATGTCCGTTTATATAAACTTCACTGTTCATATAGACACCGTCAAAATCAATATAAACTTTGTTGCCGTCCAATTCCTCATCAATGAAAAAATTCTTCCTATACCACCCGACTCCGGCTTTTAAAAATCCCAATCTTGCACTGCCCTTTTTATCAAAAGCCCCTTTTACAACCCAATCATGGGGAAGATTTACCTTTTCCCATGTAGAGTGATCGAAATAAACCTCCTTATATAGATCATCATCACTTAAAATAAATCTCCAATCCTTATCAATATTAGTTACCATTTTACTGTCTCCTTTTAATAAAATACATATATCCCACCCCACAGCATCAAGCAGCAGAATGGAGATTTATAATAGTTCAATAGTTAGCTATTCTTCTGAATTCTGTTTTCTGTACTTTTCAAGTTTTTCAAATATAGTCTGAATATCTGAACCGCCAGTAATAGCCTGAATTGCTATTTCAACTTCTTTTTCAATTGCGCTGTTTACCGTATAGGTCTTAACTAAGTCGAATGGCGTATTATATTCTGCAAATGCTTTAACTACATCATTATATGATGTATTATCAGATTTTTGACTTACCTCAATGCTGTTCCATGGTAGAATAACGGAGAAATCATCTGCCAGTTCTCTAAGTCTTTCTTCGCTCATCATGAATTTGTAGAATTGAATAACTTCTTCCTTATGTTCTGTATTCTGACTGATCGCATAACCAGGAGGTGATGTTTTCAATACAAAGGAATTGTTTCCATTGACTGTTGGGAAAGGTATGACTCCAACATTCTCGCTCATATCTTTATTCAACGCTGGCAGATTCCATGTTGCCTGTACGAACATTGCCGCTTTGCCTTCAATGAATTCGGCTCTTGACTCAGCAGGTGCTATTCCGTTGAAGTTCTCTCCAAACACACCCTCATCAACAAGCATTTCCAGCTTTTTTGCTACTTCAATAAACACAAGATCATCATAGGAAACTGAATTATTATTCATTTTATCAAAGATATCCGGATCCAACTCAAGTAAGATGTAACTATATGGTATTGTTGTTACCCATGCAACACTATTACCAACAGAAATCGGTTTAATCCCATTTTCAGCAAAAACTTTACTTATTTCTACCAACTGATCCAAAGTTTTTGGGAGTTCGAGATTATATTGTCCAAAACGCTTCTGTCAACCATACAACTTAGTGCTTCATCTTCACTAATAATATCATCCAAAGGCATTACTGTTCCCATCTGTACCATAGGCTCCAGCCTTACTCCAAGCCATGTCATGAATATGTCAGTTAGATTTCCAACTGCCGCTTCTGAGGCCAGTTTGGTTCTATAATTGTCACCGCCAGCACCACCAATGACCACTTTCTCAATCTTGATATGTGGATTTTCTTTCATAAACAGAACACACAGCAAAATAATAATAACTGCTATGGAGCTGCCGTACCCATACTGCATTCTGCCAAAGGATGTATCATACATATGAAGAGCCAACAGATACGTTGACAGATTAGGTCCTCCCTGAGTCATAATGTACATTAAGTCGAAGCCCTTGAATGAATTTACAATGGCTAGAACACATGTTATTTGGAATATCGGCTTTAGAAAAGGAATGATTATATTTATCAAAATTTGTCTGCTGTTCGCACCGTCAATTTTTCCAGCTTCAATAAGGTCATCTGGAATCATTGCCAATTCTGAAAGATACAATACCATATAATACCCAACCCATTGCCATGATATAGTAAATATAACACAATACAACGCCGTCTTCTCATCTGTAAGCCATGCATGCTGAAAGTTCTCAAAGGCTATCAGCCTGATCAAATAATTTAAGATTCCAATCTTATAATGATAAACGAAATACCAAATCAGCCCTACAGCCGTAGACGACAGATATACCGGCAGGAAGAGTACACTTCTTAAGAAATTCTTACCTATTATTTTCGAACTAAGTATAAGTGCCAGAAAAAAACTAGGAATCAATACAAGAAAAACATTGCCCGCAATTCATATAAGATTGTTCCTAAATCCAACCCCAAAAATCGAATCATTTGTAAACAGATACTGATAGTTTGCAAATCCCTTAAAAGTTGGTAGTGTAAGGGCATCCCATTAAAAAAAACTCGAACCTACAATTAATGCTGTAGATAATGTATAAATACAATGAATAGGACTAATGCCAGCAGAATAAGCAGCAATATACTAAGTTTATTACTGTAAATTTTATGCATGTTAAAACCTCCTTCAAAATTATTACAGTTCATTTATTCTTTCTATCGAACCGTATAATATCAGTATAACGGAGGCTATTCAGTAATGTAATGGGTCTAGAATTATATTTTGTTTGCTGTATCTACTATCGCTTTATGTGCAAATATTTCTCTGCATAAGAAAGCGGTAAAACCACATCCTCTTAACTCAAAATATAGCAGCAACATTAAGCTTTAACTTTCATAAGACTTTACAAACTCATCCCAATTATCTCTAAAAATTTCTTTTAATACTCCTGTTTAATCATTAGAAATCCGTTTCTACTTTTTAACTGGTTGAACTTTGATATATACCCCTATATAATAGTTTAATATTCTCTAGGCCTTTAATTATAAGCCTTATTACTCATATAAAGAGATAATCTTTTAATAAGTAATAAGGCTTTATTTATTATCTACCTAACTAGGCAACCACGATCAATTGCAAAAATATGGCCACTCATATAATCAGACCCTTTTTATACAAGAAATATAATTAATGCCATTAAATCTAATGGATGTGCCCATCTATTTGCAGAAATTCTTCCTAATATTTCAGAATTTCTTTCCTCCTGAGATCTAATTGGGGTAATATTAGTTGTTACAACATATCCTACCCTACCTAATTTCCAAACTTTATTTTTTTGAAAATCAACTAATACTAATAATAGCTCTTTCATATAAAATAATCTATACACAAAATAAATGATTATTTGTACAAAATAAACAATTTGACAAAAGTTACTCTTCCTACATAGAATTGCACCCCTTGTTTCCTTAAATCTCTAACTTTTTTATCTGGGTGACTTAAAATCGGTTCCACTGCACTTAATTCATTATGCCGATAGTTAAATCATTTTCAGTTTTTATTCTACATAATTTAGTGAATATTTCTCATTTGTTTTACTTGATTCATATATGCCAAGAACTATTTCATTAGCTACCAAAGCTTCCTTTATTGTGATAAAAGGTTTTTCCTTATTAAGAATATGATTATAAGCATCCTCAATATATATTCTATGTCCTTGTCCCCAGTAACCTTTTTCACCTTTGTTTGCGCAATTACTTTCTACCACTTCTGATTTATCACCTGAAGTTATTTTAATAAGTTCTTCATTTTTTTGAACAAAGGTTGCTTTTTCAAATACAAATTCCAATTCAACACTAGAATTAATTCCATTATTATTAGTTGCATAAAAATTACCTACAGTATTATTATCATAATAAAGTGTAGCAAGGGCTGTATCTTCTACTTCAATATATGGATGATAATGATTGTCTATATGTCCTTTTACAGCTGTAACTTTACCACCAATCCATTGCATCAAATCAATGGTGTGAATAGCTTGATTTATAAGTACACCTCCACCTTCTGATGCCCATTCACCACGCCAATTAGAATTTTCATAATACTCTTTGGAACGATACCAGGCAACAATACCCTTTGTTCCAATTAACTTCCCATATTCACCTGATTCCACAACTTTCTTCAAATACAAAGAAATAGGATTGTATCTATTTTGTAATACAACAGCAATATATGGTTCACTTTTGTCAGATATTTTATTTAGTTCCTTCAAATCTTTCATAGAAATGCCAATTGGTTTTTCCAAAACAACATTTTTTCCGGCATTAAATGCTTCAATAGCCATTTCAGAATGTAAATAGTGTGGGGTAAGTATATGAATAATATCTATATTTGGATTACATATTAAATTTTTATAGTCATCTGTATATTTGCAATCATATTCAAAAGCTGTTTTTCTAGCTTTATCCACATCTATATCGCAAACAAATAATAATTTTGCTACCTTCATTTGCTTAATAGCATTTAAATGCATATTAGAAATAGTACCACAGCCAACAACAGCCACACCCAATGTTTTATCCATGATAAATCCTCCTAATGTGAGCCTTGCAAATTCAATACAATATCAATATCTTCTTTGTTTATAGTAGAAGTTTCAATTTTTTCTTGTAACTTTTCATAAAATAAATCCTCGTTTAAAGGCAGTGTTACCCAATTATCTGTCCAAGAAGATAAATGAATAGCATTAGAAATTGTTAATCCATTAATTCCCTCTACTCCTGGAGCTAGTTGTTCTTTATTATCCATTATTGCATCAACAAAATTTTGCATAATTCCTACATGGTTAGTTAGTATTCCTTCAACGGGTATCTTACATTCCCAATTTTCAGGTTTATCAAAGCCTTCTTGAGAGGTAGCATTATGTTCTCTTTCACTAATACGATTTCTATAGAAAGTTAACTCATTTTTTTCTACTACTAGTTTTCCTTTATCACCAACAATTTCTAATCTATTGGTTCCAGGTGCTTCTCCTGTAGATGTTATAAATACACCTGTTGCTCCATTAGGATATTCTAAGTAAGCAGTCACTTCATCTTCAACTTCAATATTGTGTAATTTACCATAATTACAAAATCCTCTTACCTTACTAGGCATACCAAGAATCCACTGAATTAAATCAAGTTGATGAGGACATTGATTAATTAAAACTCCTCCACCTTCACCTTCCCAAGTAGCACGCCATCCACCAGAATTATAGTAAAATTGTGTTCTATACCAATCTGTTATTGTCCAATTAACTCTTCTAAATTCTCCAATCTCTCCACTTTTCACTAAATCTCTAACTTTTTTGTATATAGGATTAGTTCTTTGATTATACATAATTGTGAAAACCTTATCTGATTCACTTGCTATTTTATTAAGCTCTGCAACAGCTTTTGTATAAACTCCTATAGGTTTCTCAACTAAGATATGCAAATTATTTTTCAAACCTTGAATACCCATGATTGGATGTTGATAATGAGGGGTTGCTATGATAAGTGCATCAGCACAATTAGCATCAATTAATTCATCTATAGATAAGAAGGTTGATACTTCATTATTAAATTCTTTCTTTGCCCAATCTAAACGACTTTGTTTTATATCACAAATAGCTACTAATTCCGCATTTTTAACTTTACCATTATATAAATTAACCACATGCTGTGTTCCCATATTTCCAATTCCTATTACACCAATCTTTACTTTATCCATTTTCAACCTCCAATAATATTTTTTTAAGACTTTGTGCAGCCTGCTTAAATTTACTTGCATCGCTTTTTTCTTTAAATTCTGGAATATGATTTTCCCCTTCTAAATCATTAAAACCTTCAAAATATCCTAAGTGTGGCTCTAATGATAAGAAACCTTCATATTGTCTTTCTTTAAGTCTTGTTAGGATTGATTTTATTTCAGCATTTCCATTCCCTGGTACTACTACTTGTCCCGAATCTGAAAGTGCATCTTTTATATGATAATATATAACTTCATCTTTCAACAACTCAAAAGCATAAGGATAACTTTCAACTTTGCATTGAACAAAATTTGCTGGATCAAAAATTAGTTTAAAATTAGGTGATCCAATAGTATTAACAATATCTAAGCATCTTTCAGGTGACTCTCCGTATATTTCTTTCTCATTCTCATGAAGTAGAATTATATCAGTTCCTTCTACATAATCTTTAAATATTTTTAGTCTTCTCATGACTTCATCACGATGCATTTCCGCCTCTGTACTTTCCATAAAAAAACTAAATAATCTTATATACTTGGTATTAAGTATCTTACAAATTTCAATTGTATGTTTGAATAATTCATAATGTGGTTCAAAATCATCCTCAATATTTATTTTGCCAATAGGTGATGCTATGGCGGATACTTTAATACAAGCTTTATCAAGAGCTTTTTTTATATCCTTTACTTCTTCAATTGTATGCTCTACAATGCTTTTCCCATTAACCCCTCTTATTTCAATATATTCAATCTCTAAAGCTTTAATTTCACTAAGTTGAACTTGAAAATCCGAATCAATTTCATCTGAAAAACCTGATATTTTAAAGTTACTTTTCATGTATTTTTTCACCTTTCCTTTAGATTAAAGTAGAATTTAGAAGTCAATAATATTCTATATAAATTCTATATAAAGTCTATAAACCTTTTGATTTTAAGAATTTAATACTTTCTTCTAAACTTTCAAAGGGATCTTTTTCTCCACGATCTCTTTCAATTGCTGCCCACTTTACTTGTGTTTCATCACAAGCTGCTATGATTTTATCCCAATCTAAGTTTCCTGAACCTATTTCTGCAAAATAATGTTCTCTGTTAGATAATATTCCCATATCTTTAAAATGAACAACACCCATACGTCCATCAACTTTTCTAATCCAATCTTGTGGACTGCATCCACCTTGTTGAACCCAATATGTATCTAATTCAAATTCTACATATCTAGGGTCAAAACTTTCAAAAAGAATATCCATACCTGTTTTTCCATCATATTTTATGAATTCAAAATCATGATTATGATAAACTAATTTAAGACCTGCTTCACTCAATTTTTTACCAATATCATTCATCATTGTAGCAAATTCTATATATGTTTCTTTGGATCTTCTACATTCTTCTGGAAGAGCACCAAGACCCACATATTCACAATTCCACATTTTATGGAATTCAATAGCCCAATCAAGATTTTCTTTTAATAAATTTAATCCTACATGAGTTACACATATTGTTAATTCAAATTCTTCTGCAAGTTCTTTTATATATTTTGCTTTTACTTCATCTACATCTCCCATTCCAGACATTTGAATAGCCGTATATCCCATATTCCTAACTCTTTTGAAGGTTTCTCTCATATTCTCTGGTGTTGTCATATAATCCCTGAGTGTAAACATTTGTGCTGCTATTGTAAAATTCATTTTTATTCCTCCCTATGCTTTTAAATTATTAATAGTTGAACTGGGCTCACTTTATAATTTCTTTAATTGATTTTTTTCTTATATGTTTATTATAATTACTATTGCTTAAAATAAATTTGTCATTATTGCTTTTTATATTGCAAATATTGCGATATAAAAATAATATTAGCTGCTCCATAAATATTTCTCAAGTCAAGAATTGCATCTGTTCCTATATCAATTTTTATCAATTTGCAGCCTCTCTAAAAGCCATTCCATTTGACGTTTTGTTATATCTCTTATTTCCCCTTGATTCTTTAGCCACTGAAATTTCATATCATCAGAAAGAACTTTTGTAATTAAAATAAAACCTCCCATCGATTACTTTATTAAAATATATCAAAAGGGAGGTTAAATTACATGACGGGTTTTGTTCCATCGCTTACTCAAATTAGAACATCTTATATTTAAAATAATATGTTCTAATTTAATTTTTGTTTAGTTAAATTATTTTATTTTTATATTGGTTTAGTAAATTTAAAGGTGGACATTGCTTTATTTGAGGTAATATTTAAATATATTATATGAATAATGTTCTAATTTGACATTATTTTTGCTGATTATGACCTCCTATTGTCCTGTTTGGTCTTTTTCAACTGATGCTCCGTCTGAAAGTAGAACTACTGGACCAAGTAAACCTGAAGGCTCGATTGTCATTGACATGGAAAAATGGTCCCTAATCTGATGTACCACTGTATTGGTTACTTCTAGCTCCATTGTATTTTTTCCTTCCTTTAACAATCCTCTTAGATCAAACTGATAAGGTGGTGAAATCCGTACTCCTGCCATTTTCCCATTGATTCGAAGCTGTGCGGTTTCATATACCTGTCCAAAATCAATTGCAGTCAGGTTCTTTCCTAAGTCACACGTAAGCTCAGTAACGTATTTCATGGTTCCGCAAAAATGTGGATCTACATCATATCGTGTAATGTTCGTAAGCTTAGTAAGCTGTCTGTCAAAATGAAATTCTGTTTCCTTGGTCTTCTTTAAATAAAGACTCCATTCTGGATTAATCTCAATTTTTTCATCATTAAAAGCAACCTTTGTATGAATAAGTTCTTTATTAATTTTCGCGATTGTGATAATCTTCATCTCATATGGTAAAAGCTTTAAAGACAGTATTCCTTTCTCCTGATTCCATGCTGCATTCTCTAATCGATTCTCCCAGGCATTGTATTCTGCTACATTCTCTCCCTTTCCTACCTCAAGTCCTATTTCAGTTCTGATTTCACTGTTAACTGACTCATTAAAAAACAGGTAATATGCTCCATCTGTATGTGCATAATGATAATATCTTAGATAAGGATCAGTCACAGAAAGTTCCAGCCCAACCTTACTCTGTCGTAACTTATCCCCTAATTCATCTAGTGACATAACTTCTGGACAATGCGCACCCCATCCATTAAGTTTCCCATCCTCATCAAGGATACGAGGTAAAGAATTTAAACAAATAATTCGTACTTTCTCTTTCATTGTTTTTTTACACCAGTCAGCAAATTTTCTAGTCAAACAACGGCACTCTGGAATTACAAGAGTTGTAATATTCTCCTGTCCTACGAAATTCCCATCTTCATAAACTGGTGCTCCGCTGTAAAGAAATCCGTTTTCTATTTTACTTTCTGTCACCACATCGATTGGCAGAATATCAAAATCAATCTGATTCTGTGTCAGCACCCTAGCTGGCTCATAAAACTGCATGGTCTTACGGTCCATCCACTCTAGATCATCAGAATATAAAATTCCTACCTTGGTACAATGAACCCCACCATTAATCAAATGACTGACACGGTTTAAATATTTCATCAGTAATCCAAAGTATGGAAACTGTGGATTATTTCCTCTTGCATAAAAATGTGGTGGACAATCTGGGTCTGGAAAATCTCTCATGGTAAAACCGTGTGGAACATAATAATTAATTCCTCTGACTAACATATGATCTGTAAGCCACTTCATAAGCTTAACTCCCTCTGTCCATCCATAAGCCCCAAAATTTTCACAAAGGGCACGTCCCTTTTTCTTAGGATCAATATGGGAAAGAGAAGCTCCAAGCTTTGCAAGTCCGTAATGAGGGAATTCCCCATCTCTTATATCAAGGCCACCGATACTATGGAAACAAAGTTTATCTAACTCTGGTCTAATGCTTTGCAATACCACATCAATACCAGACATATCCTGTCCCCATAAACCCCTAAAGTAGTGTCCTACACCGACACCTAAACGACATTCTTCTATAATGTGACCGATATATTCTACCCCATGCGCTCTACACCAGTCGCCTATCTGTTCACCAAAATTTTTCTGGTATAGACGGGTAACAAGGTCTGTATACTCTCTCCTGATTTTTCCCGTTTCATTCGTAGTTTCTGGATTATTATCCATGTGATACCAAAGTGCACAAAGCTTTCTGCAATACTCTTCGCCCCATAGCTGATGCAGCTTTTCTTCCAGTTCCTTACACCAAGGTAGCGGAATGTTTGGCACCCCTGCATAAGAGTTTCCTGGTTCTGGAATATCCTTAAATGTGTTTCCAAGCTGCGGCTCATCTGAGAAAAATCCTGCAAAAACTGTTCCAAATTCTTTGCCGTAATATTTATAATGTGGTTCATATACAGTATCCAAAAAGAAACGGACGGCATCCCTATCAATTAGGTTGGCATATCCCTGTCTTGCTGTATGTTTATCCGTAGTTTTAATTATAGTAATACTATAAAATCCCTCCGGAACATCCCATTCAATAACATCCCCATAATAGCAATGCGAAATATCCTGTACCTCAGTCAAAATATATTCTCCGCCCTCTTGCATTTTTGCAGCAACTGCTCCAATAAATGTTTCATTCTTCTCCAAATTTACCATAAAAGAAGCTTCCTTCATCGGTCCAACAGCTTCAATACTATAATGTGTCAGCAATATTTTACGATAAGGAGAGTCTGCTGTGATCTTATCATTACACCTACCGGTTGGAAAGTGGGAATCATCCAGTACCCATACCTTCATTCCCAATTCTCTTGCTTTTTGCATAATGATATCCATATCTCTCCACCAAAGCTTACCGACAAAATCAGGATGTGGCCTTGCCTCGATACAAACTGCCTTAATCCCGCATTCCCTGATTCGTTCCATTCCCTCTGCAAGAAGTTCTGCATCCTCTCCATGCTGCCAATAAAATGGAAGAATATAATTGTCACCCTGATTGTTTAAAACATCGTTCAATCGTATTTGCATAAAACATCCTCCTCGTATAATTATATACTCTCAGAATTAACCGAGTGTTATGTTTTAAGGATTTCCTTAAAACAATATTTTACAATGTTAAATAATTATAAACCAAATATATGACTTCATTAATTATTGGGTTTATAAGTTAAATTTTAGTATAAATATACTCTTTATTAAATAAGTAAAATAAACATAAAAATGCACATAATAAACTTATATATAGCTTATTTGTGCATTTTACTATCATTGTAATAATACCAATTACATATAGATGTACATTATTCTTTAATTTGATATTTCTTGAATGGGTAGAGATAATTAATCCAAAATTTATTTCTTCTCTACAAATATTTTTCCATATCCATGACATAAACTCGTCTTGTACCGCCCTCATAAGCATTAAATGCCACATATCTGTTTGTTTTATCCCAAGCTGGATGTGGATCAACTCTTAAAGCAATGTTTGATTCCTGATAAGGTGTTAAAGTGCTAATACGAACCAAGGTTATTTCCTCCCCTGTTTCTAGATATATTAAACGTAGTGGTATTGTACCGTCACCGTAACTAAGTGATTCATGGGCATATGTATCTGTAATTAGGAACTTACCATTTGGATGGAAGGTAGGATGTCCAGAACCTATTATATTATCAAATACTGGTTTAACACAGTTCCCATCAAGTGTAGCAGTTGCAAATCGCATTTCACCCCAATCTTTCTTGATATTCATTGTTAATTGCTCTTCATTTGGATGCCATGTAGTATGATGTCCCCCATTGACCCAATGTTCTTGCCCTATAGATACTTGTAAATTACTACCATCTCTATTGCACGTAAAAATAATGAATCTGATTTTACGTGTACCGATATTTTCTTTACGATTATGAAGTTCTTTAGGTATCCATCTAGTAGAAAACATTATTTTATTTCCTGATGGACTGTATTTGGAATGAAATAGATAACATTCTCCATCTTTATGTTCATCTATATATTCTTTTGAAAAGCATGTTTCAAAAATTTCTTTCATTGAAAGAAGTAATCTTGCTTTTCCTGTTCTAGTATCTGTTACAAATAATCCTTCATCTTCAGATAATATTGATACAGTTTTAGTTAGTTCTTGCGGTATCATTAGACCATACCCTGATTGTGTACGCCATTTACAGGAAGGGTTACCTGTACAAGCTTCCAATCCATCTGGCGATACATGGTAAACTCCTATTTCTAATCTAGTTTTTTCTCCTGTTTTCCAGTTCAATTTAACACCAAAATATTCCCAAGTTTCTGGGTCAACATCATTATAAATAACCAGATTGTCATTTTCTCCCCAGTTAATATTGGCTCCTAGTTGATGTTCAAATCCATAAGACTCTGCTACAACTTTCTCAACACCCTCTTCTAAATCAACAATAACAATTTCACCTTTGTCACCTGGTTTTGGTAAATCTATTTCGTCTGGCATTCTAAATAGCGCCATATATCTTCCTGAAGGACTGAAGGGTGACGTATCAAAAAATCTATGGATGATTCTTCCTTCACCAGGTGTTACACAATATACCGGTACCTTTGGATTGAAATTCTTATATTCTGGAAATTTATTACTAATTATCATTACAATACCCCCCTATTCTTCTCTTCTATTTCTCAATTGACCATAACTATTCAGGAAGTCCTGATATACATTTGAACTTATTTCTAATAAATCTTTAGTTGATTTCATATGTTCTCTAATAAAATCAACCATCTTGATAACAATTGGCTCGTACTGCAATTCAAAAGCCAAATTATTCTGCTCCTGAACATCCTTTCCTATATCATATAGTTCAAGGAAAACCTCGTCTTTAAAAATATCTACAATCAATTTATAATCACCCATAATAGCGCATCTTTGGAAGTTACTCCTAGCACCATTACCATCAAACTGAATGTAAATCACTTCTCTGTCTATTTTCTTTCCTGCTATTGCATCCATCAATGATACCCCAGATAGAATCTTAGGACGTTTTATATCTAAATACTCACACAAGGTAGGAAATACATACACATTTTTTGCCATAAACCATGAGATCCTAGCATTTCACCATGATCTGTTGTAAAGATAATCATCGTTTCATCGTATATACCTTGAGCTTTAAGTTCATCAATAATCATTCCAACACAATCATCTATCAGTGATACAAGACCTTTATAAACTGGCCATATGCCTTTCCAGTCTTCTCTGCTATATCGGCTTCCCAATATACCTGTTAGATTATACATCTGTAGTGGTGACTGATCTTTATTCCATATGCCAACATTTTCTGGTAACTCTACATCTTTATACATAGAAAACCATGGTTCTGGTATATCTAATGGCGGATGTGGTGCTAAAAACATTGCATTAAGCAACAATGGTTTACTTTTATCTCTCTTTTGAATTGCTTCAACAGCTCTGTTGGCAAAATAACCATCAAAGAAAAAATCAAAACCTTCTTCGTAACATCCAGTTTTTGGTGTTGAGTATTCTCTCACTCTTGTATATTTTCCTAGAACCATTTCTGCTACTTTACCTCTATATTCATTACCCCCTGGTTTTCGTTTCCCATGTTCTTTTAAATATTGTACATAAGATCCATCCGTAGCTATCCAGTTAGTCTTTGAATCTGCATTATGCTCAATTTTACCGCCTTCTGTATAAAGATGTTGTTTGCCTGAATGCCAACTATCCCATGAATCTTCCATCATATGATATAAATTTGGTACTCCTTTACGTACATCTCCATGGGCCTCATCAAGTTCAAACCAAGGATTAATGATACTTCCATTAACATTTGGATAGGTTCCTGTAAAAAAGGCACCTCTAGCAGGCACACACAAAGGTGAATCACAATAGGCTCTATTGAACTTAACACCATCAGCAGCAATTTTATTTATATTTGGTGTGTCTTTTCCTAATATATCAGCCCTTAGCTGATCTGCCATAATTAGTACTACATTAGTTTTACTCAAATTTATTTTTCTCCTTTCATTAACAATTATTCATATATTTATACAACAAGGTTGAAAATACTTTTCTATTATAAACTTTTACACCTTTAATTTAGAAATTTTATAATCTTCCTATCTCTACAATATAAATTCTAATTAATGTTAAAAAATATAATTCCAGTAAAGATAAAATCATTACTGGAATTTTCATACTATGTGTCTATTAAAGTCAAAATAAAATTGAAAATTCCTTAATCATATAGCTACTTAAAACTTTATTCACTCATATTTTTTAATTTTCTTAAACACTCTATTACTTCAGTAAAATAGTAATCCCCATAAATCAAATATATATATACTGGAGTGCTAACAGATTCCTCATAAGCATGTCATCATAGATATTTTGATTTTATAGTTCATTTTAATTTGTCTACTTCATAAACTGTGCTGCTTTATGGCAAGCAACATTGTGTCCTGGTAAAATCTCTTGCATTATAGGTTCTTGTGTAAAACATTCCTCGCTTGCATATGGACAACGTGGTGCAAAACGGCAACATTTCTTAGGGTTTATTGGCGAAGTTAATTCACCCTGTAACAGAATACGCTTGCGTTCCACGTGAATGTTGGTAAGCGTCAAAAATTAAGTACCTAGATATACTATCCTCTCATTGATAAAATTATCTCATAAGATTATTAGTGGGAGGATAAACTATGTCTAGAAAATTAGATAATGCAGCATGGGAGGAATATATAAATAAATTTGATTCACTCCAAGGCTCAAAAACAGTAATAGATTTTTGTGTTGAAAATGAGCTTACAAAAGTAAGTTTTACTATCATAAAAAGAGATTAGAGAAATCAGCAGCAAAAAATACTCAACACATT
The DNA here is from genome assembly GCF_900129965.1 of Clostridium grantii DSM 8605. Taxonomy (GTDB): domain Bacteria; phylum Bacillota; class Clostridia; order Clostridiales; family Clostridiaceae; genus Clostridium_AF; species Clostridium_AF grantii. The sequence goes on along the minus strand of NZ_FQXM01000005.1, from coordinate 4,219 downwards.
TTTCACGCTATCTCATTAGATAATAAAGAAAATAGTATTCAACAAAATATATCTAATTCAAAAGAAGTTAAAATTAACATAGGCAATGCTAATATAACCATTCCTGTTAGTGAAACTAATTTAATTGCATCAATAATTAAGGAGCTGGTAGCCAAATGCTAAATATAGATAAGGTTGAAAAAGTTTATCTTGCCTGCGGCTATACAGATCTAAGAAAAAGTATTGATGGATTAGTTATGATAGTACAGAACCAATTTAAGCTAGATCCCTTTGAAAAAGCATTATTTGTTTTTTGCAACAAACAGATGGATAAGTTAAAAATTCTTCATTTTGATGAAGGATTTTGGTTATATTATCACCGATTAGAAGCTAATCGCTTTAAGTGGCCTACTACTACAGAAGAAGCATTAAACGTAAATATAGATGAATTACGTTGGCTTATAAAAGGTTATGAAGTAAGAATAAAATCTAAGTTTAAACCTATAAAACAAAGTAATTATTTTTAAACTTACACCATGACAAAACCCTTGGAAACCTTTATTTTTCAAGGGTTTTGTGGTATAATGAGAGTATCAAATTTAGCATAAGAGGTAGTTATGAATAAAGAAATTTTAACCAATGAACTTGATGAAAATACAAAACTATTAATTAGTAAAGTTGAATTAATGGAAGAAGCAATTGATAAAAAAAATAAACAATTAAGTTCAGTTGAAATTGGAGTTAAATCTACAAAAGAAATAATTAAATATATTCCTGCTAAACTAATAGTAGAAGAACATGTTATTTACAGCTATGCTTGCAAATCATGCGAAAAAGAAACTGGGGAAAGTAATATAGGTTCAACTCAAATGGCACAAACTATTTTTTACAATAGCATGGCTTCTAATGAATTAATTGCCCATACTCTTATCCTTAAGTACCAGCATGCAATGCCTTTATATAGACAAGAAAGCTACTTTAATATGATGGATGCTACGCTTTCAAGACAAACCCTTTGCAACTGGACCATGGCAGCAGCCACAGCCCTTGAACCTATATACAATCATATGAAAAAAGAGCTACTTAGACGCAACTATATTAATGCTGATGAGACAACCTTGAAAGTAATTAATGATAATGGTAAAGACTCCAAGAGCAAAAAATATATGTGGCTATATATGAGTAATACAAAGGCAAAGCCTGTAATCTTGTATGATTATCAGAGTACTAGATCCAGCTCTTGCCCTAAAAACTTCCTAGGAGATTTCAATGGATTTCTTCAAACAGACGGATACATTGGGTACAATTCTGTTAGCGAAGCTACAATGGTATATTGCTTAGCTCATATAAGAAGATACTTCCATAATATAATTGTAGATTTAGATGAAGAAGCCCTAAAAAATTCTAGATCCTAGATCAATAATAGGGTTTAATTATTGTGAGCAAATTTATAAACTTGAAAAAGAACTTCGTGAAACCTATTCAAGTAATGAAAATTATTATGATATTAGATTTAAAGTAAGAGCTGAAAAATTAGCTTTAATTTTATATGATTTTACTCATTATGCTGAAAGAGAAATAAAAGATGCTCTTCCAAGAAGTCCTTTAGGTAAGGCACTTGATTATGCTAAAAAACATTTACCAGGATTAAGAAATGTATTGTTAGATGGTTCATTAGAAGTTGACAATAATGCAGCATTATCCTAATATAAGAATAAGCAGCAGAAAGAGCTATCAAACCTTTTGTTATAGGTCGTAAGAACTTTCTTTTTGCGAATACTGCTAAAGGTGCAACCTCTAGTGCTAATATTTATAGTATAGTTGAAACTGCCAAAGCTAATAATCTAGTTGTAGAAAGATATTTAGTTTATTTATTTGATAATCTACTACAGATAGATATCTCTCATAGCGAAGCTCTTGATAATCTTATGCCTTGGTCAGGCAACATACCTGAAAATATTAAAATTAAAGATAAGAAATAATTTAAATCCTAGTAGAGCTTGTATTGCCTTACTAGGATATTTTAATACTATTTTTTAAGTTATAGAAGATGCTAAAACTTTGACGCTTACTGAAGAGTTATTAATTTATATATTTTTCTCAATATTATTAAATTTTTTAATTACTAAAGATCAGTATATCCTGGTATATAAGTATCTACCCAAGGAGTATATCCATCTTGTATTAGCAACCCTCTGTCAGGATCTTTTGTGAATGGTGGCAGTTTATGTGCCTTCCAGTCTGACCCTTCTATACCAAAAGTTTCACCACATTCTTTCAAGTGATTTATTAAAGAAGATTTTATATTCTTTAACTCTTCCTTATAGAAAGGATTGCTCACAACATTCCTAGTTTCTTTTGGATCATATTTTTTATTAAACAAGAACTCTCTATTATCTGGAGCACTGTAAAAATACTTCCAATCACTGTTTGCTGCCATATAAGTACTAAAAGCAGCTCTTTTACATTCTTTATTAGTTACATAATTTTCAAAATCAGCATCAGCATCAATAAAATCCATTCCATTATAATTTAATTGTCCAAAAACATATTTTCTGGTTATATCCCCTTTTATAAGAGAATATAAATCAACTCCATCCATATTATGAGTTTCCATTTTTAGCTCTGCAGCCCCAAGAATTGTAGGTGCAAGGTCAACAAGACTAGCAGCTTCTTCACAGATAACTCCTCCATCAAATTTTCCCGGTTGTTTAATAATAAGTGGAATTCTAGCGCAGGAATCATGCATGGAACGCTTTCCAACACATCTATAGTCACCAAGATGCTCTCCATGGTCAGCTGTGAAAATAATCATAGTGTTATTTTTGTTTCCCGTTTTCTCAAGCTCATCAAGTATTCTTCCAATCTGATAATCCACAAAAGAAATACATGCATAATAGTAAGCTTTCATAGTTCGTATCAAATTCTTATCAAAGCCATTGTCTCTATATTTATAACGATTTTGACACTTGTTAACAAATGTATGCAATGATTCAAATTCATCCGGAATATTCGGAAGTGGCATTTGAGATGGTCTATATAGCTTGTGCCAAGGATTTGGTGGTGCAAAAGGTGGATGAGGATGAATAAAACTGGAGAAAAGATACCACGGCTCATTGTTATCACCATTTTCCTTTATAAAATCTACTGTCCTGTCCCCTATCCATTGTGATGGATGATCTTCTGGTGGCAATTGTGAAGGTTGAGGAATATAGTACATTTCTCCTCTTACTCCATTAGGTTCGCATAAATGTTTATATCCTTTTTCCTGTAAATATTCCATATAAGGGTAGTTTTCAACTGACTCTACACCTAATTCTTCCTGTACTTCTCTTGTTTGGAATCCTTTTAATGCAAGAGCATCAGGTGTAAAATGGCACTTTCCTATACCATGAGTTCTGTAGCCTCCTTTTGTCAATACATCCATAAGGGTTTGTCTATTGTCTAAAGGCATCAAGTCATTCTCAAAGCATCCTGTATTTGCAGGGTATTGACCATGGATCATGGAACAACGTGCAGCAACACATACCGGCGAAGGAGCATAAGCATTTGTAAAAGCTACACCAGTTTTTACCAACCTATTTATATTTGGTGTTTTAATAATGGGGTTGTTTAATGCCCCAATAGTATCAAATCGTTGTTGATCCACAAAAATGTGTAGAATATTAGGTTTATTCATTTCCATATTCCCTTCTTTCTTATGAAATACATTAATTTCTTTATCTTCTAAGATATATTGTAGTATAAATATATTCTTTATTAAATAAATAAAATAAACATAAATATGCACATAATAAACTTATCCATATCTTGATTGCACTTAATCAATTTATTTTAACTTGCCTTAATATTAATTATTGACTGTTAATAAAACAGTTGAATACTTTTCACTACTAGTTCCAACCATAACCTCAAATTCCCCTGCTTCGATTATAGTTTTATAATCTAATCCAGTAAATGAAAGAGCTTCAGGTGTTATGTTGAACTTAACAGTTTCAGTTTGATTTGGACTAAGCACAATTCTTTTAAATCCTTTTAATTCTTTAGACGGTCTCGTGGTACTCCCTACCTTATCTTTTATATACATCTGTACAACTTCATCGCCTAAACGTGTACCTGTATTAGTTACATCAATACTAACTTCTACCGACTCACCAATTTTAATGTTCTCACTAGATAATTTAAGATTGCTATAGGAAAATGTGGTATAACTTAGACCATGACCAAAACAGAAATAAGG
>NZ_FQXM01000041.1 GCF_900129965.1 Clostridium grantii DSM 8605 | reverse complement strand
CCATTAACTTAATAAAGTATTTATAATAACGCGGGGTGGAGCAGTTGGCAGCTCGTCGGGCTCATAACCCGAAGGTCACAGGTTCGAGTCCTGTCTCCGCAACCATTAACTTAATATACTATTAGTATCACACATTTTGGCGGAATAGCTCAGCTGGCTAGAGCAATCGGTTCATACCCGGTGGGTCGTAGGTTCAAGTCCTATTTCCGCTACCATAGAAGACACTCATTTTATATGAGTGTTTTTATTTTTTGGGCAAAAGAAAGATTAAGATATTGAAAGAAACATATATAAATTAAGACAAGATAAAATGATGTTGTATAAATATTTTATTTTGCGGGTTAGCTTTGTTATAAAATAAGTTTTTTTAAAAAACATTGTATATATAAAAATATGATACTCATGTTGAAGAAAAATGATAAAAACAGTATGACAAAAAAATAAATATAAAAACTAGGTTACTTCTCAATTGTTCTATTAATTCAAATTATTAAAAGAAATATTGAGTAAAAAGAGAAAGGAAAAAAAGCGTTAAAAGTAATAATTTAATTAAAAGTAAAAGGTGTTGTCTTACGATTTTTTTCATATGTCAGAATAAATGACAATATATACCAGTTAGCTTTGTTATAATTTAAACTGTTAGTTATAACTTTGGGGGTGTTTATTGTGCAATATGGTGTTGGAGTATCAACTTACAATAGAATAGGTAATAAAAATAAAGAAAAAAGTATTGAAAATAAAGAGGATAGGAATAAAATTTCACAAATGGCATTATATTTTAGTATAGCTTTTTTTGTTAGTAGAGTATTATTGCTAAATGTAAATCAAACAATAGCGCCTTTTGGAATAAGTTTTGTGTTGGTTATGAGTTTTTATAAAAATGAAAAATTGTTATTACCTACTGCTTTGGGAAGCTTAATTGGATATATATTTCTTTTGAATAAAATTTGGAATTGTTATGAATACTTTATAGTTCTTTTTACAGTGGTTGCTATTCAATACATTATTAAAAACTTGAAGAAACAAACTATAGTACAAATCATATTAGTGAGTATTTTTGTAGAAATAATAATATTGGAAATTTTATTTAGTGGATATGCTTTGGATGTTTGTTTCTTTAATGCTTTTATGCAAATTATGTGTATTATTCCTTTGTACTTTATTATGAGTAAGTCAATTGAATCTTTTAAAAGTATAAAATGTAAGCATTTATTTAATAGTGAAGAAATTTTGAGTATGTGTATATTGATGTCTTTGGTTATATCAGGCACATGGGGTATTGATATATACGGACTATCATTAAAAAACATACTAGGTTTCTTGTTTATTTTGATAATTGCTTATGTTAATGGTAGTTCAATAGGTGCAGCAGCGGGAATTTCTTTAGGGGCGATAATTGGAATGTCTTCAAACAATATATTGATTTATATAAGTGTATTTGGGACTTGTGGCCTTATTGTAGGTTTATTCAAAGAAACAGGTAAGTGGATAAGTGGAACTAGCTGTTTGATTATATTTTTAATATTAAAGATCTATGCTAACTTGAGTGTGGAATTTAATTTTATAGAAATAGTAGCTCCTTTAAGTATATTTTTTTTATTACCAAGCAAAGTATTTTCAGGAATAATTTTAGAGTTGGATTGGGAAAAAAAACAACAGTATTTAAATAAGGATTATATAAAAAAAGTAAAAGCACAATTGGTAACAAGAATTTTTGATTATTCGGATATTTTAAGTAATCTATCAGAGGTTTTATATGATCTAGCAGAAAATGATAAGTTATCCATGAAGAATAAAAGTAACTCTTTAGTAGAAAAATTAGCAGATAGAGTTTGTAGCAATTGCGACATGGCATCTATTTGTTGGAAAAGGGAGAACTATTTTACCTATGAAGCCTTTGGTGAACTTATTGAAAATTATGAGGAAAATAGAAAAGGTATAGTTCCTTATGAAATTGAAAGAAAATGTATAAAAAGAACTTCTTTAATGAAAAATGTTGAAGAAATCGTTAATAACCATATAATAAATGAAATGAGTAGGAGAAGGATAAGTGAATCTAGAGATTTATTATCCAATCATATAAAAAGAATGTCCTATTCAATAAAAGAGTTGACAGAAGAATTTGATGATGATGTAGATATTAATTATGAAGAAGAAAAGAAAATAAGAAAAGTATTAGAGCATAAAGGAATTAAATTTTATGATGTGTATTGCTTGAATGATAAAAATAATAGAATTGTAGTTTATGCTGATTTACAATCCTGTGCGGGAACACAAATGTGTGTTAAGAAGGTTATACCACTTTTAAATGAAGTTTTAAAAAGATCTATGTGTATAAGAAATGATTGCTGTAATGTAAATTTAGATTCAAGAATATGTAATGTTATTTTTGAAGAAACCCCTAAATATTATGTAGCTACTCATGCTATTGCAGAGTGTAAAAAAGGTAATAAGTTTAATGGAGATTGTTACAGCTATGGAAAGATGCAATCAGATTCATATGTATGTATGATAAGTGATGGAATGGGTGCTGGCTCAGAGGCTAATAGAGAAAGTAAAGCAACTATAGATTTAATGAAAACTATGATTAAATCAGGATTTAAAAAAGACAATGTACTTAACACGGTGAATGCAGTAATGAGTTTAAAATTCTCAGAGGATGAAAAATTTTCTACAGTTGATTTGATGGATTTAAATTTATATACAGGTAAAATAAATTTTGCTAAAGTTGGAGCTGTTGCAAGTTTTATCAAGTCAGGAAATGATATAAAAGTTATTCAATCTAAAACACTTCCCATAGGTATTTTGGATAAGCCAGATGTTGATACATATAACACTGAAATAAACAATGGGGATATAATAGTTATGGTGACAGATGGGGTTTTAGATTATGATAGTAAGCATACAGGAAGATTTGATTGGGTTGTTGATTATTTGAAGTATTGTAATTTAAATAAACCTAGAGATTTGGCAGAAGAAATAATTAAAAATGCAAAAAAATTAAGTGGAGGATACGCTAAGGACGATATGACTGTTATTGTATCAAAGGTATATGACTTATATTAAACTAAAAGCTTTATTCTATTTGAATTTTAAGAGAATAAAGCTTTTTCCTTAGTTAAATTGACTTGATATTCAAAATTAAGCTATAATAACTAAGGTATATATGTTAAAATATAATAGGTTTTATGCTAAATTTTATTTAGGAAGTGTTGATTTGATTGAAAAATTAAAAAAAACTATAATAAACTATAGTATGTTTGAAAAAAATGATTTGATTATTGTGGGTTTATCTGGCGGGCCAGACTCTTTAGCGTTACTGCATGTGCTTTATCAATTGAAAGATAGTTTGCAAATAAATTTAGTTGCTGCACATATTAATCATTGTTTAAGAGGAGAAGACTCTGAGGAAGATGAGCGATTTGTGCGTGTGTTTTGTGAAAACCATAATATTCCTTTGTATGTCAAAAAAATAGATATAGAAGAAGTCTCAAAACATTTAGGAATTTCTTCGGAAATGGCAGGAAGAGAAGTTAGATACCAATATTTTGAACAATTATTAGAGGAGCTAAGTGCAAATAAAATAGCCTTGGCACATCATGCAAATGATCAAGCAGAAACTATTCTTATGAGATTAATAAGAGGGTGTGGCTTAGAAGGAATAATAGGGATTAAACCAGTAAGAGAAGAGAGGTATGTGAGACCTATGATTCATTTGCTGAGAACTGAAATTGAAAATTATTGTTTAACAAATAATCTTAATCCAAGAATAGATAAAAGTAATTATGAAAATATTTATTCTAGAAATAAAATAAGATTAGAATTAATACCATACATAAAAGAGAATTTTAATCATGATATTGTTAATACTCTTAATAGATTTTCAGAAACGGTAAAAATTGATAATGATTATTTAGAACTTTGCGCAGAAAAAAAATTTAAGGATTACTTTTCAGTTGAGTATAACAATGGAGTTATTTGTGAAAAAGCATTTCAGGAGCATCCGGCAATTTTAAACAGAATTATAAGAATGGCTATTAAAAGTATTAAAGGCGATTTAACTAATGTAGAAAAAAAACATATAGAAGGTATAATAAGTTTACAAAAGAATTCAACAGGAAAAGAACTGAATCTACCAGATGGAATAAAAATTTTTAATAATTACAAAGATGTATGTATAAAACAATACATAGATGAAAGTGATATTATAAGTTATCCCAATGAAGAATATAAACTTTTGATAGAAGGAATAACTAAAATAGAAAAAGAAAATTTCAATATCAGCTTAAAGATACTGAAGAACGATGATGCAAGAAAAATTAATAAAAACAATAAATTCATAAAATATTTTGATTATGATTTGATAAATAATGATATAATACTAAGGTATAGGAAAAATGGAGATAGGTTTTCCCCGCTTGGTATGAAGGGAAGCAAAAAAATCAAAGACTACTTTATGGATTTAAAAATCCCTAAAAATAAAAGAGATGAAGTGCCTATGATATGTTTTGATAAAGAAATAGCATGGATTGTTGGATATGGGATTAGTGAAAAATTTAAAGTTAATGATAAAACAAAAGATATTCTCCAAATTAAAATAGAAAGTGAGGAAAAATGATGCACAATGATATTAAAGAAGTGTTATTTACGGAAAAGCAGATTAACGATAGAGTTGAGGAAATGGGAAAGCAAATCAGTAGAGATTATGAAGGAAAAGAATTATTACTTATAGGTATTTTAAAGGGTTCAGTTCCTTTTATGGCTGATTTATTAAAAAAAATCAGTATTCATTGCAACATGGATTTTATGGCAGTTTCAAGTTATGGAGATTCTACAGAAACATCTGGTGTAGTTAGGATTTTAAAAGATTTAGACCATGAAATCAAAGGAAAAGAAGTTTTGATTATTGAGGATATAATTGATTCTGGTTATACACTCAAATATTTAGTAAATTATTTGAAATCTAGAAATCCTAATAGTGTAGAAATCGCGTGTCTTCTTGATAAACCAGATAGAAGAGAAGCAAATACAGAAGTAAAATATCTTGGATTTAAAGTACCAAATTATTTTTTGGTAGGATATGGACTGGACTATGCTGAAAGATATAGAAATTTACCTTATGTTGGTGTGTTAAAAGAAGAAATTTATGTTAACAAATAATATATATTCTTGTAAAGAGAAAAATCATATGTTAAAATTTTATAAGGATTGCAGAGCGAGGGGGGCATATAATGAAAAAAATTTCTAGTGCAACTATATGGATAGTTGTTTTAATTATGTTTGTATTGGCGGCTATAGTTTTAACTGATAGCACAAGTAGTAGCAACAATATGAATTTTAATGAATTTAAAGTTAATTGGGTAGAAGGAAAAGTTAAAGAGATAGAAATACAAGATGATGCTAGAACGGCAATAGGCTCTTTAGTAGATGATACTAAATTTGAAGTTGTTGCGCCAGAAAGCGTAATATCTAAGTTGATAATAGAAGAACATCCTGTAGATACAGTTAAAGTTAGTTGGGAAAAACCAACAACTTGGCCTATTTGGATAAGTGCATTACCAACGGTTATTTTAATAATTATGTTAGTTGCTTTTTGGTTTATGTTTATGCAACAGTCACAAGGTGGCGGCGGCGGAAACAGAGGAGTTATGAATTTTGGTAAAAGTAGAGCTAAAATGGCTACACCAGATAAACAAAAGGTTACATTTAAAGATGTAGCTGGCGCTGATGAAGAAAAAGCAGAATTAGAAGAAATCGTAGATTTCTTAAAACAACCTAAAAGATATTTAGAAATGGGAGCAAGAATACCTAAGGGGATTTTATTAGTAGGTCCTCCAGGAACGGGTAAAACTTTACTTGCAAAGGCAGTTTCAGGTGAAGCAGGAGTACCTTTCTTTAGTATATCAGGATCAGATTTTGTTGAGATGTTTGTAGGTGTTGGGGCATCGAGAGTTAGAGATTTGTTTGAACAAGCTAAAAAAAATTCCCCATGTATAATCTTTATTGATGAAATAGATGCGGTTGGTAGACAAAGAGGAGCAGGACTTGGCGGTGGCCATGATGAAAGAGAACAAACATTAAATCAATTGTTGGTTGAAATGGATGGATTCGGTATAAATGAAGGAATAATATTGGTTGCTGCAACTAATAGACCTGACATTTTGGATAGAGCTTTATTAAGACCAGGTAGATTTGATAGACAAATTTTAGTTGGTGCACCAGATGTTAAAGGTAGAGAAGAAATTTTAAAAGTTCACATAAAAAATAAAAGACTATCAGATGCGGTTAAATTAGATATTTTAGCTAAGCAAACTCCAGGATTTACAGGAGCTGATTTAGAAAACTTAATGAATGAAGCGGCATTGTTAACTGTTAGAAGAGAAAAAACTGAAATTGGTATGGAAGAGCTTGAAGAGGCAGTGACAAGAGTTATTGCTGGACCTGAAAAGAAAAGCAGGGTTGTAGATGACGAAGATAAAAAACTTACTGCATACCATGAAGCAGGGCACGCTATTGTAATGAGATTTTCACCTCATTCAGATCCAGTTCACGAAATAAGCATAATTCCTAGAGGAATGGCTGGTGGTTATACTATGCATTTACCTGAAAAAGATAAAGCATATATGTCATTATCAAAGCTAAAAGATGAAATGGTAGGTCTTTTAGGAGGAAGAGTAGCTGAAAGATTAATACTTGGTGATATCAGTACAGGAGCATCAAATGATATACAGAGAGTTACAGCTATAGCAAGAAAAATGATTATGGAATATGGAATGAGTGAAAAAGTAGGAACGATAGCATATGGAAGTGACCATAATGAAGTATTTATTGGAAGAGAACTTGGGAAAAGCAAGAATTATAGTGAAGAAGTTGCATCGATGATTGACAGCGAAGTAAAAGCTTTAATTGATGAAGCGTACAAAAAAGCTGAAAGCATCTTAGTTGAACATAATGATAAATTACATGCTGTTGCTCAAGCTTTGTTAGAAAAAGAAAAACTTACTGCAGTAGATTTCTACGAAATAGTTGGAAAAAAGAGTGTGGAAGTATAATAAGGAATGTGATTAGATAGTAAGAATTAATGTTATATTTAGGGGTGGAAACACCCCTTTTGTTTTTTTTTGTAAGAAAATATTGAAGAATTAATTATTACTCTTGTAATTCATAAAAGAAATTAGGTAAAATGATAGTGGGTTTTAGAAATGAAAAATTAATAGGGGGTGTTTTTATGAGGTTGCAATTAAAAGAAGGAATAAAAGGGCAACAAGAAATTATGGTAGAAGTTAAAGACACAGCAGCTAATGTAGGTTCAGGGACGGTAGAAGTTTTTGCTACGCCATCTATGATAGCTTTGATGGAAAACACTGCTCAAGCTAGCATTGCTGAGTGCTTAGCTAAGGGTGAGGCAACGGTGGGTATTGAAATCAATATAAAGCATATTAAAGCTACGCCTGTAGGAGTGAAAGTAAAGTGTTTTTCGGAGTTGACTGAAGTAAAGGGTAAAAAACTATTATTTAAAGTTGAAGCATTTGATGAGAAAGGTAAGATAGGTGAAGGAAAGCATATTAGGTATATTATAGATACTGAAAAATTCATGGAAAATGTAAAATAGTGTATACTAAAAGTGGAAAGTGCAATGAATATAGTATAAATTAAAAAAAAGGGGTGCATTAATTAAATGAAAACAGATATTGAAATTGCTCAAAGTTCAAAAATGGAACCTATAGTAAACATTGCGGAAAAGATAGGTTTAGGGGAGGGTGACATTGAGTTATATGGTAAATATAAATGTAAAATTTCATTGGATGTATTAGAAAAGAAAAAAGCAGAAAAAGACGGTAAATTAGTATTAGTTACAGCTATAAATCCTACTCCGGCAGGAGAAGGCAAGTCTACTGTGACAGTAGGACTAGGGCAAGCATTATGGAACATTGGGAAGAAAACAGTTATAGCTTTGAGAGAGCCTTCTTTAGGTCCTGTATTTGGAATAAAGGGAGGAGCAGCTGGAGGTGGACACTCACAAGTTATTCCAATGGAAGATATAAATTTACATTTTACTGGAGATATGCATGCTATAACCTGTGCAAACAATTTATTATCAGCTGCTATAGATAATCATATTCATCAAGGAAATTCATTGAAAATTGATTCTAGGAGAATTATGTTCAAAAGAGTTTTGGATATGAATGATAGAGCTTTGAGAGACATTGTTGTGGGTATGGGTGGGAAAATTAATGGTTTTGTTAGACAAGATGGATTTATGATAACTGTAGCCTCAGAAATCATGGCTATATTATGTTTAGCTACGGATTTGATGGATTTAAAAAATAGAATGGGTAATATTTTAGTTGCCTACAATTTAGATAATGAGCCTGTGTATTGTAGAGACTTAGATGTTCAAGGGGCTATGGCATTATTAATGAAAGATGCAGTTAAGCCTAATTTGGTTCAAACATTAGAAAATACACCAGCTATCATTCATGGAGGGCCTTTTGCAAATATAGCTCACGGATGCAATAGTATATTAGCAACAAAAATGGCTATGAAATTAGGCGATTATGTTATTACAGAAGCGGGATTTGGTGCTGATTTGGGAGCAGAAAAATTCTTGGATATCAAATGTAGATATGGTGATTTAAAACCTGAATGTGTAGTTATTGTAGCTACAATAAGGGCATTGAAGCATCATGGAGGGTCATCTAGAGATGAACTGACAACACCTAATGTAGAATATCTATCAAAGGGTATAGAAAACTTAGAAAAACAAATTGAAAACATAAAGAAATATAATGTTGGTGTAGTGGTGGCTATAAATAAATTTATAACTGATTCTGATGAAGAAGTGAAATTCATTGAAGACTTTTGCATGAAACAGGGTGTAGAAGTTGCACTTACTGAGGTGTGGGAAAAAGGCGGTAATGGTGGAATTGAATTAGCTAAAAAAATTGTTGATATAGTTGAAAAAGGTGATAGTGACTTTAAATGCTTATATAGTGAAAATGAAACTATAAAAGATAAAATAGAAATTGTTACAAGAGAAATATATGGTGGAGATGGCGTTGTATTCACAAAAAATGCTGAAAAACAAATTGAGGAAATAGAAAAGATTGGATTAGATAAAATGCCTATTTGTATAGCTAAAACTCAATATTCTTTATCTGATAATCCTACGTTACTTGGTAAACCAAGTGGATTTAAAGTTACAGTAAGAGAAGTTAAAGTATCAAGTGGTGCTGGATTTATAGTTGTATTAACAGGTGATGTTATGACTATGCCAGGGTTACCTAAAGTACCGGCAGCAAATAGAATGGATATAAACAAAGAAGGAACAATAGTAGGTTTATTTTAAAAGCTACTTGACAAATGAAATGTTATTGTTAAAATTAAATTGGTATACTGAAGGAACTTTATCAAAGAGCGGTGAAAACTGCTCTTGTATTTTTTAAGGGGTGTATTAATGTGATTTTTGTACTGGATGCGGGTAATACTAATATAGTATTAGGAATTTTTGATGAAGATAATTTATTAGTACAATGGAGAATAGGAACAGATCCAAATAGAACTGCAGATGAATATGGTATACAAGTGTTAAATTTGTTTGCCATGAATGGTATTGACGTAAAAGATATAGATGGAGTAATAATATCTTCAGTTGTACCTAATATAATGTACTCAGTGGAACATATGGTAAGAAAGTATTTTGACATAAAGCCTATAGTTGTTGGGCCAGGTGTTAAAACTGGTATCAACATTAAATATGATAATCCTAAATCAGTAGGCGCGGATAGGATAGTAAATGCTGTTGCAGCTCATGAAATTTATAAAAAATCTTTGATTATAATAGATTTTGGAACGGCAACAACCTTTTGTGCCATAACGAAAAAAGGAAATTATTTAGGTGGGGCAATTTGTCCAGGATTAAAAATTTCTTCAGATGCTTTAGTTGAAAAAGCAGCAAAACTTCCGAGGATAGAATTGATAATGCCACCAACAGTTATATGTAAAAATACTATCACTAGCATGCAAGCAGGAATTGTGTATGGATATATAGGACAAGTGGATTATATTGTAAATAAAATGAAAAATGAAATGATGGACCTAGGAGAAGAAGAACCTTATGTAGTAGCAACAGGCGGATTGGCTTCTATGATAGCAGATGAATCGGATACAATTAATGAAATAAATAGGAATTTAACTTTAACAGGGTTGAAAATAATATATGATAAGAATAAATAAAAAGGAAAGTTGATTTAAATGAAGATAGGTAATTTGACATTTGATAATAATGTTTTTCTAGCGCCTATGGCAGGTGTTACGGATATAGCCTTTAGAGAAATTTGTGTAGAAATGGGTTGTGGATTAGTTTATACAGAAATGGTAAGCTCGAAGGGTTTATATTATAATAGTGAAAATACTAAAGCTCTTATGGAAATATCCAATAAGGAAAAACCTATAGGGATACAAATATTTGGACAGGACCCAAAAATAATGGCAAGTACATGTGATTATTTTAATGAAAATCAGGATATATGTTTAATTGATATTAATATGGGATGTCCAGCTAATAAAATTGTGAAAAACGGTGAAGGATCTGCTTTGATGAAAAATCCAAAACTTGCCTATGATATTGTAAAGGAAGTTAAAAAAGCTTCAAACAAACCAGTCACTGTTAAGTTTAGAAAAGGATATGATAAGGATAATATCAATGCAGTGGAATTTGCAAAATATTTAGAAGCAGCAGGCGCTGATGCTATAACTGTTCATGGAAGAACAAGAGAACAGATGTATGAAGGTAAGGCAGATTGGGATATAATTCGGAAAGTTAAAGAAAGTGTTTCTATTCCCGTTATAGGAAATGGTGATATTTTTTATGGGGAAGATGCTACAAAAATGATGCTAGAGACTAAATGCGATGGGGTTATGGTTGCAAGAGGGGTTATGGGTAATCCTTGGATTTTCAAGGAAATAGCAAATTCAATTAATGGCGAAGAAATACAATTGCCCACTTATGTAGAAAGAATAGATACATGCATTGAACATTACAATAAAGCTTTAATATATTTAGAAGAACACAAAGCAATTAAAGAAATGAGAAAGCATATTTCATGGTATATTAAAGGGATACCTAATTGCACAAACCTTAAAAATATTATTAATACAGAACCAAGTAGTTTGAATGTTTTGAATATGTTGCAAGAGTACAAAGAACAATTACAAACTTAAAATAATATTTATTAAAGTTTATTTTAAAAATCATTATAAATTATAAACAATAGTAATAAAATAATGTATAATACTTTTTAAGGAAAAAATATGCATAAGGTTGTTAAATATTCAGGTAGTTTTAATAAAACTTATTGTGAAGATTCTTTACTTACAAAAGTTAAAGATAGATTTTCTTTTAATTATAATGGGGAAATTTATGTGGAAAACCTTGACTTGATAATCAAAGAGTATAAAATTTCAAGCAATTTACATAAGGATGCTTACAAAAGAAATTCAGAGAGAGTAATAAAAAAAAATAAAGATTATTGCTTATCACCTCAATTCTATAGGATGTATGATTATAACTATTATACAGAATTACAAAAAAAAGTTTTGGCTTTTAGTGTAACGGAAAGTGTATCCACTATTTTAAGACTTCAAAAAAAGAAGTTAAATGAAGCCTGCATAATTATAAATAATGCAGAATTAGAAATAAATAAAAGTATCATATATCAATTGGCACAGAGGTGCAGATATTTGATTTTGTGCTTTCCAAAGTATAACACAAAAGGTGAGAAGATATATGAAGATTTAATTAATAGATTTGGAATATCAACAATAATAATAAATGATGTTTTAAAAAGTGCAAATAAAGCAGATTTTATTATAACATGTTCACCACTTTTAAATAATATAACTACTCCTATATGGTATTTGGATAATAGTATTTCTCCACAAATTTATAATAATATTGCTATTAACAATATTAGCTATAAATCACAATGGGCTAATATCAATACATTGGAACCGGAAATGTTAGGAGTATTGCTAAAGCTGCTTAAAGGGGATAATATTGAAGAAGTTTTAGATTCTAATAAAATTTATATTGAAGCTATTAAATTTAATGATTATACAATAAAATTATAAAATAATTAGAAGGATAGGACAAAGTCAATATAAGATAATCATATTGACTTAAATATTTAAGTGGTCTATAATTACATAAAATTAGTAAAATAAAAATAATTTACATAAATTTATTCAAAGGGGAGTTTCTAAATGAGTATAGGTAAAAGCTACATATTGACTAGAGAAGGTTTAAGAAAACTTGAAGATGAATTAGAATACTTAAGATCAGTTAAGCGTAAAGAAATTACTGAAAAGATTAAGGTTGCATTATCTTATGGAGATTTGAGTGAAAACTCTGAGTATGATGAAGCCAAAAATGATCAAGCGTTTGTAGAAGGAAGAATTGCTTTATTAGAAAACAAATTAAATAATGCAGAAATTTTAGATGAAAATGAATTGCCTAAAGATGTAGTTACTATAGGTGCTTTTGTAAAAGTTAAGGATTATGAATTCGATGAAGAAATTGAATTCCACATTGTTGGTTCTGCTGAAGCGGATCCAGTGGAATATAAAATATCAAACGAATCACCAGTAGGAGAAGCTTTAATAGGTAAAAAGGTTGGAGATATTGTAGAAGTACATATTCCAAAAGGAACAAATAAATTCGAGATTTTGGATATGCATAGATAATAGAAGGAATTTTGGAATAGATGAGTGTTAAGCTCAAGGAAAACAGAATCCTATAAAAAATGGAGGTAAATTTTTATGGAAGAAAAGCAATTAACTAAAGAAGAAATTAAAGAACTTCGACTTGCTGCTAAGGCAGAAGAAGAATACAATGTTTTAATAAAGGAAAGAAGAGAAAAATTATCTAGACTGCAAGAAGAAGGAAAAGATCCTTTTGATGTATATAAGGTTGAACGTACACATAATTCTAAAGAAATAAATGAAAACTATGATGAACTTGAAGGCAAAGAAGTTAAAGTCGCTGGAAGGATGATGTCTAAGAGAGTTCATGGAAAAGCCGGTTTTTCTGATGTGCATGATAGATATGGTAAAATTCAATTATATATTAAAATAGATATCGTTGGAGAAGAAAAAATCAAGGAATATAAGACTTTTGATATTGGTGATTTTGTTTCTATTACAGGTACAGTTTTTAAAACAAAAACTGGAGAGGTAACTTTGCAAATACAAGATTTCGAACTTTTGGCTAAATCTTTAAGACCACTACCAGAAAAATTCCATGGTTTAAAGGATCCAGATTTAAGATATAGACAAAGATATGTAGATTTAATTATGAGTAGGGATGTAAAAGATGTATTCTTAAAAAGAACGGCTATAATAAGATATATGAGAGAGTTTTTGGACAATAAAGAATTTATTGAAGTGGAAACTCCTATATTATCACCAATTGCTGGTGGTGCAGCTGCAAGACCTTTTAATACTCATCATAATGCGTTAGATATAGATATGTTTTTAAGAATTGCTACTGAATTGTATCTTAAAAGATTAATCGTAGGCGGTTTTGAAAAAGTTTATGAAATTGGAAGAAATTTTAGAAATGAAGGAATGGATGTAAGACATAATCCAGAGTTCACTGTAATGGAACTTTATGAAGCTTATGCTGATTATAATGATATGATGGAAATAACTGAAAACATGATTGCATACATATGTGAAAAAGTACTAGGTACTACAAAAGTAACATATGAGGGAACAGAAATTGACTTTATGCCTCCATGGAAAAGAATTACTATGACTGATGCGGTTAAAGAATACGCAGGTGTTGATTTTAGTCAATTTAAATCAGATGAAGAAGCAAGAAATATTGCAAAAGAGAAAAATATTAAAACTAAGAAAGAATTAAAAGATTGCACTAAAGGCGATTTATTAAATGTGTTCTTTGAAGAGTTTGTTGAAGATAAACTTATCCAACCTACATTTATTACAGATTATCCAGTTGAGATATCTCCTTTAACTAAAAAGAAAAGAGGAAATGATGAGTTAACTGAAAGATTTGAAGGATTTGTATATGGAAGAGAACTATGTAATGCTTATTCTGAATTAAATGATCCTATTGTACAAAAGGATAGATTCTTACAACAATTAAGAGAAAGAGAATTAGGTGATGATGAAGCTTATATGATGGATGATGACTTCATAAATGCTTTAGAAATAGGAATGCCTCCAACTGGTGGATTAGGAATAGGCATTGATAGGCTTGTAATGTTCTTAACGGATTCTAGTTCTATTAGGGATGTACTATTGTTCCCAACAATGAAGCCATTAAAATAATAAGTATAAAGCTCGCAATGTTTGCGGGCTTTTTTAAGTATGTTGATAAAGAATCGTAAAAAAATATAAAAAATTGTGAAAAAACTATTGCTTTTTTATTAATACCTGATATAATAATTCTTGTAGCAAAAATGTTCCGTGGTAGCTCAATGGTGGAGCACTCGGCTGTTAACCGATAGGTTGGAGGTTCGAGTCCTCTCCACGGAGCCATTTTTATTTTTTGAAAAATTCTTGACAATGATTTGTTGTTTGGTAGAATACAAGTAAGGAACAATTTAATACTTAATGTACATTGATGAAGAAGAGTAATAGAAGATTCTTTTTTAGAGAGATTGTGTTTGGTGAAAACAATCAAAGTTCTTTTGTGAAGGGCGCTTTTGAGTACAATATTCTTTTAAAGTAGGGCTGTAGCCAAGAAGGGTGGAACCGCGGATTTTATTCGTCCCTTTGGTTGATAGGTCTTTTTTTTATATGGTTTTTTCAACTTTTTTAATGAATTGAGGTAAATAATAAAAGGAGGTAATTTTATGGCAGTGGAAAAGTCAATGGATAAGATAGTAGCACTTTGTAAGAATAGAGGATTTATATTCCAAGGATCAGAAATATATGGAGGGCTAGCAAACTCATGGGATTATGGTCCTTTAGGGGTCGAATTTAAAAATAATGTAAAAAAAGCTTGGTGGAAAAAATTTGTTCAACAAAGTCCATATAATGTGGGAGTAGACTGTGGGATATTAATGAATACTCAAGTATGGGTAGCATCAGGACATATTGGAGGATTTTCAGATCCACTGATGGATTGCAAAGAGTGCAAAGCTAGATTTAGAGCAGATAAATTAGTTGAAGATCATTTGCATGAAAATGGAAGAGATACAGAATCAGCAGATGGTTGGACAAATGAAGAGCTTATGGAGTACATTGAAAAAAATAATATTGTATGTCCTAAATGTGGAAAAATGAATTATACAAATATCAGAAGATTTAATCTTATGTTTAAAACTTTCCAAGGAGTTACAGAAGATTCAGCTGCTGAAATATATTTAAGACCAGAAACAGCACAAGGAATATTTGTTAACTTTAAAAATGTTCAACGTTCATCTAGAAAAAAAGTTCCTTTTGGTATAGGACAAATAGGTAAATCTTTTAGAAATGAGATTACACCAGGTAACTTTACTTTTAGAACAAGAGAATTTGAACAAATGGAATTAGAATTCTTTTGTAAACCAGGAACGGATATTGAGTGGTATAATTATTGGAAAGACTACTGCTGGAAATTCTTATTAGATTTAGGAATGAGCGAAGAAAATTTAAGAAAAAGAGATCACTCAGCAGATGAACTATCTTTTTATTCTAATGCTACATGTGATATTGAATTCTTATTCCCATTTGGCTGGGGTGAATTATGGGGAATCGCTGATAGAACAGACTATGATTTAAAACAACATATGACTCATTCAGGAGAAGATATGAACTATCTAGACCCAATAACTAATGAAAAATATGTTCCTTATTGTATAGAACCATCATTGGGAGCAGACAGAGTTACACTTGCTTTCTTAGCTGATGCATATGATGAAGAAGTATTAGAAAATGGAGATAGCAGAAATGTACTACATTTACACCCAGCATTAGCACCATTTAAAGCAGCTATACTTCCATTATCTAAGAAATTAAAAGATAAAGCACTTGAAGTGTATGAGGAATTAAGTGAAAAGTTCAACATTGATTATGATGAAGCAGGAAGTATTGGTAAAAGATATAGAAGAGAAGATGAAATTGGAACGCCTTACTGCATAACTGTAGATTTTGATACTTTAGAAGATAATGCAGTTACAGTAAGAGATAGAGATACAATGGAACAAAAAAGATTAAGAATAGATGAACTAGAAGCTTTCTTAAATGAAAAAATAAAATTTTAATTGAAAACCTAAAGGTTGATATAAACCTTTAGGTTTTTTTATAGTAAAATATAATAATAGTTATTGATCTTTTCTAGTGCTATAATTAATAAAAGATGGCAATAATTAATAATATATAAAACCTATGGAGGTAGTGATATGGGTATTAAATTTGATGAATTTAAGCGTTTTATAAATGGTAAAAGTACAGCAGTTGTTGGTATAGGAGTAAGTAACATACCTTTAATTAGATCTTTGGTGGATTTAGGGGCAACAGTTTCAGCTTTTGATAAAAAAAATGAAGAAGAATTAGGAACTATTGGAGAAGAATTTAAAGCGCTTGGAGTAAAACTTGTTTTAGGAGAGAATTATCTTGAAAAACTTACAGGGTTCCAAGTAGTTTTTAAAACACCTTCCATGAGAATAGATCATCCAGCTTTATTAAAATGTAAAGAGGAAGGAACTTATATAACCTCTGAAATGGAGGAGTTTGTAAAGTATTGTCCAGGGAAGATTTTTGGGGTAACAGGTAGCGATGGGAAGACAACTACAACAACTATGATTTATAATATCCTAAAAGAAGCTGGTTATAAAACTTGGGTAGGTGGCAATATAGGAACGCCTTTATTTTCAAACCTAGAAGAGATGACTATTAATGATAAAATAGTTTTGGAATTATCTAGTTTTCAATTGATGACGATGAAGCAACCTATTGATGCAGCTTTAATAACAAATATTACACCAAATCATTTAGATGTTCATAAAGATATGAGAGAATATAAAGAGGCTAAAGAGAACATTTATAAATATCAGACAAAAGGGAGCTTACTAGTTCTTAATAAAGACAATGCAATAACTGATGTAATGGATAGGAACACAGGTAGTTATGTGAGAAAGTTCAGTGTAAAAGAAAAAATTGCAGAAGGATCTTATTTTGAAAATAATAATTTATATGTTTATGGTAAAAAAGTATGCGAAAAGAAAGAAGTTAAGTTAAAAGGTATGCATAACGTAGAAAATCTACTTGCAGCTTTTTCTATGACATATGATGATGCTAGTATTGATGCTATGAGAGAAGTAGCTATAAATTTTAGAGGGGTTGAACACAGGTCGGAATTTGTGGCTGAGATTAATGGAGTAGAGTACTATAATGATTCAATTGCATCAAGTCCTACAAGAACTATAGCAGGACTTAAGGCTTTTGAAAAACAGGTTATTCTTATAGCAGGAGGATACGATAAAAAGATTCCATTTGAGGCATTATCTGAAGGTGGATATCCATATATAAAAAAACTTATACTTTTAGGAGCTACAAAAGAAAAGATAAAAGAAGCTTTTGAAAAAGAATCAAAAACTCAGGAAAGAAGAATAGACACATATGTAGTTGAAAACTTAGATGAAGCAGTAATAAAAGCTGGAGAAATCTCAGAAGAAGGAGATATAGTAACGTTGTCTCCTGCATGTGCAAGTTTTGATCAGTTCGTAAACTTTGAAATGAGAGGTCTTAAATATAAAGAGATTGTAAATGATATGGCGGAAAAATCATTTTAAAAGCAAATCACTTTTTATAATAATATTATTTAGTACAACTTTGAAAAAATGCTTACTAATAGTATCGCATTTTTTCAAAGTTGACAATTGATAGTGTACACTGTGGATTGTCAACTTTTTTTAAAATTAGGCTTATTTATTTTTGTCTAAAAAAGTAATTATATTTGCTACGTGTTCTTTAACTCTTACTTTTCTATATATCTTCTTAATTATCCCTTCTTTATCAATGATAAAAGTACTTCTTTCTATTCCATGAGAAGTTTTTCCGTATAGCTTTTTATTTTTCATAACATCATACAAATTACACACTGTTTCCTCTTCATCTGATAAAAGAACAAAAGGTAATTGAAGTTTATCTATAAACTTTTGATGGGATTTCATAGAATCTTTGCTTATACCCAGCACAATTGTGTTTAATTTATTTAAACTGGGATGATGGTCTTTAAAGGATTCGGCTTCTTTGCTGCATCCAGCGGAATTATCTTTTGGATAAAAATAAAGAACTACATTTTTACCTTTGTAATGGCTTAAAGTATGATTTTGGTTATCAGACCCAGGCAAAGTAAAGTCAGGAGCAAGTATTCCTGGAGCTAACAATAAAATATCGGGTTTATTTTTCATAAATAAATCACTTCCTTTAAAGATATTGTTTGTTTATTAACAATAATTATAAGATAAAAAAATATATAAAGCAATATTATATAAATCAGATAAAATTAAGAAATATTTAATGGAAGTGCAGATTAAACTATAGAAAACAAAATAAACTATACCACGTGTGTCAATATACGTAATTTGAAGAAAAAGATAAAATAAGATAGGAATAGTGAGATAAATTCATTTGAATAGATTTTATTAAGAAGAATGCATTTTATAATGTGATATTATATTTTATGTCGCTGCAACAAACCGTGACAAACAAAACTTGATCATTGAAAATTAAACAGAGAATGATAATATAGATTCCAGTTCAACTAGAATTTATACATTTACAAAACTCCTAAATGATTGGAGATTTTGATACAAGTATAAATTAAGTTTCACGATGGATTCTATGTAAAATGCCAGTCAATAATTTAAGTAAATGAGTAAACAGATTAAACTTTTTAAATTGAGAGTTTGATCCTGGCTCAGGACGAACGCTGGCGGCGTGCTTAACACATGCAAGTCGAGCGATGAAGTTCCTTCGGGAACAGATTAGCGGCAGACGGGTGAGTAACACGTGGGCAACCTACCTCG